>NZ_JBFASO010000009.1:0-380912 GCF_040677775.1 Micromonospora sp. NPDC053740
CGATGGTACTGCACTCGTGAGGGTGTGGGAGAGTAGGACGCCGCCGGACAATCTTCCAGTCGAGGGCCGCCCCATCCGGGTCGGCCCTCGACTGCGTAGCGCCATTGGTGGCGCAATCAGGAAGGATGTACCTGTGAGTTCAGGACCGCAGGGCGGAGACCGTCCCCGTCGTTACGAAGACCGTACTGACGGCGCGGGCGGAAGCGACCGCGGCCCACGCCGCGATGATCAAGGCCGGCCCCCGTACCGGGGAGACCGCGACAGCGGCGGCGGCAGCCGAGGCGGATACGCCGGCGGCCGTGACTCTGGCTCCCGTGGTGGTGACCGGGACAGCTCGCGCTCCAGCGCCCCCCGTGAGGGCGGCTACCGTGGCGGCGACCGCCGTGAGGGTGGCTTCCGGGGCGGCGACCGCGACGGTTCGCGTTCCAGCGCTCCGCGTGAAGGTGGCTACCGTGGCGGCGACCGTGATGGGTCACGCTCGGGTGCTCCGCGTGAGGGTGGTTTCCGGTCCGGCGCTCCCCGTGAGGGTGGTTTCCGCGGTGGCGACCGGGACGGTTCGCGTTCCAGCGCTCCGCGCGAGGGTGGCTACCGTGGCGGCGACCGTGACGGTGGTTTCCGTGGCGGCGACCGCCGTGAGGGTGGTTTCCGGGGCGGCGACCGCGATGGTTCGCGCTCGGGCGCTCCCCGTGAGGGTGGCTTCCGGGGCGGCGACCGTGACGGTTCGCGTTCCAGCGCTCCGCGTGAAGGTGGTTTCCGGGGCGGTGACCGTGAGGGTGGTTTCCGTGGTGGTGACCGTCGTGAGGGCGGTTACCAGGGCGGTGACCGCACTCGTTCCGGCCCGCCGCGCGAGGGTGGCTTCCGCGGTGGTGACCGCGACGGTGGCTTCCGCGGCGGCGACCGTCGCGAAGGCGGTTTCCGGGGCGGCGACCGTGACGGTTCGCGTTCCAGTGCCCCCCGTGAGGGCGGGTTCCGCGGCGGTGACCGTGACGGTTCGCGTTCCAGCGCCCCGCGTGAGGGTGGTTTCCGCGGTGGTGACCGTGACGGTGGCTTCCGTGGCGGGGACCGTCGTGAAGGCGGCTTCCGCGGCGGTGACCGGGACGGTTCGCGTTCCAGCGCCCCGCGTGAGGGCGGTTTCCGTGGCGGCGACCGTGACGGTGGCTTCCGTGGCGGCGACCGCCGTGAAGGTGGTTTCCGGGGTGGCGACCGTGACGGTTCGCGTTCCAGCGCTCCCCGTGAGGGTGGTTTCCGGGGCGGTGACCGCGAGGGTGGTTTCCGTGGGGGCGACCGTCGTGAGGGCGGTTACCAGGGCGGCGACCGCACTCGTTCCGGCCCGCCGCGCGAAGGTGGCTTCCGGGGCGGGGACCGGGACGGTTCGCGTTCGGGCGCTCCTCGTGAGGGTGGTTTCCGTGGCGGCGACCGGGACAGCTCGCGTTCCAGTGCCCCCCGTGAGGGTGGTTTCCGCGGCGGCGACCGGGACGGCTCGCGTTCCAGTGCCCCGCGTGAGGGCGGTTTCCGGGGCGGTGACCGTGAGGGTGGTTTCCGTGGTGGTGACCGTCGTGAGGGCGGCTACCAGGGCGGCGACCGCACTCGCTCCGGCCCACCGCGCGAAGGTGGCTTCCGCGGTGGTGACCGCGACGGTGGCTTCCGCGGCGGCGACCGTCGCGAAGGCGGTTTCCGCGGCGGCGACCGGGACAGCTCGCGTTCCAGTGCCCCCCGTGAGGGTGGTTTCCGCGGCGGCGACCGGGACAGCTCGCGTTCCAGTGCCCCCCGTGAGGGCGGCTTCCGCAGCGGCGACCGGGACAGCTCGCGTTCCAGCGCCCCCCGTGAGGGCGGCTTCCGGGGCGGCGACCGTCGTGAAGGTGGCTACCGTGGCGGGGACCGTGACGGTTCGCGCTCGGGTGCCCCGCGTGAGGGTGGCTTCCGTGGCGGTGACCGCGAGGGCGGCTACCGGGGCGGAGAGCGTACCGGGGGTTTCCGGTCCGACGATCGGCCGCGTCGCGAGGGGGAGTTCCGTCGCGATGACCGCGCGGGTGGCTCCGAGTCGGCCGAGGGTGGGCGTAGCTCGGCCCCGGCGCTGCCGGACGACATTGTCGCGACCGACCTCGACAAGGACGTCCGCGCTGAACTGCTCTCGCTGAACAAGCCGGTCGCCGAGACGGTGGCCCGGCACCTGGTCGCCACCGGGCAGCTGATCGACGAGGACCCCGCCGAGGCGTTGGCGCACGCGCTGGCCGCCCGGCGGCTCGCGTCGCGCATCTCCGCTGTCCGTGAGGCGGTCGGCCTGGCCGCGTACCGCGCGGGAGAGTGGCAGTCGGCGATTGCCGAGCTGCGCACGTACCACCGGATGAGCGGACTGCAGAGTCACCTGGCCGTGCTCGCGGACTGCGAGCGGGCTCTCGGCCGGCCGGAGCGGGCCATTGACCTGTTCCGTGGCGCGGACCGGGAGAAGCTGGACCAGGCCGTGGCGATCGAACTGCTGATCGTCGCCGCCGGGGCGCGGGGTGACCTCGGGCAGAAGGACGCCGCTGTCGCGATGCTCCAGGTTCCGGACCTCACCAACGAGGCCACAGTGCCGTGGACGGCCCGGTTGCGGTACGCGTACGCCGACGCGCTGCTCGCGGTGGGTCGGCGCGAAGAGGCCCGCGAATGGTTCTCCCGCGCTGCCGACGTGGACACCGAGGGCGAGACCGACGCCGCCGAGCGGCTGCTCGAACTCGACGGCGTGCTCATCGAGGGTGACGACGAGGACGAGGCCGCCGAGGAGACCGCCGCGGGCCCGGGTGCTCCCGGCGCGGTGCCGGCCCGACCCGACGCCGACCTGGCCGGCGACGACGACGATCGCGACGACGACGATCGCGACGACGACGACGACGACGACGATGACGATCGCGACGACGACGACGACGACGATGACGATCGCGACGACGACGACGACGACGATGACGATCGCGACGACGATGACGATGACGACGACGACGATGACGATCGCGACGACGACGACGATGACGAGGACTTCGACGACGACGAGGAGGACGACGCTGTCGGCCGTCCCGCTGACGACGAAGGCTTCGACGACGAAGACGAGGACCGCCACCCCACCGAGAGCGGCAACGCCGACGCGGCCACCACTGGCGGCAGCGGCGTGACGGACGGGGACGCGGCGAGCAGCGACGCAGCGACCGCCGACGAGACCGTCCCGGCCCGGGACGACGAGTCGGGGTCGACGCAGCGGTGAGCGCGGGCGTGGGGGAGCGGCTGGTCGACGGGTACACCCTGGTCGTCTTCGACCTGGACGGCGTGATCTACCTGATCGACCGGCCGATCCCCGGCGCCGTCGATGCGGTGGCCCGGCTGCACGCCGAGGGACGGGCGGTGGCGTACGCCACCAACAACGCGTCACGCCGGTCCAGCGAGGTCGCGGACCTGCTGACCGGGATGGGCGTGCCGGCCCGGCCGGAGGAGGTCCTCACCTCCGCGGCCGCCTCGGCCGAGTTGCTGCGCGACCGGCTGCCCGTCGGCGCGTCGGTGCTGGTGGTCGGTGCGGAGGCGCTGCGCGCGGAACTGCGCGCGGTCGGCCTGAACCCGGTCACGCAGGCCGACGAGAAGCCGGCCGCGGTGGTGCAGGGGTACGGCCCGCAGGTCGGCTGGGCCGAGCTGGCCGAAGCGTCGGTCGCGGTGCGGGCGGGTGCGATCTGGATCGCCACCAACACCGATCGGACCCTGCCCAGTGGGCGGGGACCGCTGCCCGGCAACGGTTCGCTGGTCGCCGTGCTGCGTACGGCACTGGAGCGGGACCCCGACGTGGTGGTCGGCAAGCCGGAGCCGGCGCTGTTCGAGACCGCAGCCAAGCGCAGTGGCGGTGGGCGGAGCCTGGTGGTGGGTGACCGGCTGGACACCGACATCGAGGGTGCCCGCCGGGCCGGGCTGGACAGCCTGCTCGTGCTCACCGGCGTCAGCGGCGTACCGGAACTGCTGGCCGCCGAGCCGCGGCGACGTCCCACGTACGTCGCGAAAGACCTGGCGGGGCTCTTCGACCCGGCTGCCGCCGTGCGGGTCCCGGGCCCGGCGGACGCCGGCGGCTGGTCCGTGACCGACCGGGACGGCACGCTTGAGCTGGCCGGGGCCGGCCGGCCGCTGGACGCCCTGGCGGCGCTCTGCGCGGTGGCCTGGTCGGCGCCGGTGCCGGCGCTGCCGAAGATCCGTCCGGTGGGCGCGGACGCGGCCCACGCGGTGGAGAGTTTCGGGCTGACCGCGACGGCGTGAGCCGGGCGGTCGTCAGAGCAGCTTGCGCAACTTGAGCAGGTCGAACGGGTTGGCCTTGATCGACACCCGGCGGGAGGTCACCGCGCTGGTGACGTCCAGGTCGCCCCGGACCAGGGCGAGCAGGTCGTCGCTGGACGTGCTCATCGCGATCTTGGCCTTGGGGTCGTCGCCGTCGGTCAGCTCGACCAGTCGGCCGCCGGTGATCCGGCCGTGGAACGCGGTGTCCAGGTCGGTGATCCGGCAGGCGAGCGTCCGGTCCAGGTCGATCCGTTCGCGCACCGTCTCGGCGTTGCGATCCAACCGAGCGGCCAGCTCCTGCAACGCCTGCCGGCACTCGTCCACGCTGGCCACATCTCCCCCTCGCTGATCGCCACGCCGTCCTCGGCACCGTACCGCACGGGTCGGTCGGAGGTGCCCGGTAGCGTGACACCTGCACACCCCGCCCCGTGGAAGGACTCAGGCATGCAGGACGCGTGGCGCGCCTACCTCGAGCTGGCCATGGGCCTTGCGGAGGCGCCCCGGAAGAAGGCCCAGGACGTGGCACGTCGCCTCGTCGGCTCCGGCGGTGCGACCGCCGCCCAACTCCAGGCCCTCGGCGAGGAGCTGGTCACCACCGGCGCCGCCAACCGGGAGGCGCTGACCAAGCTGGTCCGCTTCGAGGTCGACCGGGCCCTCGGCGCTGTCGGTCTGGCGACCGCCGACGAGGTGGCCGAGCTGACCCGGCGGGTGCACGACCTGGAACGGCAGTTGCGGGAGGCGCGGTCCACCGAGCCGGCCGATGCGCCGACCGCCGGCCCCACGCCACAACCCGACCCGACCGTCGCCGCGCAGCCTGGCACCGGTCTCGTGCCGTCCGATACCGCGGCCGGTGCTCCGGTCTCCGCGCCGGTGGCGAAGAAGGCCGTCGCGAAGAAGGCGGTCGCGAAGAAGGCCATCGCCAAGAAGGCGCCGGCGACGATCAGCCGGACCTCCGACGAGGACGTCCCGACGCCGGCCGTGATGCCCGCCAAGAAAGCGGCGGTCCGCAAGCAGCGGCCGGACGACGCCGAATGACCCGCCCCGGTCCGCCGGCTGGCGGCTCGTTCCCGGCCCGACCCGGTCCGCCGGGTGGCGGCTCGTTCCCGGCCCGGCCGGGCCCGCCGGTGGGTGCCCGCCCCGGACCGCCGCCGGATCTCGGGGACGACGAGCCACGGCATCCGGCGGTGGACGCCGCCGTGCGGGCCATCGCCAACGCGGCGACGCTCGCTCCCGCCGACCAGATCGCCCAGTACGAGGCGGCCTACGAGACGCTGCGGGAAACCCTCGCCACAATCGACCAGACCTGAGCGGGACGACCAGGCCTGAGCAGACCGGAGAACCACCCATGGCACGTCGTAACCGGCTGGACGCCGAACTCGTCCGCCGCGGTCTGGCCCGCTCCCGTGAGCAGGCCGCCGCGTTGGTGGAGGCCGGCCGGGTCCAACTGCGGGGCGTGGTCGCCCGCAAGGCGGCCGCGATGGTCGACCCCGCCGACCCGCTCCTGGTGACCGGTGCGGACCCGGCCGAGGAGTACGTCTCCCGGGGCGGGCACAAGCTCGCCGGCGCGCTGGCCGCGTTCGCCCCCGGTGGGCTGCACGTGGCCGGGCGGCGTTGCCTGGACGCGGGAGCGTCGACCGGTGGGTTCACCGACGTGTTGTTGCGCGCCGACGCGGCCGAGGTGGTGGCCGTGGACGTCGGCTACGGGCAGCTCGCCTGGCCGCTGCGGACGAACGAGCGGGTCCGCGTCCTGGAGCGCACGAATGTCCGTACCCTCGATGCGGACACGATCGGTGGCCCGGTCGACCTGACGGTGGCCGACCTGTCGTTCATCTCGTTGCGACTGGTGCTGCCGGCGCTGGCCGGCTGCACCCGCGACGACGGTGACCTGGCGTTGATGGTCAAGCCGCAGTTCGAGGTCGGCAAGGACCGGGTCGGTGCCGGCGGTGTGGTCCGCGATCCGGAGCTGCGCGCCGAAGCGGTGCTGGACGTGGCCGCGACGGCCGCGCGGCTCGGCCTCGGACTGGCCGACGTTGCGGCCAGCCCGTTGCCCGGGCCGAGCGGCAACGTGGAGTTCTTCGTATGGTTGCGCCGGGGCGCACCAGAGGCCGACCCGGAGCGGGTGCGGGCCGTGGTGGCGGCCGGGCCGGACGGCTCGACGACGGCCGGCGACGTGCCGGACGTGGCGGCGGAGGAGGTCGCAGGGTGAACGCGCGCAGTGAGGGCGTCGCAACGGGCCGCGCGGTGACACGCGGCAGTGCCGAGGTGTCGTCGCCGGTGGCGCGACGCCGCCCGCTCCGGCGTGAGTGGGCGGCCCGATGAGCCGGACCGCGCTGCTGGTGACCCACACCGGCCGTCGGCGCAGCACGGAGCACGCCCGGTCGGTCGCCGCCGACCTGATCGACGCCGGTTTCGAGGTACGGGTGGTCGCCGACGAGGCCGACGACCTCGACCTGCCCGGCGTGGTGCCGGTCGCCGGCCCAGAGGCCGCCGAGGGCGCCGAGATCGTCTTCGCGCTCGGTGGGGACGGCACCTTCCTGCGCGCCGCCGAGCTGGCCCGGCCCGCCAAGGCGCCGCTGCTCGGCATCAACCTCGGCAAGGTGGGCTTCCTGGCGGAGGCGGAGATCGACGATCTGGACACCGCCGTCCGGGACGTCGTCGGCCGCAACTACACGGTCGACGAGCGGTTGACCCTGGACGTCACCGCCGAGTTCGACGGTGGGCCGACGATCGAGTCCTGGGCGCTCAACGAGATCAGCATCGAGAAGGGCGAGCGGGCCCAGATGCTTGAGCTGCTCGTGGACGTGGACGGCCGGCCGCTGTCGCGTTACGGCTGCGACGGTGTCGTCTGCGCCACTCCCACCGGCTCCACCGCGTACGCGTTCTCCGGTGGCGGCCCGGTGGTCTGGCCGGAGGTGGAGGCGCTGCTGCTGGTGCCGATCAGCGCGCACGCGTTGTTCAGCCGCCCGTTGGTCACGGCCCCGACGTCCACCTTCGTGATCACCGTGGACCCGTTCACCACCCTCGCCGTGCTCTCCTGCGACGGCCGGCGCGTCTACGACCTGCCACCCGGCGCGCGGGTGACGGTGCGCCGGGGCGCCCTGCCGGTACGCATCGTGCGGCTGCGCCCCCGCCCGTTCACCGACCGGCTGGTGGCCAAGTTCGGCCTCCCCGTGCACGGTTGGCGTGGCAGCCGCCGGTGACCGCGGCGCACACTGTCGGTGGATGTCGGTTGTCCACCTGACGACATGTCGCCGCTGCGGCGGCGGGCGACTAGTGACCTGATGACACGCTCCGACGCAGACTCCGATCGGCCCTCGTCTACGGATGACGGCCTGGAGGAGTAGAGGAGCCCATCGCATGCACTGGTCCCCACGCTGGCTCGCCGTCGGCGCGGTCGGCGCGTTGGTGGTCGGCGTCGCCGCACCGGCGTCCGCCGACCCGCCCGCCCGGCCCACCGGCCCGACGTCGGGCACGCCCGCCCAGCACGCACCCGTCCGCATCACCCTGATCACCGGCGACCAGGTCGACCTGGTGCAGGCGGCACCCGGTCGGGTCGCCGCCACCGTCCACCCCGGCCCGGGGCGCAACCGGATCGCCTTCCAGACGGTCGAGGCCGACGGCGGGTTGCGGGTTCTGCCCAGCGACGTCATGCCGTACCTCTCCGCGGGGGTGCTCGACCCCGATCTGTTCGACGTGCAGGAGTTGGCGGCCGACGGGTACGGCGACGCCGCGCAGGGCGCGTTGCCGCTGATCGTCCGCTATCAGGAGCCGGCCGCCGGACGGGTCAGGCCGCTGGCCGGCGCGACCGACGCGCGTCCCCTGGAGAGCATCAACGGCGCCGCGCTGCGGGTTGGCAAGGGTGACCTGGGTGGTCTGTGGACGTCGCTGCGCGGCGCGCCCGGGCAGCGGGTGACAGCCGGTTCGCCGGCCCGGCTCGGCGCCGGCGTCGCACGGATCTGGCTGGACGGGAAGGTCCGCCCGACGCTGGAGCACAGCGTGCCGCAGATCGGTGCCCCGATCGCCTGGGCCGCCGGCCGGGACGGTGCCGGCGTCAAGGTGGCGGTGCTCGACACCGGCGTCGACGCCACCCACCCCGACCTGGCCGGCCGGGTCGCCGAGGCGCAGGACTTCTCCGGCAGCGGCAGCGCCCGCGACGGGCACGGCCACGGCACCCACGTGGCCGCCACCATCGCCGGCAGCGGGGCGGCGTCCGACGGGAAACGCAAGGGCGTCGCCCCGGGCGCGCGGTTGCTGGTCGGCAAGGTGCTCGACGACGGTGGCTCCGGCTACAGCTCGTCCATCATCGCGGGCATGGAGTGGGCCGCCCACTCCGGCGCGAAGGTGGTCAGCATGAGCCTCGGTGGCGACCCGACCGACGGCACCGATCCGATGAGCCAGGCGGTGAACGACCTGACCGCTGAGACCGGCGCGCTGTTCGTGGTCGCCGCCGGCAACTCGGGCGCCGCGCGTACCGTCGGCGCGCCCGGCGCGGCCGCGTCGGCGCTCACCGTCGGCGCTGTGGACGGTGCCGACAACCTTGCGGAGTTCTCCAGCAGGGGCCCTCGCCTCGGCGACAACGGCCTCAAGCCGGAGATCACCGCGCCGGGCGTCGGCATCGTCGCCGCCCGGGCCGCGGGCACCGCCATGGGTACGCCGGTGGACGACGCGTACACGACCGCGTCCGGCACCTCGATGGCCACCCCGCACGTGGCCGGGGCGGCGGCGATCCTCGCCCAGGAACACCCCGACTGGTCCGCCGCGAAGCTCAAGGACGCGTTGGTCAGCACCACGAAGGCGAACCCGGCGTTGACCGTCTTCGAGCAGGGCGCCGGCCGGGTCGACGTGGCCCGCGCGCTCGGCCAGCGGGTGTACGGGTCCGGCACCGCGGACTTCGGCCGGCTCAGCACCGGTGGTGCACCCGCCGAGCGGACAGTGACGTATACCAACGGCGGCACGGCCCCGCGGACCCTGCGGTTGGCACTGGAGCTGCGCAACCTGGACACCCGGGCGGCCGAGACCGACGGGGTCGCTGTCGGCGGCGCCGAGGTGACAGTGCCGGCCGGCGGCAGCGTCGCCGTGCCGCTGCGGGCGGACCCGGCGAAGCTGGACCGTGGTGTGCACAGTGGATGGCTGGTGGCCACCGGCGCGGACGGCGTCGCCGTGCGTACCGCTGTCGCGCTCACCCTCAGCGGTCCGCTGCACACGGTGACGGTGAAGGCGCTGGACATGCAGGGTCAGCCCGGTCTCGCGTCGGTGCTCACCCTCTTCGGTGAGCAGCCCGAATCCGACTGGCTCGGCTGGGTGGGCGGCGAGGTGCAACTCCAGGTCGAGGAGGGCCCCTACCTGGTCGAGGCGTTGATCGAACACGGCGCACCGCTGGACGAGCAGATCACCCTGGTCACCGACCCGGAGCTGCTGGTCGACCGGGACCTCACGGTGGTGCTCGACCCGCGCAAGGGCACCCCGGTGCGGATCGAGACGCCGAAGCCCACCGAGCAGCGCTCGACGATCAGCTTCTACGAGCACCGGGTCTTCGGCAACGGCCGGCAGGTCGACCACGGCGTGATGACCTACAGCACCATTCAGCAGGTCAACGTCACCCCGACCCGCCCGCTGCGGCAGGGCGAGTTCGAGTTCGCGTCGCGCTGGCAACTGGTCGCGCCGATGGTGGACGCGAAGATCAGCGGGGTGTCCGGTCCGCTGGACATCAACCTGATGGGCTACTCGCCAGCGACGGCCGACCGGCGCAGGCTGCCGCTGATCTGGGCCGGCACCGGCACCCCCGCCGAGCTGACCCGGGTACGCGGCGCCGCGGCACTGCTCACCACCAGCCCGGACGCCTCGGAGGAGGAGCAGATCGCGGCGGCGGCCGCCGCTGGCGCGATTGTGGCGCTTGTCGTCCGACCCGCCGACCAGAGCGCGTGGACGTCGTGGACGCCGTTGGGTGACCGGCTGCCGATCCCTTCGATGGCGGTGGCGTACGACGACGGGCAGAAAATCATCGCGGCGGTCCGGAAGCGCCACACGACGCTGGATCTGACGTTGACAGTGGAAAGTCCGTACCTGTACGACGTGTGGCAGGTCTCGAAGGACCGGGTCCCGGAGCGGATCCTGCACAAGGTCACCGAGCGCAACACCGCCGAGGTGACCAGCCACTACGGGAACGTCGGCGGGGAGTGGGCCAGCGAGCAGCGGTTCGGGTGGCGTCAGTGGCAGGACACCGCGTGGAACGACAACCAGCGGCTGGTCCGCGCCGGCACCACCCGGCGAGAGTTCGTCAGCTCCGGCGACAACTGGTGGCAGCAACGGGTGCTGCACAAGCTCATGTTCATGCAGTGGGGGCAGCTGACCGGTGGCCTGACCCAGCAGCCCCGGCGCTACGCCGCCGACGACCGGGTGACCGAAACCTGGCACGCGCCGGTGCTCCGGCCGGCCGTCCCGGCCAGCGGGGCGCGGGTGCCCACCCGCACCGGTGACAACCTGGAGTTGTGGGTGCCCGAGTTCGTCGACGCCGAGGGGCACTACAGCGTGGCCGGCGAGAGCGAGGAGTCGGACACCGTCACCGCACGGGTCAGCCGCGACGGGCAGCAGATCGCGGACCTGTCCGACGGTTGGGCGTCGGTGCCCACGACCGCCGGGGCCGCCCGCTACCGCCTGGACGTGACCACCCAGCGGTCCTCGGCCGACTGGCGTTACGGCACGCGGACCGACACGGCCTGGGAGTTCACCTCGGCCCGACCGGCGGGCGACACCGCCACGCCGTTGTCGCTGCTCCAGGTGGACTACCGGGTGCCGGCCGACCTGCGCGCCACGGTACGCGGCAACCGGCCGCACCAGCTCGGGCTGACAGTGCGGCAGCCGGCCGGGGTGCTGGCGCCGACCGGTACCAGCGTCCGGGTGCAGGTCTCCTTCGACGGGGGCGTCACCTGGCGCAACGCGCCGACCACGGGGTCGGGCACCCGGTACACCGCTACCGTGCCGGCGGGGCGCGGAACGGTGTCGCTGCGGGTGCGCGCCGCCGACCGGGCCGGGAACACCGTCGACCAGACGGTGCTCCAGGCGTACGGGCTGCGCTGATCGGGTGGGGCGGGGCGGCCTGGCCGTCCCGCCCCGCCGGTTGAGGGTCCGCCGTCGGTCGACGGCGGGCCCTTTGGCGTCAGAGCCAGCCGCGTCGGGCCACCTGGAACGCCAACCCGGGCCGGGTGTCCACGCCGGCGGCGGCCATCAGGTCGGCGATCCGCCGTTGCACTGTCCGCCGGCTCACCCCGAGCTGGGAGGCGATGGACTTGTCCGGTACGCCCGCCACGAACAGCGACAGCAGCCGGGCCTCGTCGGCGTCGGGCTGGTAACCGTCGCCCGGCTGCTCCGCGGGCTCCGGCCGTCGAGCCTCGGGGGCCGCGACGGCGAGGGGGTCGTCGAGGCGCAGCCGGGTGGCCACCCGCCAGTGACTCTCGAAGAGGGCGAGCAGCGCGTCGAGCAGTTGGCTGCGGCCGATCACGGCGGCGCTCGGTTCGCCGCCGTCGCGGTCGGGCACCAACGGGCAGATGGCCGTGCTGGCGTCCACTATGGCCAGTCGGACGGGCAGCCGGTCCAGGACGCGGGCCTGCTCCCCGGCGGCGACCCCCTTGGCCAGGTCGGCCAACGCGCCCGGCTCCAGCAGCAGGTCACGCTCGTAGATGGCCCGGTAGCTCACCCCACGGGCCAGCGCGTCGAACTCCTCGACGTTCTCCGGGCCGGCCATGGCCAGGGGATTCGCCCGGCAGAACCAGAGCACCTCGGTACGCGCCGAGTTCTGCAGGTCGCGCAGGCGGTCGCGAAGAACCCGGGCGCCGGTGATCACCTCGACCAGATGGTCGACGTGGTGTCGGCGCAGCCCGGAGCGGTACTCCTCGGCCAGTTGGGTGACCAGTCGGCGGGCCGACTCCAGGTCCTCCTGACGCCGCAGCAGCGTCCCGCCGAGGGCGACGTCCGGGGCGGTCGGGCGCAGCGGGGCGTCCGGGTCGTTGTCGCTGCGCTGCACGAGGCCCTTGCCGCGCAGTGCCTCGACCTGGGCGACGACCTGCTCATGGGGTCGGTGCAGGCGACGGGCCAACTCGTCGATGCGGGCCGTGGTGAGCTGGAGCAGGCAGCGGTAGAGCTCCTCCTCAGCCGAGGTCAGGCCGATCACGTCCAACACGGGGCAGAACTGTACGTCGGCCGGGTACGGGCCGTACCCGGGCCCGTCGGCTGGTCAATTGTCGGGCCTCGCGTCTACTGTCGGTGGCTGTGCTGGAAGAGCTGCGCATCACCGGACTGGGCGTCATCGAAGACACCACGCTGCCGTTGACCGGCGGCATGAACGTCATCACCGGCGAGACCGGTGCGGGCAAGACGATGGTGGTCACCGGCCTCGGCCTGCTCTTCGGCGGCCGGGCCGACGCCGGGCGGGTCCGCGCCCAACCCGGCCGCGCCGTGGTGGAGGGGCGGCTGCGGCTGCACGGGCGGGTCGCCGACGCCGTGCACGCGCGGATCGTCGAGGCCGGCGGCGAACCCGACGAGGACGGCTCGGTGCTGCTGAGCCGCACGGTGACGGTGGAGGGGCGCTCACGCGCCCACGTCGGCGGCCGGAGCATGCCGGTGTCGATGCTCGGTGAGGTCGGCGAGCAGGCGGTCGCCGTGCACGGCCAGTCCGACCAGCTGCGGCTGCTGCGCCCGGCCGAACAGCGGGCCGCACTGGACCGGTTCGCCGGCCCCGCGCACGAGAAGCTGCTCGACGCGCTGCGCGAGGCGTACACGGGGTGGCGTCGGGTCGTCGACGACCTGGCCGACCGCCGACGCAACGCCCGCGAGCGCAACCAGGAGGCCGACCTGCTGCGGTTGGGCCTCGACGAGATCACCCGGGTCGATCCGCAGCCCGGTGAGGACGACGAGCTGAAGACCGAGGCGCAGCGGCTGGAGCACGCCGAGGGCCTGCGGACGGCCGCGCAGATCGCCCAGCAGTGCGTGGCCGGTGGCGCGGAGGCCGCCGAGGAGACCCCGGACGCGGCGGGGCTGCTCGGCACCGCCCGGCGGACGCTGGAGGCGCAGTCCGGCACCGATCCGGCCCTCGGTGAGCTGGCGGCCCGCCTGGAGGAGGCGGCCACGCTGGTCACCGACGTGTCCGCGGAGCTGTCGGCGTACCTGGCGACGCTGGACGCGGACCCGGCCCGGTTGCAGCACGTCTATGAGCGGCGGGCGGCGCTGCGCGGGTTGACCCGCAAGTACGCCGACGACGTCGACGGGGTGATCGCCTGGGCCGATCGGGCGCGCACCCGACTGTCCGACCTGGACATGTCCGACGACGTGCTCGACGAGTTGGAGCGGGAGGGCCAGCGGCTCGCCGTCGAGGTGGCCGACCTGGCCGGGCGGGTGTCCGCCTCCCGGCAGGAGGCGGCGGTCCGCTTCGCCGACCAGGTCACCGTCGAGCTGGCCGGGCTGGCCATGCCGCACGCGCGGATCGAGGTGGCGGTGCTGCCCCGTCCGGCCGGGCGTGCCGAGCCGACGCTTGCGGTGAACGGCGTCGAGGTGGGTGTCACTTCGGACGGCGGTGACGAGGTGGAGCTGCGGTTGCTGGCCCACCCGGGCGCGCCGTCGCTGCCGTTGCAGCGCGGCGCCTCCGGCGGTGAGCTGTCCCGGGTGATGCTCGCCATCGAGGTCGTGTTCGCCGGCTCCGGCGGCCCGCCCACGTTGGTCTTCGACGAGGTCGACGCGGGGGTCGGCGGGCAGGCGGCGGTGGAGATCGGCCGCCGGTTGGCCCGGCTGGCCCGCAGCCACCAGGTGCTGGTGGTCACGCACCTGCCGCAGGTGGCCGCCTTCGCCGACCGGCACCTGGTGGTGGCGAAGGACACCGGCGGCGCGGTGACGACCAGCGGGGTGCGGGTGGTGGAGGACACCGAGCGTGCCCGGGAGTTGGCGCGCATGCTGGCGGGTTTGCCCGATTCAGATCTGGGTATCGCCCACGCCGAGGAGCTTCTGGCAGTGGCCGCCAAGGAAAGGCGGTTGTGACGCCGCGTATTGTGAGCGCAAGCACACCGGCTTGTGCCGGTGTGTGCTTCCCTGGGTAGGCGGCCCTGCTCAGGCATGTCGCGACAGAAAAGCCTGCCTCACATGCCAGGATGGTCACGATGCGTCTACCCACGTTGCGCCGGAACCGGAACTCCGAACCGGGCAGAGTCCTCGGCACCGCGCGCCTTGATCGCCGGACGAAACGCCTGGTCGGTCGGCTGCGCCCCGGTGACATCGCGGTCATCGACCACGTCGATCTGGACCGGGTGGCGGCCGACTCGCTCGTCGCCGTCGGGGTCGCGGCGGTGCTCAACGCCAAGCCCTCGGTCTCCGGCCGTTACCCGAACCTCGGCCCGGAGGTGTTGATCGCCGCCGGCATTCCGCTCCTCGACGACCTGGGGGAGGGCGTCTTCGAGCGCATCCGCGAGGGCGACCAGGTGCGCATCGAGGGCAACACGGTCTTCGCCGGTGACGAGCCGGTGGCCCACGGCAGCCTTCAGGACGCCGAGTCGGTCGGCAAGGCGATGGCGGACGCCCGGGAGGGTCTGTCGGTGCAGTTGGAGGCGTTCGCCGCCAACACGATGGACTACCTGCGTCAGGAACGTGACCTGCTGCTCGATGGTGTCGGGGTGCCGGACATCGAGACCCAGATGCAGGGTCGGCACTGCCTGATCGTGGTGCGCGGCTACGACTACAAGGCCGACCTTGACGTGCTGCGCCCGTACATCCGGGAGTTCAAGCCGGTGCTCATCGGCGTCGACGGCGGCGCGGACGCCCTGGTCGAGGCCGGCTACACCCCCGACATGATCATCGGGGACATGGATTCGGTCACCGACGACGTGCTGCGCTGCGGCGCCGAGGTGATCGTGCACGCGTACCCGGACGGGCGCGCGCCCGGCCTGCCCCGGGTCAACGGCCTCGGTGTGCCGGCGATCACCTTCCCGGCCGCGGCGACCAGCGAGGACCTGGCCATGCTGCTCGCCGACGAGAAGGGCGCCTCGCTGCTGGTGGCGGTCGGCACCCACGCCACCCTCGTCGAGTTTCTCGACAAGGGTCGCGGCGGGATGGCCTCGACGTTCCTGACCCGGCTGAAGGTCGGTGGCAAGCTTGTCGACGCCAAGGGGGTGAGCCGGCTCTACCGGCAGAGCATCTCCGGCTCGTCGCTGCTGCTGCTGGTGCTGTCGGCGATCGCGGCGATGGCGTCCGCGGTGGCCGTGTCGACAGTCGGAAAGGCGTACCTGGGCGTGGTCGCCGAGTGGTGGGACAATTTCGTGTTCCAGCTGTACCGGCTTTTCTAGTTCCCGACCGATCAAGAGGCTGCAAGCGTGATCAACTTCCGCTACCACGTGGTGTCCCTCACCGCGGTCTTCCTGGCTCTGGCGATCGGCCTGGTGGTCGGCACAGCCGCCCTCAACGGCCCGGTCGCCGACTCGCTCAAGGAGCAGGTCACCGGGCTACGCAAGGACAACCAGCAGTGGCGTCAGACGGTCAGCAACATGGAGAAGCAACTCGCGCTGGAAGAGGAGTTCGCCGAGGAGACCTCCCAGATCCTCCTTCCCGGCACCCTCACCGCGCGTCGGGTCGTGGTTGTCAGCCTGCCCAACGGGCGCGACCACACCGAGAGCGTGCTCAAGAAGCTCCAGCAGGCCGGGGCGACCATCACCGGCCAGGTCGACCTCCAGGACAAGTTCATCAACCCGGACAACAACTCCAACCTGCTGGAGTTGGCCGTCACCGCCGCCCGCCCGACCGCGCAGACCACCGGCCTGCCGGGCAACGGGCACGGCGTGGAGACCTCCAGCGCGCTGCTGGCCAGCGTCCTGCTGGACCGGGCCCAGGGCGTCGCGCCGGTCAGTGACGCCGACCGCCGGGCGGTGCTCGCCGCCTACAACAACGCCGGCTACCTGACCACCGACAGCAACAAGGTCACCGCCTCGGCCGAGGCGGTCGTCGTGGTCAGCGGTCAGCCGTACGTCGACAAGGACTCCGACAAGCGGGACGAGTCGGTGGTCAAGATCGCCGAGCAGTTCGACCGCACCGGGGCGATCGTGGTGGCCGGCAATGGTTCCGTCGGCGGCAACCTGGTCGGCGTGGTGCGCGGCGACCCGGTGCTCGCCCAGACCATCTCCACGGTCGACAACGCCAACACCGTGCAGGGCCAGGTGGTCACCACCCTCGCCCTGGTGCAGCAACTCACCGAGAAGAAGGCCGGGCAGTACGGCGTCGGCGACAACGCCGCGTCGCTGCTGCCTAGACTGCCCCAGTGAGCGAACGACGTACCCCCGTGTCCGGATCCGACCAGGTGGCGCGTGACCGAGCCAGTGAGGTGACGGCGTGAGCACCCTGGGCCGCCTGCTGATCGCCGGCGCGGGCGCCGCGGCGGCACGCTACGCGCTGCGTGAGGCGCGCACCTCGCCGGCCGGCCCCGCGCTGGAGCGCACCAACTTCCGTGGCCGCACGGTGAGCCTGGCCGCCGGGCCGGCGCTCGCCGTCGGCGTTGCCGCCGCCGGTGCGTTCGGTGCCACCGGCGGTGCCGCCGGTGGGGCCGCAGTGGTCGCCGGTCTCGGCGCGGGCGGCGTCGGCCTGTACGACGACGTGGTCGGCGCGCGGCCGGAGCAGAAGACTGCCAAGGGCTTCGCCGGGCACCTCGCCGCGCTGCGCGAGGGGCGGGTCACCGCCGGTCTGGTCAAGGTCGTCGGGGTGGGCGCCGCCGGGCTGGGCGCCGCCGCGCTGCTCGCCGCCGACTCCCGGGTCGCCGCGCACCCGCGCCGGCAGCGGCACGGTGCGTTCGGCCGGGGTGTCGACGTGCTGCTCGGCGCCGGCGTGATCGCCGGCACGGCCAACCTGCTCAACCTGCTCGACCTGCGGCCGGGCCGCGCCCTCAAATCCGGGCTGCTGCTCGCCGCGCCGCTGACCGGCGGCCCGCAGGGCGGGATCGCCGCGGGCGCGGCCGGCGCCGCCGCCGGCCTGCTCCGCGACGACCTGGCCGAGGACGTGATGCTCGGCGACAGTGGCGCGAACGCGCTCGGGGCGGTCCTCGGCGTCGCGCTCGCCGCCCGTACCGGCCCACTCGGCCGGGCCGGTCTGCTCGCCGTCCTGGCCGGGCTCACCGCCGCCAGCGAGAAGGTCAGCTTCACCGCGGTGATCCAGCGGACCCCGGGGCTACGCGAACTCGACGCACTGGGCCGACGCGCCGACTGACGTGAACAGACCGGCACCCCTCGCCGGCGCCGGCCGGCTGGCCGGGGCAGCCGCGCTCATCGCCGTCCTCACCGTGGCCAGCCGACTCGCCGGCTTCGGTCGCACCGCAGTGTTCACCTGGAGCTTGGCGCCCACCGACCTCGGTGGCACCTACGTGGTGGCCAACGCGGTGCCGAACTTCATCTTCGAGATCGTCGCCGGGGGAGCGCTGGCCAGCCTCGTCGTGCCGCTGCTCGCTGGCGCCGTCGCGGCGGGCGACCGGACGGCCGTGGCCCGGACCACCGGTGCGCTGCTGACCTGGACGCTGGCCCTGCTGGTCCCGCTGGCGCTGCTCGTGGTGCTGCTCGCCGGCCCGGTGGTCGAGTCGCTGGGCCATCACCTGACCACCGCCCAGCAGCAGAGCGGCGTGCGGATGCTGCGGGTCTTCGCGCCGCAACTGCCGCTGTACGGGGTCGGCATCGTGCTCACCGGCGTGCTCCAGGCACACCGCCGTTTCGCCTGGCCGGTGCTCGCCCCGTTGCTGTCCAGCCTCACCGTCATCGTCGTGTACCTGGGCTTCACCGTCACGCAGGGCCGGTACGCCACTGTCGGCGGGGTCAGCCCCGGCGGTGAGCTGCTGCTCTCCGGCGGCACCACCCTCGGCGTGGTGGTGCTGTCGCTGTCGTTGTTGATTCCGGTCCGCCGGTTGCGCCTCGGGCTGCGGCCCGGGTTCGGGTTCCCCACCGACGCGCGGGCCCGGGTCGGCGGGTTGGCGGTGGCCGGCGCGGTCACCGTCACCACCCAGCAGATCGCTCTGATCGTCAGCCTGAACCAGGTCACCGCCGGTGCGCGGAGCAACCCGGGTGTCTACAACCTGGCGCAGACCGTCTACCTGTTGCCGTGGGCGGTGCTGGCGGTGCCGCTGGCCATCGCCGCCTACCCGACCCTGGCGGCGGCGCGGGCCGCCGGGGACGAGCAGACCTACCGCACGACCCTGGCACCGGCAGTCCGCGGTGTGCTCCTGTTCAGTTGCCTCGGCACGGCCGCGTTGATCGGGACCGCCGGGCCGGTCGGGCACTTCTTCTTCCCGTCGGACACCGCGTCGACCGCCGCCGCCGCGATCATCGGGTACGCCCCCGGCCTGGTCGGCTACGGCCTCTTCGCGGTGCTCACCCGGGCGCTCTACGCCAGGGGCGAGACCCGGGCGGCGACGCTGGCCACGGCGGTCGGCTTCCTGGTGGTGCCGGCTGTCGTCCTGCTGCTCGGCGCGGTGCTGCCACTGCGGGACCGGGTGCTCGCTGTGACGTCCGCGAACTCGGTGGGGATGCTGGTGCTCGGCGCCCTGCTGCTCCTGGCGGTGCTGCGCAGCGCCGGCCGTCCCGCCCTCGCCGGAGCGGCACGGGCCGCAGCGGCCGGTGGCCTCGCCGGTGTGCTCGCCGGGCTCGCCGGGTGGGGCCTGAGCCGTTGGCTCGACCAGTCGGACGGCGGCACCCCGACGACGGCGGCGGCGTTCGGTCAGGGCATGCTGTCCGGGGTTCTGGTTGGGGTTGTGTTCCTCGCCGTGGTCTGGTTCGTCGACCGGCGGGACGTACAGCCACTGCTCGCCGGGGTGCTGCGGCGTCTGGGCCGGCGGAGGCCGTCCGACGGTGCGCCGACACCGGGCGCGGGCTCCGCGGAGCGGGGCGACGGGAAGGAGACGGCGACGCGATGACTGAGCCAGCTCTGCCTGCCGGCTGGTCGGGCACCGTCGCGTTGGTGCTCGCGTCCAGCACCGGCGGGGTCGGCCAGCACGTCCGTTCGGTGGCCCGTGGCCTCGTCGCGGGCGGCACCACCGTCCTGGTCTGCGGGCCCGCCGCCACTCAGGAGCAGTTCGACTTCACCGGTGTCGGTGCGCGGTTCGCGCCGGTGGAGATCCCGGCCAGCCCGACTCCGGCCGACGCGCGGGCGGTGCTCGCGCTACGCCGGGTGCTCGCTGCCGCTCACGTCGACGTGGTGCACGCGCACGGCCTGCGGGCCGGGTTGGTCGCGGTGCTGGCCCGTCCGGCCGCCCCGTTGATCGTCACCTGGCACAACGCGGTGCTCGCGGGGGGACTGCGGGGCGGTGTGTCCCGGCTCGTCGAACGGGTGGTCGCCCGGGGCGTCCGGGTGGCGCTCGGCGCCTCCGCGGACCTGGTGCGACGGGCCGCCGAGGTGGGTGCCGCCGACGCCCGGCTCGCCCCGGTCGCCGCGCCGACGCTGCCCGCGCCGCGTCGACGCCCGGCGGCGGTACGCGCCGAGTTCGGCGTCCGCCCGGACCAGCCGTTGATCGTCTCGGTTGGTCGGTTGCACCCACAGAAGCGCTACGACGTGCTGATCGACGCGGCGGCCCGCTGGCGTACGCGTACCCCGCCGCCGGTCGTGGTGATCGCGGGCAGCGGGCCGGCGTATCTGCCGCTGGCCGCCCGGACCTCCGCCGCCCGCGCCCCGGTGACCCTGCTGGGGCACCGCACCGACGTGGCCGACCTGCTCGCCGGCGCCGACCTGGCCGTGGTGACCAGCGACTGGGAGGCGCGACAACTCTTCGCCCAGGAGGCGCTGCGCGCCGGTGTGCCGCTGGTGGCCACCGCTGTCGGCGGGCTCCCGGACCTGGTCGGCGACGCCGCGACGCTTGTCCCCGCCCGTGACGTGGACGCTGTCGACGCGGCCGTCCGCGCGCTGCTGGACGATCCGGCGGCTCGGGCGGAGTTGGGCCGGCGTGGCGCCGAACGGGCGGCGACGTGGCCGACCGAGGCGGACACCGTCGCCACGCTTGCCGCCCTCTACGCCGAGCTGGCCGGGAACCCCGGTGGTCCGGCGGCCGCCCCGGGCTCCGACGCCCCGAGAACGGGACACCGGTGATGCTGCGCCGAATCGCCCCCGCCCTGTTGACAGTGCTAGTGGTGGCGCTGGGCGTCACAGCTCTCGCCGCCCGCCCACCCCGTGGCACCCCGCAACGCACCGCCGACTTCGTGGTGCTCGCCGGGATCGCCGGGCTGCGCTGGGAGGACGTGGATCCGCAGAGCACCCCGACGCTGTGGCGGATGGCCCAGGACGGCTCGATCGGCTCGCTGTCGGTGCGGTCCGCGCACCGGCCCACCTGCCCGGTGGACGGCTGGCTGACCCTGGGGGCGGGCAGCTTCGCCGCGTGGAACGGCAGCCGGTCGGTCGACGGTTGCCCGTCGGCGGCGGTGACTGTGGAACAACCGGACGGCATCGGCGCGAACCTGCCCGACCAGGAGAGCGTGGTCCAGTACAACCAGCAGCGGCTGCCCTGGGGAGCCCTGCCCGGCTCGCTGTCCGAGTCGGTGCGGTGCTCCGTGGCCGTGGGCCCGGGCGCGGCGGTGGCCGCCGCCCGACCGTTCGGCCGCGTCGACCGGTACGCCTCGGGGTTGCCGGCCGACCCGCGGTCGCTGCTCGGCTCGTGTGTGCTGAGCATCGTCGACCTCGGCACTGTCAAGGGGGCCGACCCGGCCACCCGCGCCGAGGAGGCCCGCGCGGCGGACGCCGAACTGGCCCGGGTGCTGGCGGCGCGACCCCCACGGTCGTTGGTGCTGGTAGCGGGGATCTCCGACACCACCCAGCCGGCCCGGCTGCACGTGGCGGTCGCCGACGGGCCGGGCTGGGAGCGGGGGTGGCTCACCTCGGCCAGCACCGGCCGGGACGGGTATCTGCAACTTGTCGACCTCGCGCCGACCGCCCTCGCCGCGTTGGGCCGGCCCATGCCGGAGCGGCTCTTCCTCGGCCGTCCGGCGATCAGCACCGGCGGCCGTCCCGCCGACCTGGCCGAGGCCGTCAACGCGCCGGCGAACGCCGACCGGGAGGCGGCCGCCCAGCGTTCCGTCTCCGGGGCGTTCTTCGCGTTGCTCGCCGGGGTGCAGGTGCTGCTGGCGATCGCGATCCTGCCGCTGCTGCGCCGGGCCCGTCCGCACGCCGGCCCGGCCGGCCCGACGCCCGTCTCCGGGCGGATCGTCGCGGTGATGGAGCTGCTGCTGGTCGCCGTGGCGTTGACAGTGCCGGCGGCGCTGCTGGCCGACGCGGTGCCCTGGTGGCGCGGCGAGCACCCCGGGTGGATTTTCGCCGGGGTGACAGCGCTGCTGGTGGCCGCCGGCACCGCGGCGGTGCGGTTCGCCCCCGGGTACGCGAACACCCTCGGGCCGCTCGGAGCGGTGGCCGGCCTCAGCACGCTCGTGGTCGGGCTGGACGTGCTCACCGGGGCCCGCCTCCAGCTCAACAGCGTGGTCGGCTACTCCGCGTTGCAGGGCGGCCGGTACGCCGGGCTGAGCACTGTGGGGTTGGGGGTGTTCCTCGCCGGTGCGCTGGTCACCGGTGGCTGGTTCGCCCAACGGGTGCACCGGGGCTGGCGGCCGGCGGTGATGGTGGCGGTGGGTGGCCTCGCCGTGGTGGTGGTCGGCAGCCCGTACCTGGGCGCCGACCCGGTCGGCGCGATCGCGCTCACCGCCGGGGTGAGCGTCGCCGCCGTGATCAGCGCCGGTGGCTGGTTGACGATCAGCAGGCTGGCCTGGGCCACCATGGCCGCGCTGGCGGTCGGTATCGGGTTCGCTGTGGTGGACCTGCGGCGTCCTCCGGCGGAGCGAGGCAGCCTGGGCCGGTTCCTCTCCGCGCTCGGTGACGGCACCGGCGGGTTCGCCGTGCACCGGTCCAGCACTGAGAATTTCGAGACGTTGGTCAACAGCCCGCTGACGGTGCTGGCGCTGGTCGGCGGGTTGCTGGTGTGGTTCGCCCTGTTGCAGCCGTGGGGTGGGCTGATGCGGCTGTTCGGCATCTACCCCGCGGTCCGGGCCGCGCTGGCCGGCACCGTTGTCGCCGCGATACTCGGTGGTGTGCTCGACGGCGCGGCCCTGGACGTGATGGGCGCTGCCGCCGCCCTGGTGGTCCCGATGGCCGCCCTGGCGTCGCTGCGGGTGCTCGGGCACGCCGCGGACCGGACCCGCCCGGTAGCGGGCCGCCCCCGCGCCAGCGGCGCCGACGACGACTCGGGGTCCGGCGGGGTCGGCCCGGTCGGTGGGGGCGACGGTCCGACCGGTGGCGGTGGGCCACTGGGTGCTGTGCACCCCCGTCCGATCGCCGGCCCGTCTCCGAGCGCCCCGGCGACCCTCGCCCAACCGGCGTCGGACAGTCCGGGCGAGCGTCACGGGGACGCCGACGAACCGGACGAGCCGACCGCGAGCCTGTCGACGCCGGACGCCGCGCCGACGGTGCCCGTGCCGCCCCGGCAGGTCTCCCGGTCATCGACGGAGGTTGCCGCGTCCTGAGCGTCGGGCCTCGCCAAGATGGCCCGGAGGTGTCGCAGCCGGGGTGCGGCCTGCGGGTACCCGGCCGGGAGGTGTTACCGTCGAATCCCGTGGATCGCGTGATCACTTTGCTGATCAAGCACGGCGGTCTGCATGACCGCGACAGACGACACGGGAGCAGGCCTTGGCCCCATCAGCACGGACGACCAGGCACATTTTCGTCACCGGGGGCGTCGCCTCCTCGCTGGGTAAGGGCCTCACCGCCTCCAGCCTCGGCAACCTGCTGACCGCGCGCGGGCTGCGCGTGGTGATGCAGAAGCTCGACCCCTACCTGAACGTCGACCCGGGGACGATGAACCCGTTCCAGCACGGTGAGGTCTTCGTCACCGAGGACGGCGCCGAGACCGACCTCGACGTCGGGCACTACGAGCGGTTCCTCGACCGGGCGCTGTCCGGCAAGGCGAACGTCACCACCGGCCAGATCTACTCCGACGTGATCGCCAAGGAGCGGCGCGGCGAGTACCTGGGCGACACCGTCCAGGTCATCCCGCACATCACCAACGAGATCAAGTCGCGGATCCTGGCGATGGCCGACCCGGACGAGGACGGCCAACTTCCCGACGTGGTGATCACCGAGGTCGGTGGCACCGTCGGCGACATCGAGTCGCTGCCATTTTTGGAGGCGATCCGTCAGGTCCGCCACGACCTGGGCCGCGACAACTGCTTCTACCTGCACGTCTCGTTGGTGCCGTACCTGGCGCCCTCGGGTGAGCTGAAGACCAAGCCGACGCAGCACTCGGTGGCGCAGCTACGCAACATCGGTATCCAGCCGGACGCGATAGTGCTCCGCTGCGACCGGGAGATCCCGGTGAAGCTCAAGGAGAAGCTGTCGCTCTACTGCGACGTGGACGCCGAGGCGGTCGTCGCCGCCCCGGACGCCCCGAGCATCTACGACATCCCGAAGGTGCTGCACCGGGAAGGGCTCGACGCGTACGTGGTGCGCCGGCTCGGCCTGTCCTTCCGGGACGTGGACTGGGCCAGCTGGGACGACCTGCTGGAGCGGGTGCACCGCCCCCGGCACACCGTCACCGTCGCCGTGGTCGGCAAGTACGTCGACCTGCCCGACGCGTACCTGTCGGTGAGTGAGGCAATCCGGGCGGCGGGCTTCGGCCACCGGGCCCGGGTGCAGCTGCGGTGGGTGCCCAGCGACGAGTGCGTCACCCCGGCCGGCGCCGCCGCGGCGTTGGCCGGCGTGGACGGCATCCTCATCCCCGGCGGCTTCGGCGTCCGCGGCATCGAGGGCAAGATCGGCACCGCCCGGTACGCCCGCGAGGCCGGCATCCCGCTGCTCGGTCTCTGCCTCGGCCTGCAGTGCATGACCATCGAGGTGGCCCGGCACCTGGCCGACCTGGATGGCGCCAACTCGTTGGAGTTCGACGAGCAGGCGGCCCACCCGGTCATCGCCACGATGGCCGACCAGGAGGACATCGTCGCCGGCCGGGGCGACCTGGGCGGCACCATGCGGCTGGGCGCGTACCCGGCGACGTTGACCGAGGGCTCGATCGTCGCCGAGGCGTACGGCAGCACCGAGATCAGCGAGCGGCACCGGCACCGCTACGAGGTGAACAACGCCTACCGGGACGCGCTGACCAAGGCGGGCCTGCACATCTCCGGCACCTCGCCGGACGGCCGGCTGGTCGAGTTCATCGAACTGGACCGGAGTCTGCACCCGTTCTTCGTGGCCACCCAGGCGCACCCCGAGTTGAAGAGCCGCCCGACCCGCCCGCACCCGTTGTTCGCCTCGTTCGTCAAGGCCGCTGTGGCGTACTCGCAGGCCGACCAGCTGCCTGTCGACCTGGACGCGGCGGCGGAGGCCCCGACGACGCGCAAGGCCGCCCGCAACGGGGCCGCGACGAAGGCGTCGTCGGCCTCGTGAGCGAGCGCAGCGAGCGAACCAGCAGGCTCAGCAGCGTGGCGCCTCGCGCCGTCGTCGAGCGCAGCGAGGCGACGGCGTGAGCGAGCTGGAGCACCGCTACGAGGTGCGTTCCCGGCAGGAGCGGTACCGGGGGCGGATCTTCGACGTGGTCACCGAGGAGGTGACCATGCCGGGCGGTGGGACCGGGCTGCGGGACCTCGTCCGGCACGTCGGGGCGGTGGCAGTGGTGGCGCTCGACGACGCCGGCCAGGTGGTGCTGATCCGGCAGTACCGGCACCCGGTGGGGCGGCACCTGTGGGAGCTGCCGGCCGGTCTGATGGACGTCTCCGGCGAGGAGTTGCCGGTGGCCGCGCTGCGGGAGCTGGCCGAGGAGGCCGACCTCACCGCCGGGCGGGTCGACGTGCTGGTGGATCTGCACAGCTCGCCGGGGTTCACCAACGAGATCGTCCGGGTGTTCCTGGCCCGCGACCTCGCCGACGTGCCGGCCGACGAGCGGCACGAGCGCCACGACGAGGAGGCCGACCTCCAGGTCGTCCGGATCGACCTGGACGAGGCGGTCGCCATGGTCCTGGCCGGTGAGATCACCAACGCGTCAGCGGTGGCCGGGCTGCTGGCCGCGGCCCGCGCCCGGGACACCGGCTTCGCGCAGCTGCGTCGGGCGGACGCGCCGCTGCCGCGCTGAGCGTCGCCGCCGGTCCAGCCGGTGGGGGAGTACGCACGAGAGGGGCCCCGCGGTCAGCCGCGGGGCCCCTCTCGCTGGTTGGTCTAGGAGTCGCGCAGCGGACGGCCCTGCGCGTCCGTGCCGCCGTTGACCAGGATGAGGATGCCGTCGACGACGCCCCAGAGAGCGCCGACGCCGCAGGTCACCAGGCTCACGACGAGCTGGAGAACGGCGATCTTGGTGTGTCCGGTGTAGAACCGACCGGCACCGAAGGTGCCGAGCAGGATGCCGAGGATGCCCGCGACGATCTTGCTCTTGTCGGAGACGCCCTGGGGGTACCCCGGCTGGGGGTAACCGGGCTGGTAAGGAGGAGTGGTCATGGGCGGACACATTAGTGATCCACTCGCCGGCTGTCCGCACCGCCGCCCGGCAGATGGGACGATAATGGTGAAACACTGTCCTGTTGGCTGAGGTGACGCCCGGCCGCCGAATCTCGGCGCCGCCCTGACACTTCGTCAGGACACCCGGGCACCGGGTGCCACTGTGCTGGCTCGCGGCGGCACCGGGCGCGCCTAGACTGCCGCCGCAGGACCGGTGTACCGCGATGGCAAAGGGGCCGTCGTGGCACCGAGCAGTCGGGGGAGAGCAGCCCCGAAGAGAGGTGTCTGCATCGTGAAGGTCGGAATCCCACGCGAGGTCAAGAACCACGAGTACCGCGTGGCGATCACGCCAGCGGGTGTCAACGAGTTCACCCGCAGCGGCCACCAGGTCTTCGTCGAGTCCGGCGCCGGGGTTGGCTCCAGCATCACCGACGAGGAGTTCGCCGCCGCCGGCGCGAAGATCCTCGCCACCGCCGACGAGGTGTGGGAGACCGCCGAGCTGGTGCTCAAGGTCAAGGAGCCGATCGCCGAGGAGTACCACCGGATGCGCGAGGGGCAGGTGCTCTTCACCTACCTGCACCTGGCCGCCTCCAAGGAGTGCACCGACGCGCTGATCGACCGCCGGGTCACCGGCATCGCGTACGAGACCGTCGAGCTGCCCGACCGGTCGCTGCCGCTGCTCGCCCCGATGTCCGAGGTGGCCGGCCGGCTCGCCCCTCAGGTGGGCGCCTTCTACATGATGCGTACCGGCGGTGGGCGCGGTGTGCTGCCCGGCGGCGTCTCCGGCGTGTACGCGGCCAAGACCGTGGTCATCGGCGCCGGCGTCTCCGGCATGAACGCCGCCGCGATCGCGCTGGGTCTGCAGTCCGAGGTGCTGCTGCTGGACAAGAACGTCGCCCGGCTGCGGCAGGCCGACGCGATCTACCGGGGCCACCTGCAGACCGTCGCCTCCAACGCGTACGAGGTCGAGCGTGCCGTGCTCGACGCCGACCTGGTCATCGGCGCGGTGCTGGTGCCCGGCGCGAAGGCCCCGACGCTGATCTCCAACGAGCTGGTCTCCCGGATGAAGCCGGGCAGCGTGCTGGTCGACATCGCCATCGACCAGGGTGGCTGCTTCGAGGACTCGCGCCCCACCACCCACGCCGACCCGGTCTACAAGGTGCACGAGTCGATCTTCTACTGCGTCGCGAACATGCCCGGCGCGGTGCCGAACACCAGCACCTACGCGCTGACCAACGTCACCCTGCCGTACGCCCTGGAGCTGGCCAACCAGGGCTGGCGCGAGGCGCTGCGCAACGACCCGGCGCTGGCGTTGGGCCTCAACACCCACGCCGGGCAGGTCACCTACGGCCCGGTCGCCGAGTCGCACGGCATGGACGTGCTCCCGCTGGCCGACGCGCTGGCCTGAGCGGTGGCGGGCTGACCAGCGGCACGGACTCCGCCGGCGTGGGCACAGCACCCACGCCGGCGCTGCGCCGTGCCGTTCGCGGTTACCTCGACCACCTGACCGTCGAGCGTGGCCTCTCCGCCAACACGCTCTCCTCGTACCGCCGGGATCTGGACCGCTATCTCGCCACCCTGGCCGATGCCGGCGTCACCGACCTCGCGTCGGTCGGCGCCGGCCTCGTCGAGTCGCACCTGGCGCGGCTACGCGCGGGCGACGACGCGCACCCACCGCTGGCGGTCTCCTCCGCCGCCCGCGCGGCCAGCGCGGTACGGGGCCTGCACCGCTTCGCGTTGCGCGAGGGCCTGGCCGGCGCCGATCCGAGCCGCGACGTCCGCCCGCCCACGCCGCCCCGCCGGCTGCCCAGGGCGCTACCTGTCGACGACGTGGTCCGGCTGTTGGAGACCACCGGCCCGATCACCGCGACCGGCGACGACGCGCCCCTCGCGCTGCGCGACCGGGCACTGCTGGAGTTCCTGTACGGCACCGGCGCGCGCATCTCCGAGGCTGTCGGCGCCGCGGTGGACGACCTCGACACCGACGACGGCGCTGTGCTGCTGCGCGGCAAGGGCGGCCGGGTGCGGCTGGTGCCCATCGGCGGGTACGCCGTCGACGCCGTCCGCGCCTACCTGGTCCGGGCCCGCCCCGGGCTGGCCGCCGCCGGCCGGGGCACCCCGGCGGTGTTCCTCAACGCCCGCGGCGGCGCGCTGTCCCGCCAGGGCGCCTGGGGCATCCTGCGCCGCGCCGCCGACCGGGCCGGGCTGCCCGTCGACGGACCGGCCGCGGTCTCCCCGCACACACTGCGCCATTCCTACGCCACCCATCTGCTCGACGGCGGCGCCGACGTTCGGGTGGTCCAGGAGCTGCTCGGTCACGCGTCGGTGACCACCACCCAGGTCTACACGTTGGTCACCGTGGAGCGGTTGCGCGAGGTGTACGCGACCGCCCACCCCCGCGCCCAGGGCTGAACCGGTCGCTGTCGACGCCGACACGCCGGGCCGGTGCCGAACCCCCTGCTGGTCGGTGGCGTACAGTCGGCATCGGCGCGGACCTCCTGGAGCGACACGACCGGGGTGCGCAGCGGCGCCGCGAAGGACGTCGGACGGCTCCGACGCCGGGTGGGTCGTCGGGAGGGGGCAACGAGCACATGGCTGGCAACGGTGACCGTGCCGAGACCTGGACGTCGGAGCTCCGCGAGCAGCAGGCCACGCTCGGCGCGGACCTGGGTCCTGCGGACCCGGCTGCCTACACGATGCGCAAGCCCATTCCCGAGCCGATGCCCACCGACCGGCACGGCCCCGCGCGCATCATCGCGATGGCCAACCAGAAGGGTGGCGTCGGCAAGACCACCACCACCATCAACCTGGGCGCCGCGCTCGCGGAATACGGTCGCAAGGTGCTGCTCGTCGACTTCGACCCGCAGGGCGCCCTCTCGGTGGGCCTGGGCGTCAACCCGCACAACCTCGACCTGTCCATCTACAACCTGCTCATGCAGGACGACATCCTCGCCGAGGACGTCGTCATCAAGACCGACGTCGCGGGACTGCACCTGCTGCCGGCCAACATCGACCTCTCCGCCGCCGAGATCCAGCTCGTCAACGAGGTCGCCCGGGAGATGGCCCTGGCCCGGGTCCTGCGCACGGTCCGCAAGGAGTACGACTACATCCTGATCGACTGCCAGCCGTCACTCGGCCTGCTGGCGATCAACGCGCTGACCGTCGCGCACGGCGTGCTCATCCCGCTGGAGTGCGAGTTCTTCAGCCTGCGCGGTGTGGCACTGCTGCTGGACACCATCGACAAGGTGCGCGAGCGCCTCAACTTCGACCTGGAGCTCGAAGGCATCCTCGCCACCATGTACGACAGCCGCACCACGCACTGCCGCCAGGTCCTCCAGCGGGTCGTGGAGGCGTTCGGCGACAAGGTCTACCAGACGGTCATCACCAAGACGGTGAAGTTCCCCGAGTCCACCGTGGCCGGTGCCCCCATCACGACGATGGATCCGGCCTCCTCCGGGGCACGTAACTACCGTCAGCTGGCCCGCGAGGTGATCGCCGCCCAGTCGGAGCGGTAGCCGGAACGCCCGGTGCCCGACTCGTGGACTACGGTCGTCCGGTGACCGCGCCACCCCTCGACCCACCAGAGACCGCCGACGCGGCAGTGGTCGACGGTGTGCCGCCCGCCGACCCGGTCGCCAGCGGTTTCACGGTCCGGCTGGCCAACTTCACCGGCCCGTTCGACCTGCTGCTGCAACTGATCGGCAAGCACAAACTCGACGTCACCGAGGTGGCCCTGCACACGGTCACCGACGAGTTCATCGCCTACATCAGGGCGATGGGCGACAACTGGGACCTGGACGAGGCCAGCGAGTTCCTGCTGATCGCCGCGACCCTGCTCGATCTGAAGGCGGCCCGGCTGCTGCCCGCCGCCGAAGTCGAGGACGAGGCCGACCTCGCCCTGCTGGAGGCGCGGGACCTGCTCTTCGCCCGGCTGTTGCAGTACAAGGCGTACAAGGAGGCGGCGGCGCACATCGCCGAGCTGGAGGCCGTCGGCGGCCGACGCTATCCGCGTGCGGTCAGCCTGGAGGCCCGCTACGCCGAGGCGCTGCCCGATCTGGTGCTCGGCATCGGCCCCCAGCGGCTGCTGAAGCTGGCCGTGAAGGCGATGACCCCGAAGCCGGTGCCGGAGGTCTCCATCGCCCACGTGCACATGGTCCGGGTCAGTGTCCGGGAACACGCGGCGATTCTCGCCGCCCGGCTACGCCGGGCCGGCACCGCCACGTTCTCGCTGCTCTGCGCCGACTGCGAGGCCACCCTGGAGGTGGTGGCCCGGTTCCTCGCGCTGCTGGAGCTGTACCGGGAGGGCCTGGTGTCGTTCGTGCAGGAGCAGGCCCTGGAGGAGCTGACTGTGCGCTGGACCGGCCCGGTCGACGGCGACACCGAGCTGCACGTCGACGAGTACGCCGGCACCCCGGCCGACCCGGAGTCGCCTGGGCCTGGGCCGGCGGTGGTTGGCCCTGAGCCGGCGGTGGCAGAACCTGCGGGGAATGGGCCTGAGCTGGCGGGGGCTGGGCCTGGGCCTGAGCTGGCGGCGGCTGGGCCTGGGCCTGCGGGGGCTGGGCCTGAGCCGGCGGTGGAGGCCGGCGGGCCGGACGGGACGGGAACGATGGAGGGTGCGCGGGATGAGTGACGAGCAACGTCGGGACTCGCTGGCCGACCAGGCCGCCGCCTGGGTCCCCCCGTGGGACCGCCCCCGCCCGCCCGCCGCCGACACCCCCACGGAGCCGGACGAGTCAGCCGCAGCACCCGACATCGAGGAGTTGGCCGAGCCGACCACCGATCGGGCCGCGTCGGCCGAGGCACTGCCCGAAGCGGCGGCGCGCCGACCGGAAATCGACGCCGCCGCCGATTCCGCCGAGCCGGACATGGTCGCGTCGGGTTCTGCGCAGGTTGACCCGGATGGGCCGGGCCCAGACGACGCGGGCCCGGGTGGACCAGGCCCTGTCGAGGTGACCGCGGGTGGGCCCGATCCCCTTGAGGTGGCCTCGGACGAGGCGGGCCCGGGTGAGCCAGATCGCGTTGAGGCGGCCGCGGACGAGGTGGGCCCTGCGGGACCGGGCCTCGGTGCGGTGACCGACGGCACGGTGGGGGAGCCGGGTGGCGCTGGGGGCGTACCCCGGCGGCAGCTGGCGGGGCGGCGGCGGGCGACCGTCGCCGCGGAGCCCGCGCCCGAGCTGTCCGACCCGGAGCTGCGCGGCGCGTTGGAGGCGATCCTGCTGGTCGTCGACGAGCCGGTCAGCGAGCTGGTGCTGGCCCAGGTGCTGGAGCAGCCCGCCGAGCGGGTCGGGCCGATGCTCGACGAGATCGCCGCCGGTTACACGGCGGCCGGGCACGGGTTCGAGCTGCGCCGGGCGGCCGGCGGGTGGCGGCTGTACACCCGGCCGGAATACGCTACGTACGTTGAGCGGTTCGTGTTGGACGGGCAGTCCGTGCGGCTGACCCAGGCGGCGCTGGAGACGCTCGCCGTGGTTGCGTACAAGCAGCCGGTGACCCGTTCGCGAATCTCAGCCATCCGGGGTGTGAACTGCGACGGGGTCATCCGTACGCTGGTCACCCGTGGCCTCATCGAGGAGTGCGGCACCGAAACGGACAGCGGGGCGTTCCTCTACCGGACCACCACGTTGTTCCTGGAGAAGCTCGGGCTGAACACCGTCGACGAGCTGCCGCCCCTCGCACCCTTCCTGCCCGACGACGTAGAAGAGCTTGCTGATGCGACCCGATAACCGTTCCCCCAAACCCGACGCGCCCGTCTACGAGGGGGCTGAGCGCCTGCAGAAGGTGCTCGCCGCCGCCGGCGTGGGCTCCCGGCGTGCCTGCGAGGATCTGATCTTCCGTCGCCGGGTCACCGTGGACGGGCGGGTCGCCAAGCTCGGCGACAAGGTCGACCCGGCCACCTCCGTGATCCATGTGGACGGGGAGCGCCTCCAGGTCGACATTCGCCTGGTCTACGTGGCGATGAACAAGCCGCGCGGGGTGGTTACCTCCATGGCGGACGACAAGGGGCGCAACGAGCTGGCCGAGTTCATCGGCAACCGGGTGGAGCAGCGGGTCTACCACGTGGGGCGGCTCGACGCGGACAGTGAGGGCCTGCTGCTGCTCACCAACGACGGCACCCTCGCGCACAAGCTCATGCACCCCTCGTACGAGGTGCTGAAGACCTATCTTGCCGAGGTGGTCGGGCCGATCCCGCGCAACCTGAGCAAGCGGCTGCTGGCCGGCGTCGAGCTGGAGGACGGGCCGGTGAAGGTCGACTCGTTCAAGGTGGTGGACACTCTGGGTAAAAGCGCCCAGGTGGAGCTGAGCCTGCACGAGGGCCGCAAGCACATCGTCCGACGGCTGATGGAGGAGGTCGGACACCCGGTTACCCGGCTGGTGCGTACCTCGATCGGTCCTATCCGGCTGGGTGAACTGCGGACCGGACGGATCCGGCGGTTGACGAACGCCGAGGTCGCCGCCCTGTTCAACGCGGTGGGTGACTGACCCCCGAGTTCGGGGTACGGCAGCCGGTAGGCTCCACCGATGGCCGGGACGCGGCCGCCGGGTGGCGTGGGTCGCCTCCGGCGGCGTCGCGCGCGGGTCCGCCAATGGACCCGGGCATGATTGATGACGATTGACAACCGCTTGCGGCGCCAGCTCACCGGGCGATCCGTGAGGTACGGGCTGAGGAGGACACGGTGGAGGAAAACGTACGGGCCGGGCGATGTGTGGTCGCTGTGGACGGGCCGTCCGGTTCGGGTAAGTCCACCGTGTCGCGGCGGCTCGCCGCGAGCATCGGTGCGCGCTACCTGGATACCGGGGCGATGTACCGGGCGATCACGTGGGCCGTGCTGCGCTCCGGCGTGGACCTCACCGACGCCGCGTCGGTGGCAAAGGTCGCCGGCGAGGTCAACCTGCGCATCGGCACCCACCCGCAGGGGTACGCCGTGACAGTCGACGGTGTGGGCGTGGACGCGGACATCCGTGGCACCGAGGTGACCGGCGCGGTTTCCGCCGTCGCCGCCGTGCCGGCTGTCCGTGAGCTGCTCGTCACCAGGCAGCGCGAGATGATCGCCAACGCTGGTCGGATGGTGGTCGAGGGTCGCGACATCGGCTCGGTGGTGGCGCCGGACGCCGACCTGAAGGTCTTCCTGACCGCCTCCGAGGCGGCCCGTGCCGCCCGGCGCAGCGCCGAGGACGCCGCCGACGTGGCGGCCACTGCCGCCGATCTGGCCCGGCGGGACCGTCTCGACTCGACCCGCAAGGTCAACCCGCTGGCCCAGGCGCCCGACGCGGTGGTGCTGGACACCACCGAGCTGGGCATCGACGAGGTCGTGGCGCGGATGCGTGAGCTGCTCACCGAGCGGGGCGTGGCGATGAGCCGTGCTGTTGTGTCTCATGACGGTCCGGAGCGAAGCGGAGGAGCGGCATGAGTAGCGATGGCGGCGGGTGGGTCGAGCTGCGTGAGCCCGAGGTCGTCCTCGAGGAACCGAGCGGCCCGCAGCCGGTGGTGGCCGTGGTCGGCCGCCCCAACGTGGGCAAGTCGACGCTTGTCAACCGGATCATCGGCCGCCGGCAGGCGGTCGTCGAGGACGTCCCCGGCGTGACCCGTGACCGGGTGCCGTACGACGCGCAGTGGAACGGCCGGGCGTTCACAGTGGTGGACACCGGCGGTTGGGAACCGGACGCCAAGGACCGGGCCGCGGCCATCGCGGCGCAGGCCGAGACGGCCGTCGTCACCGCCGACGTGGTGCTCTTCGTTGTCGACGCGATGGTGGGCTCCACCGACGTCGACGAGGCCGCTGTGAAGATGCTGCGGCGCAGCGCCAAGCCGGTGATCCTGGTGGCCAACAAGGCCGACAACAATTCCATCGAGATGGAGGCCACCTCGCTGTGGTCGCTCGGCCTCGGTGAGCCGTTCCCGGTGTCCGCGCTGCACGGACGCGGTTCCGGCGACCTGCTGGACGCCATCCTCGCCGCGCTGCCGGAAGCACCAGCGATCGTGGAGAACCGCCCGCGTGGACCGCGCCGGGTGGCGCTGGTCGGGCGGCCGAACGTCGGCAAGTCCAGCCTGCTCAACCGGTTCTCCGGTGAGGAGCGGGCGGTCGTCGACTCGGTGGCGGGCACCACTGTGGACCCGGTGGACAGCCTGGTCGAGATCGGTGGTCAGACCTGGCAGCTGGTCGACACGGCTGGGCTGCGCAAGCGGGTCGGCAAGGCCAGCGGCACCGAGTACTACGCCAGCCTGCGTACCGCCGGCGCGATCGAGGCCGCCGAGGTGGCAGTGGTGCTGCTGGACTCCAGCGAGCCGATCAGCGAGCAGGACCAGCGGATCCTGTCGATGGTGACCGAGTCGGGCCGGGCGCTGGTCATCGCGTTCAACAAGTGGGACCTCGTCGACGCCGACCGCCGGTACTACCTGGACAAGGAAATCGACCGGGAGCTGCGCCGCATCCCCTGGGCGATCCGGCTGAACCTGTCGGCGATGACCGGCCGTGCCGTGGACAAGCTGGCACCGGCCCTGAACAAGGCGCTGGCCAGCTGGGAAACCCGGGTGCCGACCGCACACCTCAACCAGTGGCTGACCGCGCTGGTGCAGGCCACCCCGCACCCGGTGCGTGGTGGGCGGGCGCCGCGGATCCTGTTCGCGACGCAGGCCGGTGTGGCACCGCCACGGTTCGTGCTCTTCACCACCGGCCCGCTCGACGCCGGCTACCAGCGCTTCGTCGAGCGCAAGCTCCGCGAGGAATTCGGGTACGAGGGCAGCCCGATCGAGATCTCGGTCCGCCCGCGCAAGAAGCTCGGCCCCGGCGGCCGAGGCAAGGCGCACGGCTGACCTGCCCTGTTCGCTCGATTTGCCGGATGGGTGGTCCCCGCCCATCCGGCATTTCTTTCAACCCCACCCTCCTAGGACGCTCTAGAGGGTGTGTGGTGGCTCCTTGTGGGTTGGTTCGGCTGCCTCGCGACGCCGGTGGGGCCTGTGCGGACGACTCGGAGCTGCTGCGCTAAGCTGTACCGGCTGCCGCGGGGGAAACCACGCGGGGGCGGGACGTGGCGCAGCTTGGTAGCGCACTTGACTGGGGGTCAAGGGGTCGTCGGTTCGAATCCGGCCGTCCCGACGCAGGTCAGAGGGCTGATCCGGAAATCGGGTCGGCCCTTTCGCCGTTCTGGGGACCAAGATCAGTCAAGTTGGAGTGTGTCTAGCGCTGCTTGACCGCTGGTCAAGCCATGTGGCCAGCCCTGTTGCCCGCCGAATTGCTCTCTTCGCATCGTCAAGGCGACCCCGTCGCGGGCCGCCTTGACGACGCCGGACCTGGGCCGGGCCGATGGCCTCCCTAGACGCGCGGCAGCGCGAGCCAGTCCTGCCAAGTAATGTCGCGGCCCAGATAACGGGGCTGCTGGAAGGGCCAGTCGGCGGCAATCCATTGCGGCACCAGCGCGTCGAGCGCGCGCTCCACCTCGCTGCCTACGAGGTCGTCCACCACCCACCAGGAGACCTCTCCGTCGGAGCCGGTGCGCTCGGGCGGATCGATGTAGACGCAGCCGAAGATCGTCGTCTCCTCGTCGTCCAGCAGCGCGTAGTTGAACGACTGGTGCGCGGCTATCTCCTTCTCGTGCCGCAGCAAGTCGATGCGGTCCTCTTCATAGGTCATCGTCTCCTTGGGCCAACCCCAGGCCGGGCCGAAGATCTCCCACAAGCGCTCTCGGGAGCCCATCACGGCGGGGTAGTCGATCGCGGTGTCCGCCTCCCGGATCGGCCGTAGGTGAAGCGCGGTGTTGGGCACGGGTACGTAGACGGGGTGGACGAAGTCCTCAGGCAGCCAACTCATAGGGGTCGAGGCTACAACCGGTCGACGCGGGATGATCTAGGCGCTTGGACGTGGCGGCCAGTGTGGCGAGGCAGGTCAAGCTAGGCCGCCGCCGTGCGACTTCCGGCCGGGTCCGCACTTCCTAAATCGCGTGTTGCAGTCGCCGAGGGTGTCAGCGCTCTGGGGACCAGGTGGGGACCTCACGGTGTGCGCGATGGTGTCCGGCATGCCGTCGACTGCACGGCCTGATCGTGGGATAGCGTGCGTGACGTGCGTGGACGTGTGGCGAATCGTCCTGGGGGTCAAGGGGTCGTCGGTTCGAATCCGGCCGTCCCGACAGAAAAAAGCCCTGACCAGCGGAAACGCTGGTCAGGGCTTTAAGTTTGCCTATGGGGTTTTGAACCGCCCCCCGAAAACCCCCCACTTACCGGGATCGGCAACCAGGTTCGTCACCCCTGCCCATCGTTGGGCAATGCGCGTGTGGGACGTCGCCCGCGGTCGGCGCCGAGTCGCTCGAGGATGTCCGAGACGTCCGGGGCTTGGGCGGGCTTGGCGATGTAGTACGTGGCGGTGACCTCCTCGCTGGAGTGTCCCAGTTGTGCTGCTGCGCTTTTCGTGTCGGTCTTTACAACACCCCCGTACCGCTGGGCAACATACATCGCCACCCGTTCTGTCGCCTCAGATTGAGGAGGCCGGGCGGACTATCGATCGGGCCGAACGTCTCTGACGGTGTACGCCGCCGCTACCTGTCGCGCGGTTGTAGCTGTTCCGGCAAGGTCGAGGCACCGAGCCCGCACGCTTCTGCTGGCCGAAAGCATCGCGGGACCGCTTGCCTGCAGGCTCTCACTAGGCAGGCCGAGAAGGTAGAACACGTTGTTCTCGCGGTGACGGGAGGTCCCGGTTGCGGGGGAGCGGGGCGCTGTTCGAATTGGCGACGTGCTGTCGGCCTGCCCCCGTTTACCCCGAAAACCCCCGCTTCCGGCTGACAGCCAGTGACAAAGGACGATCACTGCTGGTTGTATCTGTGCAGCTCGCGCTGTGGCGTGATGACGGCACCGACCAGGTGATCCAGGATCTGCTGCGCTGCCAGATGCGGGAGAAGGCCGGCCGCCGGGAGGATCCGACCGCGGTGGTGGATACCCAGTCGATTTGGGCGGCCAACCACGTCCCAGCCGCCACGACCGGCAAGGACGCCGCGAAGAAGGTCCCGGGCCGTAAACGGGGCCTCGCGGTCGACGCGCTCGGGTTGATCATCGCGGTGGTGGTCACGGCGGCGTCGGTCACCGACAACGCGATCGGCATCCGGCTGCTGGACAACGTCCTCGCGCACACCCCGACGGTACGCCGGGACCGCGCCGATGCGCGCCAACTGTTCGCCCTGGCCCCGCCGACGACCTCGGCGTAACCCCACCAGCAGGGCCTCCAACGAGCTGCCAAGCCCACATCAGACAAAGGCTCCCGAACCACCCTCTCAGGTCGTGGAGGCCGAGGCCGTCTCGCGGACCAGCGTGACAGCGCTGCGGTTGGCGGCCGGAATGATCAGCGCCGATGCGACGAGCGCGGCGACGGCGATGCCCAGCCATCCCCAGAAACCGAAGGCGATGACCAGGCCGGAGAGCGCCGCCGGGCCGATGATGTTCTGTGTGATCACGTGCAGGTCGAATGCCCCCAGGTACTCGCCCTGAGCGTGCTCGGGGGCGAGGCCGAACGCTAGCCCCCAACCGGAGGCGGCCTGCATCACCTCGGCCACGGAGAGGATCAGCACGGCGGCGACGATCGCCACGGACGCCAGGACCACGTTGTCGTCGAGCGTGGTCACCGCCAGGACCGCGCAGCCGCCGGCCAGCCAGTAGCCGGAGCGCCGGGCGAGCCGACCGGCGCCGTGCACGGTGTCCGCGCCCCGGCTGGCCCGTACCTGGAACAGGATGACGAACCCGGTGTTGACGATCAGCAGCAGAGGAATCAGGAAGTGCGGCAGGTCGGTGCGGTTGAGCGCCCAGAGCGGCATCGTCACCAGGATGATGCTGACGTGCGAGGCGAGGATCGTCGAGACGCCGATCACCGCGAGGAAGCGTGGGTCGCGGACTGCGGCGAAACGCTTGAAGCCCACCGGTGCGGGACGCGGCGGCACGTCGGGCAGGCGGGTGACGAGGAGCGCGGCGCCGGCCATCAACGCGGCAGTGGTGAGGGGGATCAGCACGAGCAGCCGTTGGCTGAGGGCGGCGACGGCTGCAACGCCGATACCGATGCTGAATCCAATGTTGAACACCGACCGCATCATGGCCTTGAGCTTCACCCGCTCCTCGGCGGGCACGAGGTTGCCGATGAGGGCCCCGTTGGTCGGGCCGGTGCCGTACTCGAGGAAGCCGACGGTGACCACCAGCGCGAAGAAGGCGGTCGCGCTGTCGACAAGGCTGTAGAGCCCGAATCCGACCGCCAGCGCGGCGAACAGGATGACGAGCAGGCGGCGGGCGCCCACCCGGTCGGCGATCACACCGAACAGGACCGACGAGAGGAAGGCGGACAGGCCGGCGGCTGACAGGCCCAGGCCCACCTGCCGGGCGTCGAGTCCGACACGCAGCGTGAAGTAGACGACGCTGCCGCTGAGGAAGACTCCCTTGCCGATGGACTCGGCCAGTCGGATCGCGATCAGCTTCCTGCGGAGCGGGTCGGTCGGTACCAGGCCGGCGACAACGTCCGTCACTCGTGACAAGGGCATGGGTCAATCCTGGCGACGGCGGTGTCCGGCGGACAGGGCGACAGGTGTAGCGCGGACGGGACGACGTCCCGGATCGGCCGGGAATTTCTCCCGTGGACTCCCGGGGTCGGCGGCACGTCGACCGCCCGTGAGAGGTCCGCTGTGGACGGCTTCGTCAGGGCCAAGACGGAAAGTCTGGTTCGGTTTTTCGATGCGTCAAAAGGCTGACCGAGCCCGTTCCCGGGATCACTTCTTGTGTTGTTCTGTTGGCCGTGAGTAGATGTTCATCACGACGCGGGGTCGGCGCTACCGCGGCGTTTCCCCGCGCGACTAAGACACCGCGGGCCGTTCGGACGGGGTGAGGTGGATAGATGGTCAGCGTTGGCTCGGTCTCGGAACTGACTCGGAACATGAGGCGGTGTCCGGAGGAAGTCACGGCGGAGTCACAACCCGACGCGGTGACGGTGGTCCTGGCCGACGCTCAGCCGGTGGTGCGCAGGGGCCTGCACGCCCTGCTGTCGCCGTCGGCTGAGGTCGCCGTGACAGGTGAGGCGGCGTCCGCGCGGGAGGCGTTGGCGCTGGCCACCGCCACACGTCCCGACGTGCTCGTTCTCGATGTCGAGCTGCCGGGGTTCCAGGCGGGGGTGACGATCCAGGAGATCAACCGGGTGTCGCCCTCGACAGCGGTGCTGGTCTTCACCGCGGTCGAGGACGAACACGCGATCCTCGCGGCCATGTGGGCGGGCGCCCGGGGCTACGTGCTCAAGAGCTGCCCGGGCGACGGCATCGTCCGGGCGATCCGGGGCCTCGCGACGGGTGAGGTCATCCTCGGCCCCCGGGTGGCCGACAAGCTCATCGGGCAACTGAGCCTGGAGCCCCGCAATCAGCAGCTCTTCCCGGAGCTGACAGTCCGCGAGCGGGAGGTGCTGGAATTGATTGCCTCGGGTATGCGCAACGTGGCGATCGCCGCGAAGCTGAATCTGTCCCCGAAAACGGTCAGCAATCATATTTCCATCATCTTCAGCAAATTGAACGTTTCTGACCGGTACGAGGCGATCGAGGTCGCCCGCCGGGCGCGGTTGGGGCGCCCCGGCCCGCCCGGCTCCCATTCACCAGTGGTGCCTGGTGGCAGCGTTCTGCTGACCGGCAGGCGTGGTGTCGCGGCGCCGGGCGCGGCCGCGTACGCCGGCGCGCGGTCGGTGCGGGGGTGAGCGGGATGAGCCTGGACCTGGACGCGATCGCCAACCGACTGGAGCCACGGTTCGGCCGGGCCGCGCACCGCTGGGTGAGCACGCTGCGCCAGCGGCTCGACGACCTCGTCGAGCAGTGGGAGTTAACTCTCGGTGACCGGCTCAAGTCCGGCAACTCCTCAGTCGTGTTCCGGTGCGTGGGCCCGCTCGGCGACGCGGTGCTCAAGCTGTCCCCGGACAGCTACGCCGTGCGGGAGGAGGTGGACATGCTGCGCCAGTTCGCCTCCAGCGGACGGGTGCCGGCGGTGCGGGAGTCGGCCAAGGGCGCCGTCCTGCTCGAAGCGATCCACCCCGGCACCCTCGTGGAGAAGATGCCGCAGCCGCCCTCACCGCAGGAGTACGCCGCCTTCCTCACCGATCTGCACGGCGCGGGCGACCCGGCTGCCGCTCCCCGTCAACTGGCGGACTGGATCGACGTGCTGTTCAACTCGGCGACGCGCCGGGGCGCCGACCTGAGCGGGTCCAAGCGGCTGCGCGACGACCTGTTCGCGGTGCCCACCGACACCGTGCTGCTGCACGGGGACCTGCACCTCGGCAACGTGCTCAACGGCGGAGGCAGGGGCCTGGTGGCGATCGACCCGATGGCGTGCGCCGGTGACCCCTGCTTCGACGCCGTGGACTACGTGCTGGAGGGTCTGGACCGCGCGGAGATGGTGCGCCGCCGCGACGAACTGGCGAGCGCCGCCGGCATCGACGTGGGCCGGCTCGACGCCTGGTGCCGGGTGACGGCCCCGATCGGCGCCACGTACGTCAGCAATCCCGTGCACTCCGCCGAGCTGGCGGCCTTCGGGCGCGGCGAGTACTGACCGGTCGAGCACCGCCCCGGTCCGACGGCAACCCGCGTCGGGCCGGGGCCGCGCCATGCCGGGGACCCGCGTCGACGTGTCGCCGACGCGACCGGGAGCTTTTCCTGGTGGGGCAGGAGAACGTGCTCTGCCGCGCGGGACGTGCCGGGGCGCACGATCGGTGCATGGTTCGTACCGGTCGTGCTTCGTTCGCCCAGGAACGCCTCTATTTCCTCGATCAGCTCCAGCCCGGAAACCCGGCGTACGTGGTGGCCTTCGCGGTGCACCTGCGCGGTGCGCTGCGACCCGAGGCCCTCTGCACGGCCCTGACCCGGGTGGTCGCCCGGCACGACGCGCTGCGCACCACGTTCGCGGTGGTCGACGGTGTCCTCAACCAGCGGGTGTCGTCGACGCCCGCTGTGGACGTCGACATCACCGCCGACGGGTGGGTCGATCGCGCCACCCAGGAGGCCCACCTGCGGACGCTCGTCGCCGAGCAGGCCCGGCAGCCCTTCGACCTCGCCGACGGCCCGGTGGTACGGGCCTTCCTGCGCTCCTGGGGCCCGGACGAGCACGGCCTCGCGGTGCTCGTGCACCACATCGCCTGCGACGGGTGGTCGGTGGGTCTGCTCCTGCGCGACCTGGCCGCCGAGTACGACGCCACTGTCGACGGGTCGGTGGCCGCCTACGACGAGCCGGCCGAGTCCTACCTGGCGTACGCCGAGCGGCAGCACGAGACGTGGCGGCGGGACAGCTCGGGCCTCGACTTCTGGCGTGCGGCGCTGGTCGACGTGCCACAACTGGCGCTGCCCACCGACTTCCCCCGCCCGAGCGTGCTCGGCTCGACCGGCGCGGTGCTGCGCCGCCCGGTCGAGCCGGAACTGGTGCGGAGGCTGGGGGAGTGGGGGCGGGCGCGGGGCGTGACGCTGTTCGCGGTGACGCTCGCCGCGTACGCCTCGGTGCTGTCCCGGTACGCGCGCCAGGACGAGGTGGTCGTCGGCGTTCCGGTGGCGAACCGGATGGACGACGCCGAGGAGCGCCTGGTCGGCTGTCTGGTCAACACGCTGCCGATCCGGCTCGACGTGTCCGGCCGGCCGAGCTTCACCGAGCTGGTGGGCCGGGCACGACGGACCAGCATGGCGGCCTTCGCCAACCAGGACGTGCCGTTCGAGCAGATCGTGCGGGCCACCGTGGGGGAGCGACAGCTCAGCCACGCGCCACTGTTCCAGACCTCGCTGACGGTGCAGAACTTCCCGTTCGCGTTCCCCGAGTTCGCCGGGGTACGGCTGACCGAGGTCGACGTCGAGATCGACGTCACCAAGTTCGACCTGGGCCTGACCCTCGACGTCTCCACCGACGTGCCGTTCCTGCGCGCCGAGTACAGCACCGAGCTGTTCACGGCGGAGACCGTCGGCACGCTGCTCACGCACTACCTGACGTTCCTGCGGTCGATCGTCGACGAGGAGCAGCGGGAGCCGTCCATGGTGGACGAGGCCGAGCGGGCGCAGCTCACCGAGGGGGTGAACCCGCCGCTCGCGTCGGCGCCGGTCACGCACCCGTCGGTGCTGCGTCGCTTCGCCGACCACGCGGCGGCGACCCCGGACGCGGTGGCCGTACGCCACCGGGACGTCGAGATCACCTACGCCGAGCTGGACCGGTGGGCCGGGCGGATCGCGGCGGGCCTGGCCGACCGCGGTGTCCGCCCCGGTGTCCGGGTGGGGCTGCTGCTCGGCCGTTCACCGGCGGTCGTCGCGGCGATCCTGGGCGTGTGGAAGCTCGGCGGCGTCTACGTGCCGCTGGACCCGGAGTACCCGCGCCAGCGCCTCGAACTGATCGCCGCGAACGCCGGGATGGCGGTGCTCGTGGTGGACCCGGAGACCGCAGAGGCGGCCGCGGCGCTCACCCGCGACAGCGGGACCCCTCTGGCCGACGCGGACACCCTCGACGGAATCTCCGTGCTCGAGGAGACCTTTCCCGGGCCGGACGACCCGGCGTACGTCATCTACACCTCCGGCTCGACCGGCGTACCGAAGGGGGTCCTGGTCGGGCACGGCGGCCTGGACGCGCTGAACAGCCCGACCCCGGCGGGCCTGGACGTCACGGCCGCCGACGTGTGGCTGGCGGCCAGCTCGTTCTCGTTCGACGCGTCGGTGTGGGAGATGTGGGGCGCGCTGACCACCGGCGCCCGGCTGGTCATCGCCGACCGGGTCGACCTGGTGGACCGGGAACGGCTGGCCCGGCTGGTGCGCCGCGAGGCCGTCACCGTGCTGTTCCAGACCCCGGGCGCGCTCTACCGGTTGCTGCCGCCGTACCTGCGGGCGCTCGAGGAGGACGAGACCTCCCGCATCCGCTACGTCGTCCTCGGCGGTGAGGCGCTGAGCTGGTCGCGGCTGGCGTCGCTGATCGCGGACGCGCCGGGTCTGCAAACGGTGTTCGTCAACATGTACGGCATCACCGAGGGCACCATCCACGTCACGATCTTCCAGGCGTCGGCCGCCGACGTGCCCCGGGTCCCCGAGGGTGCCATCGGCGTGCCGTTACCGTCGGCGCGCTGCTACGTCCTCGACGAGGACCTGCGGCCGACCGGCCTCAACGTGCCCGGCGAGCTGTACTGCGGCGGCGCGCTCGTTGCGCACGGCTACCTGGACAACCCGGAGCTGACCGAGGCGCGGTTCCCGCCCGACCCGTACGGCGGCGGGGTCATGTACCGCACCGGCGACGTGGTGAAGTGGGGTCTCGACGGGAGCATGGTGTATCTCGGCCGCAACGACACGCAGGTGCAGTTGCGCGGCTACCGCGTCGAGCTGGCCGAGGTGGAGGGCGCCCTGCTCACCCACCCCGCGGTGCGGTCGTGCGCCGTGGCCGCCGAGGACGACGAACTCGTCGCGTTCGTGGTCCACGGGATCGGCCCGGACGCCGAGCACGACCTGCGGGCGCGCCTGCGCGAGACACTGCCGGCGTACATGGTGCCGTCGCGGATCCTGACCGTGGCGACCATCCCGCTCACCGCGCACGGCAAGGTGGACCTTCCCCGCCTGCTGGCCGACAGCCGCGCGGCACGGACGGCCACCGCGCCGTCGCCGCTACCGGCCGCAGCGGTCGGCACCGGGTTGGAGGAACGGATCCGGGCCTGCTGGGTCGAGGTGCTGCGGCGGCCCGACGTCGGGCTGCACGACAACTTCTTCGACCTGGGCGGCCACAGTTTCGCGCTGATCGCGCTCCAGCAGCGGATGTCCGAGGAGGGTCTGGACGTCTCGGTGACCGACCTCTTCCGCTGCGGCACGATCGCCGGCTGCGCGGCGGCGCTCCAGCACACCGCGCCCGTCGTCGCGGCCCCCAACGCGGCGCAGCGCCGCCAGGGCCGCGCCCTGCTGGCCGACCGGCGGCGCAGCGTGGGAGCCGGCCGTGGCTGAGCTGGACGACAACGCCGCGGTGGCGGTGGTCGGCATGGCCATCCGGGTCCCCGGCGCCGAACGCGACCTGGACCGGTTCTGGCGACACGTCCACGACGGCGTCGACGCCGTCAGCGTCTTCACGCCCGAGCAGCTCGTCGGTTGGGGCGTACCCAAGGATCTGGTGGAACGGTCGGGCTTCGTGCCGGCCCGCGCGGTGCTCACCGACGCGGACCGCTTCGACCACCGGCTGTTCAGCTACTCACCGTCGGACAGCGCCCTGATGGACCCCCAGCAGCGGATTCTGCTGGAGTGCGCCTGGGCGGCCCTGGAGCACGCCGGCCACCCGCCGGTCGCCGCCGACGGCAACCGGGTCGGGGTGTACGTCGGCACCGGACTCAACGTCTACCTGCTGGACAACGTGTGGCCCAACGAGCGCGCGGTCGAGGCGGCCGGTGGCCTGGGCGTGATCATCGGCAGCGACAAGGACTTCGCCGCCACCCGGATCGCCTACAAGCTGAACCTCCAGGGGCCGGCGCTGACAGTGCAGACCGCCTGCTCGACGTCGCTCGTCGCGGTGCACCAGGCGACGCAGGCGCTGCTCACCTACGACGCCGACGTGGCGCTGGCCGGCGCGGCCACCGTCGCCCCGCCGACCCGGCGCGGACACCTGCACGAGCCCGGCGGCATCTTCTCCGCCGACGGTCGCTGCCGCGCCTTCGACGCCGCCGCCGACGGGACGGTACCGGGCGACGGAGCGGGCGTGGTGGTGCTCAAGCGCCTCACCGACGCGCTGCGTGACGGCGACACGGTGCACGCGGTGATCCGTGGCTCCGCGGTCAACAACGACGGCGCCCGCAAGGCCGGCTTCACCACGCCCGGTCCGACCGGTCAGGCCGCCGTCATCGCGGCGGCGTTGGAGGTGGCCGACGTCGACCCGGACACCGTGGGCCTGGTCGAGACGCACGGCACCGGCACCGCGCTCGGCGATCCGATCGAGGTGGCGGCGCTGCGGCAGGTGTTCGACTCCGCCCGGCCCGACCGGGCGCCCTGCGCGCTGGGCGCCGTCAAGTCGGTCGTCGGACACCTGGACACCGCCGCCGGGGTGGTCGGCATGATCAAGACGGTCCTGGCCCTGACGCACCGGACGATTCCTCCGATCGCCCACCTCCGTACGCCCAACCCGGCGATCCAACTGGACGGCTCGGTGTTCGAGCTGCCGACGACCGCCCGACCCTGGGCGCCTGTCGACGGCGTACGCCGCGCCGGGGTGAGCGCCTTCGGCATCGGCGGCACCAACGCCCACGTAGTGCTGGAGGAGGCCCCGCCAATCGCGGCCCGACCTCGCCGGCACGTCCCGCAGCTCGTCCTGGTCTCTGCGAAGACCGCCGCGGTGGCGCAGGAGAGCCTGGACCGGGTGACCGCGTTCGCGGCGGGAACCGCCCCCGGGGACCTGGCCGACCTCGCGTACACACTGCGGACCGGCCGCGCCGAGCTGCCCTGGCGGGCCGCCGTCCTGACCGGCGTGACCGACGGGGTCGCCCGGCTGCGAAAGGTCGACGCGACGGCTCGGGCGCGCGGGGTGGCGCTGCACCTCACCGGGGCCGGTGCGGTGACCGGCAACCGACCCAACTACGACGCCGACCCGGTGTACCGGCGGACCGTCGACGAGGGCGTCGCGCTGCTGCGTGGCCACGACCTGGACGATTCGGTCCGGGAACGCGGCGACCGGCTGCTGGCCTGCGTCGGCCTGACCCGGTCGCTGCGCAGCCGGGGCGTCACCCCGCGCGCCCTGGCCGGCGACGGCGTCGGCGCGCTGGCCGCCGCCGTCGTGGCCGGGGTGATGTCGCTCGCGGACGCGCTGGCGCTGCTGCGCCACACCGACGACCCCGGGGTACGCCTGCACCCCGCCGCTCTGCCCCTGCTCATCGACGGGCGCCCCGACGACAGCGCCTTCTGGCGGGCCGCCGCCCTTCGTCCCCCGACGTCGACGCCGCCCCCCGACGTGCCCGACCCGGTGCTCTGGATCGAGGTCGGCACCACCGTCACCCCGCACCTGGACGCCGACCAGCCGGCACTTCCCGCCAACCGGCACGCCCGCCTGCTGGCGACCGTCGGCGCGCTGTGGCAGCTGGGTCTCACCGACGACTGGGACCCCGTGCACGACACCGGCCGCCGCCGGCTGCCCGCCCCCACCTACCCCTTCGCGGCCACCCGGCACTACCTGGACGCACCCGGAGCCAACCCGACCACAGAGAGGCGACACTGATGCGCGACGTACACGACCGGACCTGGGTGGCCGAGTTCGAGGAGCTGTGGATGGAGGTGCTCGGCGTCGACACCGTCGACGACGACGACGACTTCTTCGACCTCGGCGGCCATTCGCTCAGCGCGCTGCGGCTGAGCACCCTGATCCGCCAGGAACTCAACCTCGCGGTGATGTTCGGCCACGTGCTGGAGAACCCCCGCTTCGCCGACCTGCGCAAGGTCGCGAGCGAGGTGCCGCTGGAGCGGACCCCGGCGGAGACCGCCTGATGCTCGCCCCCGACCTCGCCGCCTGGGCGCCGCTCGCCGCACGGGTGCTCGGCGGCACCCCCGAACAGGTGAGCGCGGTGGCCGCCACCGAGTCGTTCGTCGCCCTGGGCGGCACCTCGCTCCAGGCCATCGCCCTCGTCGCGCTGGGCCAACGCGAGCTGCGGGCGGACGTGGACAGCGCCCGCCTGCTGTCGGCGCTGCCACTGGCCCAGGCCCTCGCCGGCGCCGTGGACTTCGTCGACACCGCGCCACCCGTCGTCGCGCGGCGGCCGGCAGAGCGGGAGCTGCTGCCGGGTCAGCGGTCCATGCTGGCCGCGCACCTGCTGGACCAGGACGCGCCGTACCACCTGATGTTCACGGTGGAGGCGGACGGGCCCCTCGACCCGGCCCGGGTCCGGTGGGCGCTGCGCGAGCTGGCCACCCGACACGAGGCGCTGCGAACACGCTTCGTGCGCGACCCCCGCCAGGCCCGGATCGTGCTGCCCGCGCCCTACGAGCCGCGCCTGCTGCACCAGACGCTGCCCGACGACGACGCGGTACGCGCCGTGCACGACCTGTACGGCCCGGCCGCCGCGCGTCTGCTGCGCCCCTTCGCGCAGCCACCCGTGGTGTTCGTCCTGACCCGAACCGGCCGGCGCGACCTGCTCACCATGCTGGTGCACCACACGGTCAGCGACGGCTGGAGCGTCGGACTGTTCGCGCGGGAGTTCGCCGAGTTCTACGCCGGGGACGGCCCGGCCGAGGCGGCCCCGTCGCCGGACTGGGTCGGCACCCGGCTCGCCGCGCAGGAGTCGTCCGGCGCGCTGGAGTCCGCCCTGACCCGGGTCGCCGCGCGGCTGGACGGGGCACCGTGGACGGTGACGCTCCCCACCGACCTGCCGCCGGTCGCCGAGGCCGACGGGCGGGGCGCCCGACTGCGCTTCCACCTGGACGAGACGGCGGCGGAGGCGACGACCGGGTTGGCCCGGGAGTGCGGGGTGACCGTCACGTCGGTGGCCCTGGCAGCCTGGGCGTTGACAGTGTCCCGCCGCGCCGGTCTGGACGATCTGGTGCTCGGGGTGCCGGCGGCGGGCCGGTTCGAGGCGGGCATGGATCGCCTGGTGGGCCTCTGCACCCGGGTCGTCCCGGTCCGCTGCGCGGCGACCGACGACAGCACCGTCCGGGAGTTCGTCCGCGGGATCGCCGACGCCCTGGCCGCGGCGGTCGCCGACGCCGACGTGCCGTTCGAGACTGTCGTCTCCGCGCTGGGCGCCGGCACCGACCCGGGACGGAACCCCCTGGCCCAGCTCGGCTTCGCCGCCCACCACGAGCTGGTGCCCGACGAGCTGGTGGTGGGCGACCGTACCTGGCGGGTGCACGAGAGCCACTGCGGCGGCGCGGTGTTCGACGCCCTGCTCTACCTCCAGTCGTGGTCGGATCGTCCCCGGTTCGCGCTGGAATACGCGACAGCCCTGCTGACCGCCGCCGACGCCGGGGAACTGGTCGAGTCGTTCCAGGCGGCGGTGCGGGAGTTGACCGCCGACCCGGACGCGAGGGTGCGGGACGTCACCACGCTCTCGGCGGGTCAGCGCGCCCGGTTGCGCGAGCTGGGCTCGGGCGGGACGTACGACACCGCCGACGACGTGTGGCACCGGTTCGCGGCGTACGCGGAGTCGGCGGGCGAGCGGTCCGCGCTCGTCGACGCGCACACCGGGCTGACGCTCACCTACCGGGACCTGCACGACGCCGCGGTCGAGCAGTCCCGTCTCCTGCAGGGCCACGGGGTGCGTGCCGGCGACGCGGTTCTCCTGGAGGTGCCCCGCTCGGCCGCCGAGGCGGTTGCGGTGCTGGGCGTGCTGCGACTCGGCGCGCACTACGTGGCCGTGGACCAGCACGCAACCGCCGAGTGGCGTACCCATCTGGCGGCGACCGTCGCGGCGCGGGCCCGCCTCGGTGTGGGCGAGCCCTGGCCGGGAGTCGTCGACTGCCCGCTCGTCGATCCGCGGACGCCCGTCGGGGCAGACCCGGTCGAGGCGGCGCCGACCGACCCGGCGCGCACCGCGTACGTCTCCTTCACATCCGGTTCGACGGGCGTGCCCAAGGGCGTCGTCGTGCCGCACCGGGCGGTGCTGCGACTGGCCGACGACCCGGGGATGTTCGCCGAGCGGCCGGGTATGCGGATGCTGCGGCTGTCCCCGCTGGCGTTCGACGCGTCCACCCTGGAGCTGCTGGTGCCCCTGGCCACCGGCGACACGGTGGTGGTCTTCCCGCCGGAGGACCCGACGCCACGCGGGCTGGCCGACGTCCTGAGCTCCGCCGGGGTCACCCACGCCTGGCTCACCTCGGGCGTGTTCCACCTGGTCGCCGACCACCGTCCGGACGCGTTCGCCGGGTTGCGGCAGCTGTTCACCGGCGGGGGAGTGGTGTCACCGCCGCACGTGCGCCAGGTGTTGCGGGCCTGCCGGGGCCTGCGCCTGACCAACGGGTACGGCCCCACCGAGAACACCACCTTCACCACCACGTACTCCGTCGAGCACGCCGACGCGACGCCCGACCCGCTGCCGATCGGTGCTCCGGTGCACGGCACCGACCTGTCCGTCGTCGACGCGTCGGGTCGTCTCGTCCCACCGGGCGCCGTCGGCGAACTGCTGGCCGGCGGCACCGGTCTGGCCGACGGGTACCTGGGCGACCCGACGAGGACGGAAGCCTCCTTCGTGCGCCACGACGGGGAACGCCGTTACCGCACCGGGGACCTGGTGCGCTGGGGCACCGACGGCCAACTGCGCTTCCTGGGCCGCAACGACCGCCAGGTGAAGATCGCCGGACACCGGGTGGAGCCGGTCGACGTCGAGCGCCGGTTGCGGGCGCAGCCGGGCGTCCGCGACGCCGTGGTCTTCCCCACCGGTGACCCGGCGAGCGGGGTACGCCTCTGCGCGGCGCTCAAACCCGACCCGGACGGCGTCGACGTGGCCGCCGTGCGTCGCGCGGTGGAGCCCGACCTCGCCCCGTACGCCCGGCCGCAGCAGTGGGTGACGGTGGCGGAGTTCCCGCTGGACCGCAACGGCAAGGTCGACCTACGGGCGCTGGGAGCGCTGGCCCAACCGGCCGCGCCGCCGGAGACCTCGGCCGCGCCGGCCCGGGTTCCCGCCCAGCGCTCGGCGTCGCTGGCCGAGTTCGAGGAGCTGGTGACGGGCGTCTGGGTGGAGGCGCTGGGCACCGACGACTTCGACGTCGACGAGGCGTTCTTCGACGTCGGCGGTGAGTCGCTGCGCCTGGCGATCGTGCGCCGGCTGCTCCAGGAGCGGCTGGCCGGCCGGACCATCCCGCTCACCGACCTCTACCGCTTCCCGACCGTCCAGACCCTGGCCCGGCATCTGCACGCACAGACCGAGAGAGCAGGCGCACCCTCATGAACGACGACATCGCGATCGTCGGCCTGGCCGGTCGGTTCCCCGGCGCCGTCGACGTCTGGGAGTACTGGTCGAACCTGGTCGCCGGGAAGACCACTGTCAGTGCGCTGACCCGAGGTGAACTCCTGGCCGCCGGGGTGCCCGCCGACCGGCTCGACGACCCGGCGTACGTGCCGGCGCGCGGCGTCCTGGCCGACCCGGACCTGTTCGACGCGGCCTTCTTCGGCATCACTCCGAGGGAGGCGCAGACGATGGACCCGCAGCACCGGCTGCTGATGCAGACGGCGTGGGCCGCGCTGGAGTCGGCGGGGCTCGCCACCGAGCGGCCGTTTGGTCGGGTCGGCGTCTTCGCCGGGGCCGGGTTCAACTACTACGCGCTGCACCACGTGTTCGCCCAGCCCGACGTCGTCGAGTCGCAGGGGCTGCTGTCGGTCGTGCTGGGCAACGAGAAGGACCACCTGGCCGCGAAGATCGCGTACCGGCTGGACCTGGGCGGACCCGCCATCACCGTGCAGACCGCCTGCTCGACGTCGCTGGTGGCGGTGCACCTGGCCTGCCAGAGCCTGCGCGGCGGCGACTCGGACGTGGCGCTCGCCGGTGGCGCCTGCGTGGCCGTGCCGCAGCAGGCCGGATACCTCTACGAGACGAAGGGCATCATGTCGCCGGACGGCACGTGCCGGCCCTTCGACGCCGCGGCCGACGGCACCGTGCCCGGCAACGGGGTCGCCCTGGTGGTGCTCAAACGCGTCGCGGACGCCCGCCGGGACGGGGACACCGTGTACGCGGTGATCAAGGGGTCGGCGGTGAACAACGACGGTGGGATGAAGGTCGGCTACACCGCGCCGGGCATCGCCGGGCAGGTCGACGTGCTGACCCGCGCGTACGCCTCCGCCGCCGTCGACCCGGCGACAGTGGGCTACCTCGAGGCGCACGGCACCGCGACCGAGGTCGGCGACGCCATCGAGCTGGCCGCGCTGACCGAGGTGTTCCGTCGCGGCGAGCGACAGTGCTCGATCGGCTCGGTCAAGGCCAATGTCGGGCACCTCGACGCCGCCGCCGGTGTCGCCGGTCTCATCAAGGCAGCGCTGGCCCTGCACTTCCGGCAGATCCCGCCGCTTGCCGGCCTGAAGCAGGCCCGGCCCGAGCTGCTGGACGGGTCGACGCCGTTCACTGTGGACACCGTCGCCCGCCCCTGGGAGGCCGCCGGTGGTCCGCGCCGCGCGGCGGTCAGCGCCTTCGGTCTGGGTGGCACCAACGCGCACGTGGTGCTGGAGGAGGCCGACGGCCCGATCCCGCCGGAGCCATCGGCCGCCGACGGCCCCGCCGAGCTGATCGTGCTGTCCGCGCGGACCCCGGAGGCGGTCCGCGAGGCCGCCGATCAGGTGCACGAGTACGTCCGGCAGCGCCCCGACCTGTCCCTGCGGGACGTCGCGGTGACGGCGCAGACGTACCGCCGGCACTTCCCGCACCGGTTGGCGGTGGCCGCGCGGGACGTCCCGGCGGCGCTCGCCGGGCTGCGCCGGGCGCGGGTGCGCGCGGCGGCCCGCCGACCCCGGGTGGTGTTCCTGTTCCCCGGGCAGGGCGCCGAGTTTCCCGCCATGGCGCGGGGCCTCTACGACCACTACCCGTCGGTGCGGGCCGACCTCGACCACGGGGCGGAGCTGCTGGCCCCGGTCCTCGGGCTGGACCTGCGGGACGTTCTCGTCGACGACGACCCGCACGGTGTCGTACACCGTACGGACGTCACCCAGCCGGCCCTGGCGCTGTACGAGGTGGCGCTCGGCCGGCTGCTGCTGTCGTGGGGCGTCCGTCCGGCGGCGATGATCGGCCACTCGGTTGGTGAGTTCCCGGCCGCCGCGCTCGCCGGTGAGCTGGCCGACGACGACATGCTGCGTCTGGTCGCCAGCCGGGGCCGGCTCATGCAGGACGCCCCGGAGGGTCACCTGCTGGTCGTGCTGGCCGGGCCGCGCACCGTGGAGGAACACCTCGCGGGCCTGGACGCCCTCGACATCGCCGCCCGCAACGCGCCGGAGGTCACCGTCGTGGCCGGACCGCCGGCCCCGCTCGCCGCGTTCCGCGAACGCCTGGACGCGGCCGGCGTGCCCTGTCGGGCGCTGCCCGCGCAGCGCGCCTTCCACACCCGGATGATGACCGACGCGGCCCGGCTGCTCGGCGTCGAGGCCGACCGGGTGCCCCACCGACCCCGGACCATCCCGGTGGTCAGCAGCGTCGACGGCGCGCTGCTCGACGCCGGCCGGGCGCGTGCCGAGGGCTACTGGGCGGCACAGTTGCGCAGCCCGGTGCGCTACCACGACGCCCTGCTGACCGCGCTGGAGCTACCCGACCCCGTGCTCGTCGAGGTCGGTCCCGGCACCGCGCTGACCAGCATGGCCCGGCAGACACCGCAGGGACGGGGGGTGCCCGGGTTCGCCATACAGCCGCGACCGACGACGCGGGCCGACGCCGCCGACGTCCTCGCCGGGCTAGGTGGACTGTGGACGGCCGGGGTGACGGTGGACTGGCCGGCGGTGCGCGGCGACACCCCGGCGCGACGGGTGGCGCTGCCCACGTACCCGTTCGCCCGTACCCGCCACTGGCTGGAGGCGACACCGCCACCGGCCCCGGACACCGCCGAACCGTCGCCGCCTCCCGCGGCTACCGGGGAGAGCACGGTGGTGGGCGAGATCGTGGAGCTGTGGGGCCGGTTGCTCGGCTCGCCCGACATCGGGCCGGACACCGACTTCTTCACCGTCGGCGGTGAGTCCCTGCTGTTCATCCGCATGGTCAACCAGGTGCAGCGCCGCTTCGCCGTCCGCATCCCGATGGAGAAACTGTCCGCGCGACCCACGCCGCGCGTCCTGGCCGAGCTGGTGACCGCATGACCGACCCCACCGACCTGGCACACGCGGCAGCGGTGGCGGCCGTGCTCGCCCACCGCCTCTCCGGCGCGACGTCGGTAACGGTGCGCGGCCCGCACGGCGACCACACGCTGCGCGTGCACCCGGACACCACACCGACAGAGGTACGCGCGCAGACGCGGACACCGTCACCCGAGCTGTGCCCGGTGGACGTGGCGCTGGTGACACCCGGCCCACCGGGCGGGGCGGCGGGAACGGTGGGCCCGGTGCCGGTCTGGCTCGCCGGCGACCACTGTCATCCCACCCATCTCCAGGAACGACTGGACACCCTGAGCGGATGGCTCACCGCCCATCCCGACCGCCCGGTGCGCGAGGCGGTGCTCGTCGGTCCCCGGGAGCGGGCCACGCTGCTCGGCTTCAACCCCGCGCCGACCCCGGCCCCCCGGACACCCGTGCACGAGGCGATCTGCCGGCAGGCGGAGCGCACCCCGGACGCCGTCGCGCTGCGCGGCGGGGGACGCGACCGCAGCTACCGGGACCTGCTCGACGAGGCAGCGGCGCTGGCCGGGCGACTGCGCGCCGAGGGCGTGGGCCCCGGCTCGGTCGTCGCCCTGTGCACCGAGCGGAGCCCGGAGATGGTCGTCGCGGTGCTCGGTGTCCTGCTGGCCGGAGCGGCGTACCTGCCACTGGACCCGTCCCACCCGAGGGTCCGGCTGGACCTGATGCTCACCACCGCCGACGCCGCGCTGGCGCTCGCCGACGACGAGGGACGGGCAGCGCTCGGCACCGGCGTAGCCCCGGCCGTTCCGGTGCGACCACTGGCCGGCGCCGACCTGCCCGCCCTGCCCGTCGACTGGCGTGGCTACCGCGCGCCGGAGGAGGTGGTGGACGGGCTGTCGTACGTGATCTTCACCTCCGGGTCGACCGGGGCGCCGAAGGGTGTGCAGATGACCCATCTGTCGCTGGCGAACCGGCTGGCGTGGATGCAGGAGGAGTACCGCATCGGGCCCGGCGACGTGGTGCTGCAGAAGACGCCGTACACCTTCGACGTGTCGGTGTGGGAACTGCTCTGGGCCTTCCTGGCCGGCGCGACGCTGGTCACGGCCGAAGCCCAGGCGCACCGCGACCCGCAGGAGATGGCCGCCGTCATCGCGCGCGAGGCGGTGACCACAGTGCACTTCGTGCCGTCGATGCTCGCCCTGTTCGTCGAGGAGCCCGGGGTCGCCGCGTGCGCAGCCCTGCGCCGGGTGATCTGTAGCGGGGAGGCCCTGCCGCCGAAGCTCGTCAACAAGCTCACCGCCACCCTGCCGACGGTGCGGGTGGACAACCTGTACGGCCCCACCGAGGCCGCCATCGACGTCACCGCCTGGCCGTGCCGCCGACCCGAACCGGACCCCACCGTCCCGATCGGCAGGCCGATCACCAACGTCACGGCATACGTGCTGGACGACGACGGTGCGCTGGCCCCGCTGGGCGTACCCGGGGAACTGGTGGTCGGCGGCGACTGCCTGGCCCGGGGGTACGCCGGACGGCCCGACCTGACCGCCGAACGGTTCGGCACCGTGCACGTCGCCGGGCGTCCCCAGCGGGTGTACCGCACCGGCGACCTGGCCTGGTGGTCACCACAGGGGTACCTGAACTACGGCGGGCGCATCGACACGCAGGTGAAGATCCGTGGGCAGCGGGTGGAACTCGGCGAGATCGAGTCGGTGCTGAACAGTCACCCGCTCGTCGCGAACAGCGTGGTGCTGCTCCGCGACGACCTGGGTGCGGCCCCGACCCTGGTGGCGTACGTGGTGACCGAGCGGCACGCCGACGCGGGCGACGTGAGCGAGGCGGCGCTGCGGGCGTTCCTGGCCGAGCAGCTTCCCGACCACATGGTGCCGCTGCGCCACGTGGTGCTGCCCGAGTTGCCCGCCACCGCCAACGGCAAGGTCGACCGCAGGGCTCTGCCCGCCCCGCCGGCCCGGGTCCGCCGGCCGGTACGGGTCGGGTCACCCTCGGCGTAGGGCGTCGGGAGCGGAGGAGTCCGCAACGGGTCCGAGGGATTTGGCGACGCGCTGCTCCACGGCCTGTGCGACCTGGACCGCGGGTCCGGTTTTGGATCGTGGCCGGCGTGTGCGTGGCCGTCGGCCTGGGCATGTTGTACTCGGATTTTCTGGCGGTCGTTGGATAAGAGCCACGCGACAAGACTTGTCGCGCGCCAGTACGTCTGCTGACGTTCGAGTGGTGCTGCCCGGTGCTGCCGAGTCTGTCCCCCGTGCGAGCTACCTGCGAATGTCCACCGTGCGGTGACTACTTTGGGCGGGCAAATCCATAGCGTTTGGGGTACCCCGCGACGCTCCCGCCGCGGCATCTCAAAGGAGTCATCGTGCGTCTGGTATGGCAGCTCTTGGCGGTTGCGGCGGTCTGGATCCTCGGCAATCTGGGCACGGCGGCGGTGAAGGACACCCCCTGGCTGGCGCTCGTCGCCGGCCTGCTGACGGCCGTCGTCGGGGTCCTGGTCTACGGCTGGGTGGTGCGGCGAACCGAGCACCGGGTCCCCCTCGAGGTGTCGCTGAAGGGAGCAGGTGCCGGGATCAGCTGGGGCACGCTGCTCGGCATTGCGCTGTTCGGGGCAGTCATCGCGAACATCGCCTTCTTCGGTGACTACACGATCAACGGCCTGGGCTCGCCGGCGAGCGCCGTCAGCCTGCTCGGGATCATGGCGGGTGCTGCTGTGGCCGAGGAACTGGTCTTCCGCGGTGTCCTGTTCCGCAACATCGAGCGCTGGACCGGAACCTGGATCGCGCTCGCGCTGACCGGCTCGCTGTTCGGCCTGATCCACCTGGCCAACGCGAACGCGACCCTGTTGGGCGCCGTCGCTATCGCCATCGAGGCAGGCGGGATGCTGACCGCCGCGTACATCGCCACCCGCAAGCTGTGGGTGCCGATCGGTCTGCACTTCGGCTGGAACATCGCCGCGAGCGCCATCTTCAGCACCGAGGTGTCCGGCAGCAACACCGCGCAGGGCCTGCTGGACGCGACGATCTCGGGTCCCGCGCTGGTCACGGGCGGCGACTTCGGACCGGAGGCCAGTGTCTACGCGGTGGTGTTCGGCGTGCTGGCCACCGGCGTGTTCATGTGGCTCGCCTACCGGCGTGGTCACGTGGTCCCCGTCCGTCGCTCGGCCCGAGCGGACGTGGCCGCTAGGCTCTCCCGGTGATCGATCTCGGGCGGGTCCTGGACCGGTGGCGGCAGCTCGATGTCACGGTCCGGGACCTGCCGCTCGCGTTGCTGCCGGCGGTCGCATCGTTCGTGCCGGCGTTGCACGGGGTGGGGACGGAGGTCGGCGCGCTGCCGACCCGTCCCTTCGACGCGCTGGCCGTCGTGGCGATCGTCGTCCAGTGCTTCCCGCTCGCCGTTCGCCGGCGGTGGCCGGCCGCCTGCCTCGTCCTGGTGTTCCTCGGCTTCACCCTCGATCAGCTCCGGGGTTACCACACGCTCGCGGGCGCCGGGCTCGCTATCGCGCTGCTGAGCGCGGGTGCCCACCTGGAACGCCGTCGCCGTACGGTCACGATCCTCCTCTCGGGTGCCTATGTGGTGCTGGCGCTCGCGATCGACCTGGTCGGCGGGACCGAGCGGGCGGACGGGTACCTGACGTTCTACCTGGCGCTGGTCCTCGTGTGGGCCGTCGGCTCCTGGCTGCGCTCCACCCGGGTCGCCGAGACCGAACGGCGCCTCCGGGTCGCCGAGGAGGCCCGCACCGCGGAACGCATGCGGATCGCCCGCGAGCTGCACGACGTCGTGACGCACCACGTGACGGCGATGGTCGTGCAGACAGAGGCCGCCAGGTACCTGACAGACGCCCCCGATCGTCTCGACGAGACACTGAATGCGGTCACCGACACGGGCCGGCGGGCGATCGGCGACCTCCGAAACCTCCTGGACCTGCTCGACCCGGGCCACGACGGCGCGGCCCAGGCACCGTTCCTCCGGGACCTGCACACGCTCGTCGAGCAGACCCGTCAGGCCGGGCAGCCGGTAGAGCTCACCGAGGAGGGCACGCAGTCGAAATCCGCCGGGAGCGCCGAGCTGGTCGCCCACCGGGTGGTGCAGGAGTCCCTGACCAACGCCCTCAAGCACGCCCACGGCAGCCCGACGGCGGTCGGCGTGCGCTACGACGAACGGGAGATCACCGTGCAGATCAGCACTGCCGGGACCGGATCTGAGCAGGCCCCCGTCGGCGCCCGCCCGCGGTCTCCCGGCGGGAGCGGTCGAGGGCTCGTCGGGCTGCGGGGAAGGGTGGAAGCCCTGGGTGGCGAGTTCAGCGCGGACCGCGGGGCCGACGGCGGATTCGTCGTCCTGGCGCGCATCCCCACCGGGAGCCGGTCGTGAGTGCGCCGATCCGGGTCCTGGTGTGCGACGACCAGGCGCTGATCCGCACCGGGTTCGCGACGATCATCGACGCCCAGCCCGACCTCGAGGTGGTCGGCGAGTGCGAGGACGGGCGGGCCGCCGTCGACCTCGCTGGGCGACTGAACCCGGACGTCGTGGTGATGGACGTCCGGATGCCGGTGCTCGACGGTATCGAGGCGACCCGCCTGCTGGCCGGCGCCGGGGTGGCGCGTCCCGTCAAGGTGCTCGTGGTGACCACGTTCAACCTGGACGAGTACGTCTACGAGGCGCTGCGCGCCGGGGCGAGCGGGTTCCTGCTCAAGGACGCCCCGGCGGCGCAGCTGCTGAACGGCATCCGCACTGTCGCCTCCGGGGCGGCGCTGCTGGCGCCCGAGGTGACCAGGCAGCTCGTCGGCAGGTACGCGACGCGGATCCGGCCCACCGAGGGTGCCCCCGGCGACACGGCGCTGACCCGGCGCGAGCTGGAGGTGCTGCGTCTGATCGCCGACGGCCTGTCGAACGGCGAGATCGCCGCGGCCCTGGTGATCAGCCAGGAGACGGTCAAGACGTACGTGTCGCGCCTCCTGGCCAAGCTCGGCCTGCGCGACCGCGTGCAGGCGGTGGTCTACGCCTACCGCAACGGGCTGGTGACCTGAGGGTTTCGCACGGCGACGCCCGTGTACAGGCTGTGCACGGGCGTCGCCGTCAGCGTCAGCGACACGCGGTCGTCACTCCGCCCCGAGCGCTGCCACGGGTGAGGTGCGGGCCGCGGCCCGCCAGCTTGCGGTTATCGCGTTGCGGTGGCCAGTGCCGCGCGGATGGCGTCCGCGCCGGCTGGCCGGCCCTTCTCGCTCGAGGCCGGCCCGTACGGGATTCCCCACACAGGCGTGCCCGTCGCCTGCCGCCAGCTGTCGGCCAGTGGTCCCGCGTCCACCACGCCGTACCCGATGGAGGCGATGAATTCGGTCACCGCTGCCTTCGCGGGTGCGGAGTCGCCGGCGATCGGCAGGTATGAGCGGTCGGCCGCCCCCGCCGGGCGGGCGAGTGAGAGCAGGTGCTTGAAATAGATGGTGTTGAACGCCTTCACGAGCTCGGCGTCCGGGGCGTACCGCAGCAGCAGCTCGCTGGAGGTGAGCGACGTGCCGTCGAGCTCGGGGATGTGCCCGTCACGATCGGGGCCGTAGTTGCAGGTGTCGATGACCGTCTTCCCCGCCAGCGGCGCGGCGGGGACGTCGGGGAAAGCCGTAACCGGCACCGTGACCACGACGATGCCACCGGCCGCCGCGGCTTCTTCGCGCGTCGCCGCGGAGGCCCGCGGCCCCAGTTCCGCCACCGTGTTCGCGAGCGTCTCGGGACCGCGTGAGTTGCTGAGCACGACCTGGTGGCCGGCCGCGACGGCGAGCCGCGCGATGGTGCTGCCGATGGATCCGCTTCCGATGAATCCCACGGTTGTCATGTTCTCGATGTCCTGCCAGTAGGGCCTTGTCCTTGTCATGCCGGACGCGTTGCGATGGGGGTTCCTGCTGTCAGGTAGCGGAGAAGTAGTGGCCGTTGTCCAGATCGGCGAGGAGGCGGGGCTGAGCGGGTTCCCAGCCGAGGGTGCGGCGGGTGATGAGGTTGGACGTCGGGTAGCTCTGCGTGGCGACGTTCGTGAGGAACCCGAAGTATCCCGGCAGCATCAGCTCGTCCAGGGGGACGCTCACGGCGGGCACGCCCAGGCGGCTGGCGATGGCTTCGGCGATCTCGCGGAACGGGATGCCTCCGTCCTCGACCGCGTGCCAGTAGCTGCCAGCCGGGCCCTTCTCCAGCGCCAGGCGGAACAAGGAGGCGGCGTCACGGGCGTGCACGGCGTTCCACCGGTTCTCGCCGTCTCCGGGGTAGCCGGCGAAGCCCTTCTCCTTCGCGAGCGCGATCAGGGCGGGGAGGAAGCCCCCCTGGTCGGTCGTGCTGTGCGCGATGTTGGCGATCCGCACGACCGAGGACCGCACGTTCTGCTCGGCGAGCCCGATGATGGCGGTCTCCACGACGTTACGGGCCCGCAGGGTGCCCTTGTGCTCGTCGCCGACGGGAAGGGCCGGGTCGTCCTCGGTGCCCGGCCGGCCCAGGTCCCTCCCGCTGCCGGGCGAGCCGATGCTCCCCGCCGCGACCAGCGGCTTTCCGGTCCCCGCGAGAGCCTCGCCGTACGCGAGCATGATCGGGAGCTCCGCGGCGGCCACGGCGGCCACCCCGCCGGACGGGAGCAGGTCCTGCCGGTGCGCGACGTGGATGACGCCGTCGGAGTCCGCAGCAGCCTCCTTGAGCCCCTCGAGGTCCTGGAGGTCGCCGCGGCGTATCTTCGCGCCGAGCGCGGATAGCGCCGCCGCTGCGGTGTCCGAGCGGGCCAGGCCGGTGACCTCGTGCCCGGCGGTGACGAGCTCCGGGATGATGTACGAACCGGAATGGCCGGTCCCGCCAGTGACGAAGACGCGCACGGTACTACTCCTTGTGAGTGATGCGGGGGAAGCGTTGGTGGTGCGGGGTGGGCTCAGCCGGGGTGGCTCAGCGGGGGAAGTCGACGCCGAGAGCGACGTCGAAGGTCCCCGCACCGTTCCGGGCCAGGCCCATCAGCAGCGGCCCGACCCCTTCCAGCCAGCGGGCCATCTCCAGGCCGCCGACATCGAGGGGACGCAGCCCGAGGCTCTCGATGAACGCCGACACGCTCGCCTTGGCCCGTGCGTCGTCTCCGGCGAAGAACACGTCCAACGGACGCTCCTGGACCAGGACGTGGCCGAAGACGGTGTTGAACGCCTTCACGACGTGCGCGCTCGCCGGGGCCGCCTTGACGATCTCCTGCGCACCGGACGTGCCCTCAGGAGTGACAAGCTCGGTGGCGTCGGCGTTGAAGGTGTTGGAGATGTCGATGATGACCTTGCCGGCCAAGGCTTCCCCGTACTGGGCGATGACCGGCACGGCGCTGGCGTACGGCACGGCGAGGACGACGATGTCGCCCACAGGTACGGCGCCGAAGGTCCCCGCCGTGGCCCCGACGCCGAGCTCGGCGGCAAGGCCTTTGGCCTTGGCCGGGTCGCGACCGATGAGTTGGACGGAGTGGCCGCCCGATACCGCGCGTGAGGCGATGGCGTGGGCCATGCCCCCCAGGCCGATGAAACTGATGCTGCTCATGATGAGTACTCCTTTCCTCTGGTCTGAATCGAACGGCTTGCCCGTCCGTCGTTTCTTAGGTGGTCGTTTACTGGCTGGTCGCTTCTTAGGTGGTCACAACCGGCCGGTACGCGCGACCACCTCGGCGGTGAAGTCGAGCAGCTGGTCAAGACGCAGCGGGCGCCGGCCCTTCGACCTAGAGCCAGCCCACCCCGCTGCGGCCGACCCGGCGCATCGCGTCGCTGATAGCGGGCCCGACAACAGGAAGCACGAAACCGAGCTGCACTGCGTTGAGCCTCCTCGGGCGAATCCCTTCGCCACTGTTGATGTCTGACAGCGGCGAGCCGGTGGTCCGTCAACCAACCAGAGCGCACGGCATTCTGTTCGCCGACTTCTTGGTGACCCCCAGGGGGCAGCTGGGTCAGCCCGTGAACTCGTTGACGCCCAGGGCGAAGTTCCCGTGGCCGATCCCGTTGCCGGCGAGGCCTACCGTGAGCACTCCCGCTCCTTCGAGCCAGTGCGCCATCTTCAGGCCGCCGACGTCCAGCGGGCGCAGGCCGAGGCTCTCGATGAATGCCGCCACGTCCGCCTTGGCCCGCTGGTCGTCACCGGCGAAGAAAACGTCGGGCCGGCCGTTCTCCAGAACGCCACGGAAGATGGTGTTGAAGGCCTTGAACACGCTGGCGCTGGCCGGGGCCACCTTGGCGACCTCCTGCGCGATCGAGGTCGCCTCGCTGTGGACCAGGCCGTCGAACGCGGCGTTGAAGGGGTTGCTGATGTCGACGATGGTCTTGCCCGCGAGGGCGTCTCCGTACTGGGCGACGGTCGAAACGACACCGGCGTACAACACGGCCGTGATGACGATGTCCCCGGACGGGACGGCGCCCCACTCGCCCGTTGTCGTGCCGCCGCCCAGAGCCTTGGCCAGGCCCTCGGCCTTGGAGCGATCACGTGCCATGATCTCGACGGAGTTGCCGCCCGCTACAGCGAGCGTGCCGATCGTGCGGGCCATGTTCCCCGCACCGATGAACGTGACGCTGCTCATGAGGTGTGCCTCTTTCTCTGTGCTCGAGGCGCCTGTTCTCCAGGCGCCGCTCTGACTTGTTGGTGCGTGGTTCAGATAGCGGTGGTGCCGCCGTCGGCGACCAGTTCCAGACCGTTGACGTAGCTGGAGTCGTCGGAGGCGAGGAACAGGGCGATGCTGGCTATCTCTTCGGGACGGCCCATCGTTCCGCGGGGGATGAGGGACTCGAATGCGGCCCTCGTCGCCTCGTCGAACAGCTCTTCCTGCTTGGCGGTGCCGACCTGGCCGGGGGTCAGGACGTTCACCCGGATCTTGCGGTCGCGCAGCTCGTTGAGCCAGACACGGGCCCAGGCCTGCTGGACGGCTTTGCTTCCCGCGTAGAGGCTCCAGCCGGGGAAGGCGCCGAGGGACGCGTTGGAACCGGTCATGAGGATCGAGCCGTGGTTGTTGATCAGTGGCAGGGCCTTCTGCACGGTGAACAGGGTTCCGCGTGCGTTGAGCGAGAAGGCGCGTTCGAACTGTTCCTCGGTGATCTCGCCGAGGACACCAGGTTCGCCGAATCCGGCGCTGGCCCACAGCACGTCGATCGAGCCCTTTTCCCGCTTGACGGTGTCGTACAAGCGCTCCAGGTCGTCCAGGTCGGACGCGTCACCCTGGACGGCGGTCACGTTGCGGCCGATCAGCCTGACGGCGTCGTCCAGCGCTGCCTGCCGCCGGGCCTGGATGAAGACATATGCTCCTTCCTCGACGAACAGCTTGGCTCCGGCCAGCGCCAGGCCGGTGGATCCACCGGTGATCACCGCGACCTTGCCATCGAGCTTTCCCACGGTCACTCCTTTGAATTGATGGGTTTCCGAAACGGGAACGGAAGAGGCCCAATTATTGATGTGCTCATCCTGGTTTTAGGCCTGCCATCAAATGCCGATCCCGAATTCTTGTACCGATTTCTCTCGGCTGTCATGAACGATGCCATTGGCCGGAACGGCTGTCCAATACCTGTTTCAGCCGTGGTGATACCCTCGAGGCATTGCCGGACCTGGAGGCGCTATGGATCTGGACCTGCGCAAGCTGCGCTACTTCGTCGCCGTCGCCAACAGGCTGCACTTCGGCCGCGCCGCCGACGAGCTGCACATCGCGCAGCCGGCGCTTAGCCGGCAGATCCGCGCGCTCGAACAGGATCTCGGCGCCTCCCTGTTCATCAGGGACAGCCACGGCGTCACGCTGACCGACGCGGGCCGACAACTCCTAGACGACGCCGGTCCGCTGCTCGCCTCCGCGCACGCGGTCCGGCGCCGGGTGTCTGAGACCGCCCGTGGCGGCCAGCGGCTGGTGATCGGTTTTCGGGCCGGCATTCCGGTCATTCCCGCGGCGCGGGAGTTCGGTGGCCGCCATCCGGACGTGATCGTGGACGTGCAGCGCATGGAATGGGACGACCAGGTCCCGATGCTGCTCGACGGCCGCGTCGACGTCGGCTATGTACGGCTGCCCATCGACGAGACCGGCCTGCGCCTGACTCCCCTCTACACCGAGCCGCTCATGGTGGCGCTGCCCGCCGATCACCGGTTGGCCGGAAAGGAGGAGGTCACCGAGGACGACCTGGCCGGTGAGCCGCTGATCTGGCATGCCGACGCGAGCACGCAGCCCACCAGGCGCCCGCACCCCGACTCCGGGCTCCGGGTGCGCGGGGTGGAGGAAAAGCTCGAGCACGTCGCGGCCGGCCGCGGCATCTCGTTCGTGGGGCGTTCGGAGACCGTGTTCTACTCACGGCCGGACATCAGCTACGTGCCCGTCTCGGACTTGGCGCCCGACCAGGTATTCATCGCGATGGCGGCGTCACGCACCTCGCCGATGGCCGACGACTTCTTCGCCGCGGCTCAGGCGACGGCTGAGATCACTGCAGAATGCGGGAACTACGAGATGTGGCAGATTGTGACCGACGCCGCTTCAAAGCGCGGTTGAGCAGCTCGGCTGACAACAGGTTCCTCGCTCGACCGGTTGCTTTGTGCTCTGGAGGCCTGCGGGCTTTTGTGACCGCCATCGCCGCGCTGGCCGGAAATGATCCGTCGTAGCCCACCAGGACCCTGGCAACGCGTGTGTCAGCGATCGGTCCTTACCGACAACGGCTTCCCTGTTGAACTGAAGCCGGGCACGAGGAGTGGAATTCGGGCGGGCACCGTCAACTGAGGCGTTAGGGGTTCTTGGTGTTGGTGTCGATGGTGTAAACCACGTCTGGCCCGACGTCATGGCGGGTGATGCCGGGTACGTCCGGGGCGTAAAGCAGTGGTTCGTACGGGGTGCCTTGGACCCGGTCGCGCAGCAGGACGACGCTGCGGATGCCGAGCTCGTGCAACCGATCCAAGGCCGGCTGGCTGGGGAAGGTCGCCATAACGTCGCGGATCGCCTGACGGTTGGGTGTGGTGTAGCTGGCCGCACCGTTGACCATGGTGGGAAACCCGTCGGTCGACCAAAGTAGAACGTGGAGGTCGATGCCGTCGTTGGACGGCAATACCATGATCGGAGCGTGCGCGGAGGCTAGCGCCATCGCGGCCGGTGCGGCTGGGGTTCGGGGGTGGCCCAGGTCAGGCAGGCCCTCAGCTAGCACGAGGACCAGCAACGGAACGGTCAGCAGCCGCGCCGCGCTCACCGACCATTTCGGCTTGGCGCCCCTGCGAGCCACCTCGGCCAGGTGGGTAACCAGGCCGGCCGCGAGGATGGCCAGGCAGAGAGTGGGCCACAAGATCAACCGGCCTGGTGTACGGGATCCATCGAACCCAGGCACGTAGAGATAGAGCAGGCGGTAGATCGGCCCGTTCGTGCCCAGCGCGAACAGCACTCCGACGACCGTCCCCAACAGCAGCAGAAGCCGTTGCACCGGTGACCAGCGGGATAGGAACAGGCCGACGAAGGCCAGTAGATACAGTGCATACCCGCATAGCAGCACTTTCTCAGTCGGTACGTCACCAAGAGCGGTGCGGGCGTTGTTGTGCAGGGTGCCCCAGGGCAGCGAGGACTGCGGCGCCACGAGAAGCCCGCGCAGTGTCGGGGAGAAGAACGCGACGTAGTCCCAGTCCCGGGTGACATTTGGGTTGAGCTCGCGCACGTGTTGGTACGCGTACGCGAAGTATCCGGTCACCGCGGTAAAGACCAACCCGCCGATCAGATCACTGACGATCAGCCGGCGGCTAAGGCGTGGGCGGTGGATCAGCCAAGCTATCAGTGTGATCAGGCAGAGGGCGGCGAGGACGTATACGAATCCCAGCCCCACGCCGAAGCCTAGGCTGACCTGCCAGGCCGCGACCAGCCAGCCAGCGAACGCCCAACCCGGCCGGACTCGTTCGGCAAGGTAGCCGCGGGTGAACGAGAGTCCGTGGCCGCGCGCCAGCATCGCCAGGGCCAGAGTGATACCGCCAGTGGAGAGAATATTCAAATGGCCGTCGTGGCCGTAGCGCCAGGGCGCGTAGGCGAGAGCGGCCCCGGCTACCGCGGCGGCGACCTTGTTCGCGCCGAGCTGGCGCAGGAGCGCGTAGCCGCCGAGGAAGGCAAGCGCGAAAGCCAGCACGAACAGGATGTTGTAGCGCAGCACGGCACCGACTACACCGCTGCCTATCAGCCCTGCCGGGGCATAGCCGAGCAGGCTGTCGTTCAGGGCCAGGCCGTACGTGTCAGGATAAAAAGCGTTGGTATCCCACAGGCCACGCAGGCCGTGGGTAAGAGCGTGGCCACCCCATCCCACCAGCCATGCTTGGGCCGTCGGGTCACCCACGTCACCGACGATGGTGTGGGCCGGGTCGGCGATCGGCACAGTCTTGGCGCCGGCAGTGACGATGCGAATCACGTACGGCGGAATCAGCCAGATCATCGCGACAGCGAGGAGCACCGAACCGAGGCTCGCGTTACTCAGTTCCCGCCGATGGTCCCCACGTGTCAGCCAGTCCCTCGTGCCTCGGCCGGCGCGCGCGAGTCGGCCAGGTTGTCCAAGCTCGCTGAGGGTGACGGCTGATGTGGGGCCTCCTGCCGGTGGCTCTACCTGCGTCATCGCATCTACCCCCACTTTTGAGCCGCCGCAGTAAATCATGAGCAGGGCGGCGCATAGAGTCAAGGCATTGATCGATGTCGTTCAGGTGGCCGGGCCTTACGCTGTTTGTCAACGGCGTCTTGTCAGGCGGGAGTCGCGATCGGTGCGGCGGCGAATCTTGCCGCTGTCGGAACAGGGCACGCCAGGGTTGTTGCATGCCCTCGCCCGGGTTCCGGACCTGCGGGTACCTGACGACAGCACCCTGTCCCGGGTACTGACTGGTGTCGACGCGGACGCCTCGATGCTGCGGTGTGCTGCTGGCTGCTCAGCCGGGCGGGTCTGACCGGGGCCGGCAGACGAGTGATCGCGGTCGACGGCAGGACACTGCGCGGCAGTGGGCCGACCGGGGCCCCAGGTGCACCTGCTGGCCGCACTGGACCACGAAAAACAGATCGCTCGAAGCGCTACTGCACCCGCAGGTCTCAGCCCCGCCGGTGCAAATCGACCGTCTCAGCATCGATGCGTACACCGCGCGGCCTGAAGCCGGCCGCAGCGATCGCCTTGCCGAGAGAGTTCTGCGATGAGTACCAGTAGGGGAGGTGCTTTCTGGCGGAGGGTGCCAAGGTGTCTCCGAGGATGTCTTCGATTTCAGCGAAGGTCATCGAGGTCGAGTCGGCCCTGATCGCGCTGAGGTAGTCGGCGAGCGGCCTGTACTTGCCGGCTGGCTCGAACTCCACTTCCGTGTCTGATCGTGGCGATCTCGGGCCAAGGATCTCCGTGACCTCTGGGGGGATCCGTACCGCGTAAAGCCGTCCGGGGCCGCGGTACAGCGCCGTCAGCATGGGAGTTACCGCTTCAGGCAGACGCTGTTCGGCCTGCAGGCTGGCGGTGATGCGGGCGGTTGGGCGGGTGAAGCCAACCAACAGTCGGTCGTTGCTGTAGCCGCATATCGCGTAGACGGCATCGCGGCTGATGGTGCCACCCTGGCGAGCGGCCTCAAGGATAACCTCGGCCAGATCTCGTCGGCTCTCAATGCGAAGCCGATCCAGCAGGTCGTCCACGGTCTCGGCGGTCCACTCTCCAACGCTTACCTCGTCCGCACCCGCATCTATGACGTCATCGATGTCAGAGCGGCTGGTGCCGGCGTCCTTCGCGGAGTTCGGGTTCACCTGCACGTTGAGGGCGTCCGAGTGGTCGAGTAAGTCACTGGGACGCATCAGAAACAGCCTGTGTCCCGTGAGGTCGAAGAACTCTCTCGTCATCTCCTGGCGCGGTCCGATCAAGTCTCCGCCCCGTCGCCACCACCAGTCTTCCTTCTCGTCGTTGGTGACGATAACCAGGTCTAGCTGACGGGTCTTGGCCTCTTCGCATGCCTGGATGTATACGAGGAAGTCGCCTGCGGCGCCCTCCGGATTCTGATCGCTTTTCTCCGCATCCAGGTAACCGGGCGGCACCACCTCGGCTACCCGCTGCTTCCCCTCGTCGATGAGGGCAGACCAGCGGCCGTCGTCGGGGCGCGGAAGCACCTTGCCGTCGAGAAGATCTGTCAGCCTGTGCAGGACAGGGTCCTCGTCGGTCGGTGTGGATGGGTGAACGCGATCTGGCGCGGCGCCGTCGACGGCGGTCCGCAGCTTGTCGAAGATTTGTCCCACGTCGGCGTGTAGGTGCTGCAACTGGGATTCATCCAGTGCGACCTGTTTGGACCAGCTGTCGAGGGCGCGCAGGGCTGCCTGCTGGCTCTTGTCGAGCGCGGTACGTGCATCGTTGTTTGCTTGTTCCGGGTTGCCGATCGCTTTGAGACGGTTGCGGTGAAACTCTAGAATTGCCTGATGGGGTACGACGAGTCGATCGCCGAGCTTGTCGAGAACCGCCAGTAGATCGTTCGTTGTCCGCGGGTTGTAGCGGTACAGGTTGAGAAGCACGTTGGCGTCGACTGCAACCAGCGCTGCGGTGAGCGCTTGGCGCTTCTCCGCAGTGGTCACTACCCGGTAGCCCTCGAATCCGTCGAACAAGCCGGCCATCATTGCCTTCCGCCAGGGTCCTCCGGGGCTGACCAATCTCGCAGCGTGCCGAGGTCATTGAGATTAGCGAATCGCCACGGGTCCTGGGAACTATGGAAATCCGGCGAAAGGTGGGTAGGGCCGGCCGGTGGCCCCGACCACTGTCAACCCTGGCCTGCCGCTGACGAGCTGACGGCGGCGTCCGGTGTCCGGAACCGCTGCAGCCGTCGTGTGAGTGCCCTGTGCACAGGTCGTTGCGGGACAGCATCGAGAGCGCACCGTCGCGTGGCATCTCGGAAGATCGAGACGGCCCCTTTGTCGTACCTGGCTGACCAACTGAGTGACTACGCCTCAGCGTCGAAGATCCGGTGCACGGCGACAGCGCCGCCCAGCGAGTACTGGCCGGTGACCGTCGTGCCGGAATGACTACGCGACGGGCCCTGCGGGCCGCCCTTGACCCCGGAGCCTCTGCGACCCTCGGGCCGGCTATTGCCGGCAAGCCAGGGGTCTGCCGGTGGTGCACGCGCCGCATCCCCACCACGGCCTCGTCGGGGCGTGCGTCGTCAATCCCCGCTTGACGTTGGGAGGGTCTTCACGATCGTCCCTGCCAAGGTCGTCGCCTTCTCTTGAGCCATGGCGGTGATTTCGGAGGCAGAGTTCTGCTTGCGAGGCCAGAGCGTGAGCGCTTCGATGCTGATCAGCAATGATCCATGTGCGAAGACCAGCCGGGCGTCGCCAGGCAGATAGTCCACGCCTGCATCGATTTCCGGGTTTACTCGTTTCACCGTCGCCGTGGTTAGCCGCGCGCTCGTCGACTCGATGGTCAGCGCGCGTGACCCCCACCGGGCAGTCGCTTGGCCGATGTTGAGGCGGAACTCGTCGCTCGGGCAGCGTGCAGTTCGCGCCCTGGTCGCGGCGGCGACGGCCGCAGACGCATCGGGCAGATGGACCACCCTGACGTCCAAGAGGGTCATCGGGCGCTGGATGTTCTGGAAAGACGCGACGGGGTTGACCTCAAGGCCAGCGGCCCAAACTGCATCAAGCTGCAACCCGGCCCCCTTTGCCCGGTCCGGATCGGCGATCAGCAAGTCGCAGGGTTCGTACTGCGCCTCGCCGGTCTCGATCTCTCCCTGCCGGATGTTGTTGCCTACACCGGCCTGCTGGACCAGCCCGCCGATGGTCGCCATCAGCGCCTGCGGCTCGTTGGGTAGAGCCGAGCGCGTGGGGGTCACTGACGGCGGCGGTGCCGACGGGACTGGCTGTTCCACGCAGCCGGCAAGTCCCGCCAATACCAGCACGCTCGCGATGAGCGGTTTTCCGCGCATTCGATCACCCACACTCATGGATCACCCGATTCCATTCGGGCCGCAGCATACTGTTCTCCGCCTTCGACGGCTGCCCGTGCCGTTTGGCGACGACGTGAGGGCGAAGTCGGGGCCCACGCCCGTGACGGCGAGACAAGGATGTAGGCCACCGTGGTGCCGGTGAGCGATGGCGCTGGCGGCTGGTTACCACCTCGGTGACGACCGACACGGGCAAAGGCGGACGCCGGTGAACGCTGGCGGATCGTTCGGCAGCTCAGTCAGTCCGCCTCCGCAGCTAATCGACTGGGGATCGTTCCTTCACACCGAAGGTGTGTGCCCGGTCCACAGCGGACCCGACGGGCACCGCGCGCAGCCGGTGATGTCGCAACCTTGCACATTGGCCGCCGCGTGGATTGAACCCGTACCGCGGAGCAGGTCTGTTCCACGATGTGCGGACTCACGGCGCGGAGATGGGCTTGAAGAGCAGGAGCAGCCCTTTGCCCCACACCAGCCGCCAGCAGTCATGATCTCTTCAGGACGAGGGCAATATGATCGGTGGCCCACGTCAAGGAGGTCAGATGGAGACATGGCGCTTCGTGGCCGCTGTCACGATGATTCTGGCCATGGGCCTCATCGGTGTCGCCCTAGCGACCAACTTTCGAGGCGTGACTGAGTGGCACATGCGCCGGTCGATGGCGACCGCGAGTGTGTTACGGCGAGTTCCGCCGTGGCGCTGGCGTCAGAATGCCCAGTACGACGAGCGTTTGGCGCGTTTCGTTCTGCTGGAGCGGGCAATTGGCGTGATCTTCGCTGCGGCCAGCGTCATGTTCTTGATCGTTCTCGTTCATGGGGTTCTGTCCGGCGAGCCGATGCCGTCGAGCAAATGAGGAAGGCGACGGTCAACAGCGGTCACCTCCTGGACGTGCCGGACAGTAGGGCGACGCAGTCCAAGAGGGTTTCCACAGGTCATCGACTTGCGGAAACCCTCTTTGTGTTCGTCTGGCGCAATCTCTCGCCGTGTGAGGCGCTGCTGGAACCCTGAGGTGGTCTGCCGGCTCAGCGCTTTGGCGGCTCCAGCGCCGGCCTCGCCGCGGAGCGCACAGACGTCGACAGGTGCCCGGCTCGGGCTCCTGATCGCTGCCCCGGGCAGGAGAGCCGGTCATCAACGTCGATGACCGGCTCACTGAATGGACCGCGCTGCGCGTCAAAGGTGAGACCAAGCGATCGGGCTCAGCAGCGCGGTCACACTCGTTCCGGCAGGGTCACGCGGAGTTGCGCCACTTGCGGCCGTTCCGGCCGATGAGCCGGTCGGCGTCGGTCGGGCCCCAGGAGGCGGCCTCGTAGGTGGGGATCGGAGAGTTGTCCTTCTTCCAGTTGTCGATGATCGGGTCGACGATGCGCCAGCACTGCTGCACCTCGTCGCTGCGGATGAACAGCGACGCGTCACCGATCAGCGCGTCCAGGAGCAGACGCTCGTACGCCTCCGGGGACTCCTCGACGAACGTCTGGTCGTAGGAGAACTCCATCGTGGCGGTGCGGACCCGGAAGGAGTGGCCCGGCACTTTGGCACCGAACCGCAGCGAGATGCCCTCGTTCGGCTGGATCCGCAGGATCAGCGCGTCAGCATCGAGGCCGGTGAGCTGGTCGGTCGGGATCGGCAGGTGCGGCGGCCGCTGGAACTGCAGTGCCACCTCGGTGAGCCGCGCCGGCAGGCGCTTGCCGGTGCGTACGTAGAAAGGCACCCCGGCCCAGCGCCAGTTGTCCACGTTGAGCCGCATCGCGGCGTAGGTCTCGGTCCGCGACAGGGGGTCGACGCCGGCCTCCTCGCGGTAGCCGGCCATCAGCTCCTCGCGGGTGCCGCCCCGGGTGTACTGTCCCCGGACCGCGGCCTCGGCGATGTCCCGGTCGGTGGGGAGCCGGATCGCCTGCAGCAGCTTGACCTTCTCGTTGCGGAGGCCCTCAGCCTCGAATGAGGCCGGTGGCTCCATCAGTGCCAGCGCGAGAACCTGAAGCACGTGGTTCTGCACGATGTCCCGCATCGCGCCGGCGTCCTCGTAGAAGCCGCCGCGGCTGCCGACGCCGAGCGTCTCGGCGACGGTGATCTGCACGTGGTCGACCCAGGAGCGATCCCAGATGGGCTGGAAGATTGAGTTCGCGAAGCGCAGCGCCAGCACGTTCTGGACGGTGTCCTTGCCCAGGTAGTGATCGATACGGAAGACCTGGTGCTCGTCGAACGCGTTGTGCACCACGCCGTCGAGTTCGCGGGCCGTGACCAGGTCGCGCCCGTATGGCTTCTCGATGACCAGGCGGGAGAAGGAGCCTTCGCGTGCCTGGTTGAGCCCGACACCGGCCAGTCCGTTGATCACCGGCTCGAAGGCCCCGGCCGGGGTGGACAGGTAGAAGAGCCGGTTGCCGGACGTGCCCCGCTGTGCGTCCAACTCGTCGAGGGTCACCACGAGCCGCTTGTAGGTCTCCGGGTCGTCGTAGCCGCCGGCCACGTACCGTACGCCCCCCTGGAGCTGGCGCTTGCTGGCGAGGGTGCGTTCGCCGAGGGCGCTCTCGGCGAACTGCTCGTCGGTCATCGACGTACGGGCGACACCGACCAGCGCGAACTGGTCCGGGAGCCGCTCGTGCCGAGCCAGGCTCTCGATTGCGGGCAGCAGTTTACGCCGGGTCAGGTCACCGGAGGCACCGAAGATCACCAGTGTGGCCGGCGGGGCACTCCGCTCCTGGATGAGCTGAGATGCGTGGTCCATGGTCTGCGTTCCTCCGGGCACAAGGGGTGTGGGCTTTGGGGCTGTGCTGTCGTGCAGGGATTGTGCGGGCTCTGGCGTTCGTGTCCGGGGGCCACGCGGCGTGGCCCGTTGGTGACGGAGCTTGAGCGTCGCATGCCGGGCTGACGGGTAGACGATTCGGTGCGGTCTGTCGGCGTACGCGGTGGTGGTACGAATGATCGTGGCCGGGCAGCCCGCGGAGGTCAACGGGCTCGCGACGGCGGCGCGGGGGACCGCCAGGGTGCCGGCTGCGGGAGCAGCCCATCGACGAGCAGGGCCGCCGGCTGCCCGGCATGTGATCCGCCAGGTGATGTGCGACAGGTGTCGGCAGCTAGGCGGCAGGTTGCCGACGACGAAGCGCCCTGTCAGGTCGAAGATGGGATACCTGGCCGCGACGATCCCGGGGTGCTCGAGAGCTTGCCCGGACTACCCTCATCGGCGTGCCTGTCGATGACCTTCCGTTGCCTCCTGCGTTCGAAGCGGTCACGGCCTGGGCTGGCACCGGGCGGGTGGTGCGTGCTACCGAGCTGGACGTGGCGACGTGGCGGCTTCCCGAGCAGCAGAAGACCGCACTGGTCTCCTGTGGCGTGCCGCTGATCGATGACCTCGTCAGTGCGGTGTCATTCGACGCAGAGCCAACGACGTACCGGTTGGCGAACTCCGACGACGCGCGCTGGGTGTACGGTGCCGCGCCGGGGACAGGTGAGGTGCGGATATGGTCGCCGGACGGCAGCGCCGCGTTCGTCAACTCGACGATCATCCAGTGGCTGTGGTCGCTGCACATGGTTGGTAGCTGGCTGACCAGCTCAACCGTCATCGACCGCTGGGACGATGACGGACAGGCCGAGGAGCGAGCGCTCGCGGAGCTCACCGACCTGTTGGGACGCATCAGGGACCTTGACCCGCCCGCGTTCGGGGACGGCGACCATGCAACTCACTTCTGGCCCGGGGTGCTCGACCGGTGGCTCTACTGATCGTTGAGGCTGTGCGTCACATCCTGGACGACCCTTCGGGCTTGTCGCCGAGAGCTGCCCACTTCCTCCGCCAAGTCGCGGAGCGAACGTCGTTCGAGCTTTCGGATGGGCCCACAGCCGACGAGCTCCTAGCCGGCGACGGCGCCGTGGTCTACTGCTTCACGGGCCCCGGCTCGTCGCCGGTGGTGCCCGTCTTCCCTGGCGTCGACGCACTGCTCGAAGCCGGGGCGCTCTACCACGATTGCGCCACGTGGATTCCGGTGTCGCTCGATGATGCGCCTGGCCTGGCGGCGGTCGAAGCACACGCGGCCCGCCTCACCTTGATGCGGGAGGCGTGCGGGTACACCGAGCGCTGGTGGGAGCAGGACGGTTTCCGGCTGCACGTCTGGAGAACGTTCGCCGCCGTGTTCCCCGGCGCTGGTGCGCGGTGGGCAGTGTGGGCCCGCGACCATGCCGGCGAGCTGGCCGCCCGATCCTTCCTGACTCAGGCGAGGACGTAGCTGCTCTTCTGGTGAAGCCAAGGCGTGCCGCATCATGCGGAGTACGACACGCTGGCCGAAGTGGATGCTCCTGTTGAGTGTCAAGCTCTCGGCGGGCGGACCAGGCAGGCTGAAACGGCGCTATTCGCGGCCCACCCAGGTAGCGACGCAAGCCTCGTTGCCCTCGGCGTCAGCCAGTACCCACCACATCGGCGCGTGCGCCTCGGAGACGAGGTGGCCGCCTGCGGCCAAGGCTGCGGCGATGCGGGCCTCGGCTTGATCGTGCGGGACGGCGATGTCGAGGTGCATGCGGTTGCGTTGTGGACGCGCCGCTTCCATCTTCTGCAACCCGAAGCCTGGGCCGCGGCGTGCCGGGTCGGCCAGGTAGTTGTCGCCGACCTCGCGGTAACCGAGCAGCGCCCGCCAGAATGGCAGCACCTTCGCGCTGACGAGTACGTCGAGGGTGACGTTGATGAGCTGCACGGCGGTCGGGTCGGCGGGAATGTTCAGTGCCCTGGCGGCGGCCGAGATCTGCCGGGCCAGCCCGATGTCGCGCCGAGACAGGGACACTGTGACGCCGGCGTGGCGCAGGTCGATGTTGAGGTACGGCTGCTCGGTTTCGCTGGCGAGCTCACCGATCTCATCGACGAGCGCGATGCCCTCGGCCAGCGAACCGGTCCGGAAATAGGCCGAGACCACGTGGTACAGGGACCGCCAGTCCTCGACACCGTCGGCCTCGTGGAACTGCCCGGCGGTGATCTGCCCAGTCATGCTGGCGAGGCTAACATCGGCGACGTGGCCACCCCTCCGACCGAGCGGAACCGCGTGCCGCAACCGTCAAGGGTGGCAGCGACCCGGGGACCAGGTGGGGACCAAGGGTCGTACCTCGGCACATGACACGGCAACCGCGCTGCGGGTCGTCGACCTGCGACGGCAGTGCCCGGCCAGGCTCGGCACGGTCATCCCACTGGAGTGAGGTCAGGCGACCCGACGGCCTGCCGGTGTTCGGCCGGGCTGAGACCGCGTACCCGTTTGAAGGCCGCGCTCAGTGCGAATGAGCTGCCGTAGCCGACCTGGCGGGCCACCGCGGCGACGGTGGCGTCCGGCTCGCGCAACAGGTCGGCGGCCAGCGCGAGCCGCCAGTTGGTGAGGTACGCCATCGGTGGCTCGCCGACCAGTTCGGTGAACCGGCGGGCCAGCACCGCCCGCGAGGTACCGGTTTCGGCCGCGAGGGTGGCCACCGTCCAGGACTTCGCCGGGTGGTCGTGCAGCAGCCGCAACGCCCTGCCGACCACCGGGTCGCCGTGCGCTCGATACCAGGCGGGCGCCGCCGCGTCCGGCCGGGAGAACCAGGCCCGGAGTACGGCGATGAGCAGTAGGTCGAGCAGCCGGTCCAGGACCACATCCTGCCCCGGCTCGTCCTTGGTCATCTCGTCGCCGAGCAACGGGATGAGCGGGCTGTCCAGTGCCCCGGCCGGCAGCACCAGGAGATGGGGCAGGACCCTCAGCAGCCGTTGACTGACCTCGCCCTGCAACTGGTATGTGCCACTGAGCAGCACCGCCGCCCCGTCAGCGCGTTCGCCCCAGGTCCGCATACCCAGGTCCATCACTTCGCACAACTCGTCCCCGGTGGGCGTGGTGCTGTGCTCACCGGGATGAATCACTGCCTGCGGCGCTGTGGCCGGGTCGTCGGCGATCGTGTACGGCTCCGGGCCACGGATGATCGCGACATCGCCGGGGCGTAGTGGCACCGGAGCTCCCCGGTCCGGCACCACCCACGCTGTGCCGCGCAGCATGGTGACAAGGGTGAGGGGCGCGCGATCCTGGATCCGTACCGACCAGGGCGGGTCGAACACCGACCGCATCAGGAACGCACCGCGCGCCCTGGGCCCGTCCAGCAGCCCCGCGAGCGCATCCATGCGCTCAGGTTAGCCCTGTTACGTGGGCGGCCGAGACGCCGGGACATGCGATCGAGAGTCTCGCCCATTCCCGGTGCGCTCGCCCTCGACTTGACTGGCTGACATGACGAAGACCGTTGATGAGCAGCCAATCCTCGTACTGGGCGGCACCGGCAAGACCGGCCGCCGGGTGGTGGATCGGCTCGCCACACTCGACCGGCCGGTGCGGGTCGGCTCCCGCTCCGGTGAGCCGCCGTTCGACTGGACCGACCAACGCACCTGGGCACCCGTACTCGACGGGGTTTCGTCGGTCTACCTGGTGTACTACCCGGACCTGGCCGCGCCGGACGCCCTCGCGACGATCCGCTCGTTCACCGAACAGGCGGTGTCCGGCGGCATCGAACGGTTGGTTCTGCTTTCCGGCCGGGGCGAGGAGGAGGCCAAACTCAGCGAGCAGGTGGTCCAGGACTCCGGTGTGGCCTGGACGATCGTGCGGGCGAGCTGGTTCAGCCAGAACTTCAGCGAGGACTTCCTGACCGACTCGATACGCGGCGGCGAGGTGACCCTCCCGGCCGGGAACGTGCCGGAGCCGTTCGTCGACGCCCTCGACATCGCCGACATCGTGGTCGCGGCGCTGACCGACGACGGGCACGCGGGGCAGCTCTACGAGGTGACCGGCCCGCGGCTGCTCACCTTCGCCGAGGCGACCTCGGAGATCGGCGACGCGCTCGGGCGGAAGATCCGGTACCGATCGGTCTCGCCCGAGGAGTACGCCGCCGTGATGGCCGGGTACGACGTGCCGGCGGAGCTCGCGGCGGTGCTGACCGAGCTGTTCGGCAAGGTGTTGGACGGCCGCAACGCGCAGCTCGCCGATGGTGTGCAACGGGCCCTGGGCCGCAGCCCGCGCGACTTCACCGACTATGCCCGGGACGCCGCCGCCGCTGGTGCATGGAACACGTCACCCGGTGGAGTCCGGGCATGAACGCCACAGTGGCTGCCTGGTCGGCGGCGGTGACCCTGGCGGTCACGGGTGCGATCACCGGTGTCTACTACGCATTTTCGGTGGCGGTGATGCCCGGGTTGAACGCCGCCGACGCCGGCACCGCGATCCGGGCCATGACGAGCATCAACCAGAGGATCCAGAATCCGCTGTTCTTCGTCACGTTCTTCGGCCCGCTCGTCGCCGCCACGGTGACCGGAGTGTTCCTGTTGACCCTCGGGAAGCGGTCGGCGGGTGCGCTGTTCCTGTTGGCCGCGGCGGTGTACCTGGTGGGCGCGTTCATCCCGACGGTGGCCATCAACGTGCCGATGAACGAGAACCTCGGCGCCGCAGGCGTGCCGGCCGATCCTGCGGAGGCGGTCCGGGTGTGGGCTTCCTACTCGTCGGCCTGGACGTGGTGGAACTCTGTACGCGCCGGCGCCAGCCTGATCAGCCTGTTGCTGGCTGGTCTCGGGGTCTACCTCTCGGGCACGTCCCGATGACGTCGCCGTCCGTGCTGGCAGGGTGGCCAGTTCTGAAAACGTGGTCAGCGTGCGAGGTGTTCATCGATGTTGGACAGGGCGGCCGGCGTCGAGCCGCTGCGCGTCACGGTGGGCACCGGCGCGGTAGCGGCGGGAATGCTCGACCTGGTGGTCCACACTCGACTGCAGGGGCTTCCCGGCCGGGAGCACGTCGGAGCGTGGAGCGCCGTACCAGCTGTTAGCGTCGTGGAATGTTTGCCACCGACCGGGTTCGACTGCGCCCGCCCACGCCCGACGACGCGCCGAACATGTTCCTTCTGCTCGGTGACCCCGAGCTGCACCTGATCACAGACGGCGAGCCATTCCTGCCGCGTCACGTCGGCCAAGTCCGGGCCCGGCTGGAGAAGCAGGTCACCGAGCCGCCCGACACTCAGGCGATGGTGTCGCTGCTGGCCGAAACCGTGGCCGACGGCGCTTTCCTCGGTGGCAGCACGTTGTGGGGGATCAACGCGTTCAATCAGTACGCCCACCTCGGCGTCGCCCTGCTACCTGAGGCGCGCGGCCAGGGGTATGGGGCCGAGGTGATCCGGCTGCTCTGCCGGTACGGCTTCCGCAACCGCAACCTACGCCGCCTGGAATTGGAGACGCTGGCCAGCAACACGGCCATGCGGCGGACCGCGGAGACGTGCGGCTTCACGCACGAAGGCACCCAGCGGGAGCGCGAGTACGACGGCGACGGCTTCGTGGACATGGTGAGCTACGGTCTGCTCCGGCGAGACTGGACGCTGTAGCCGGTCGGTTCAACGTCTGGTTCTTCGCCGGGACCTTGCGCCGGGTAGCGCAGGGGCGGGCGCTCGGCCCGTTTCCGTCGGCCGGATGCCTGCGGCTTTTCTGCGCGCGTCTCTAATGTGCTTGTTACGTCTGCATGTTGCTGTTCGCATGTTGAATATTGGCGACAGGCGACAGGCGACAGGCGACAGGCGACAGGTGACAGGCGACAGGTGACAGGCGACAGGCGCTGGCGGTGGGATTCCAGCCATTTTTGCCGTGGGAATCCCGTGCCGTCGGCTCATCAGGTGGGATGAACGTCGCGGCTGAAGGGTCGCGGTAGGAATATGACCGCTTCGGGCGATTCACTATAGACGGCCATGATCGTGACGGTATTGAATTAGGTGCGGTCCTCCGATGATTGTCCGGATGGGCCGGCCGTACGCCCTCGTAGCCCGGCAGTGGCCTGGGGATCGTTGGCGATAGCAGGGTCCGGCACGTGCCGGGTGATTTATTGGGCTTCCGGGACATCATTCCGCACTTCTGGCTACCGGTCTTTTTCTGCGGGTTGTGGTGCGATGTCGGAAAGAACTGCATCTCGACGCCACCTGTCAAATATGGGTTGGCCGCGCGGGTATGTTTCGACACTCGGCAGTGCTCCGGTAGAGTGCGACCAATTCCATTGACTGTGCCGGAAGGCGTCTGGTCTGCGTGATGACACCTGGGCTGGAAAGCGCATCATCGAGCTTGCGCTTCGTTGGGCGACGACCACAGTTGGCACGTATCGGGACTGCCCAGGCCACCGTGCTGAGCCGTGGCTGGCAAATGGTTTGCGAGGTCGTCGGAGAGCCGGGCATCGGCAAGACCCGGTTCGTCCGCGAGGCCCTGGCGCGGTGCGACTCCACAGTCCCCTGGGCCGTCGGGACCTGCTCGCCGGATGAGCGAGGAGTCCCCTTCCATGTGTTTCGACACGCCTTCACGAAGGGGCAGTCACTCCGACGCGGGGTGCGCGCCGGACGGCCCATCGCGGAGAGCTGGGCGGAGTCCGTCGCGGCGGTGCCAGCGGAGCCGGCGCGGCCGTCGGACGCCCGGCGGTTCCGGACCTACCAGCTGGCCCGCCGGCTGATCGCCCTGGCGGCCCGGGACGGTCTGGTGCTGGTTCTCGACGACCTGCACTGGGCGGATGCCTCCTCCACCGGCCTGATCGCCCACCTACTGCGGTATCCGGTGCCCGCCCCGCTGCTGCTCGTGCTCGTCTACCGTCCGCGGCAGATGGCGACCCCGATGCCGTTCGGGCTACCAGATCCCGACAAGCACGCCGATGCGGAGCCGACGTCACACGACCGGATCGAACTCGGCCCTCTCAGCCTTGCCGAGGTCGCGCTCCTGCACCCCGACACCGACCAGGTGGAGCTGCGCGCCCGGTACGACCTGACCGGCGGCAACCCCGGTTATCTGGCGGTGCTGCCGAGCGACAGCACCTCGAACAGCGCAGACCCGATCCGTGAGGCACCTGGTGGCCGGCTGTCCGACGCGGCGGTGGCCGTGCTTCGCCGCGAATGGACGGACCTACCGCCCGTCGAGCTGGCCTGTCTGCGGGCCGGGGCGATAGTCGATGCACCCTTCACCGCGGACCTTCTCGCCGAGGTTGCTCAGGTCCCGACGTCACCGGCGGTCGAGGCCTGCTGGCGGCTGGCCCGACTCGACCTGATCCGCCGCGTCCCCGGCACTGGACGTTTCGCCTTCCGGCACCCGGTGCTGCGGATGGCGGTCGCTCAGGACACCGACACGCAGTGGCAGGTGGAGGCGTGCGCGCGGGCGCTCACGGCGCTGGTCGATCTGGGCGCGCCACCAGCGGATCGGGCCCGCTACGCGGAGCGCCTGCTCGCCCTGCCCAACGGCGGCTGGGTCGACCGCTGCGTCAACGTGCTCTGCCGGGCGGCGCAGGAGGTCCGGCGCGAGACGCCGGACCTGGCCATCCGCTGGCTGCGGCTGGCGTTGCGTGCGCTGCGGCCGACGGCCGGTCTGACGCAACGTCGTCAGGACGTGTCGCTCGCGCTGGCCGAGATCACCGGGGAGGCGGGGGATCTGGCCGAGAGCAGGGCCCTGCTCCAGGAGATCGTGCCGCTGTTCCCCGCCGACCCGGAGGGACGGCGGGCGCAGGCAGTAGCTCTGTGGGCGCGCGTGGAACGTCTGCTCGGCAACTACGCGGAGGCGGCGGCCATCAGCCGGCGGGAGTTGTCCGTCCTGCCACCCGATGCAGGGCCCAGCGACGGCTACCGCCTCGCCACCGAGATCGGCGTCGCCGGCATCCTGGCCGGCCGCCCCGTGACCGGGCTGCCCGACGTGCTCAGCGGAGATCTCGGCGGCTCCGGCGCGGACCGAGCCAGCCTGCTGGCGGTGCGTAGTCTGGCCGCCGCACTCGACGGCGCACTCGACGACGCCCGGGGCTTGCTCGATGCCGGCGCCCGAATCGTCGACTCGCTGCCGGACCGGGACCTGCGGGACCATCCCGACTGCTTCACCGCACTCGGCCTGAGCGAGTTGTACCTCGAACGGCAGGCCGACGCGGTGCGGCACCTCGACCGAGGGCTGACGCTCGGCCGTGCCGCACACCGCGACGACGGACTGTGCCAACTGCTGCTCGGTCGCAGTCAGGTGGCCTACCACGGCGGGCAGCTGAACACCGCCATCGGGTTGGCCACCGAGGCGGGCATCGTCGCCCGGCGCATCGGCAGTCACCACCTGCTGAGCTTCGCCCTGGCGTTCGAGGCGGAGGCGACGGCGTGGCGTGGTGGCCTCCGCGACGACGAACGGGCGGTGGCGCTGGCCCGCAGCGCCGCCGGAATCGCCACCGACCTCGCCACCTGGTGCGGTCGTACCGCCGCGACGGCGCTGGCGACCGCGGCGCTGCTGTCGGGTGATCCGGCGACCTGCGCCGACCTGGTGCGCTCGGCTGGCGGTGACAGCCGGCTGAGCCGTCTTCAGGCGTCCCTCCGACCCAGGTGGTACGAGCTGCTCTGCGCCGCCGCGCTCGTCGCGGGCGACGTGGCCGACGCCGAGCGGCAGGCGCGACTGGCACTGGCCGAGGCGGATCGGGTCGGGCTGCCCGGGCAGCGGGGGTTCGCCGAGTCGGCGTACGGCGAGGTGCTGCTCGCCCGCGGCGAGGTCCGGGCGGCGCTGCCGCACCTGGAGACCGCGGCCGACCTGTTCCGCGCCGGCGGGATGGTGCTACGGCGCAGTCTTGTCCTGGCCTCCCTGGCCCGGGCGGCCGAAGCCGCCGACCAGGCTGGCCTGGCGGCACGGGCCCGCCGTCGGGCGCTGGAACTGGCGGGGTCGTGCGGAACGGAGCGGGTCGGCCTGCGACTGGCCCGTCCGGTCGGCCCGATCGGGGTCGCCGCCCTGACCGACCGGGAGTGGCACATCGCGCGGTTGGCGGCGACCGGGGCCACCAGCCGACTGATCGGGCGGCAGCTGAACATCAGCCCCCGGACTGTGGAGGCGCACCTGACCCGCCTCTACCGCAAGACGGGCGTCGCTTCCCGGTCGGGCCTGGTCGCCTGGGTGGCTCGGCTCGATGACACCGATCGATGACTGCGTTCCAGGCCGGATGACGTCGTTCGGTGCAAGGTCGACAGGCCGGGCAGCACGAGGCCGCGCCGCCACCGTCGTAGCCCGACAGCCGCTCACATACTCGACTGCGTCGGGCGCGATTCCCGTGCACCGGTGGTGGATGGAGGACGAGATGCTGGGCAGAAGATCCGTCAGGAGCCCGCGTACCCTCGCCGCGCCGGTGCCGGCCATGCCGTTCGCCGCCGCCACGGTGGCGCTGCTCATGCTGACCGGCTGTGGTGGTGAGCCGGTGGACGCTGCCACCCCGGCGCCGCACGGTTCGGCCACTTTCGGTCGGGACCGCGCGGCGCTCGTGCTCACCGCCTTCGACCAGGCCGACTCGGCCGCCTCGGTGGCCGGCGACGTGGAGGCGCTGCGGGCGCAGGAGGTGTCGCCCTCGCTGGACCTCAGCATCGCCGCAGTGCGTCGGGCCGCGTACAACCAGCGTCCGCAACCGTCCTTCCAGCACATCAACCCGGTCTTCGCGGTGCCGCCCGGGGAACCGTCCTGTTTCCTCGCCACGGCGACTCTCCGGTTGACCGGCTCGGAGCTGGCGCCCACCGACGTCAGCCAGTTCGTGCTGGGTGCCGACGGCCAGTGGAAGCTCAGCCACAACGTTCAGGTCACCCAACCGTCGCTGGTGGTCGCCCGGAGCATCGACGGCCGGCCGGCCACCGCGGGCGGCGCCGCCCTGGACGAGACCAGCCGTCGGGCCCTCGCCGCCGAGGTGTTCTCCCGCAGCATCGGGTCCACGACGGGCAACCGGTCCCTCGTCGTGTCGAGCCCGCTGCTCGACGGCCAGTTCGCCGGCGGTTGGGAGGTCTACGGGCAGCAGCTCGCCGGCGTCGGCGGGGCGGTGCAGCGGACGATGGACCGGGCGGAATGGTCCGACTGCGCGGTCGCGGTGCCGACCGGCACGCTCACCTTTCTGACGATCCACGCCACCGACACGCTGCGCCCGGCGCCCGGCGGCCCGGCCACCGTCCGGTTGGAGCCGCAGAGCCCGGATCTGATCGCCACCGGTCACCTCAAGGCGGTCAGCGGAAAGTCGATCCGGGTCACCCGGGTGGAGACCTTCGTGCTGCTCGTGCCGGCACAGAGCGTCGGCACATCGGTGCTGGGGCTCAACGACACCGCGCTGACAGTCACCGCCGGCTGACCCTGCCGCCGAGCGTCCTCGGCGTCGGCGACGGCAGAAACCGGTGGCATCACTCGGATCGGACGCCACCGGACCGCGACCATGACAGCAGCCGTGATCGCCGGCGGGGCCGGCGGTACCGCGGTCCGACCACGAAGCTCGGGAGGAACCCATGTGGCGTCCGCGCTTCCGATCGGACTACGTGCCGGTGCGGCTGCCCGACGGTCCGCTCGTGGTGCTGGGGGAGACCCGCAGCCTCCTCATCGACGACCCGGTCGCCGCGGACCTGGCCGACCAGCTCGACGGTGCCGCCCCGTTGGCCGACGTGGTGGCCCGGCTGGCCACCCGACACCCGGTCGCCGCCGTCGCCGCAGCCCTCGCCCGGCTGCGCGACCACGGCCTTCTGGTGTCCGGTCCGACGCACACCTCGCCAGCCGAGGCCGCCGGCTGGGACGCCCGGGGTGTGCCGCCCGACGCCGGGCGGCGGTGGATGGCCGGGGGAGCTGTCACCATCGTGGACCTGGGGGCGCCCCGGGTGGCCGAGACCGCCGACGCGCTGCGCGCCCTCGGGCTCGCCCCGACAGTGGTCGGGCCGGACGCACCGGACCCCGGCCCGGGCACCGCCCAGGTGCTGGTGCTGCCGTCGTCGATGCTCGACTCCCGGCTGGCGTTGCTCAACGACCGCCACCTGGCCGCCGGTCGCGCGTGGACGCTGGCCCGGCCGCACGGCAACGTCGTCTTCCTCGGCCCGCACCTCGTGCCGGGTCGCACCGGCTGCTGGGTCTGCCTGCGCCAACGCTGGCAGGAGAACGAACAGGTGAACGCCTTCCTCGACGGGCAGGACCTGGCCGGTCCGCTGCCGCAGCCCGGTCACGCGGTCCTGCCCGGACTGGCCACCATGGCGGCCGGGCTGCTGGCCGCGGAGCTCGCCGTGCTCGCCGTCCGGGGCGCGTCGCCCCGCCTCACCGGCCGGATGGTCGCCCTGGACACCAGGGACCTGAGCACGGAGAGCCACCAACTGGTACGCCAGCCGCAGTGCCCCGCCTGCGGTGACCCGGACCTCGTCCGCAAGGCCGAACCCCGGATCGACCTGCCACCCAGCGGCACCCAGCCCAGTCGCGGCGGGGACTCCCGCATCCGGGAACCCGCCGAGGCGTACGCCTCGCTCGTTCACCATGTCAGCCGGTATCTGGGCGTGGTGAGTCGGCTGACCCCGCTGGAGGCGACCGACAACGGCGTCACCCACACGTACTCGGCCGGGCACAACTTCGCCCAGCCCCGTCAGGTCGCCGCGCTGCGCCGCAATCTGCGCGGGCAGAGCGGCGGCAAGGGCCGCACCGACCTGCAGGCCCGGATGAGCGCGGTCGGGGAGGCGGTGGAACGCTACTGCGGGGTGTGGCGCGGCGATCGCCCTGTCCACCGGGCGACCTACCGGCAGCTCGGTCCGGACCGCGCGGTACACCTGCGGGAGCTGCTGCTGTTCTCGGAACGCCAGTACGCCGACCGGGACCGGCTCAACCGCGACCTGGGCCACCTGCACCGCATTCCCCGCCCGCTGCCCGACGACGTGGAGCTGGACTGGACCACGGGTTGGTCGCTGACCCGGCAGACACCGCGTGAGCTGCCCGCCGCGCACTGCTGGTACGGGCATCCGGAGCTGACCGGGCTGGGGGTGTGTTCGGCCGACTCGAACGGCTGCGCGGCCGGCGGCAACCTGTCCGAGGCGATCCTGCAGGGCTTCTGCGAACTGGTGGAGCGCGACAGCGTGGCCCTGTGGTGGTACCACCGATCCCGGATGCCCGGGGTGGACCTCGCCTCGTTCGGCGAGCCGTGGACGGCCGCCTGCGTCGACCATCACGCCACCGCGCTGGGCCGCGAACTGTGGGCCCTCGACCTGACCGCCGACCTGGGTGTGCCCACGTTCGCGGCGGTGTCCCGGCGGGTCGACCGGGGGCCGGAGGACGTCCTGGTCGGTTTCGGCGCGCACCTGGACGCGCGGGTCGCGCTGACCCGGGCGCTCACCGAGGTGAACCAGTTCCTGCCCGCCGTCGCCGGTCCCACCTCCGCCGGCAACCGGTACGGGGTCGACGACCCGGACACGGCGCGCTGGTTCGGCACCGTGCGGGTGGCCGCCCAGCCCTGGCTGACCCCGGATCCCACCCGGCCGCCGCGCACCGCCACTGACCACCCGCCACTGACCACCGGCGACGTCGGGGACGACGTGCGCCGTTGCGTACACCGGGCGGAGCGGGCCGGCCTGGAGGTGATCGTCGTCGACCAGTCCCGTCCGGATGTCGATCTGGCGGTGGTGAAGGTCGTCGTGCCGGGCCTGCGGCACTTCTGGCGCCGGCTCGGTCCCGGCCGACTGTGGGACGTGCCGGCCCGGCTCGGTCGGGACCCGCTGGCGGTCGACGAGACGTCGGCCAACCCGCTGAACGTCTTCTTCTAGCCGGCGCTCCCGGGGCACCGGGACCGTGGGAAGGATGTGGGGATGACCACCGTGGTGGACCCGGTCGGTCGGCGGTCGTCGTGAGCGGCTCCGTCGGCGGTCCGCCGATTCAGGAGTCGTACCGGCTGCGCCGTGACGCGGAGCTGCGGCTTGGCGAGGACGGCTCGCTGACGCTGCGGCAGACCCGCTTCCAGCTCATCCTGGAGCAACCTGGCATGGGCCGGCGGGCGCTGCTGCTGCGGCTCGCCGCCGACTGGGTCAACGACGTCGAGGTCGGCCGGCTGATCAGCGGCCTGGAGGGGGAGAGCCGGGTGTTGCCCGCGCAGTTGCTGCTGCGCCGGCTGCTCGCCCACTCCTGGCTGGAGCGGCGCGTCCAGGTCGACGATCGGCCGCTGCTCGACCTGGTGCCCACCGGCCTGGGGCGAGGCAGTCTGCCGGAGAGTCGCCTGCACACCCCCGGGGTCCGCTACCGGCTCTCCCGCTTCGCCGCCCTCCAGCACGAACGGGGCATGCTGGTGGCCGCATCACCACTGAGCACCCTCGTTGTCGGCTGCGCCGACGCCGCCCTCGGCGCGGTACTGGCCGCCGCCGCCCCGGGCGTCGGACCCGAGGCGGTGGCCCGCACGCTCGGCGTGCCGCCGGACGTCGCCGGACGGGTGCTCGACGAGCTGGCCACCGCCCGGATCCTGGTCACCGACGCCGAGTTCGAGGCGGAGTGCGACGAGGCGCCGCTGGCCTACTGGTCACCGGAGGAGCTACGGCTGCATCATCGATCCCGGGCCGGGCGACACGCGCTGCCGGTGGGCGGCACCTACCGGATGCGGGGGAGCTTCGCACCGCTTCCGCTGCGCCGCCCGTACGACGGGGGCCGGGCGGTCGACCTGCCACTGCCGGACCTGGCGACGATCGCCAAGGCGGATCCCGCGTTCAGCCAGGTCGTCGCGGACCGGCGCAGCGTGCGCGAACACGACGACGCCGCGCCGCTGCCGCTGGAGCGGCTGGCGGAGTTCCTGCACCGGTCGCAGCACACCAGCGCCGTCGGCGAGGCCGGCGGGCAGGAGATCGGTCACCGGCCCTACCCGGGCGGCGGCGGCGTCTACGAGCTGGAGATCTACCCACTGGTCGCGCGCTGCGTCGGGCTCGACCCCGGGCTCTACCACTACGACGCCGTCGGGCACCGGCTGGAACCGGTCGCCGGCTGGGGACCGGCCGCCGACCGGCTGTTGGCGTACGCCCGGGCGGCCGGCGCTCTGCCTCGGCCGCCGCAGACAGTCCTGGTGGTCACCGCCCGGGTCCAGCGGCTCATGTGGAAGTACGAAGGGATGAGCTACGCCATGATTCTCAAGGACGCGGGTGTGCTGACCCAGCAGATGTATCTCGTCGCCACCGCCATGGGGTTGGCGCCGTGCGCCCTCGGCGCCGGGGACTCGCAGGCCTTCGCCGAGTTGTCCGGGCTCGACCCGCTGGTCGAGCCGAGCGTGGCCGACTTCCTGCTCGGCTCGCGCCGCGCCACCGGTCCGGCCGCAGCGGAGGCCCGGCCATGAAGTTCCGGCGGCAGGCGCTGCGCCAGTTGGAGGCGCCCGAGCAACTGGACCGGGCGGTCCGGCTGACCACGGTGCCGAACTGGCTGGCCACCACCGCGCTGGTCATCGTCGTCGTCGCCGCGGGTGTGTGGTCGGTGCGCACTGTGGTGCCCCGGACCGTCGAGGCCGCCGGAGTGCTGATCCACTCGAACGGGATCTCGGCCCTCGACGCGCTCGACAGCGGCCAGGTCACCAAGGTGTGGGCGTCACCGCACCAGCGGGTGCCGAAGGGAACCCCCCTCTACAGCCTTCGCACGGCCGACGGCAAGGTACGGGTGGAGACCGCGCCGGGTGACGCGTACGTCGTCGCCTGGCTGGTCTCGGAGGGCGAGATCGTCACCCCGGGCACCCACCTGGCCGACCTGGAACGGCTCGACGCCGCAGGGGACGCGTTGCAGGCAGTCGTCTACGCCCCCGCCGTCGCCGCCCCGCTGCTGCAACCCGGCGTGTCCGTCGAGGTGGCCGCGGCGGCCGCGCCGCGCAACGTGTTCGGCACCCTGGCCGGCCAGGTGACCACTGTCGGCGCGTTCCCGGAGACCGAGGCGTCGCTGCGCGCCTTCCTGGGCACCGGGCCGGACGTCCGGCGTCTGCTCGCCCGCGGCAGCGTGGTGCGGGTGACTGTCGCCCTGGAGCCCGACCCTGCCGCCCCGGGCGGCCTGCGCTGGACCAGGTCTCCGCCGCCGTTCCAGCTCAACTCGGCCAGCGAGGTCACCGCCTGGTTCACAGTGGACCGGGAACACCCGATCGACTGGTTGCTGCGGCGATGAGCGCGCCGACGACCGCCGTCGGCGGCGCGCCGGAGCTGCCCAGGATCCGGCGTCGACGGGTCCGTACGCCCACCCTGATCCAGATGGAGGCGGTGGAGTGCGGCGCCGCCGCGCTGGGGATCCTGCTCGCGCACCACGGTCGGCACGTGCCCCTTGAGGAGTTGCGCCGGGTGTGCGGAGTGAGCAGGGACGGCTCCACAGCCGCCACCGTGCTCAAGGGCGCCCGCCGCTACGGCATGGTGGCCAAGGGTTTCCAGATGGACCTGGCGGGCCTGGCCACAGTGGCGCTGCCGGCGGTGCTGTTCTGGCGGTTCGAGCACTTCGTGGTGCTGGAAGGGCTCGGCCGTAAGGTCTTCATCAACGATCCGGCCACCGGTCCCCGTGCGGTGAGCTGGGAGGAGTTCGACGGCGCCTTCACCGGCATCGTGCTCACCATGGAGCCCGGCCCGGAGTTCCGGCCCGGCGGCACCCGCTACCGGTTGGTGCGGGCGCTGGCCGAGCGGTGGCGCGGCCCGGGCTCGGCGATCGCGCAGATGCTGCTGCTCGGCCTGCTGATCGCCGTGGTCGGTCTGACCATTCCGGTGATGGCCAAGGTCTTCGTCGACCGGGTGCTGTTGCAGGAGGATCGGGCCGCGTTCGCCGGCCTGGTGGCGGCGGTGGCGGTGGCCACCGTGCTCACCTTCCTGGCCAGCCTGCTGCAGCAACGCCTGACCGTACGCGCGGAGACGGCGCTCGCCCTCGCCAGCGCCGCCAGGTTCTTCCGACATCTGCTGCGGCTGCCACCGACCTTCTTCGACCAGCGGCAGGCCGCCGACCTCGGCCAGCGGGTCCGCGGCAACGAGGTGGTCGCCGAGGTGCTCACCCGCCGGACGGCCACCACAGTGGTGGACACCGGCCTCGTGCTGGCGTACGGGGCTCTGCTCTGCCATTACGACCTGCTGCTCGGACTGTGCGCGGTGGTCCTCGCCGGGCTGAACGTCAGCGTGCTGCGCTATGTCGCCTCGACCCGGTCCACCGCTGTCGCCGGTCTTCAGGCGGACCGCAGCAAGCTGGTGACCACTGTGTACACCACCGTCCAGATGATCGAGACGGTGAAGGCCGGCGGTGAGGAGGAACGCGCGGTGGCCCGGTTCGCGGCGCGCCACGCCACCGTCGCCAGCCGTCAGCAGCGGCTGGGGGTGCCCACCGCGGTGCTCTCCGTCCTGCCGGCGCTCCTCGCCTCGGTGACCACCGGGGTGCTGCTGTGGTTGGGCAGCCGGCAGGTCGTGGCGGAGGCGATGAGCGTCGGGGTGCTGGTCGGCATGCAGAGCCTGGCCGTCGCGATGAACCGCCCGCTGGGCAACCTGACCGCGCTGGGCTCGCGGTTGCAGGACATGAGCGCCGACCTCAACCGGCTGCGGGACGTGGAGCGGTACCCGTTGCCGTCGGCCCAGCACCGGTCCTCCCGCCCGGTGACGCCGATGGAGGGGCACCTGCGCATCGAGGAGGTCACCTTCGGTTACAACCCGTTGGGCCGTCCACTGCTGGAGAACTTCAGCCTTGACCTGCCGCCGGGCGCCCGGGTGGCCCTCGTCGGTCGCTCGGGCAGTGGCAAGTCGACTGTCGGCCGGCTGGTCGCCGGGCTCTACCGTCCCTGGACCGGTCAGGTCACGGTGGACGGGCTCGAGCGGGCCGCAGCCGACGACGGGCTCTGGACGGCCACCGTCGCCATGGTGGACCAGGACCAACGGCTGTTCGAGGGGACGGTCCGGGACAACGTCACCATGTGGGACCTCACGGTCGCCGACGAGGACGTCGTCGGCGCGCTGACCGACGCGTGCCTCTACGACGAGGTCGCGGCCCGTCCGGGTGGCCTCGGCAGCCCGGTGCGGGAGAACGCCCGCAACTTCTCCGGTGGGCAGCGGCAGCGGCTGGAGATCGCCCGGGCGCTCGTGCGCAACCCCCGGGTGTTGGTGCTGGACGAGGCCACCAGCGCGTTGGACGCCGAGACCGAACGTCAGATCGACAGGCACCTGCGGAGGCGTGGGGCCACCTGCCTGATCGTGGCCCACCGCCTGTCCACCGTCCGCGACTGCGACCTGATCGTCGTGCTGGACGGCGGCCGGGAGGTGGAGCGCGGCACCCACGAGCAGCTCGTCGCCCGGGACGGGGCGTACGCGCGCCTGGTCCGGGACCACTGACCACGACGATCCGAGGAGACGCTGATGAGTGGCGCGGTGGAGGATGCCCCGGCCGGCGGCCTGATCGACTTCTGCTCGGACGGCGTACGCCAGGTTTGCCGCCTGGACGGCCCGGCGGCCAGCTGGCTGGTGACCGGAGGCGAGGCCGACCTGTTCGCGGTGCGCCGGGCCGGGATGAGCCCCTCGCGTCGTCACCATGTGGCGCGGCTGCCTGCGGGTGGCCTGGTGCCGACGTCCACCGCGATCGGTGCGTGGCAGTTGATCCTGGTGCCGCTGCCCGGCACGGAGCTGCGCGGGCTGTCCCGGCGTCACCTGTCCCTGCTGGAGCGGCATGTTCGGCTCGGCCGCGTGGCGGACGACGGGGCGTCGCTGCGGGCGCGGACTGCCGCGACGGAGCTGGTCGCGGCGCTCGACCTGGTGCTGGTCACCGTCGCCGACGCGCTGCGCCGCGGGCAGGCGCCCCGGGAGGCGTCCACCCTCCGCGGACGCGAGATCATTTCGCTGGCGCAGGGGAGCGCCCTCACCTCCACCGGCGGCGCGTGGTGGCTGCGCAGCGCCGGTGGACAACTGCGACGCAACGACGGTGGCCCGGCGGAGATGTCGGGGGAGCGGGAGCTGCTGCTGGTCGCCGAGCGGGACTGGGTGGTGGCCGAGTCGCCGTGCGCTGTGGAGAGCCACGGTAGCTGGGACCTGCTGGTCAACGGTCAGCTCCGGTCGGCCGTCGACCAGCATGTGGCCCGGCTGCTGCGGATGGTGGAGACCCGGATCGAGGAGGCTGACGAGGCGTTGCTGAGCGCCGTACAGCGGCGCCGGGAGACCGACGCGGCGGTGCTCGCCGCGGCGGCCCGACGGTCGATCGGGGTGATCGGCGCGGGCGGTGCGGTTCCGGTTCCCGACGGCGAGCCCGGCTTCGACCGGTACGGGCGGGCGGCCTCGGTGGTCCGGGTGGTCACCGAGGGGATGGGCAGCCCGATCAACGAGCCGGCTGACCGCAGCCGCGCGCCGCTGGACGACCGGGCGGCGGTGCACGCGGTGACCCGAGCGTCCAGCCTGTTCCTGCGTGAGGTGCGGCTGCCGGACCGCTGGTGGCGGCGGGACCTGGGGCCACTGGTGGGGTGGCGGGCCGGCGATGATCCGGAGCGCGCCGTCGCGGTGCCGCTGGTGTTCCGTCGAGGCCGCTACCACCACGTCGACCCGGACACCCGGGCGTACGGTCCGATCGACGCGACGGTGGCCGCGACGTTCGCTGCCGAGGCGACCGAGGTGCAGGCGCCGCTGCCGCCGACCGCTCGGATGCGCCACCTGCTGCGGGCCGGGCTGGTCGGTGCGTCCCGCGACGTGCGGGGTCTGCTGTTCGCCGCCACCTGCGTGGCACTGCTGGGCCTGGGCGTGCCGCTGGCCACCGGCGAGGTGCTCGGCCAGCTGGCCCGGCAGGGCGAGGTGAACGGCCTTGGCGGTTTCCTCGCGCTGATGCTCAGCGCCGCGGTGGTCGCGGGTCTGGTGGGGGTGGTGCAGAACCTGCGTCTGCTGCGGTTGGATGGCCGGATGCAGTCCGGCGCGCAGCTGGCGATCTGGGACCGCCTGATGCGGTTGCCGGCCCGGTTCTTCGCCGGTCGCAGCAGCGGGGAGATCGCCAACTCGATGTTGGGGATCTCGTTCGTCGGTGAGGCGCTGAGCGCGTTGCTGCCGCAGCTCGTCTCGGCGGCCGCGACCGTCGCGGTGACCCTCGGCATGCTCCTGGTGGTCGAGCCCGTGCTCGGGCTGTGGGGAGTGGGGATCGTCGTCGTCACCATGTTGACCTTCGGCGCGTTCGCCGGGCTGATCGTCAGTCAGCAACGGGCCGCGCTGCCGGCCGAGCACCGGGCGGCTGCGATGACCAACCAACTGCTCGGCGGCATCATCAAGATCAAACTGGCGGCCGCCGAAACCCGTGCCCACGCGCGCTGGTCGGAGGTCGCCGCGACGGCCCGAGCGGCGCTGCAACGGGTCCGCCAGAGTCAGGCGGGCCTGGTCGCCTTCGGCACCGTGCTGCCGGTCGCCGGCCAACTGGTCCTGTTCGCCGTGCTGATGGGGCCGATGGCCGGGCGGGTCGCGCCGGCCGACTTCTTCATCCTCAACGTCGGTTTCGCGATGCTACTGGGCGCGCTGCTGGTGCTGGTGTCGGCCGGGGTCGAAGTGATCGCGGCGGTGCCCCGGCTGGGCAGCCTGCGGGAGATCCTGCGCGCCGACCCCGAGGCGCGGCCGGACCGGGTGGACCCGGGGGAGCTGCGCGGCGAGATCGCGCTGCACCGGCTCACCTTCGCCTACCAGCCGGACGAGCCGCCGGTGCTCGTCGACATCGACCTGCACGTCCGACCGGGTGAGTTCGTCGCCATCGTCGGACCGAGCGGCTGCGGGAAGTCCACACTGCTCCGGTTGCTGCTCGGCTTTGAACGCCAGCAGCAGGGCGCAGTGCTCTACGACGGCCAGGACCTCTCCGAACTTGATGTACACGCGGTCCGTCGGCAGTGCGGAGTGGTCCTGCAGGATGGCCAGCTCTTCGCCGGCTCGGTACGCGACAACATCTGCGGCGCCGGCAGCTTCCCACTGGACCAGGTCTGGGAGGCGGCGCGGATGGCCGGCCTCGCCGATGACCTGGAGGCGCTGCCGATGGGGATGAGCACGATGGTGCCGTTCGGCGGCGGGACGCTCTCCGTCGGGCAGCGGCAGCGGGTGCTGATCGCCCGCGCGCTGGCCCCGCTGCCCCGGATCATCTTCCTCGACGAGGCGACGAGCGCTCTGGACAACCGGACGCAGGAGGTGGTCAGCCGCAGCACCGCGGCCCTGGCCGCGACCCGGGTGGTCATCGCCCACCGGCTGTCCACGGTGCGTGCGGCGGACACCATCGTGGTCCTTGAGGCAGGGCGGATCGTCCAGCGGGGCAGCTTCGACGAGTTGATGGACGACACCGACGGGCTGTTCCACCGGTTGGCGCGGCGGCAACTGCTCACTGAACCGGAACGGTCCGACACCGTGCCGGAGAGCCGACAGGCGGACGGGCAGCCCGCGACAGGCTGACGACCCGGTCACCCGTTGTCGATGACAGTGCTGTCCTCCAGGCACACGTCCGCGTCGAGGTGGTTCTCCAGCAGCTCGGCGATGTGCGCCTCCGACTGGTTCTCCACGGCGAGCCGGAACGCCTCGGTGAGCACGTTGACCACGCCCTGGGTCAGCAACAGGGTTTCCCGGTCGAGGTCGGCCCAGGACGACCGGGCGCCGCTGCGCACCAGCTCCGGAGCGAGGGTCAGCAGCCGGGCGGTGACGGCGGCGACCAGCTCGTCAGCCACCGGCCGGAGGCTGTCCAGCACCTCGCTGAGGGTCTGCAGTGCCGGCACCGTGCCCACTCGTACCCGATGCAGGTCCAGGGCGGCGCGCAGCGGGCGTGGCCGGACGGTGCGGACGGTGCCGTCGGTGGTCCGGCCGATCACGCCGTGGCGGGTCAGCGCGTGGGCCAGCGCCGGACGGTCGGCGGTCAGGCGTTGCAGCATCGCGGTGAGCCCGTCGGGCGCCTCGTCACTGGCCCGGACCCCGAGCATCGCCTCGATGGACACCAGGTTGAAACCCTGTCGTTGCAGGGCGAGGATCGCGTCCAGTCGGCGGACGTGGGAGTCGTCGTAGAGCGCGGCCCGACCGCGCCGCACCGGCGGGGGCAGCAGCCGCCGGGCCTGGTGGGCTCGGATGTTGCGCGGCGACATCCCCACCTTGCGGGCGAGCTCGTCCACGCTGTACCCGACCGGGGCGCCGGGCGTCGTCGTCACCTCGTCGATGGTCACGGTGGCCTCCGGCAGCACTCGGTGGCGGAACACGGCAACCCCGTCGAACCGCTGTCACGCTGAACGGTCCGCCGATCGCAGCGTAGGTGTGGGGACCGGGCGGGTGACAGGCGGGGAATTGCTACTTGTCCACAGTGGTGAAACTGATTAAAATCGCCGTCCGCCGCAAGTCGCTGATTCCCAATTACCCGGCTTTCGCCGCAGCGCGACCTTTTCGCGGCCACATTCGATGAAATTCCCGCCCTCTGGGCGGACCGGGTCCACCGGTGACCCACGATGAAGCGAAACCGGTGGCCCGGAACTTCCCGCGCTGCCTGTCGCCCGCCGCCGGCGGCCGACCATCGAAGGGAGCAGGGTGTGACACCTGTCGATCGAGCGGTCTTCGTGGCCGCGTACAGCCGACTGGTCGCCGAAGTCTGGGCCGACCCGGCCAAGGAACAGGCGCTCGACCGGGACCCGCGAGGGTTCCTCGCCGGCTACGGGCTCCAACTGTCCGAGGACGTGCAGGTCCGGGTTGTTCGGGACGTCGCAGACGCCGATCCGGATCTCGAGGCGCAGGTCGAGTCGTGGCAGCAGGCGGGCACCACCGGCACTTTCGTGCTCTTCGTGCCGTCGCTGCTGCCGGTGGCTCGGACGGAACTGGCCGAGGACGAACTGGACAGCGTCGTCGCTGGCCTGGACCCCAGCTGTGCCTGCTGCTGCCCGTGCTGCTGCACCTGACACCGAAGTCAGCCACCCATTAGCTGGCGCGGCAGATTCTGATGGCAGTCAGACGGAATCATTGATTGTCGAACCTCAATTTTCGTAGCGTTCTCGCCACGACGATCACCCCCGTCTTGCAGCGACCCCCGAGGAAAGGACCGAACGATGAGCAACGACGACCAGGAATATGGCGCGAGGTTCGTGACCAAGTACTCGGAACTGGTCACCGCGGTGTGGCGCAGCGACGAGGAACTGCAGCGCCTGCTCGCCGACCCGACCGGCTACGCGACGGCGGCCGGCCTGCCGGTCGCCGCCGGCTCCCGGGTCGAGGTCGACCGCGCCCAGCCCGCCACGCTCTACACCAAGGACCAGATCGTCGCCGACTGGGCCGGCACGCCCGGCCTGCACGTGCTGCACGTGCCCGAGGTGCCGCTGGTCGACCTCAACGAGCTGACCGAGGCCGAGTTGGAGACGGTCGCCGGCGGCGTGGCCCCGATCGCCGACAACAACGTCAACATCATCGCCGTCCTCATCCTCTGAGTTCCTGACCCGCAGCCGGGAGCCTCGATGACTGACACGACCGAGACCATCGCGTTCCGATCCGGCACCTACCGGACGGCCACCGTGGAGCAGACCTGGGAACGGATCGGGGGTCTGCTCGACCGCTTCCGGATCACCCGGGTCGCCGACATCACCCGGCTCGACGAGATCGGCCTGCCGGTGCACGTCGCCTACCGGCCGGTGGGAGCCACCATGGCGGTGAGCGTCGGCACCGGCGCCACAGCGACGCAGGCCCGGGTCAGCGCGGTCATGGAGAGCATCGAGTCCTGGCATGCCGAGAACCTCCGGCCGGGGACCGTCGTCCGGTCCCCGGCCGAGGCGCTCGACCTGCCGTACGACGTCCGGTGGCTGCACCTGGCGGAACGGTCACCACTGACCCCTGCCGTCGAGCTCGACTGGGTTGCTGGCCGTGGGCTGGTGACCGGTGCGGAATGCCTGGTGCCCCGCGCCACCATCGAACTCGACTTCACCATCCGGCGTGGCTGGGACCGCGCCCTGTTCACACCCAGCAGCAACGGGCTGGCCACCGGGAACACCTTCGCCGAGGCCAGCCTGCACGCTCTGCTGGAGGTCATCGAACGTGACTGCATCGCCCCGTACTGCACCGCACCGTTGGCCGAGCGCACCTACGCCGACCCGGGCACCGCCACCAACGTGATGACCCGCACGGTGTACGAGGCGCTGGTGCGGGCCGGTTGCTGGGTGGAGGTCTGCGACATCACCAACGCTGTCGACGTCCCCTGCTACGCCGCCTCGATCTGGTCGGAGGACATGCCGGTCACCTTCGGCGGCTTCGGTTGCCACGTGGACCCTGAGATCGCCGTCGGTCGGGCCATGGCGGAGGCAGCGCAATCGCGGCTGGTCATGGTCTCCGGAGCCCGGGACGACATCGACGCCACCGCGTACCAGGACGTGGGCGGACCGCCGGTGCCGCCGCCCACCGTCGACCGGCCCGTCCGACCGGTCCGCCGGGATTCGCCACCGGCGGGGGACGTGACCCAGGTGCTGCGCGAGCTGGCGTCGCGGGTGCAGCGGGTCACCGGCGTCGAGCCGTTCAGCGTCGACCTGACGCACGACGACATCGGCATTGCGGTGAGCAAGGTGTTCGCCCCCGGGCTGCGGATGTTCGACGAGCGTGCCCTCAGTACCCGACCGGGAGTGCCCCGTGACTGACGTCGTCTTCATAGGTCCGAGCCTCCCGGCCGACGAGGTCGGTCGTTTGCTGCCCGACGCTGTGGTGCTGCCGCCCGTCGCGCACGGCGACCTGCTCCGCCTGGACGTCGTCCCCGGCGACCGGGTCCTCATCATCGACGGGTTCTTCCTGCAACACCCGCCGGTCCGCCACCGGGAGATCCTCGACCTGCTCGACCGCGGCGTGACAGTGGCCGGCGCCGCCAGCATGGGCGCGCTGCGCGCCGCCGAGCTGTGGCCGTTCGGTATGCGTGGCGTGGGGGAGGTGTTCCGGCTCTACCGCGACGGGATCGTCACCGGCGACGACGAGGTGGCAGTCGTGCACGGGCCCGCCGAGGAAGACCACCGTGCGTTGAGCGTCCCGCTGGTGAACATCCGGGTCGCGCTGCGCCGCGCCGTCGCGGCCGGTGTGCTCAGCGACACCGAGGCTGTGCTGCTGCTGGACATCGGCCGGAACCTGCCCTTCCGGCGGCGGTCGTACCAGGCGTTGGAGCGCACCGCGCCACCCGAGGCCGCGGCCCTGATGGGCCGGTTCCTGACCTGGCACCGGCGGGACCCCCACGACGCCAAGGGCGCCGACGCACGGATGCTGCTGTCGATGGCGGCGGACAACGCGCCCGAGCTGTGCCCGGCGAACGTCGGCGACCAGCCGCTCGACAACCTGCACACCCGCTTCCTCGACAGCTGGCGCTCGCGGTTCGCCGGAGAGTCGGTCGGCGGGCACTGGGCCAGCGACCGGGAGGCCGCCGCGGTGCTGATGCTGCTGCATCCCGAGTCGGCAACCTGGCACCGGCGGTCGGTGCTGGCCGGGCTGGCCGAGGTCGACATCGGCGACCCGATGGTTGAGGAACGCGCCAGCGAGGTGGCCCGCCGACGCGGGCTGACCGGTGCGCCGCCGAGCGGGTGGGACTGGCTGACCGACCGGGAACGGGGTCTCGACGACCACGAGGCGGTGCTGCGGGTGCTGGTGCGGGCGTTCGGCACCACGCCGTACCGCAGCCTGGCGCTGTGGATGGTCGCGGCACCGCTGCGAACTCCCGCGTTACTCACCGCCGCACGGCAGGTCGCGGCGACAGCGGCGTCGCTGAACGAGACGCTCGTCCCGCGTACGACGGGGCGTCGTCGCCCGGGTGCCCGGCTGCACTTCCGCACCGAGATCGTCGACGCGTGCTTCGCGAGGCTGTGGGGCTGTGCCGCCGACGGGCTGGAAGCGGCGGCGTGGGACCGGGGCTTCGTCGACCTCGCGGCGTTCCGGTACGCCGCCGAACCGTTTGTCGCCTACGTCAAGGCGTTCGGTGCCCCGCGACTGCCCGCGGTGGGCACGCGCGCGCAGGAGGACACCCTGGCCGTTTCAGCGGCCCGGGTCGGTTGAGGAGGAGTCGATGAGCGGCACCGTGAAGGCAGCACTGATCTACCCCCCGCTGACCGATCCCACCTCGGGATACCACTCCCTGAACTACCTCGACTCGTACGCCCGGGCACAGGGGCACCGGCCGGCGGAGATCATCGACGCCAACATCGAGGCGTTCCACCACTCGTACACCCCGTCGGCGCACGAGTGGCTGCGGCGGGAGCTGTCCCGGCTTTCGACCGAGGATCTCAGCGGCCCGGACGCGCTGATGGCCCGGGCGAACCAGCTCGGCGTGCCCGACCCGGATCCGGAGCGGCTGCGTCGGTCGATCGGGGTGCTGCAGGATCCGACCCTGTTCTACGACTACCGGCACTACCAGGACGCCGTCGAGGGCGTGATCTCCTGGATGGACGCGCTCGGCACTGTCGGGTTCCCCGGGCAGTTCCACGCCGGCTTCCGGCTGCACCCGCCGCCGATGATCTCAATCGGCTCGGTGGCCGCGCTGACCGACGAGGCGCTGCTCGCTCGGCTCAACCGGCCTTTCCTGCCCTACTACGAGGATGTGCTGATTCCACGGCTGGCCGCTGGCGGGCACCAGGTGATCGGCATCAGCGCCACCTACCAGTGGCAGTTGCCGTTCGCCCTCTGGATCGCCCGACTCGTCCGGAAGGCGTGCCCGGACGTCTTCCTCATCGCGGGTGGCACGGAGATCTCCGACGTCTGGAAGTGCGCCAGCAAACCCGAGTACGTCTTCCAGGTGCTGGCCGACTTCGACGCGATAGTGGTCGGGGAGGGGGAGAGCGCGTACACGGAGATCCTGGACGCGGTGGCGGCGGGCACGCTGCCGGCCGGGCATCCCAACGTCCGGCTGCACCCCAAGTACGGCCGCCAGCGTCAACTGCCCCTGCGCTATGAACGCCTGGCGCAGGTGCCGGTCCCGGACTTCTCCGGCCTGCCCTGGGATCTCTACCTCAGCCCGGAGCGGTTCGTCTACTATTCGCCGACCCGAGGCTGCTACTGGAACAAGTGCACGTTCTGCGACTACGGACTGAACACCGACGGTCCCACCAGCCCATGGCGGCAGGACACGGTGAGCACCATGATCGCGGACGTCACCGAGCTGTCGAAGTTCGCCAAGTTCATCTACTTCTCGGTCGACGTGCTCGCTCCCGCTACCATCCTGCGCTTCGCCGAGCAGGTCGTCGAGCGAGGGCTGGACTTCCGTTGGGGTGCCGAGATCCGGCTGGAGAAGTACTGGTCGGACGAGCGCTGCGACCTGCTGAGGCGCAGCGGCTGCGTGGCCATCTCGGTCGGTTTCGAGTCCGGTAACCAGCGCGTCCTCGACCTGATCGACAAGGGCACGAAGCCGGAACAGGCACGACGCACCATGATGGCGATGACCAAGGCGAACATCGGTGTGCAGATGATGGGCTTCACAGGCTTCCCCACCGAGACCCGCGAAGAGGCGCTGGACAGCGTCAACTTCCTGCGTGACAACCCGGACCTGTGGACCCTCGGCGGGCTCGGCGACTTCATGCTGACGCCGGGCGCCATCGTCGCCAAGGAGCCGGACCGGTTCGGCATCACCAACGTGCGGCCGGTGCAGGGATCGGACATCGTCCGGATGCTCAAGTACGACGAGCCGGTCACCGAGGCGGCGCAGGCCGAGGTTGCCCAGGCCAAGGCCGGCCTGAACCCCGGGCATTACCACCGCCCGTGGTTGGGCGCCACCGACACCCCGCACACGTTCTTCTACCACGACCGGTACGGCACCGCTGTTCGCGGCGTCCTCGCCCACGACCGGTTACGACATGACACCGACGACCAGACCGAGTTCCTGGCCAACGGCTCCTTCGTGGACCGCGACGACGAGCAGGTCTGGGAGGCGTACCGGCGAATCCGCTCCGACGAGCAGGACGGCGTCCCGGGCGACCTGCCGGCGGACCGGCACCTGTTCCGCCGAGTCGACGGTCAGGTGTTCGCCCTCAATCGCAGCAGCCGGCTGTTCCTGGATCTCTTCAGCGCGCCGCTCACCCTCGCCGAGGCGCAGCGCCGGCTCTGGATCGTCGAACCGACCGTCGCGGACCGGGTCTGGCGGACCTTCATCGGGCAGCGGCTGATCCGCCGGCATCGGCTCCCGGCCGGGCCGGCGCGGTGACCCGATCGCCGGGCGGGGGAGCAGGTTGGGAGAGCCGGGTGCCGATGCGGTCAAACCAGTCGATCCAGCTTCTCGCGGGCGGTGGTGTCAGGCCGAGGCGTGAGGACTACCAGGCGTAGGTCGGTGTTCTGGGTGGTCAGGACGTTGGCGTCCAGCGGGATGGCGCCCACGTCGGGGTGTACGGCGGTCTTGTGCGCGCTCTCGTGATTGGCCACCGCGCGGAGGGCCCAGAGGTGGCGGAATCTGTCGTTCCCGGTCATGCGCGAGACCAGTGCCGCCACGTCGGGGTCGTTCGGATAACGGGCGCTGGTGGCCCGCAGGTCGGCTACCAACGACTGCTCGAAGTAGGCGCGTTCGGTGTCGGTCTGGCGGACTCGGGGGTTTCGGGATTCGAACTGGACGATCAGGGCGTTGCGATCGTCGGCGGTGGCGTCGGCCGGGTCGCCGAAGACGGCCGCGAACAGGCGGTTCCAGTGCAGAAGCCGCCACAGGGCGTCATAGACGGCCGCGGGGGTGTCGCCGAGGTGGTCGATGACGCGGTGCAGGCTGCTGGGGATCAGCCGGGGGATCCGGTCCGGGGCCGCGGCGAAGCCGGCAAGGCGCATCAGGTGCGCCTCCTCGTCGTCGGAGAGTCGTAGCGCGCGGGCCAGGGATGCGCATACCTGTGCCGATGGTGTGGCGGCCCGGCCCTGTTCGAGGCGTGCTACGTATTCGGGGGAGATGCCGGCCAACGCTGCCAGTTCGCCGCGTCGTAGCCCGACGACGCGGCGCGGGGATGCGTTCGGGAGACCGACCGCGGCCGGGCCCGTGCGATCCCGCCAGGCCCGCAGCGCGGCTCCGAGGTCATTCATGAAACACATGATCCGCCATCGGTTTGGGACCTGGGTGGTACCAGCGGTACGCGGAACATCTGTGCCTTCCCCAGTGGTGGCTCCGCCCTTGAGGATGGGGATCATGAGCAGAGTGACCAGGATGAATCACATCGGAGTGCCGGTGAGCGATTTGGCACGCTCGGTGCGGTGGTACGAGGACGTCCTCGGCATCGCGCCGAACGGCGTGACGATCTCGGCAACGAACCCGGCGATTGGTGCGGTTGTCGAGGTTGAGAACCCGTCGATGCGGGCATCGTTCGCGCTGGCCGGAGACAATGTCCTCCTGGAACTCATCCAGTACGACAACCCGGAGCCGAGGCCCTTCACCGGGCGCAACTGCGACGTCGGAGTGATGCACCTGTGTTTCGAGGTCGACGACCTCGACGCGGCGCACCGCGACTTGGTGGAGCGGGGCGTGCATGTCAACGCCGATCCGGTCGTGCTCCGGGACGGCGACGGCGTCGAAGCGGGGGTGCTGGCCGGTACGAAGATCCTTTATCTACGTGACCCCGACGGCATCCAGCTGGAACTGTTCGAGTTGCCCTCGTAGGAGCGTCGGCCGGACCCGGTGGCGGTCGACCCGGTCGGTGTACCGCTGTGGATACCATCGGTCGCGCCGAACAACTGGAGGGGAGCTGGCACCGTTACCCGCCATGCGCTCGATATCAGGTCAGGGTCTTTCGTCGTCGCTCGAGCAACGGAGCTGGGCGAGGTCGTTTCGGTGACGGCGCGTGCGGCACAAGGCCGTGGAGGGGCGATACTCGTTCTCGGTGACGCGGGGATCGGCAAGTCGACGCTCATCGACCAGGCCGCCGCGAGGCTCGACGGATGGCAGGTGCTGCGCGCCGGTGGTATCGAGTTCGAGAGCGAACTGCCCTACTCGGCCCTGCACCAGCTGTGTGCGCCAGTGTTCGATCATCGCGCCGGGCTGCCCGCACCGCAGCGGCGCGCGCTCGACACGGTGTTCGGGCTCTACGCCGAGGTCACGCCGACCCCGATGCTGGTCGGCTTGGCGGTCCTGGGCCTGCTGAGTGCCGCAGGCCGTCGCCGGCCGGTGTTCTGCGTGATCGACGACGTGCAGTGGATCGACGCCGGCTCGCGGCAGGTACTGGCCTTCGTCGCGGCACGCGTGGCGGCGGAGCGGGTCGCCATTGTCTTCGCTGCCCGCGACGTCGCCCCGGTGTCGGAACTCGGTCGCCTACCCGCCCTCACTCTCACCGGGCTCACCGACTCGGAGGCCCTCGCCCTGCTGCGGTCTCGGGCGCCGTTTGGGCACGAGGCGGCGATCGTGCAGCGGATCCTCGCCGAAGCTGCCGGTAATCCGCTCGCCCTGGTGGAGTTCGCCAACGATGCCGGACCGTTCGGACTACCCGGCGACGCCGGGCGCGGCACCGTGGAGCGCCGGTTCGTGAGCCGGTTCCTGCGGCTGCCGGCACCCACGCGCTCAGTTCTGGCGCTGGCCGCGGCGGAGCCGACTGGCGACCTCGTACTGCTGCGGCGCGCCATGGCGATCCAGGGACTGGACGCCGCGGACCTGGCCGCAGCCGAGGACAGCGGCCTGTTGGTGACCGGCCCCCGGGTGCACTTCCGACATCCGTTGGCGCGTTCCGCCGCGTACCGGTCGACCGGGGCCGGGGCGCGACGGCAGGCACATGCCGCGCTCGCCGCCGCTACGGACGTCGACGTCGAACCCGACCGGCGGGCCTGGCACCGGGCGAACGCGATCAACGGCCCGCACGAGGAGACCGCGGCAGAACTGGAGCGTTCGGCCGGACGGGCACAACGCCGCGGCGGACTCGCGGCCGTGGCCGCGTTCCTCGAACGCGCGGCCCGACTGACGCCAGGCCGGTCGCAGCAGGCACGCCGCCTGTTGACCGCGGCTCGAGCACGGTTGGGTTCCGGCGCGCCTTCTGCCGCCCGTGAACTCGTTGACGAGGCCGAGCGTCTCCAGCCAGAGCCGGCCGACCGCAGCGCCGCGCGACTGCTGCGCGCGACGATCGACTATCACGTCGCGCGCAGCATCCCGGCGACGATCGCCCTCATCGACGCGGCCGACGGTGTGGGGCCCGACGACGCACGCGAGACATACCTGGAAGCCTTCGCGTCGCTCATGTTCAGCGTCGACGAGCCTGGGAGGTTACGGCGGCTCGCCCTGCACATCCGGGAACGGGTACCCCCGCGTCAGTCGCCACGCCCGGTCGACCTGCTGTTGCAGGCGTTGGTCGAGCAGAACCTCCGCCCGGTGGACGAGGCGATGCCCCAGATGCGCCGTGCCGTCGACGCCTTCCGGGAGCACGCCCGCACGCCGGACGCGGATCCTTGGTGGATGGAACGCGCCTGCGTGTTGAGCGTCGACCTCGGTGACAGCGATGCCATGGATGAGATCGTCGACCGTCAGGTGGAACTCGCCCGGGCGCAGGGCGCCTACGCGATCCTTCCCCACGCGCTGCGCTTTCAGGCGGTCGCCCGGACGATTGTGGGCCGCTTCGCCGAAGCGCACGTCTGCATCACCGAGGCGCGTGCGGTCGACGAGGCCGCGGGGACCTCCAACCTTGTCGGGTCCGACCTGATGCTCGCCGCGTGGAGCGGCGATGCCGACCGGTTCCGGGGGATCCGGGAGAAGCTGCGCGGCTGGGTCGGGGTGAACCCCACCGCGTTGCACTATGCGAACGCTGTGCTGTGCAACGGTAGCGGCGACCACGAGGCGGCGCTTGAGGCGATGCTGCTCGTGCGGGACCAGCACCGGCGCGGCTCGTACGCTGTCAGCGCCTTCCACCACGAGCTGGTCGAAGCCGCCGCGTACGTCGGACGTCCCGAAGAGGCCAAGGAATCGGCCGCCTGGATCGGGGATGTCGCACGGGTCAACCCGAACGCGTGGTCGACTGGTACGCATCTGCTGGCGTGTGCGCTGCTCGACGCCGGGCTCGGCGCGCAGGACCACTACCTCGAGGCGATCAGCCGGCTCGCCGGGAGCGGGATGCGGGTCCACTACGCGCGCTCCCGCCTGCTGTACGGGGAGTGGCTGCGACGAATCGGTCGCCGCACCGAGGCACGGGTGGAGCTGCGCACCGCGTACGACCTGCTTTCCACAATCGGCGCGCGCGGGTTCGCCGGCCGTGCCGCCCGCGAACTGGAAGCCATCGGCGAGCCGAGCCTGGCCGACGACGCCGATCCGCTCGCTGGGCTGACCGCGCGGGAACTACTCGTCGCCCGCAAGGTCGCCTCTGGCGCGGGCACCAAGGAGGTTGCCGCGCTGCTCTTCGTCAGCCCGCGTACGATCGACGCCCACCTGCGCAACCTCTACCGCAAGCTGGGCATCACTTCACGCCGGCAGCTGCGCGAACTGTTCCGCTGACGGAGCTGGGCTGATCGAGCGACGAAGGGCCCCGCCGGCACGAGACCGGCGGGGCCCTTGAGTCGCGTCAGCGCCGGGCCCGCTCACACTTCCGCTCGGCGAGCGTCTTCAGCTCCGTCAGCCACGTCTCCAATCCTGCGCCGAGAGCCGCAGTGGAGAATTCGACGTCCTGCTCGACCTGCTCACCGCGCCACGTCTCCTCGGTGCGCACCAGAACCCGGCCGTCGACCTCGGTGAACGTCCACACGTGAACTCCCTCGTCGATGGTCAGTCCTGCACCGACCGCCGGCCCGCTCCACCGAAGGCACTTCTGGTGTTGGAGCTGCCGGACAGTCGACGTGACGACGAGGGTCGTGGCGGGATTCAGCGCGGTCTCGCGTACCGGTGTCGTCCATCGGAACGATGATCCGGGACGCAGTGGGCCACGATCGAGCCGCTTGCTGGAGAGGACCGGCTTCTGCCACGACGGCCACCGTTCCACGTCGGTCTGGATCTCCCAGACCGTGCGTAGCGGGGCGTCGATCACCGCCGCCGTCTTGTAGCGGATCTTCGCCGCGGTGTCGACACTTCCCCCCGCGCACCTCAGGGTTGCGCCGTCGGCGCTCCCATCATGCCTGGGATCGGCTTCAGCCGGCGCACCTGCGACGCCCACGAGGCCGGCCGCGATCACTGCCGCCACGACAGCTACCACACCATTCTTCATGAGGCGGTCGACTCCTCGGCGGTGCGCTTGAGTCGATCCAGCCACGTGGTGAGGGTTGTGTCGAGACCCTCCTGGAACGGCGCGGGGTTGGCATCGACGGGCGGACCGGCGAAGGACTCCTCGGTGGACACGCGCACGCCGTCGCCGACCGGAGTGAGCGCCCAGACGTGGACGCCGAGCACGCCGTCCGGTCCGTCACCGTGTCCCTGCCACACGAGGCGTTCCTGCGGCCGTACCTGAACGATCGTCGACTCGATCTCCATGCCCGCGGCGGACCAGCGGAACACGGAGCCCGACGCGAGCGGCCCGGGTGTTTCGACGTGAGCGTGAGGGATTTCCGGCAGCCAGGCCGTCCACGCGTTGATGTCAGTGAGGATCCGCCACACGGTGTCCGCGGACGCGGTCACCGTGACACTGTGGCGGCTGACGACCGGGGCCGACACGTCAATGTCGGCCTCGTCGGCGTCCGTAATGTTCTCCATCGGAAAAGCCTCTCTGCGCTCACTGACGTTCGAAGCGCCGGGCGTGAGCGAGCCGCTGAATGCACGCCCGGCAGAAGCGATCGTGCCAAGACTGCCGCCGGTGCACATCGGCAAAAATCACCTAGCTCGACTACCGGACCGGACCTCTGCCGCTTGAACGATGCCGTCCCACGGACGCGCTTGCACAACAGGCTGTCGTCAGGCGTCCGCCGCTCGGTGGTGTGGCTTCCTGTGGCTCATCTCTTGACTTCTCCTCCAACCGGGCGTAAACAAAGCACAAGCAAAACGAAACGGCGGTGAAACAACATGTACGCCGAGGAGCGGCAGCAGGAGATCCTCCGCATCGCCCGGGACGTGGGCCGCGTCGAGGTGGCTGGCCTGGCCGATGGGCTCAACGTGACGTCCGAGACGATCCGCCGCGATCTCACCATCCTGGAGCGAGCCGGGGTGCTGCGCAGGGTCCACGGTGGAGCGATTCCGGTCGAACGGCTCGGGTTCGAGCCCGCGCTGGCGGCACGTGACGCGGTGCTCATCGAGGAGAAGGAGCGCATCGCCAAACTCGCCTTGAACGAGGTGCCGGAGGAGGGCGCGATCATCCTCGACGCCGGCACCACGACCGCCCGGCTGGCGCAGCTGCTGCCGGTCGACCGGGAGCTGACCGTCGTGGTCAACTCGCCGGTCATCGCCACGACCCTCGGTACCTGTGCCAACCTCAACGTTCTGCTGCTGGGTGGACGGGTCCGCGGCAAGACCCTGGCGACCGTCGACGACTGGGCGCTGTCGCCGTTGGCGGACCTCTACGTCGACGTCGCATTCATCGGGACCAACGGCATCTCGGTCGAGCGTGGGCTGACCACGCCGGACCCGTCCGAAGCGGCGGTGAAGCGGGCGATGGTCCGTGCGGCCCGTCGCACTGTGGTGGTCGCCGACCACACCAAGCTCGGCAACGACTATCTGGCCCGCTTCGCTGAGTTGCTGGACGTCGACCTGCTCATCACCGACAGCCGTGCCGATCCCGACCTGGTCGGTGACCTGGAGTCGGCAGGCGTCCGGGTGGTACGCGCATGAGAGCGGTCCGGGCATGATCGTCACCGTCACCCTCAACCCCAGCCTCGACCGGGCCGTGGAGGTCGATTCACTCATCCGGGGCGAGGTCATCCGTGCTGCCACCGCGCACCTCGACCCCGGCGGCAAGGGCGTCAACGTATCCCGTGCCCTGCTGGCCAACGGGGTGCCGTCGGTAGCGGTGGTGCCCTCCGGCGGTGACGAGGGCAACCAGCTCATCCGCCTCCTTGAGGCGGAGGGTGTGGAGGTCCTGGCCGTGTCGATCTCCGGACGGACCCGTTCCAACATCACCCTGGCCGAGCCCGACGGCACCGTCACCAAGATCAACGAGCCTGGTCCGACAATGGGCCGCGCCGAGTTCGACGAGGTGGCCGACAGTGTGCTCGCCCGTGCCAGCGGTGCCGACTGGGTCGTGCTGTGCGGCAGCGTCCCGCCCGGCCTGCCCGCCGACGCCTACGCCCAGTTGTGCCGGAAGTTGCGTGCTGCCGACGTCAGGGTCGCCGTCGATACCAGCGGTCCCGCCCTGCGCGAGGCCGCCCTGGCCGGGGCGACAGTGCTCAAGCCCAACCGCGACGAACTGGCCGACGTGGTCGGCGCCCCGCTGAAGGACCTCGCCGATGTGGTCGATGCCGCTCAGTGCCTGCGGGCCTGGGGAGCCGGCACCGTCGTGGCCAGCCTCGGCGCCGACGGCGCTGTCCTGGTCGACGCCGAAGGAGTGCGCACCGGCACCTGTCCGGTGGCCCGGCCCCGTAGCACCGTCGGTGCCGGCGATGCGCTGCTCGCCGGGTTCCTCGCCGCGGGCGCGCAGGGTGCCACCGCCCTCGCCGAGGGCCTGGCCTGGGGCGCCGCCGCGGTGAGCCTGCCCGGCAGCCGGATGCCCGGCCCGGCGGACCTGTTCCGCCACGACGTCACCATCCACCCCTAGCCGGACAAGCTTTTCCCCCGCGGCCGTCTGGACCGCCCCTCGATGAAGGAGATACCCCCGTGACCTCCTCTTCCTACACACCAGAGGTGAAGGGCCAGGGCCTCAGAGCCACTGTGCAACGCCTCGGCGGCTACCTGGCCGCGATGGTCATGCCCAACATCGGCGCGTTCATCGCCTGGGGCCTGATCACCGCACTGTTCATCCCGACCGGCTGGATCCCCAACGCGACACTGGCCGAACTGGTCGGCCCGATGATCAGCATCCTGCTACCGGTGCTCATCGGCTACACCGGCGGCCGGCTGGTCCACGGCCAACGCGGCGCCGTCGTGGGCGCGGTAGCGACAATGGGCCTCGTCGTCGGCGCGGACGTGCCGATGATCCTCGGCGCGATGATCATCGGGCCGCTCACGGCCTATGTCCTCAAACTCTTCGACGGCCTGGTCGAAAACAAGATCCGTCCCGGCTTCGAGATGCTGGTCGACAACTTCAGCGCCGGCATCATCGGCGCCGCGATGGCCATCGGAGGCGTCTACGGCATCGGCCCGGTGGTCGAGTGGCTCACCAAGCAGGCCGGCGCGGGCGTCGACTGGCTCGTCGGCAAGGACCTGCTGCCGCTGACCTCGGTGCTCGTCGAACCCGCCAAGGTGCTCTTCCTCAACAACGCCATCAACCACGGCGTGTTCGGCCCGCTGGGCATCGCCGAGGCGGCCGACAAGGGCAAGTCGATCCTGTTCATGATCGAGTCGAACCCCGGTCCCGGCCTCGGTCTGCTGCTCGCCTTCATGGTCTTCGGCCCCCGCGCGCTGCGCCCCAGCGCCCCAGCCGCGATCATCGTGCAGTTCCTCGGCGGCATTCACGAGATCTACTTCCCGTACGTGCTGATGAAGCCGAAGCTGATCCTCGCCATGATCGCCGGGGGCGCGGCCGGCGTCGGCACCTTCGTGATCACCGGTGCGGGCCTGGTCGCCACCCCCTCGCCGGGCAGCATCTTCGCCTACCTCGCGGTCACCCCCAAGGGCGGCCACTTCGGAGTCATTCTCGGCGTCGTGGTCGCCGCCGCGGTCACCTTCGCGGTCGCCTCGGCCCTGCTCGGCTTCGGGCGCGGCGAGCCCGCCGCGGACGCTGTCGGCCCTGACGAGGAGACGGCTGTCCGCCCAGAGCAAGAGGGGGCTGTCGAGCCCGACGAGACCCTCGACAAGTCGGCGAAGCAGGAGGTCTGAACAGATGCCCACAATCAACGGCACCGAGATCAGGAAAGTCGTCGTCGCCTGCGACGCCGGCATGGGCAGCAGCGTGATGCTGGCCAGCCAACTCCGGCGGCAACTGTCAAAGAACGCCGTGACCGTCGAGCACACGCCGGTCAACTCGATCCCGACGGACGCGGACGTGGTCATCTGCCACCAGGGTCTCGCCGCGCGGGCCAGGGTCAGCGCACCCGACACGGTGATCGTGCCGATCCAGGTGTTCATCGGCGACCCTGCCGTCACCAGGGTCGTGAACGCGGTGCAGCGCGGTGGTGAGCTGAGTGGCTGAGCTGCTGGCCCGTGACGCGATCCGGCTCGACGAGCGGGCCCGATCGCGGGACGAGGCGATTCGCCGCTGCGGCGCGGTACTCGTCGAGGTCGGCGCGGTCGCCCCGGCGTACGTGGACGCGATGCTCGCCCGCGAGCAGAGCGTCTCCACCTACATCGGCGAGGGCGTCGCCATCCCGCACGGCACCCTGAGCAGCAAGGAATCGGTCCAGCGCGACGCCCTCGCGGTGCTGCGCTTCCCCGACGGCGTCGACTGGGACGGCTTCGACGTGCGGGTCTGCGTGGCCATCGCCGCAGCCGGCGACGGGCACGTGGACATCCTCGCCCAGCTCGCCTCGGTGCTGATGGACCCGGCGCAGGCGCAGCGGCTACGAGAGTCGACGAGCGCCGATGACGTGATCACTATCCTCGAAGGGAAGCCCTCGTGAAGGTCGTCCGATTCCACGCACCCGGTGACGTCCGCATCGAGGACGCGCCCGAGCCCACGCCGGGCCCCTCCGACGTGAAGATCCGCGTCCGCGCATGCTCCACCTGCGGCACCGACGTGAAGATCTCCCGCTTCGGCCACCACCACATCGCCCCGCCGCGCGTCATGGGCCACGAGATCGCCGGCGAGATCACCGAAGTCGGTGCCGATGTCACGGGCTGGCGGCCGGGGGACCGGGTCCAGGTCATCGCCGCCATCCCGTGCGGTACGTGCGCCGAGTGCCGGCGTGGCCGGATGACGGTGTGCCCCAACCAGGTGTCGATGGGTTACCACTTCGACGGCGGGTTCGCCGAATACGCTGTCGTGCCGCACAACGTCCTCGCCGTCGACGGGCTCAACCGGATCCCCGAGGGACTCAGCTTCGCCGAGGCGTCCGTCGCGGAGCCTCTCGCCTGCGTCCTCAACGGCCAGAACCTCGCCGGTGTGGGGGAGGGCGACGACGTGGTGGTGGTGGGCTCCGGGCCGATCGGCTGCCTGCACGTCCGCCTGGCCCGCTCGCGCGGCGCGGCCCGGGTGTTCCTCGTCGACCTCAACCGCGAACGCCTCGACCTGGCCGCCAACCTGGTGCAGCCGGACGCGGCGATCTGCGGCGCCGAGACCGACGTCGTCGACGCGGTCCTCAAGCTCACCGAGGGCCGGGGCGCCGACGTCGTCATCACCGCCACGGCCGCCGGCGCCGCCCAGGAGCAGGCGGTGCAGATGACCGCGCGGCAGGGCCGGATCAGCTTCTTCGGCGGCCTGCCGAAGGACAAGCCGGTCATCTCGCTGGACTCCAACCTCGTGCACTACCGCGAACTGACCATCGTCGGTGCCAACGGCTCCAGCCCGGAGCACAACAAGGAAGCGCTGCGACTCATCGCCAACGGCTCCGTGCCGGTCGCCGACCTCATCACCCACCGTCTGCCGCTCGACCGCACCCTCGACGCCTTCGGCATCGTGGCGCGCGGCGAAGCGATCAAGGTGACGATCGAACCGTAGGAGGATCCGTTGCCCACCAGAACAGTCCTCGTCGGCTCCGCCAGCGGGCTGCACGCCCGCCCGGCGGCGCTGTTCGTCGCCGAGGCGGCGAAGCAGCCGGTGCTGGTCACCATCCGCACCAGCGACAAGAAACCCGTGCCGGCCCGCAGCATGCTCGGCGTGTTGTCGCTCGGCGCCAAGAAGGGCACCGAGGTCACACTGGAGGCCGACGGCGACGATGCGCAGGCCGCCGTCGACATCCTGGCCGACCTCCTCGAACGTGACCTGGACGCCGTCGATGCGTGAACTGCGGGGGATCGGAGCCAGCCCCGGTGGTGCGGCGGGGCCGGTCTACCGGCTGGCCCCGCCGCCGGCCCTGCCGCCGTTGGCGGAGACCGTTGATCCCGAAGCCGAGAAGGCGACCGTCCGGGCCGCTGTCGTCGCCGTCGCCGCCGACCTGACCCGTCGCGCCGACACCGTCCTGGAAAAGACCTCCGCCGAGGTCCTGCGCGCGCAGGTCATGATGGCGCAGGACGAGACGCTCATCGACGCCGCTGACATCGCCATCGACGGCGGTGCGGACGCGCCGCACGCGCTCACCGACGTGCTCGCCGTGCACCGGGCCGCCTTCGAAGCCGCAGGCGGGTACCTCGCCGAGCGGGTCAGCGACCTCGACGACCTGCGGGACCGCCTCGTCGCGGCGTGCCTGGGACGGCCGATGCCGGGCGTGCCGAACCCCGGCCATCCGTACCTGCTCATCGCCCGCGACCTGGCGCCCGCCGACACCGCCGGCCTCGAACCGGGTCTGGTGCTGGGCCTGGTCACCGCCGAGGGCGGACCGACCAGCCACACCGCGATCCTGGCCCGGACACTCGGAATCCCGGCCGTGGTCCGCTGCGCGGGCATCCTGGACGTGGCCGACGGCGCGCTGGCCAGTCTCGACGGCGCGAGCGGCGTCGTGGTGGCCGGCGTCTCCGCCGACACGGTGACCACTGTCAACGCGGACCGGCTCGCGGAGATCGAACGCCGCACCCGCTCCCAAGGCCCCGGGCGGACCGCCGACGGCCATCCCGTCGCGCTACTGGCCAACATCGGCTCCGCCCGCGACCTCACCGGCGAGGTGGAAGGCGTCGGCCTGTTCCGCACCGAGCTGCTCTACCTCGACCGCAGCGACCCGCCGCCGTACGAAGAACAGGTCGCCGCGTACCGCGACGTCTTCGCCGCGCTGCCCGGCCGCAAGGTCGTCGTGCGCACCCTCGACGCCGGTGCCGACAAGCCACTGCCGTTCCTGCGTCTGGCCGCTGAACCCAATCCCGCGCTGGGCATCCGCGGTCTGCGGGTCGCACGGCAGACACCGTCCGTGCTGAGTACGCAGTTGGCGGCGATCGCGGCGGCGGCCGCTGCGACGGACGCCGACGTGTGGGTGATGGCGCCGATGGTCGCCACTGCGGCGGAGGCGGCATCGTTCGCCGGGTCCTGTGGTGAGCACGGCCTGCCGATGGCCGGCGTGATGATCGAGGTGCCGGCCGCGGCCCTGCGCGCCGGCCAGGTGCTGCGCCATGTCGACTTCCTCAGCGTCGGCACCAACGACCTCAGCCAGTACACGTTCGCCGCCGACCGCATGTGCGGTGACCTCGCTGACCTGCTCGACCCGTGGCAGCCCGCGCTGATCGCGCTCCTCGCCTCCTGCGCGGCAGCCGGCGTCGAGGCGGGCAAGCCGGTCGGTGTGTGTGGAGAGTCCGCAGCGGATCCCGCCTTCGCGCTGGTGCTGGCAGGCCTCGGCATCACCAGCCTGTCCATGGCACCCCGCAGCATCCCGGCGGTGCGCGAGTCCCTGGCCGCGCACACCCTGGCCGAGTGCCGCCAGATCGCCGAGGCGGCCCTTGCCGCTCCCAGCCCGGAGGCAGCCCGGGCGGCGGCCGGCGCTTAAGTACCAGCTCCGGTTGGGCGACGGCCTTCCCGTGCGGTGAGCCGGTCATCGCCAGACTGTGACGCAGCGCTGGTCCGCCCGGCGCGGGGTCCACCGGCGCTCCTGGGGTGAACGTCGGTCGGACCGGTGCCACAGCCCCTCAGGTACGCGGAATGTCATGGCGAGGTGGTGACGTGGTGTCACTGCCCGCACGCCACCGCAGGTGCTGCAATGTAACGCGTACCTTTCCGGCCAGACCGGACATGCTGACCGGCGGATCTGTCGGTGCGCCTTCGTCCAGCGGCGAAAAACGTGCTTCACGGCACGTGCTCGTGGGCGCCTGACGGATTCACCCCGAGAGGAAATGCTCCGATGAACGCACCACCAACCGACGGGCCCCAGGGGAGCACGAGTCGCCCGAACCCGCCGGTCTCCGGCGACTCGCCCCCGCTGACGCGGGAACGTCCCCGGCCAACCGTCGACCCCTCCCGCCCGTTCGGCGCTCACCTGCGCATGGCGTGGTGGAAGCCGCTAGTGGTCGTCGCCGTGCCACCGCTGGTGATGCTGGCCCTCCAGGTGCTGTCGTGGCAGCTCGTGGGTGTCATCGAGGGCAGCGACGACCCGATGTCACCCACCATGACACCGTTGAAGTCCCTGGCCATCAACATCAGCATCTTCGCGGCGGGCGTCGTGGCGGTCCTGCTTCTGGCGCGGATCGCCGCGGTGCCGTGGCGCAGCCTGATCAGCTCACCCCGGGGCTTCGACGCCCGCCGCCTGAGGACTTACCTGGTCGGAGCGACGCTGCTGGTGGGCGTCGGGCTCGGTGTGGTGGCACTGGTCGCGCCCGACTCGCCAGGCTGGAAGGCCTTCGGTCTCAGCGGCACGACGATCGGCCTGCTGGTCGTCACCCTACTGACTACGCCGCTACAGTCAGCCGGCGAGGAGCTGTGGTGGCGAAGCGCCGTGCTGCCGGCGGCCGCGTCCTGGGTGCGGGCGGTCCGGCCGGCACTGGCCGTCGGGCTCGTCGTCTCCAGCCTGGGCTTCGCCATGCTCCACGGGTCGAACGACCCCTGGCTGTTCGGCTACTACACAGTCGTCGGCCTCTGCACCGGCCTGATGGCGATCATCAGCCGCGGCATCGAAGCGCCGGTCGCCTTCCACGTCGCCAACAACGTCCTGTTCGGGATCGTCAACACGGTGCTGGCCGACGGCGAGCCCTACGCGATAGACCGGTCCACCGACTCCGGTGACGCGTCCCTGCTGATCCTCGGCGCCGTCAACATCGCCATGGTGGTGCTGGTCTGGCTACGCGAGCGGCGCTCCCGGGGGGCGGGCGCGAGCTGACCTCGACAGGACACGAACGCGACGAGCGTCATCCACCGGTCACAGCGCCAATGAATGGAGTAACCATGACCAACCCGACAACGACGAGCTGGCCGAGCCTTCGGGTCTCGGACTGGACCCCCACCCGCGACACCCTGCACATGTGGACCCAGATCGTGGGCAAGATCCGCATGGCTCACGCGCCGCTGCTCAACCACTGGTGGCAGGTGACCCTGTACGTGAGTCCGCGCGGACTGACGACGTCGACCATCCCGTACCGCGCGGGTGCCTTCGAGATCGAGTTCGATTTCCTCGGCCACCAGCTCGACGTCCGTACCAGCAACGGCGGTGCACGCAGTCTCCCGCTCCGGCCGATGCCGGTCGCCGAGTTCTACACGCGAATCCTGGACATGCTCAGTCAACTCGGGATCGAGGCACCGATCCGGCCGCATCCCAACGAGGTCGACCCGGCTATCCCGTTCGCCGAGGACCACGATCACGCCTCCTACGACGCAGAGGCGGCCAGCCTGTTCTGGCGGCAACTGCTGCAGGCGAACCGGGTGATCGGCGAGTTCCGGTCGCACTTCGTGGGCAAGGTCAGTCCGGTGCACTTCTTCTGGGGCGGGATGGACCTCGCCTGCACCCGCTTCTCCGGCCGGTCGGCCCCGCCGCACCCTGGCGGAGTGCCCAACTGCGGGGACTGGGTAATGGTCGAGGGCTACTCCCGGGAACTGTCCAGCTGCGGCTTCTGGCCCGGTGGCGGCGAGGAAGGCGCCTTCTACTCCTACGCCTACCCCGCACCTGACGGGTTCGCCGAGCAGCAGGTCGGTCCCGAAGGCGCCTACTTCAGCTCCCAGTTCCAGCAGTTCCTGCTGCCCTACGAGGTCGTACGCGCCGCACCGGACCCGGACCGCGCAGTCGCCGAGTTTCTCCGCACCACCTATGAAGCCGCCGCGGACCTGGGGCGCTGGGACCGCTCGGCATTGGAGGACAACCCGTTGCGGTGGCAGCAGACCCCTGCTGCCTGAGGACACCGGCGGGCGAGCGGCAGCGGTCTGGTTCGCCAGGAGATGCGGCTCCTCGCCACCGCCCAGCGGTAGGCGGCTGATCTGATCGGGCCGGGAACGGCCAGCCGTTCCCGGCCACCCCTGAGACGTACGGAGGACACGTGATGGTGGAAGTGAAGGACGTTCCCGAGGCCAACCGGTACGAGGCCCGGGTCGACGGCGAGTCCAGGATCGCCGGCGTCGCGCAGTACATCCGCACCGCGGAGCTCGTCGCGTTCGTGCACACCGAGGTCTCGCCGGATTACGAGGGTCGGGGGATCGGGTCGGCGCTGGTCCGCACCGCCCTCGACGAAGCCCGCGCCGCGCACCTGCTCGTCCTGGCCACCTGCCCGTTCTTCGCGGGTTGGATCGCCAGGCATCCCGACTACCAGGACCTGGTCTACCAGTCCCGCAGCAGAGTCAGCGACTGAATGCAGGGACGGTTCCCGGGCCGCACCGGCGGCCCGGGATCGGCGCGTCAGGACGTGTCAGGTCCGGTTCCCGGTCCAGGCCGCTTCGAGGATCGCGGTCAGGCTGGCGGTGTCGGTCGGGCCTGGATGGTTCTGGATCAGGCGGGTGACGCCACTGGCCATCTCCGCGAAGCGCGGGAGATCGGCGCGTGCCACGCCGATGTCCGCCAAGGTGGGAGGGATACCGATGTCGGCAAGGAGACCGTCGAGCCAGGTGAGGAACGTATCTGCGGCCTCGGCATCCGTCGCGTCTGTCACGTCGAGCCCGCACACCCCGGCGAGGATGGCCAACCGGTCGCTGATGGCATCCTTGGCCGCCGCCAGGGCATAGGGCAGTAGCAGCCCGACGCCCAGGCCGTGCGGCGTGTGCGTGGCCGCGCCGATGGGGTACTGGAGAGCGTGCGGGGCAGCGTTGCCCGCGTGGGAGAAGGCGAGCCCGGCCAGCATCGACCCATAGGACATGTCCGCGCGCGCTTCGGTGTCGCCGCCGTCCCTGACAGCACGACGCAGGCTACGCGCGATCCGCTCGGCGGCCAGGAGCGCGTAGTGGTCGGTGATCGGGTTGCGGCCGAGGAACACCTGCTCCACCGGGTCGCGCGGTCCGTGGGCCCGGGGTCGCGCCGTGTAGCTCTCCACGGCGTGACACAACGCGTCGATGCCGGAGTGGGCGGTGACGCTCGCAGGGCAGGTGTAGGTGAGTTCGGGGTCGACGATGGCGAAGTCGGGCACGATGTGGACGCTGGACACCCCGACCTTCAGCTCGCGGTCCGGGTCGGTCAACACCGAGACGGGTGTGAGCTCGGAGCCGGTGCCTGACGTCGTGGGGACCGCGACGAGAGGAATCGTCGGCCCCGGCACCTTCGACTCGCCGTAGAAGTCGCGCGGCGTCCCACCGTGGCGGCGGATGACGCCGACGATCTTGGCGAGGTCGATCACCGTGCCACCCCCGATGGCGAGGATCACGTCGGCATCCACCTCGGCGGCCACCGAGACGGCCAGGGCGACATCGGAGAGTGGCACGTCTGGAGTCGCATCGGAGAAGACCTCGACGGCCTCGACCCTCTCCCGCACGGCGGCCACGATCTCGGCCACGCCGGGCTGCCCCAGCAGAACCTTGTCGGTCACGATGAGGACCCGCGAGCCGCTCTCGGCCACCACTCGTGGGATGTTCTGCGCGACCCCTTCGCCCACTATCAGCTGGCGTGGTCCGCGGACGGTCTCAAGCATGTCAGTGCCTCTCCGGAACGTCGGCGGCGATGTGCTGGTCGGCGGGCGCCCGGGGCAGCAGGCCGGTCATGGTAGGTCGATCGCCACGTAGGTGAGGTCGAGGTACTCGAGGATGCCCTCGTGCGACCCCTCCTTGCCGATCCCGGACTGCTTCACGCCACCGAACGGAGCTGACGGATCCGAGATCAGGCCACGGTTGATGCCGAGCATTCCCGTATCCAGCCCCTCGCTGAACCGGAGCGCCCGCTGGAGGTCGCGGGTGAAGACGTATCCGGCCAGGCCGTGCTCGGTGTCGTTGGCCTTCGCCATCACCTCGTCGTCGGATGTGAACGAGATGATCGGCGCCACCGGGCCGAAGATCTCCGCCTTCAGCATCTGCGCGTCTTCGGGTACGTCGACGAGGACGGTGGGCGGGTAGAAGTGGCCCGGCCCATCCGGACGTTCGCCACCCACGAGGACCCGGGCCCCGCGATCGACAGCGTCGGCGACGAGCCCATCGATTGTGGTCACCGAGGCCTCGTCGATCAACGCTCCGACGTCCACGCCGTCGTCGAGACCATGACCCACTGACAGTGCGCCCATCCGCTCGACGAAGCGTGCGGTGAACTCCTCGCGCACCGGCTCCTCGACGTAGATCCGGTTGGCCGCGATGCAGGACTCCCCGATGTTGCGCATCTTGGCCACCATCACGCCGTCGAGCGCGACGTCGAGGTCGGCGTCGGCACACACGATCAGGGCCGCGTTGCCGCCCAGTTCCATTGAGGTACGCAGCACGTTGTCCGCGGCCTGTCGGAGCAGCACGCGCCCGACCTCTGTGGACCCGGTGAACGAGAGCTTGCGGGTCCGACTGTCGGCCAGCAGTGCCGAGACCACCGCGCCGGAGCGTTTCGTGGTCACCACGTTGACGACGCCGGGGGGTACGCCGACCTCCTCCATGATGCGGGCCAGCAACAGCATGGTGAGTGGCGTCTGACCTGCTGGCTTGGTGATCGTCGTGCAACCCGCGGCCAGCGCGGGAGCGATCTTGCGGGCACCCATCGCCAACGGGAAGTTCCAGGGCGTCACGAAGACGCACGGTCCGACCGGCTTCGGCACGGTGAGGATGCGATACCCGCCAGCGGGAGCGACGCTGTAGCGCCCCTCGACGCGTACCGCCTCCTCGGCGAACCAACGGAAGAACTCGGCGCCGTAGGCCACCTCACCCCGAGCCTCGGCGAGCGGCTTGCCCATCTCGAGCGTTATCAGCCGGGCGACCTCCTCGGATCGCTCGGTCAGTGCCCGGGACGTCGCTGTCAACAACTCTGACCGTTTCCGCGGCGGGGTAGCCGCCCACTGCGCCATTGCCGTGCTCGCCGCGTCCAGGGCGGCGAGCCCGTCAACGACATCGGCGTCCGCCACCTCGGCGATGGTCTTGCCGGTGGCCGGGTCCTCGACGGCAAAGGTGGCTCCGCTTGCGGCGTCGCGCCAGGCGTCGCCGATCCGGAGCCGCCGATGCTCGGGAGCCAGCACGTTCATCGGGTCACTCATCGCGTCGCCTCCTGTGATCTTCTTCGTGATGTCCGGCGTGCCTCAGCGATCACGCTGTGCGCGTAGACGGACGGGTCACACGCCCTCGTCGGGGCGAGGTTGCCGAGCGGGTCGAATGCGGCATCGCCCCCGCGCCGCCGATCGTCTGCGCGGGCCACGGCCGTCTCAGCGTCGTCAGGCCGTTCGCGCTGGTGACGGTCCGCGGAGGCTCGAATGCCACGTGTCGGCGCATGTCGCCGTCGCCGCCCGGCGCCGTTACCGCCCCGCCTCGGACAGCGACAGCCCGGTGCCCGCATCGAACAGGTGCGCACGGTCCAGGTCGACAGTGACCTGCAGGCGCTCGCCCGGCGTACCGGTGACTGTGGGTCGCGCCTTGACCTTGAGGATCTCCGTCCCCACTCGGACGTCGACCACCGTTCGGTCACCGAGCGGCTCAAGCCCGTAAAGCTCGCCCGACAACGACACGTCCCCACGTTGCTCGACTGACAGGTCCTCCGCGCGCAGGCCCAACAGCAGCTCACGACCGTCCTCAGCCGTGGTCCAGCGGGGCCGTGGCAGCGTCCAGCCGTCCGCACCGACCAGACGATCTCCATCGGCGCGGCAGGCGAGCAGGCTGATCGGTGGGCTCCCGACGAATGCGGCGACCCACTGGTTGGCGGGACGCTCGTACACCTCGGTCGGCGTTCCGACCTGTTGCACCTTCCCCTCCTTGAGGACCGCGACCTGATCGGCCATGGACAGGGCCTCGACCTGGTCGTTCGTCACGTAGACGAAGGTCGCTCCGAGGCTCCGGTGGATGCGGGTGAGCTCGGTGCGCATCTCGACGCGGAGCTTGAGGTCGAGGTTGGTGAGCGGTTCGTCCATGAGGAACGCGCGCGGGCTACGGACCAGCGCCCGGGCCAGGGCGACACGCTGCATCTCACCGCCCGACAACTGGGAGGGCCGGCGTTGCAGCAGACGTTCGATGTGCAGCAGGCTGGACATCTGCTCGACGGCGGCCGCGATCTCGCCCGACGAACAGCGCCGGGCCCGCAGCGGCGAAGCGATGTTCTCGTACACGGTGTGGCGCGGGTAGAGGGCGTAGCTCTGGAAGACCATCGCCAGGTCGCGTTCGGCCGGGGCGTCGCGGGTCGCGTCCCGCCCGTCCAGGTGCACCGACCCGGCGTCGAGCTTCTCCAGGCCGGCGATCGCCCGTAGGGTCGTCGTCTTTCCCGCCCCGGAAGGCCCGAGGACGACGAAGAACGAGCCGTCCGGCACGTCCAGCGTCACCCCGTCCAGCGCCTGGACCTTGCCGAAGGACTTGCGCAGCCCGTGTGCTGCAACGGTTCCCATCAGGCCACCAGCTCTTCCGTGCTCACGTCGTAGACCGTCGGGGTTCCGCCGGTGTGCCGCAGCCCGACCTTTGCTTCAGCGGCGAAACGAACAGTCGGTGGCATCCGGACCCGGACGTCACGTTGGCCGCCGTGGTCGACCACGTAGATGACTTCGTCGCCCAGCCACTCCACCGAGACCACCCGGGCCGGGATCGAGCCTTCCGCCTCGGGTGCGGTGACTTCCAGCGCCTCCGGCCGGACGCCTGCGACCAGGCGGCGGTCGCGTGGCAGGCCGGGCGGTGGCGGGAGAACCAGTCCGCCCTGACTGTGCAGCTTCCCGTCGACCACCTCCACCTCGATCAGGTTCATCGGCGGAGAGCCGATGAACGCGGCGCAGAAAAGACTCGCCGGACGGTCGTAGACCTCCAGCGGGGTGCCGATCTGCTCCACGCGGCCCTTGTTGAGGATGGCGATCCGGTGACCGAGCGACATCGCCTCGACCTGGTCGTGGGTGACGTAGACCATCGTCGCGCCCAGTTCCCCCTGCAGGTGCTTGATCTCCGTGCGCATGTCCGCCCGCAGCTCCGCGTCCAGGTTGGTGAGCGGTTCGTCCATGAGGAAGGCACGCGGTCGGCGCACCAGGGCGCGGGCGAGCGCGACACGCTGCTGCTCCCCGCCGGACAACTGGCGCGGTCGCCGGTCCAGGAGCGGGCCGAGCCGCATCAACCGGGCGGCCTCGGTGACCCGCGCGTGCACCTCCGGCTTGGGCAGTCCCTCGGCCCGCAGGGGGAACGCCAGGTTGTCGCGGGTTCGCAGATGCGGGTAGAGAGCGTAGAACTGGAACACCATGGCGATGTCGCGTTCCGCCGGCGGCAGGTCGTTGACAAGCGTGTCGCCGATGCGGATGTCGCCCGCGGTCTGCCTCTCCAGGCCGGCGATGGCCCGCAGCGTCGTCGTCTTGCCGCAACCCGAAGGGCCGAGCATCACGAACAGCTCGCCGTGGCCGATGGACAGGTCAACGTGCTCAACCGCGACCGTCCCGTCCGGGTAGCGCTTGTGCAGCGCTGTCACCTCGATGCCCGCCATCAGCGTCGCACCGCCCCGAGCGTCACACCGGCGATGAGGTGCTTGCGCACCAGGTACGCGAAGACGAGCACCGGTAGGGCGAACACCACTGAGGAGGCGGCCACGAGACCCCAGTCCGTGGTGGTGCCGCCGATCAGACCGGCGATGGCCGGTGGGGCCGTCCGCACGCTGTCGCTGGAGGTGAGGAAGGTGGCGAACACGAACTCGTTCCACGAGAAGATGAGCGCGAATACCGCCGTCGCGGCGATGCCGGGCACGAGCAGCGGCAGGGTGTATCGCCAGAACGCCTGCAGACGGGTGTAGCCGTCGAGCATGGCGGCATCCTCGTACTCGGCGGGCACCTCGTCGACGAACCCCTTCATCATCCAGATCGTGAACGGGACGTTGAAGGCGGCGTAGATGAGGATCAGGCCGAGCTTGTTGTCGATGAGTCCGAACTCGCGGTACATCAGGAAGATCGGGATCACGACCACCACTGGCGGCATGAAGCGGGTGGACAGGATGAAGAACAGTTGGTCCTTCTTGGCTCTCACGGCGAAGCGTGAGTAGGCCCAGGCCGCCGGGACCCCCAGCACGGTGGCCAGCAACGTGGAGACACCGGCGACCACCACCGAGTTGAAGAACGAGACGGACAAGGCGGTGCGACCACCGTCGGGGGCGACGAACACGTCCTTGAAGTGGGCCATGGTGACGTCGAAGTCGAAGAACTTGGCCGGGATGGCGTAGACGTCCCGGTTCTCCTTGATCGACGTCTCGAGCATCCACAGCACTGGAAAGAGCATCACCACGGCCAGCACGGTCAGCAGCACGACCTCCAGCACGGAGCGGCCGCGACCGCCAAGGCGGCGCGCCGGGGGAGCGTGATCCCGGGCCGGGCCTGTGGACACGGCCTCGTCGACGGAGACGGCCATCAGTCCTCCTTGAGCTTGTTCAGGTAGCGCAGGTAGAGCTGCGTGAGGACGATGACGACGAGGACCATGAGAATCCCGTACGCCGATGCGGTTCCGGTGTTGAAGCCCAGGAACGCGACCTTGTAGATGTGGAACGACAGCGTCTCGGTGGAGACGCCGGGGCCTCCGTTGGTGAGGATGTAGACGAGGTCGAACAGCCGGAAGGCCTCGATGGCCCTGAACATCACGGCAATGAGAAGCAGCGGCCACACCAGCGGAAGAGTGATGGTGCGGAATCGGAACCACTCGGACGCCCGGTCGATCGAGGCCGCCTCGTACAGGTACTTGGGAACCGCGCTGAGGCCGGCGAGTGCGATGAGCATGATGAACGGCGTCCACTGCCAGGTGTCAACAACGATCAGGGAGATCAGTGCGGTCCGCTGACGGGTGAGCCACTCCACCTGCCCCAGACCGACCGAGCCGAGCATGCTGTTGACCACGCCGAACTGCGCGTCGAGCATGAACCGCCAGAACAGCCCGACCACGACCGGCGACAGCATCATCGGAACCAGGAACAGCGTGGTCAGCACTCCTCGCCCGTGCGTGCGTCGGGAGATCAGGTAGGCGATGCCGAAACCGAGCACGGTCTGCAGGCCGACCGCGCCGACCACGTAGAGCAAGGTCGTCAGGGCCCTCGTGTGGACCTGCGCCGACGTCAGGATCGCTGTGTAGTTCCCGAACCCGATGAAGTGGGCCGGCCCGCCGCGGGTGGCCGAGTAGTCGGTGAAGGACAGGTACAACGACCACAGCAACGGGAACACCGACATGGCGAGCAACAGCAGCATCGCCGGGGAGATGAACGTGACGGCGAGCCAGCGGTCGCTCAGCCGGCGGGACCGCCCCGGGGCAGGTGGCGTCACAGACACCACCTGCCCGGGGTGGTCGGTGGTCAGAGGGGCGGGGTCTTTCACAGTCCGCCGCCACCCTTGCGGTTGCTGGAGTCGAGTACGCCCTGCTGCTCCTTGGCGATGTCGTCGAGCGCATCCTTCGGCTTCTTGGCGCCGTTGAGGGCCGCGTTCACGTTGGTGTTCTCGATGTCGACCAGGCGCGCGTACTCCGGCACGTTCCACATGTCCCGCATCCGCGGCACCGAGTCGGCGTACACCTTGTTGAACGGCCCGGCATTGAGGAACTCGGGCGACTGCAGGGCGTCCGTACGCGCTGGCACGCCGCCGGCCGCAGCCCACTTCTTCTGGACGTCAGCCTGCTCGAACCACTTCATGAAGTTCAGGGCCTCGGCCTGGTTCGCGCTGGCGGAGTAGGCCGAGACGTGCATCCCCATACCGCCGAGCGGGACCAGGTCGGTCTTCTGGCTCGGCAGGGTGGCGAAGCCCAGCTTGTCGAGAATCTGCTCCCGCGTGGTGCCGAGCGTCGACTGCTTCGGATCGAGCAGACCGCCGCTCGCGGCGATCCAGTTGAACGCGATGCATGCCTTGCCCTGGGCGACAGCCGCGTTGACCTCGTCGATGAACCAGTTGCCGGAGCCCTTGGCGGTCAGCGGCTTCATCTTGTTGACCAGGACGTCCATCGCCTCCTGGCCAGCGGCGTCGTTGAGGACACCGTCGATCTTGCGTGCCTTGGGGTCCCAGAGGTTGCCGCCGTAGACGCCGTTGACCGTGTTGTAGGTTACGGCCGCGGCGTCGGAGCCGTTTGCCTGGTGGAAAGCCAGCCCGCTGATGCCGGGGTTGTCCGCCTGGCACTTCTCGGCGGCCGAGATCATCTGGTCCCAGGTCTGCGGTGGCTTGTCGCCGATCAGGTCCTTGCGGTAGATCATCGTCCAGGTGTCGCCGAGCAGCGGCAGTCCGTACAGGCTGGCGTTCTCGTCGCGCTTGCCGGTCTCCGCCTGGGGGAACTGGCCGTAGGCGGCCAGGAGGTACGGGTTGTAGGCATTGACGTCGATGTTCGACTTGACGAAGTCGGTGAGGTCGAGGATGTTGCCGTTCGTCACGGCCTCACCGATGTGCTGCGAGTCCAGGATCGCGATGTCGAAGTCGGTCTTGCGCGCGGCGAACTGGGTGAACATCGCGTCGTGCCAGTTCGCGTTCGGCACGGTGTTGACCTTGATGGTCGCGTTCGGCCGTTCCTTCTTGTACTCCGCGTTCGCGAAGTCTTCGAGGGCCTTCGCAGGGGGCCAGTCGAACCAGATGAAGCTGAGGGTCAGCGGATCCTTGGTGAGCTCCGGGATGGTCGCCGGTGCCTTCGGGGCGCTCGTCTTCGCGCCGTCGTCCTTGCTATCGCCACAGGCCGTCACGGTGGTGGCCACCAGCAGCATGGCCGCCGTCGCCAGCCGCACCTTCCGCCCGGTATTAGACGTTTGCCCTATTCGCTTCGGAAACCGCATCTTCTTGCCTGCTTTCTGGGTGGGGACTTCTAAGGCCTCGCTATGTGCTTCGCCGAGCAGTTGCTGGGTTGTTCAGACACGTCGCCGGGCTGTCGCGGGGACCGACCCGCGGACCGGCGTCCCGAGTACGCCGCGGCGTACCGGGTCTTCATGCCGTCGAGAAGTCCTTCGGTCCAGCTGCGACCCGGTGACGAACCGAGCAGGACGTCGAGCATGCTCGTGGAGTTCCAGGTGATCGAAGTGGAGCCGTGACGGGCGGTGCCGCGATGTGCAGGATGGCGGGCGACAGTCACTTTTCCTATACGATCGAGTTGGGGCGTCAGCATGCCGCAGCGTTGTGACTGATGTCAATAGGCTCGCGAAGGCGTAAGAAGGGACCTCACGTCACGATGGACGACGAAGCGATGATCGTGCGGGGCCGCAGGTCCGTGACGGGCGGAATGCCGCCGGGCAGATCTGGCGGCCGGCTTGCCGACGAGGTGTACGACACGCTGCTCGGGCAGCTGATGTCGCTACGGATCGAGCCTGGCTCCCGCGTCACGATCGACGTCCTGGCGCGGGAGCTGGGGGTCTCACAGACACCGATCCGAGACGCTCTCAACCGGATGGAGGCAGAGGGCCTTGTCGTGCGGGTACCCCATGCCGGCTACCGCATCCCTCCGCAGATCACCCGACACCGATTCGAGGACATGCTCGAGGTCCGCCTGCTCCTTGAGCCGGCGGCGGCCCGTAGGTCCGCCGAACGCGCATCCTCGGAGCAGGTGGCCGGACTGCGACGGATGCTGGAGGAGATGGCCGAGCTGGAGGGGGGCAGCGGGCCCATGGCCTATGGCGCCTTCGGACTACGCGACGCCGCCTTTCACGATCTCGTCGCCCTGAGTGCGGAGAACCAGGTCATCCGTGAAGCGCTCGCTCGCCTGCACAGCCACGTGCACCTCTTCCGGCTTCACCACGACACCCAGGTCACTCACCTGGCCATGGCCGAGCACGAGGAAGTTGTGGCCGCGATCGCCGCGCGTGACCCCGACGCCGCCGCCTACGCGATGCGTCGCCACATCTTGCGGTCCGGCGAACGTTTCAGACGAGTGTTCGACGAGATCGAGGACGCCGGGGCAATGTCGGTAGAGGCTTGACGAGCGCGCTGGGCCCAGGAATGCTAACCCAATCCTGATCGGATCGGATTGGATCCACCTCACCCGCCCCAAGATGCGAGGAGAAGCAGGTGCCCAGAGCGCTGCTCCTGACCGGCGACGCCGCCGAGGAGCTCGACACCATGTATCCCTACTATCGCGTGCAGGAGGGCGGCTGGGACGTCGACGTCTCGTCACGGACGATGCGTGACGTGCAACTGGTCATCCACGAGTTCGACCCCAACTCCGACGCCTACGTGGAGAAGAACGGCCGCAAGCTGCCGGTCGACGTACCCTGGGCCCAGGTCGACGTCGAGCGCTATGACGCCCTCATCATTCCCGGGGGACGTGCTCCCGAGTGGATCCGGGTCGACGCCGACGTCAGGCGCATCACCGAGCACTTCTTCGCGCGCAACCTTCCCATCGCGCTGGTGTGCCACGGCGCGCAGGTACCAGCGGTGTACGGGCTGCTGAAGGGTCGGAAGACGGCGTGCTTTCCCCCCATCACCGGTGACATGGAGAACGCGGGCGCGACGGTCATCGACGCTCCCGACGTCGTGGACGGCAACCTCGTCTCCTGCCGGGGATGGCCCGACATGCCGCAGTTCGGCAGGGCGATGATGGAGCTCTTCTCGAAGTCCGTCGACCCCGCCTCGGCATGAGCACACCTGGCCTGCCCTGGTGACCGCACTTCGGACCGTCACAGTGGACGGTTCCCCCGTCCACGTCCTGGAGAGCGGCGCGGGGCCCGCGGTGCTGATGCTGCACGGCTCCGGACCCGGCACTACCGGGTCCGGAGCCTGGGCAACGACGGCGCAGGCGCTGGGCGCGTCCTGGCACCTGGTGGCCCCGGACCAGGCGGGGTTCGGCCGTACACCCATCCCGGCGGGCTCCAGGGGTGGGCTCCGGCTGTGGACGGAGCAGGCCGCGGGCCTGATGGATGCTCTCGGTATCGAGTACTACGCCGTGGTGGGTCACTCCATGGGCGGCGCCGTGGCGCTGGCGTTGGCGGCCACGCGCCCCCAGCAGGTCACCCGTGTCGTCGCGGTCTCGACGATGGGCGCCCCCGGGGCGCCGCTGTCCGCCGACCTCGACGCGGTCTGGGCCGCCCCCGCCGGCCCGCTCGGGGCACGAGACATGCTCAGTCGCCTCGTCCTCGACCAAGCGCTCGTGACCGATTCGGCCGTCGACGCCCGTGCAGCCGCGATGCGAACGGGGGAGGCCGCATTCGCGTCGCTGTTCCCTCCACCAAGGGCACGGTGGGTCGACGACCTCACCCTCTCGGCGCAAACGCTGGCAGCGGTGCGCGCGCCCGTGCTGCTCGTTCACGGCGCCGAGGACCGGATCACCCCGCTCGAGACGGCAGCCCAGCCCCTGCTCGAACACCTGACCGATGCCCGTCTGCACGTGCTCGACCGATGCGGGCACGTGCCGGCGATCGAGCACCCGCACGAGTTCAGGCAACTGCTGTCGCGCTTCCTCCGCCTGGACCGCGATCACTAGCTGCTGCGGCATGCCAGGGCGACGACCGTGCAGAGTCACGGCAGGTCATGAGAGCACAGCAGTGCCCCGACGACCTGAGGTCGACGGGGCACCGCTGGTGCAGGGAGTAGATCAGGCGACGAAGCGGTTCCTGCGGCGGCGGGTCGCCACGAAGCCCGCAGCGCCGGCGGCGAGCAGTACGCCACCGATGGCGGCGGTCAGGCCGGCCTTGGCACCCGTGATCGGCAGCGAGCCATCGGTGTCCCCGCCTCCCTGGCCGTCATCCCCGCCGGGGTTCTCGCTCCCGCCGTCAGCGCTCGCGATGATGGTGACCTTCGCGCTGTCGTTGGCAGGGTTGAGGTCCACGCCCGCGTCGAAGGTCAGCTGCACCTGGGCGGCCCGGGTGCCGGCCTCGTCGAGGCGCAGTCCGAACTCGTACTCCATCTTCTCGCCCTGCGCCAGGCGCTTGTGCTCGCCGCAGTGGTAAACCTTGGCGCCAGGCTTTCCAGGCACCCAGTCGCCGTAGCTCGAGCAGGTCATCGGAACGCGTACGGCCGTGACGCCACTCGGCAGCGAGAGCACGGTACGGGCCCGGAGATCCTTGGCTCCGTCAACGTTGACAGCCGCCGGGCCGTTGTTGACGTAGCCGACCTTCAACGGCACCGTGGCGCCGACCTCTCCGGTCGCGGTCGTCGGCGTCCCGAGCGCCGCCACCTCAGCCCCCTGGTCACCGCTGACCTGGAGTCTCATCACCGTCCTGCTGTTCTGGTGGTTGACGTCTGTCTGCGGCGACCTGCTCTGCAGACCAACCGGCTCAAGCCTCAGCTCCCCCTCGGTGCCCTGCTGGCCAAGTAGCGCCGGGTTGAAGGACTGGGACTCCTCCCAGTCTGCCGGCGTGAACCAGCGCGCCGCGCCGGTGTGACCGTTCGGGGCCGGATCGTCGGTCGGCACTGTGAAACCGAAGCTGGAGTCGAGCCGTGCGGCGCCGCCCGGCTCGATGGTGTTGGGGAACCGGCAGGCGAAGGCGTGGCGGAAGGCGTCGGCGGGGCTGTACTCACAGTTCTTGTACCGCTTCGACGGGCCGTAACCGTAGCCGCCTTCGAAGAACAGCACCACGCTGTGGACGGCCTTCTCGCCGCGGTTCGCCACTGTGAGCGGGACGTCGAGCGTGCCGCCGAGGGTGCCTGTCAGCTGGAGCCCTTGCTCGATGCCGGCGAGATCCACGCCCTCACCGATGCTGACGCTCGAGTGGTAGGTGGCCGAACCGCCGCCGCCATCGGTGACGGTGAACTTGATTTCGCCCTGCTGGTTGAGCGTGGCGCTCTTCTTCGCCCGGACGACCAGGTCGACCATGGTGATGTACGTGTAGTAGTCGTTTTCCTCCGCCACCACCTTGCAGGTGAGGATCGCACCAGACTCGGTGCAGGGGGCAGCACTGTTGGCGTCCCGCACGTCGGCGAAGCCAGCGACCTTGCTCCGGTCCACCTTCACCGTGTATTCGCCCCACTCCGAGTTGCTGGTGCGGGTGCGGGCAAAGAGGTTCGTCCCTTTTGCAGGGCCGCCGGGGGCGACAACCACATCTTGGGCGAAGAAATCGAGGTCCTCGGCGGCAGGGGCGGCGAAGGCGGGGATGGCGGAGGCGGCGAGGAGCACGCCTACGACGCCGAGCCCGGCAAGCCAGCGTCGGGCGAGTTGCTTGGGCATTACCGGGTTCCTCCGTGGGGTTGATCAATGGGGCCCGTGGAGCTTATGAGGCCGTCAGGGGCTGGTGCCGCCCCACTCGGGCGCCAGCGGCGGATATCGGCCGAACGGAGGGCCAGCATCGTCGTCCGGCCGACCGCCGCACCATGGCGATCGTCATTTTTCTGATCTTCCGGGGCCGGGCACCTAGCATGGCGTCATGACCGTAGATCTGTTCGCGGGCATTCCCGTTCGCGACTACGCCGCCGCGGCGGCCTGGTACGAGCGACTCCTCGGCGCCCCGCCATCGTTCCTACCGAACGACACCGAGGCGGTGTGGGAACTCGCCGAGCACCGGTACCTGTTCATCGAGGTGCGGCCCGACCATGCCGGGCACGCCATGCACACCGTCTTCGTCAGCGACTTCGACGCCCGTATCGCCCAGATCGCCGAGCGCGGCCTGGAGCCGGCCGGGCGCGAGACCTACGACAACGGCGTCCGCAAGGCCACCTTCCGCGACCCGGACGGCAACGAGATCGGCATCGGCGGCGAGCCGGTCTGACGAAGGTTGGCGACGTCCGCAGACCCCCGTAGGGGCGACGGACACGCAGACTGCCCCGACCGGAAATCGGTCGGGGCAGTGGCGTTCGTATGATTCCAGCGCCTAGGGGACTTCGATACAGTGCCGTTCATGGTGTGCGATGGCTAGTGTCAGAGGCCGGTTCGAGTATCCCGATGGGCTGATCCCAGGAGTGTCCAAAGCGGGCGGACTTCACCAAAATCTATACAATGACGCCGGGAAGCTCGTTGACCACGGCACGTTCATCCCGGACGGTGACAGCACGGGTTCGGCAGGGCCGGGGCGAGAGTCGTCGGAATTCAAGGATCTGGTCAAGACGCTTGCTCTGGAAGCCGCCGCGAGGGCTGCCATGGCGGCCGCGCCGCATGTCGAGCGGTGGCTGGTGCAGCAGGCGCTGCCTGCTGCGAAGACCGCGTTGACCCAGCAGGCGGTGCCAGCGGTGAAGGCGACATGGAACAACCAGGCGCTCCCCGCGATGCGGTCGACGTGGAACTTTGTGTCGGGAAAACGAACCTCTCGTGGTGCCATCGCCGCCGAATCGGCCCCGGAGACGGGTCCGATCTGGGTTACGTCGACTGTGGGCGGGGAACCGTCGCCAGAACTGGTTGCGGCGCTTGAGAGCTTCAGCGCCGGGGGCAGCGAGGCGGAAGCGAGGGAGCGTTTCGTCGCGGCGATGATGGCGCAACTGCTCACCGAGGACGGACGACTGTTCAACGAGGTACAGGCGAGAGTGCTGCGCAACGTCGGGGCTGAGGAACTGAACGTGGAGAGCACGCTCGGCCCGGAGCAGGTGAGCGACAGCATCAGGCGGATGCTGGAAGAGGATCCGGCATTGATCGATGAGTTGGTGCGGGCTCTGGGACCGCGCCGAATCGAGGGGTGAGCGACTGCACTCCGCCCGGGCAATGGCGGTGTAGCCACCTACCCGGCCCGACCGCTGTGGCTTCAAGACGGTCAGCGTTGTGTGAGCGGTTCAGGCAGTGGCTTGCTGTGCACCACGACGAGTTCGCGGTTCGCCCGGGTCAGGCTCGTGTACAGGGTCCCGACGAACTCCTCCTGTCGTACGAAGTAGCGCGGCTCCACGACCACTACCCCGTCGAACTCCGCACCCCTTGCCGAATCGGGGGTGCGGACGGCTGGCCACGGGCGAGTCCCTGAGGGTTCGGATACTGCCGAGGCCCGGCCGATTCCGCGGCGTCGCCGCGCGGTTCAGCCGAACGACGGCGTACGTGTGCCTGTGGCCGGGAGATTGAGAAAAGGGGCTTGATCGACGGGGGTTGGACGACGTTCAGGTGTGTCTGCCCACGGTCCCCTGCGGAAGGCTGGCTCACGGACGTCGCTGCGCCCAGAAGAGGGCGACCAGGTAACGCTCGTCGCTCCTGCTCATTCTGGGAACGCTACGAGGCTCGGAGCCGCTGGCCGATCCACTGCTCGCGGTGCAGCTTCGTCCCGCCAGCGGTAGAGGTCGCGCAGCAGGGAGATCTCGGCGCCGTGATGGATCAGCTCCCTGTTGACGTGCAGGACGATGCCCTCCATGGGAAACCGCTCCGGACCCACGGTGGGCGGATTCTCCAGGTCGGCGTCGGAGAGCTCGCGGACCCCCGCGTTCCATCTCCCATACATCTCGTCGAGCTGTCTCAGCGCCTCGTCAGCGGTCCCCGCGTAGGCGAACGTCTGGGAGTCGACGTCCTGGCCGCCGAAGTGCCACCCGACCCGGTAGCCCAGGCAGGAAACGATGATGTGCGCCAGTCGCCAGGCGATCGTGGTCACCGGCGCCGGCGCCGGCGCCGGGGCAGGGGAGGCGAAGTCCATCGTCCATTCTCCTGAACCTGCCGACATCGGTGCGGTCGACATGCCACGTGGGCGGATGCTCCAGCAGCCACGCACCGGCTCCCAGAAGTACTCCTCATCGGCAAGACCGTGCAGCCGCGGCCGCAGGTTCTTGTGCCAGTGGCGGTCCAGCTGGTCGGCGATTCGTTCGCTCCTTGTCATTCCCGCACGGTACCTACAGCGCAGACGTGGCTGCGCCCCTGGCGGACGCCGTCGCCGGCCGTGGGCCGCGAGTGGGCCGCGCCGGTCGGCCTCGGCCTGCTGGCGGCCTGCGGCGGGCATCGGCCGGGCCGGCCGGCGAACGATACTGGGAGGATGCGCGAAGACGAGGTGTTTCAGTGCATCGCCGCTCGCGTGGCAGCTCGCGACTACAGCGATGACGTGTGCATCCGCCCCGGCTCTCTTGATGCGAACGGCAGGTGGATGGTGAATCCCATGCCCGAGGACACCCGGTGGCTGGTGGCACGTGGATCGCGGGAACACCTTGCCGCGTTGGCAACCGACGCCGTCGACCCGCTGCCACCCCTTGAACCTGCCTCTGTTCAAGCTGTGAACGACGCTGAACGGGTGCTTGGGTATCCGCTGCCGCCGCTGCTGCGACGCATCTATGTGGAGGTCGCCAATGGCGGCTTCGGCCCCGTGCTGGGCGTTGCGGGCGGTTGCACGGACGATCTCGGACGTACGGCGGTCGATCGACTCCATCCACGAGAACCCGCCGGCTTGCTGCCGATTGCCTACTGGGGATGTGCGATCTACTCGTACGTCGATTGCGCGGGCCAGAGAGCGGTGATGTGGGGCTTCGACCCGAACTCGGGCCTTGGCGAGCACTCGTTCTACCCGGAGGGGATCTCTCTTGTGGACTGGCTCGACGGGTGGCTCAACGGAAGCCTTGAGCCGCCACACCTTGATCCCGTTCGTACGAGCTGGTGGGGCGCGACCAACTCCGAGCGGGGGCGCCGCCAGCCTGATCAAGAGGCCGGCGATCCGTCACAGCAGACCCTTTTCTAGGTCGAGGCCGGGCCGAACGCGTGGGTGGTAGCCCGCCGTGGGAGTGGGCCGGGGACGGCCGCCGAACGCGGCCGTCCCCGGAGGTAGCGCGGGTGTCAAGGGCATGTCCCGCGGTTCAGCGGATCGTCGCCCCGCCGGTGGGGGTCGGCTGGACCCGCTCGAACCGCACCTTGCTCAGCCATCCCGGGAGGTCACTGAGCACGTACAGCTCGCCGTTCACATCGGCGCCGAACGCCGTCGGCTGGGTGGGGAAGGTGCCGATCTCAGCGGACTCGTAGCCACCCGTGGACTTGGGACGCACGGCGAAAGCACGGGTCGAGCAGTAGTCGCTGGCGATGTAGGTGCCCCGCGCCTCCGGGGTGACGGACCCCCGGTACACCAGGCCGCCGATGATGGAGCAGTTCTCCGTCATGTAGTGGTCGTACTCGACGATCGGGTCGGTGAGCCGCACGCCCGGCCGGCACTGCGTCTCGTCGAACACCGGCGTGCCCTCTCGACAGGACCAGCCGAGGTTCGCGCCACGCTGCGACGGGCGGACGTGGTTGATCTCCTCGATCAGACCCTGGCCGACGTCACCGATCCACAGCGAGTTGTCGGCCGGGTCGATGGAGAACTTCCACGGGTTGCGCAGCCCGTAGACCCAGATTTCCGGCCGCGCGCCCGAGGTGCGGACGAACGGGTTGTCGTAGGGCACGCAGTAGGGCTTTCCCCCGCAGCTGCGGTTGACGTCGATCCGCAGAATCTTGCCGAGCAGGGTGCCGAGGTTCTGGCCGCTCTTGTAGGGGTCGTTCGCGTAGCCACCGTCGCCGAGGGACCAGTAGAGGTAGCCGTCGCGGCCGAAGGCCACCTGTCCGCCGTTGTGGTTGCCGTAGTCGGCGTGCTCCTGGGTGAGCAGCACCTGCACCCGGTCGGGAGCGTTGATGGGCACCCGCGCCAGGGTCAGCGCGCCGGCCGGCAGGCTCGTGTAGGCCACGTAGAGCATCCCGGTCCGCGCGAAGTTCGGTGCCGGAGTGATGCCGAGCAGGCCGCGCTCGTTGTCCGACGTGTCGATCCGGGCGGTCAGGTCGAGCACCGGCTCGGCCGCCAATCCGGTGTCGGGGTGGTAGGCGCGGACGGTGCCGTTCTTCTCCGCGATCAGCATCCGGCCGTCCGGCAGCCCGCTGATCGCGATCGGACGCTGCAGACCGAAAGCCACCCGTTCGGATACCACGGTCAGCTCGGTGAGTGGCACAGCACGGGTTTTGGATGGGCCGGCCGCGGCGGTGCCGGCGATCGGCGTCGGTGGCGACAGGGACGCAGCCAGGGCCAGAGCGAGCAACCCGGCCAGCATGGCGGCCGGGCGACGACGTCGTCGTGACATGTTCAGCTCCTCGAGCAGGTGAAGTGGTGGACGCGGTCTGGGAGCGTTCCCACGATACATTGGTTGAAATCGATATCCAACCGATGGCTGCGCGTTCCGTTCGAGCCTGCGGCCGCTTCCCGCACTGCGGCCTGGGGAGCGGCGAGCGGAGGACGGCACGGATTTCCTTCGCCGATGCACGCCGCAGGAGTCGTGGCAGCACCGGTCACTCCTGTCCGTAGTGCGGTGCCACGCCAGACTCCAGGCGGGCGTTGACGCAACTCCGCTGGTGGCCGGCTCGTTGGTAGCGAGGGGCGGACGGAGGCGGACGATGGCGGCGGGGCGGGGTGCCGAGCTGCTGCGTCCCCCGGTGAGTTCGGGTCGGGCGACGTTCCTGGAGCTGTTCTTCGATCTGGCCTTCGTTGTGGCCCTCACCCGGGTCTCGCAACGATTCGCGGGGTTGGCCGAAGACACCGGTTGGGAGCTCGTCACGGGGTTCGGTCGTACCCTGCTGCTCTTTCTGGCGCTCTGGTTGATCTGGTCGCACACCGCCTGGATCACCAGCCGGTACGAGCCGGAGCGGCCGGTCATTCAGGCCGTCGTGGTCGGCACCATGTTCGCCGGCCTGATCATGGCGGTGACGCTGCCCCGCGCCATGGAGGAGCGAGCGCTGCCGTTCGTGGTCGCGTACCTGATGGTGATGGTGGTGCGGCCGCTCGTGGTCGCCGTCGCGCTGCGTGGCCATCCGCGACGGCTGGTGCCGTTTCGGCTTGTCGTGTGGGCGCTGGCGAGCGCCCCGCTGTGGCTGGCCGGCGCGCTGGGCCCGGATCACCTCCGCCTGCCGCTGTGGGTCGTCGCCCTTGCTGTCGACTACCTCGCCTGGACATTGGGCTGGCCGCTGCCGTGGCTCGGCGTCTCGAAGGTAGGGCGGTGGCGGATCGCGGGGACTCACCTCGCGGACCGCTACCAGCAGATGTTCCTGATCGCGCTCGGTGAGTCGATTCTGGTTGTCGGCGTGGTCTTCAGCGGCGCGGACTACTCCGCGGAGCGGGCAGCCGCCTTCACTGTCGCGTTCGCCACCAGCGCGCTGCTCTGGCGGATCTACTTCTATCGTGCCGGTCTGCTGCTGGCGGAGGCGTTCGGCCGGGCGGGTATGCCCGGCCGGCTGGGCGCGGTGTCGGAACGGACGCATCTGTTGATCGTGCTCAGCGTGCTCGTCACGGCGGTCGGATACGAGCTGGTGATCGATCATCCGTTCGGGCAGCCTCGACCCAGTTGGCTGCTGTTCGTGGTGGGCGGTCCGATGCTCTTCCTGGTCGCCCGTACGCGGCTGGAGTACGAGATCTTCGACCATGCGTCCCGACCCCAGATCATCGGCCTGGCTGCCCTGCTGCTGTTCACGCCGTTGCTGGCACGTTGGACGCCGATGGCGGGGCTGAGCGTGGTGGCCGGAGTGCTGGCCGTGGTCGCGCTCCTGGACGCGCTGCGCAGGCGGGGTCGACCGCAGGAGGTTACCGCCTCGCCGATCGGACGAGAGACGTCCGAAGATCGCGACTCCGAGGCGTGACGCGGAGCTCGCTCGCCGCGGTAGCCCGTTTCGTCGCGTAACCGCCCGACCAGGCACGCACCGCGCATTCATGTCGAACCGTGCTCCGCCCGGATGGGGGAGAGCGACACAACGCCACCGCCGCCCCTAGATAGAACGGTCGGTATTGACGGCAGGGGGCCGGGTGGGTACTGTTCTCACAGACAGAACGTTCGTTCTACCTGGCGCTGGCCAGGTGTACGGCTGCACCTGAAGGAGACCGTCATGCCCACCAAGATCACCCTAATCATCGGTAACCCCACCGACCCGGACGAGTTCGAAAAGGTCTACGCCGACGTACGCCGGGCCGCGGAGACGTTCCCGAAGCTTCAGCGGGTCGAGTCGGCCAAGGTGTGGCCGAAGGAGGACGGCACACCCACTCCCGCGTACCGGACGCTCGACCTGTACTTCGCCAGCTACGAGGACGCCGCTGCCGCAGTCGCGACGCCCGTTGCCGGTGCCGTCTTCGGTGGGCTCCAGGGCGCTCAGGTGGAGATCACGGGGCTGTTCTCAGACATCGAGTAGCACCCCGCCCTACCCCTCCCGGTGGCGGCCCGCACCCCCGCTGGGCGTCCCCTTCGCTCCGGAATCACCGAAAGGATGACCATGACCACCGTTGCCGTTCCCGGCATCTCGACGACGGCCGCCGCCCTGCGGCGGCTGTACTTCGGTCGCTTCGCCTTCGCCATCGTCTGGGCTGCCGTGACGTTCCCACTCGCCAAGCACCTCAACCCCCTCACCGCCGCGCTGCTCGTGCTCTACCCGCTGTTCGACGTGGCCGCCGCCATCGTCGACGTCCGCGCGTCGCGGGCCACCGGATCGCCCACCCTGCTGTACGTGAACGTCGCGATCAGCCTGCTCGCCGCGGTGGGCCTGGGCGTCGCCGGCGCGTCCGGCATCCCCGCGGTCCTGCGCGTCTGGGGTGCCTGGGCGGTCGTGGCCGGGCTGGTTCAGTTGATCGTGGGCGTCACCCGCCGCAAGATGGGTGGCCAGTGGCCGATGATCATCAGCGGTGGAATCTCCGTCATCGCCGGTGGATCGTTCGTCGCGGCAGCCTCGGCGGACAACCCGGCGCTGACCAACGCGGTCGGCTACGCCATCCCCGGCGCCATCTTCTTCCTCATCGCGGCCATCCGCCTCGGCCGCGCCGCGAAGGGACACTGACGTGCGGAAGGCCACCTACGACGTCGTTGTCATCGGGGCGGGGCCGGTGGGGGAGAACGTCGCCGACCGCGTCGTGCAGGGCGGCCTGACCGCCGCGATCGTCGAGCGGGAACTGGTGGGTGGCGAGTGCTCGTACTGGGCCTGCATGCCTACCAAGGCATTGCTGCGCAGCCAGGCCGCGCTCCGGGCGGCTCGCCAGCTGCCCGGTGCGCGCGAGGCGGTGACCGGCGAGCTGGACGCGAAGGCCGTGCTGCGCCGCCGGGACGCCGTCGCCTCGCACTGGAAGGACGACGGGCAGGTGTCCTGGCTGGACTCCGCGGGGATCGCCCTGTACCGGGGCCAGGGGCGGATCGGCTCCGACCGGATCGTCGAGGTGACCGACGCGGACGGCGCCACCACCTCGCTCACCGCCCGACACGCGGTCGTCATCGCGACCGGAACCGGCGCACTGGTGCCGGACATCGCCGGTCTGCGCGCGGCGGCACCGTGGACCAGCCGTGAGGCAGCCGCCGCGAGCGAGGTTCCCGGCCGGCTCGCCATCATCGGTGGTGGCGTGGTGGCCACGGAGATGGCGACCGCGTACGCCGGCCTCGGATCGGCGGTGACGATGCTCGTCCGCGACGGAGTGCTCACTGCGGCGGAGCCGTTCGTCGGCGAGCGGGTCACGCAGTCCCTGCGGGAAGCTGGCGTGTCGGTCCAACTCGGTGCCGAGGTCACGTCGGTGAATCGCGACGGCGACGGCACTGTGCACATCACGCTCACCGACGGCACACAGGTCGAGGCCGACGAGATCCTCGTCGCGATCGGCCGTACGCCGCACACGCACGACGTCGGCCTCGACCGGATCGGCCTGCAGCCGGGCGCCTGGCTCACTGTCGACGACACCCTGCGGGTGGTCGACGGCACCGGCGCGTTGATCGGCGACGGATGGCTGTACGCGGCCGGGGACGTCAACCGGCGTGTGCTCCTGACCCACCAGGGCAAGTACCAGGCTCGCGCGGTGGGCGACGTGATCGTGGCGCGGGCCACTGGCGAAGCGGCAGACGACCGCCCGTGGGGTCGGCACGTCGCCACCGCTGACGAGCGCGCCGTGCCGCAGGTCGTCTTCACCGACCCGGAGATAGCGTCGGTGGGGCTGACCGCAGCCGCCGCCGAGGCCGCCGGACTGCGGATCCGGGTCGTCGACTACGACCTGGCCGCCGTCGCCGGGGCCGCGCTGCACGCCGACGGCTACCAGGGGCATGCCCGGATGGTCGTGGACGAGGACCGACGGGTGATCGTCGGCGTCACCCTCGTCGGCCCGGACGTCGCGGAACTGATCCATGCCGCGACCATCGCCATCGTCGGTGAGGTCCCACTGGAGCGGCTGTGGCACGCCGTGCCCGCGTACCCGACGGTCAGCGAGGTCTGGCTGCGCCTGCTGGAGGCGTACGGCCGCTGACCTGAGCCGTCCGTGCCGTCGCCGGCCGGGCACTCGCTGCGGCGAGAGGGAGACGAAGCCCACCGAGCGGGGGCGGGTTCAACCTGTGGCGGCATCACCGAGGAGCTGGGTCATCCCCTATCCGGGGTGGCCCAGCCCGAGGCCGTGCGGGGACTAGCGGACCGACTCTGCCGACTGCCGCTCCGAGTTGATCCTGAGGAGTCCTTCGACACCGCGCAGGAAGGTCTCGGACACCAACGTGGGGTCGGAGAGGCATCCGGCAGCCATGGCGCCGTCCCGGAGCATGACGAAGTGGCGCGCCGCGGGATCCGCCGTTTCTTCGTGGACCTGTGCCATGAGCGTGGTGATGGTGTCCAGGAACCATTTCCGGTGGGCAGTGAGTTCCTGGTGCACGGGATGGTTCGTGTCGGGATACTCTGCTGCGGCGTTCAGGAACGCGCACCCACGGAACCCGGGGGACTGGATGTTCTGCGCGATGGAATTGGCGATGGCCAGGAGCGGCTCGACCGGCGACCGGTTGGCGGCGAGAGCATCGTCGACCATGCCGCGCTCCAGCTGATGCACCTCGCGCAGGTAGGCCAGGATGAGGTCGTCCTTGCTGGGGAAGTGCCGGTAGAAGGTAGCCCGGGTCACCTTCGCCTCGGCAATGATCCGGTCGACGCCGACGGAGTGGATGCCCTCCGCATAGAAGATCCTGATCGCCGTGCGGAGAAGCTTGGAACGTGCCTCGGACGGTCGGGCAGTGGGTTCGTCGCTCGCCATCCACCCATCCTAGCGACAGAACGTTCGGTCTTATCTGTATCTGAGGGCATCGGGCGTGGCACCCGGTGGCCGCACAGCCTGCGACATCTCGTGTCCGAGTCGGGCGCCGGCCACATGTTTGACGAGGCACTCCGTGGAAATGCTCCGCCGACCGTCCTCGTCGGGTCCGGTCTGCGTACCGCAGGCAGCGGGAGGCGAGCCCTCGGAAGGAACTCCAGATGAGCGCTGCTTCTGACATGTCTGCCCAGGAAATGCCGACAGTTGTGCTGGTCCACGGCGCATTCGCCGGCTGTTCGAGTTGGAATGGGGTGATCGCCGACCTCAAACGTCGGGGTTACCCGGTCATTGCCGTCGCCAATCCGCTGCGGGGTGTGCAGAAGGACGCCGCTTACGTGCGGGCGCTCCTGGACAGCTTGCCCGGCCCGGTAGTGATGGCCGCCCATTCCTACGGCGGGCTGGTCATGACCGAGGCCGCAGATGGCGCATCCAACGTCAAAGCTCTGGTGTACGTGGCCAGCGTGAGCCCGGACGTCGGCGAAAGCGTGATCGGGCTGCTCACCAAGTACCCCGGAAGTCAGCTCGCCACCAGCATCAACATGGTGCCGGTCCCCTCCGACGACGGCGGCATGACCATGGACCAGTACATCTTGCAGGACAAGTTCCCCGAGGTCTTCGCCGGCGACGTCGACCCCGGCACCGCCGAAATCATGGCCGCAGCGCAACGGCCCGCCTCGGCGAGCGCCCAGGAGGAGGGCGTGACGAAGGCCGCCTGGAAGACGATCCCGTCCTGGACCCTGATCACCACCCAGGACCTGGGCATTCCGCCAGACTTGCAGCGATTCCTGGCCGACAGGGCGGGATCCACGGCGGTGGAGATCGCCGCCTCCCACGCGGTAGCGGTCTCGCAACCCGGCCCGGTCGCAGACCTCATCGACACCGCCGCCCGCGCCACCACACGCTCGATGCAAATGTCCAAGAGTCGCCGGGGCTGACCAGGCTTGCCGAGGCGGCGGTCCGATTCATCCCACCGCTGTCGGTGCCGAGCAGAACGGTACCCAAGCCGAGCGTCCGAAGCTGCGATGATGCTTCGGTGAGTCAGACAGCGGAATGGGACCGCGTGGTCGAGGGCGCTCGCGTTCAGTTCATGGCCGGCCAGGACGACGAGCCCGAGACTGCCGACAACATCGATGCGCACCTGTACCTCGCTGACGGTACCCATCGTTACGCCACGTTCATGACGACGGGTGAGATCGGTCGTCTCCTGCAACGGTGGGCTGGGACCGGGGAGGTTGGGGGCGGCCGATACTTCTGGTGCTCTGACCTGGTCATCATTCCAAGACCCGGTGTCGAGGCGATGGTGGCGGCCCTGGGAGAGATGATCCGATCTGGTGACGTCGACGTCATGCTCAGCAAGGTGGAGGACGGCGCCATCTAGGTGAGTGACCCCGGCCCGTTGAGCGCGGTGTTGGCTCAATGCGGGAAAGCGCGGGGGATGCGTGCGTCGAGAAGTTCGTCGCGGAACGCCTGGATGCGTGTGATGACCTGCCGTCTGCCGATGGTGTTCTCGATGCGCTCGAGGTAGAGGCATCGGGCCGCGAGTTTGTCGAGATCGACGGCGAAGTAGATCGCCATCAGCGGGTTGACGAACAGGTCGCCGCCGCCGGTGCGTCGGGTGAATCGGACGTCCCCGAACTCGCCGCTGGTGGCGGCGGCGATGCGAAACGCTCTCTCAGTCACTACCGCCCCCGCGCACGGCGACAAGGCGACCTGGTCGCGGGAGTCGAAGCCCAGCCCCGTCCGAGTGCAGTGGGACCCTGAGGTCCCTGCGTCTGAATGCGTTGTTGGACTGTCAACACCATCGAGTAGCGAACTGTCAGTATTCTGCCATCGGGCGAATCGACGCCAAGGGATAGAATGCCTGAGCGAAATGAGTGACCACAGTGGATCACTGGAGGCGCACTGGTGCTGTGGCAATCGGCGGCGATGTGCGATCCGCGCCAACCGCTCCGGCTGTCCGAGCGGGTCGGCGCGCTGGCGGGTCGGCGCCATCCCCCGCGCAGGGCACCGTCGGCTTGCCGGGTGCCGGCGAGAGCCTGGCCAACGCGGGCCATGGTCGCCGGACTGGTGAGTCTGCTGCTGGCCGGTTGCACCACCGAACCGGGGCCGACTCGACTGGACGGCACCGACCAGATCGTCGAGCCGTCGGTCAGCAGCGCGGCGCCGCCCGGTCCTGAGTTCGACCTGGCCCGTCGGAGTCTCGCCGGCGCCCAGCTCACCCGGGACGGTAAGTATCAGGCACGGCTGGCCGGCGACTGGGTGGTTGTCTCCACCGCCGACGGTGCCGAGTTCGACCGGTTCGGCACCGGCGCCGAAGACGCCCGGATCAGCATGGACTTCTCTCCCGACGGGCGATACCTCGCGGTCGGACTACCGGACTCGGTGGTCCTCTACGACTTCACCACGAAGGACCCCACGGCGCTGCCCCTGCCCGAGGAGGTAAAGCGTCCGGACGGCGAACCCCAGCCGCGCACCGGCAAGTTACGCTTTTCGGCCGACAGCGGCCATCTGGTGGTCGAACTGTTCGATGAACGGGACAACAGTCGCTACTGGCTCCACGATCTGCACAGTCGCCGTGAGATCGTCTCGCCGCTTCCGTCGAGCATCGAGGTGCCGAGTGATCCGGGTGTCATCTTGGACGTAGCAGGGCTGGCCGTGGTCAACGGCGGAAAGCGGGTGGTGATCGCCGGTCAAGAAGGCTTCCTGGTTTGGGTGCCGGACGAGCAGACATTCCAGTGGCGGCCCTGCGCCTGCGGTAGCACCCTGACCAGCACAGTGGACCGGCAGGCTCGGCACGTGGCATTCCTGACCCTGAACGACGAAGTGGTGCTTTGGGATCCGGGCCCTCCCCAGGAGGTTGGACACTGGAAGGTGCCGGCCGTGGCCTCAGGAGCCAAACCCGCCGTGAACCCCACCGAGTTGGAGTTCACGGAGAACGGCGGCTGGCTGCTGGCCGGCCCGGAGTACGGCCACGTGTGGTCGGTCCCGGACGGCAAGCTGGCGGGTTCGTGGCAGGGGTCCGGGTCGTGAGCGGCGGCAAACCGAAACGGCGGCGCGGCACCAGCGGTCCGGACCGCAAGAAGGTAGTCCGGGGCGGGCGTCCGGCAGCGGACCGGGACAAACCGGGCGGCGATCAGCCTGTACCGCGGCTGCGTCGGGTGCTGGGATCGTTACATCGGGCATGGTGGTTCGTGCTGGGCACTGCGGTAGCCGCCCTCGTTGGCGCCGTCGCGAGCATCTATGTTCCCAGATGGGTTGATCATGTGGACCCGCAGGTCGTCGCGGTACACGTCGTGGTGAATCCGGCCACCGTGGACACCTGGGGCACCGCTGAGTTCGCCATGGTGCTGCCGAAGGACGCCCGGCCCTCCGATGATCCACCGGTGGGCTGCGCGACGCTGATCGACTGGGCGCGCGCCCTCGGCGCGGTCGATCACAAGGTGAGCCGGGTGCGCGTCGTCGTGCAGGGCGCCGGTGACCAGGGGGTGCTGATCGACAACCTGCGTGCCCGCGTGATCCGGCGCAGCCAAACTCCGGAACCGGCCGGTGTGCAACTGCGCTGCGGCGGCCAGCAGGGAGCCGCCGAACCACGGGACGTCGAGATGGACCTGGACGCTCCCCAGCCGGCCGCCCGCTACCGCACCCTGATTGAGGGGCGCAGGCCACTGTTCGGGTTCACCCTCGCGAAGGGCGAGACCGAGGTGTTCGACCTGACCGCGTTCACCACCGGCACGGTGGAGTGGACTCTCGAACTCGACCTCGTGGTCGCTGGGAAACGAAAGCGGGTCGAGGTGACCAACCGGGGTCGGAGCTTTGTCACGACCGCAGCACCGGGACCCCGGACCTACCAGGTACCCCCAGGCGGCGACCACTGGATCGAGTGCGGGCACACGCCCCGCCCGGCCTGCCCGGAGGGCGGTCCGCCGGCACACTTCCGATACGACGCCTGACGGCTCCTCAGCCTTCAGGAGGACGGTTTCCCTCCGCTTTTGACGACACCCAGTTGGTCACCGCTTTGCCTTCAGCCAAAGCGGTTTGGGCGTCAGCGCGTTCGACCGATCGCACCCACTGTGCGGCACGCCCGACCAACGCACATCCCAAACACGCTCTGAGCCGCCAGCCATCGGGCGAGCGTGCGCTCCGGAAAGTGCCAGTCGGGACTGGTGGTGTCCGGCCGAAGCGCGGCGACGCGCTCGGCCACCCACGCGTCTCGGTCGATCAACTCGAGTTCCGAGAAGGAGAGGCTGGCCAGGTGCACCTGCGCACCGGCGCGCCACAACGCGAACGCCAACGGCAGGCCCGCGTACACGTCGAAGCCCCCGCCGGCTCCGGCGATGAGGATGTTCCGCCCCGGGGCCAACGCGGCGAACAGTGGCGGACCGGCCAGGGAGAACGCACCGGAGTCGGCCGAGGGCGCCGCAGGGCTCAGAACCGCTCAATGATCACTGATGAGGCGCGGACACCGACGACGCGGCTAGGTGACGGGAACGGGGGGAGGGGCGAGCAGGGGGCGGTCCTCCGCCGGAAGCACCGAGCGGGCCTGCGAGGGTCATGGTCCGGGGGATGTCAGTGCCGTGTGCAAGGCTGCGACGTGATAATGCGATCAAGGTGGGAGGGTGCGGAATGAGCACGAAGGCTGGCGGGACCTTTGACGTCACATCATTCGAGCCGGAGGTGCTCGACGAAGGCTCGGGGGCCGCGCTTGGCCGGGCCCGGCTCACCAAGACCTTCCAGGGCGGCCTGGCCGGCATCAGTACGGTGAACATGCTGTCGGTGGCCGATGTCGAGGGCACCCCCGCTGCTTATGTCGCCGTGGAGCGATTCACGGGCGAACTCGACGGCCTCAAGGGCTCGTTCGTCCTCCAACACAGCGCACCCGGCAGCCACGGTGAGCAACTCGCGATCCGCGTCGTCCCGGGAACGGGCTCCGGTGAACTTACAGGGATCGCGGGGGCGTTCGAGATCGTCCAGTCCGACGACGGCAGCCACTCCTATGTCTTGGAGTACACACTGGCCTGACGTATCCCCCGTCACCGTCCAGACCCTCCGGGTGTGTCGTGTGGGAAAGCGCCCTCCGTAGCGGAAAGATCCGACCCGCGAAAGGCCGATCATCCCGGCACGGAGAGCGCTTCGACGCAGTGACCACCCCAAAGCCTTCTCGAGGTGCGAGGCTAGTCGATTCGGTGCGCGCTGTAGATGTACACCACGACCGGATCCGCTGCCCTTCGGTACCACAAGAGACCGGCTGGGCTGGTGCAGCGCCCGTCCATGATGTAGGTGTATTCGGGGTACGCGTATCCGGCCACGTTGGACGAACTGCTGTAGCCGTAGCGCCACGGCGCCTCTGCGAACCGCATTTCTATGCGCGCGGTATTCGTGCAACCCGCGGCGAGCGCCGGGGTTGGCACAGCCAGTGTGCTCAGCGGAAGGACGATCGCCGTTGCCAGCGCCAGCAGTGATCTCCTCAAGATCTTGCCTCACTTTCTGCACGACTGCCGTGTGAACGAGCCGGCAGCGATGACGAATTGCCGAACGTGTCCGAGGTCGGTCCGCAACCCGTGTGGGGCGAAACTCGTTCTCAAGCTTCGATTCGGCAGCGTCACTGATGATTGGAGTTCAGCTTATGGACGCTGGATAGGCGGTCGCTACCGCCGATGACGGTTCCGAACACAAGCGCGCCTGTCCGGGCTGCTCACCGGCTTGTTCGGACTTGTTCGAACGCTGGTCAGAGCGTGGGACCGTTCCTGGTTCAGCAGAACAGCGCGCATCTCGAACAGCATCCAACAGACGTCATGCGGATGCCGATTGTTGCGTGAGGGTCAGCTGCCCGAGTTCCTGGGTGCATCGGGTGAGCGCCACGTAGAGGCCGTTCCAGCCGCGCGGTTCAGCGGCGACGCCCTGCCTGTCGATGAGGAGCGTCGCGTCCCATTCCAGTCCCTTGGACTGGGTTGCGGTGAGCACCGGCACGTCGCTCAGCACGGCTTGCAGTGTGGCGATGCGCTCCGCCGGGGCGATGACGCCGACAGTGCCGCCGTGCCACCGTTGCCGCAACTGTTGCACTGCTTCGACGGCGACGCCGGCAAGCTCAGCGGGCGTGACTGTGCGCTCCCAGGGGGCGATGCCGGAGGAGCGTACCGCTCGTGGCGGCGTGTTGTGGCTGCCAGCCTTCTTCAGGACCGGCTCGGTGAGGTCCATGACCTCGCGCGGGGTCCGGTAGCAGATGGTGAGTTCCGCGGCGGTCCAGCGGTCTCCGAAGGCAGCCCGTACCGCTTGCGCCCAACTGGTGTGCCGGTGGGCTGCCTCGGCCTGGTCGATGTCGCCGACGGCGGTGATGGAGCGACTGGGACAGCGCCGCAGGACCATCTGCCACTGCATCTCGGACAGCTCCTGCGCCTCGTCGATGACGACGTGGCCGTACACCCAGCCGCGCATGCGGCGAGCGCGTTCGGCGAGGAACTCGCCCTGTGGTTGCGGGGCGCCGACCTCGCCGAGTAGGTCGGCGAGGGTGTCGAGCAGCGGGATGTCGCTTGATGCCCATGGGGCGGGCTCGGCCGCGACGGCGGTGATCTCCTCGGGGGACAGTTGCGGGGCGAACCGGGTCAGCAGGGTGCGGTCGGTCAGGAGGTCACCCAGCAGGGTCTCGGGGTCGAGGGTGGGCCACCACGCCTCGATGAACCGGGCGATGGTGGCGTTCTCGGCGATACGACAACGAAGCTGCTCGACTTCCTCATCGGAGAGCAACCCGTCGATGTCGCTGCCGGTGGACGTCGGGGTGGAGGACTGGTCGTGCGCCATGCCCTTGTCCACGCGGGCGAGGATGTCCTCGAAGCCTTCCTCCATTTCCTCCATCAGCGCCTCGCGCTGCTCGGCGACGACATCGGCCAGGAGATGATGCAACTGCTCGGCGAACGCTGCGCGGGCGCTGTGGTACGGGCGTCCCTGCACCGCCGAGGCGAGCGCCTGCGTCACAGTTGCGGTGGGAATGACGTAGAAGTCGCCATCCCAGCGCAGCTTCAGCTCGCGAGGCCGGGGGAGTAGCGACGCGACATAGCCTTCGAGCGCGGGCTGCCAGAGGGCGCGGCCCTTGATCTCGGCGAGAAGTCGGCTCTCGTCACGGCCTACCTGGATGTCGGCCAGCAGGGTGTCGCAGGTCGCCGAGACGACGGCGGTCTCACCGAGCGCGGGCAGCACCTGGGCGATGTACTGGAGGAACCGTGGCGACGGCCCCAGGACCAGGACGGCCTGGTCGGCCATCTTTCGGTGGGTGAACAGCAGGTACGCGACGCGGTGCAGGGCAACCACCGTCTTGCCCGTGCCGGGACCGCCCTGGACGATCAGCGGGCCGGTGGCCTCCGCCCGGATGATGTCGTCCTGTTCGCGTTGCAGGGTGGAGATCGCCGTCGACATGCGACCGGTGCGGCGCTGGTCGAGGGCGGCCAGTAGCGCACCTTCGCCGACGAGTTCCGCAGTCGCGCTGCCGTCCAGCGGTTCGTCGTCCACGCCGACGACGGCCGATCCCGTCGTACGGATGTGCCGACGCCGCGCCTGACCCTGTGGGTCGACGGCCGTCGCCGTGTAGAACGGCCGAGCTGCGGGCGCGCGCCAGTCCACCAGCAGTGGTTCAGTGCCTTCGCCGTCGTTACGGAGGCCGACGCGGCCCACGTGGCGCACTGTGCCGTCAAGCCCGTCGAGGCGGCCGAAGACCAGCCCCTCCTCTGCTCGCCGTAGCTCGTCGTACTGCTGGCGGAGCATGCGCTGCCGGGCCTCTTCCAATGCGTCCAGCGGCTCTGACGAAAGCTCGACCTGTAGGTGATCGGCCAGCCTGTCGCGCTGGGCGGTGGCCAGGTCCAGAAACGCCTGTTCCTCGGCGACCGCGGATCGGCGCGCGGCGCCCTCTGCGGCCGAGGCCGGCAGGTGGCCGTCAGGTGCTACTTCGCTGACGTCGGCGGTGCCGTTGCCCAGAACAGACTTCCGGTGCATTCGCAAATCCTTGTATCGGGGTGACCCTCGGCCCGGATGAGCCGCAGCCTATTCGGCGGCAAGCATAGAGTTGGTTTCCCTCACCGGCCAGGAAATCCGCCGGCAGAGATCGGAATCTCAATGCCTTGCAGTTCCGGGGTTGCTTGTGGCCTCACCAATCGCGATTCGCTATTGACAGTCCAGTCGTCATCTGTTCTGCGGCCGCGTTGCGAGCAGTGCGGGTGCTCGTCGGCCCCGGTGGTGCTGCGTCGATCTGGTTGGTGCGGCACGATGGCGGCGTGTTGGCAGGGTCACTCGACGAGGAGAGCGTTGATGCCCTACCGAACACCAGTGGGCCGTTACTCGGTCGACGGCTCAAGGCCCGACTGCGTCGCCTTCCACGCATTCTTGACGGCCGGCGACTTCGACGACCGTCATGTGTGGCGGGGCCCTGTCGGCCGTTTCCGAACTGCTCGAAGAACGTGGAGGGTGTTACCCGTTCTCACCGACCATGGACCGGTCCTGGTTCGTCTGGACGGACCACGACCTAATACTCCAACGTCACTTGGCCTGTCTGCGCTGGTAGTGGGATCGGCGGGCGCGGGCTTGGGCTGTTCGTCGCCAGATCGACCAGTGCAGTGTGTGCTCTGGCGGTAGCGATGTGGCGAGGACGAAGGCGTTGAGGAGTCGGCGGATCTCGGCGACGGTCAGCGCGATGATCTTCGGGTCGGTGTCGGGTTGTTGGGCAGCGAGGATGGTCAGGACGGCCAGGGCGAGCATGGCCAGGGTGATGAAGCGGTGCCAGCCGGTCCAACTGCGGACCTGGTAGTGGTCCAGGCCGACCTGACCTTTGCCGGTCTGGAACAGCTCCTCAATGCTCCACCGGGAACCGGCGACGGTCACGAGGGTGTGCAGCGGCACCGGTCGGGGTGACCAGCACAGGTAGAAGGCCAACTCGCCGGTGGTGCGGTTGCGGCGGATGAGCAGCCACCGGGCTCACCAGGTTGGGTGGCCGTGGTGATCCACGCCCACAGGTAGTCACGGGGACCCTTCGCGCCCGGCCCGCAGCTGCGGTGCTGCCATTCGCGGGTGGGTATCCGCTCGGCGAGGTCGTCAACGCGGATGAGGGTGCGGCCGTCGTTGACCGCCACGCGTCGGTCGCAGCCGACCGCGAGGGCGTAACCGATCCTCCAGTGTTCGAGGTCAGCGCGCAGGCCGGGGTCGGCGCCGTAGACCTCGTCGCCGGTCACCCACGCGAACGGGATTTCGGCGTGCAGGGCGGCGGCGATCATCTGCCGGGCCAGCGCCGGCTTCGTGGCGAACCCGACCTGGTCGGGAACGCCGGCGGCGGTGAGACGCTCGGGCCGGTCGCACCAGGTCGTCTCGGGTAGATAGAGCCGGCGGTCGATCATCGCTCGCCCCAGAGGCGAGACGTAGGCGAGGAACACCCCGACCTGGCTGTTCTCGACGCGGCCGGCGGTGCCGGTGTACTGCCGCTGCACCCCGACCGAGCACAGGCCCTTCTTCAGGAAGCCGGTCTCGTCGCAGGCCAGCACCGCGTTGGGGTGGCCGAGTTGATCGATCAGCCAGGTCCGAACGTCGTCGCGGACGGCGTCGGCGTCCCAGACCGCCGTACGTAGCAGCCGCTGCATCGCCTGCGGATCCGCGTGGCCTGCCCGTTCCGCGAGGGTCCAGCAGGTCTTGCGTTCCACACCCGACAGCAGTCCTTCCACGAACTGCCCGGCGGTCCGACGGGGCTCCGCCCGCACGAACCGGTCAGCGACACGCGTCACCGCCTCGTCCAGGACGACTCGCCACCCGGCGGGGTTTACGCTGTGACCCCGCACGATCTTCGGTTGTCTTCACAAACCATCGATGATCAACGCGGTGGCCGTCTTCATGCCCACGCCACGCCCAACGCCAAAGTCAGTAACGTTGGGGTAGCCTGTCTGCGCTGGTAGTGGGATCGGCGGGCTCGGGCTTGGGACGTTCGTCGGCAAGCCGGCCAGTGCAGGGTGTGCGCTGGCCGGAGCGACGCGGTGAGGACGAAGGCGTTGAGGAGTCGGCGAATTTCGGCGATGGTCAACGCGATGATCTCCGGGTCGGGATCGGGCTGGTGCGCGTATACGCGTAGTAGCGTGCGCGGTCATGACGTCAGCGTCGGTGCTCGTCCCTTGCGGATGCCCCTGTGACACGTCGTCGATGGCTCCTCGTCGCCGCGGCGCTGGCCGTCGCGTTGAGCGCTGGGTATCTCTCAGCCACTACCGGCCATCGCCTCGATCATGGAAGCTCCTGGTGGCATGGAGCTGATGCGGACTCCCGCACGGAGGGGCCGACGACGGAGGTGCGGTTCGCCTTCAGTCCCGGAGGCCAGGTCACGTTCGGCGCGTCCATCCGCAATCCCGGGCCGTGGCCGGTGACGATCACTGGCATCGCGGGCGAAGGCGGTCCGGCGGATCGGCACATTTTCAAGATTGCCCGCCTGGCGGTAAACCCTGCCGACGAGGCCACCGCCGTCGTCTTCGACCAGGCTGCGGCGGTACCGTTCAGCTCGATCAGGATCGCCGCAGGCAAGGAGCTGCCGGTCTTCGTCACGATCACGATCCCGGACGTGCAGATGGCCCCCGGATCAGGGCTCTTCTTCGATGACCTCTCGGTCGACTACGAAATACTCGGCCTGCGTCGTCACCAGCGGGTGCCAATGGGATTCCGTTTGTTGGTCCAGTCTGCAAGCGGCCATGTCCCACGCTGACCCCGACGGCCATAAGCGGCCGTGGTATCAGCATAAGATCGAAGCTACACGTTCGATGACTGCGTTCTGGTCCGATGTCGCCACAGGGCTACGGCGACCCATCCAGCGGCGAGGGACATCGGCATCGCTAAGTAACGTTGGAGTACTAATCGGCACGAAGGTCAGTGGGTCCAGGCGACTGGTCGACGCGGTCAGGAGCCACCCCGCTCTGGAGACGGTGGAGTGGCCCGCCCAGGTCAGCTCAACGTGAAGGACACGTCGTCGACGTCGAAGGTCGTGGCGCCGTTGCCGGCTGTCTCGCTGGCGAGGAAGCTGGCCGTCGCGGTGCGTTCGGTGGTGGCGGTTCCGCTCGACATGACGTACTGCCGCCACTGCGCCCCGCCGTCGAAGGCCAGCGAGAACCTCGTCTTCGGGGGTATCCCGGTGACCGCCAGTCCGACGTTCAGGTAGTCGCCGCGGCTGGTCTCAGTGGTGGTGGTCCGCACCCAGAAGCGGACCGTCAGGTCGCAGTTGGCCGGCACCGTGACGGTGCTGCGCAGCAGGTCGCCACGTGTCACGTCCAGTCCGGCGAAGGTGGCGTACGCGCGGCCGGTGTGTGCGGGCCGGGTCGCGTCGCCGAGCACGACGATGCGGGGGCCGGCCGTCCAGTCGGCGGTGCCGCGCTCGAACCCCGGGTTCGGGTGGATCTGCCCGGTGCAGGGCGGGTCGGCCGCTGGCTGGCCGTGGGATGCGCTGCCCGTGGCCAGGAGCAGCAGGGCCGCAACCGAGACGGTGGTGACGAATGCCTTCATCGGTTCCCCCAGTGTCAATACATTCGAGATGGTCGATGCCTATCGACCATGCGCGATGGACGTGGGCGCGTCAAGCTCTTCCCGCCGTCGGCTCCGGGTGGGCGGCGGCCGGCCGGAGCATGCTGGCGCTACCGCCTGCGGCGGGAGTCGGCCTCGCTGTCGAGCAGGTCGTTGAGAGTCAACGCAGAATTGATCAATGAGAGGTGGCTGAACGCCTGGGGATAGTTGCCGATCTGTTCCCCGGTCGCGGCGATCTCCTCGGCGTAGAGGCCGAGGTGGTTGCTGAAGGTGAACATCTTCTCGAACGTGAGTCGGGCGTCGTCGAGGCGGCCGGCACGGGCCAGTGCCTCGACGTACCAGAAGGTGCACATGTTGAAGGTGCCCTCGTGGCCCGGGAGGCCGTCGGGGGAGTGGACCGGGTCGTACCGGTGGACCAGGCTGTCGGAGACCAGTTCGCGCTCGATCGCCTGCAGGGTGGACTGCCACAGCGGGTCGCTCGGCGTGACAAAACCGACCGCCGGCATGGCGAGCAGCGCCGCGTCCAGCACGTTCTCGTCGTACGCCTGCACGAAGGTGCCGCGGGCCCGGTCGTATCCGCGCTCCATGACCTGGTTGTAGATGCGGTTGCGCTGCTCGGTCCAGCAGGTCATGTCCCCGGGGCGGCCGGTGCGGGTGGCCAGCCGGATGGCCCGGTCCAGCGCGACCCAGGACATCACCCGACCGAAGGTGTAGTTGCGGGGGTGGTGACGGCTCTCCCAGATGCCGGCGTCGGGTTGGTCCCAGTTGTGGCAGAGCCAGTCGACCAACCGGACGGTGCTCTTCCACACCTGGTGTGAGACGCGGATGCCCTGCTCGTCGGCGAGGTGCATGGCGTAGAGGGCCTCGCCGTGGATGTCGAGCTGGAGCTGGTCGGCGGCGCCGTTGCCGATCCGCACCGGCCGGGAGCCGCGGTAGCCCTCCAGATGGTCCAGCACCTCCTCGTGCAGGTCGGAGGAGCCGTCCACCCGGTACATGATCTTCAGCGGGTCCTGGTGGTCGCCGGCCTCGCGGATCCGCTCGTCCAGCCAGTTCATGTACTGGCTGACCTCCTCGGTGAAGCCGAGGCCGAGCAGCGCGTGCACCGAGAACGACGTGTCGCGTACCCAGGTGTAGCGGTAGTCCCAGTTGCGGGTTCCGCCGACCAGTTCGGGCAGCGCGGTGGTGGGTGCGGCGATCATCGCGCCGGTCGGCGCGTACGTCATGAGTTTGAGCGTGATGGCCGAGCGCTCGACCATCTCCCGCCAGCGGCCGGTGTAGCTGGAACGTTCGAGCCAGCGCCGCCAGTAGTCCCGGGTCCACTCGAACATGCCCTGGATTTCTTCCGGCGCGAAGATGCGCGGTTCGGCGCCGCCCGTCTCCAGGACCACCCCGCCGGTGTCGCCCTCGTTCAGCGTGCCGTACGCGACCAGGTCGCCGCCCTCAAGGTGGACGTCACCCTGTTCGGAGATCAACCGCCGCACCGGGTCGACCGGATTGAACGTCAGCGTCGCCGACCGGCTGCGGAAGACGTAACCGTTGTGGTGGCGCTCAAGCTGATGCTCTTCGCGGGCGTAGTCGAAGCGCGGCCGGCACTCCACCCGGAAGCGCATGCTGCCGCGGACCATGGTGACGGTGCGGACCAGCCGATGCGTGTCGGTGACCCGCTCGCCGGTGACCGGCATGAAGTCCATTACCTCGGCCACCCCGTCGGCGCTGATGAACCGGGTGATCAGGATGGGTGTGCCGGGGAGGTAGAGCTGCTTGGTCACGTACCGCACGTCGTGTGGCGCGATCTGGAAGTAGCCGCCCTTCTCCTTGTCGAGCAGGGCGGCGAAGATGCTCGGCGAGTCGAACCGCGGCGCGCAGAACCAGTCGACGGTCCCGTCGCACGTCACCAGCGCGGCGGTCTGCAGGTCGCCGATGAGCCCGTGATCCTCGATCGCCGGATAGGTGTCCACGTCTCTCCCCGGTTCGGCTGCGTCCTGCGCACCGAACCTAGGGGAGGAATTGTCGCCTTAGGCGAGATTCACGTTCCGCCACCCTGTCGCGTGCCCCCACGTGCGACGGCGACGGTCCGGGTCCCTGCGCCGCCTGGCCCCGGGCGTCAGGGCAGCGGGCGGCAGGAGGAACGGATGACCAGCTCGGTGGGGAGCCGGATGTGGGTGTCGCGTTCGACGCCGGCGATCAGGTCGACGAGGAGGCGCAACGCCTCGGCGCCCATCCGTTGCAGCGGCTGCATGATGGTCGTCAGCGGTGGGTTGACCAGCGCCGACTCCGGTACGTTGTCGAAGCCGATCACCGACAGGTCGTCGGGCACCGACAGGCCCATGTCGCGGGCCACTGTCATCGTGGAGATCGCGGAGAGGTCGTTACCCGCGAAGATCGCGCTCGGCCGGTCGGTGAGGGCGAGGAGTTCCGCGGCCGTGCCGGCGGCGCTCTCGATCCGGAACCCGCCGACGCGGACGAGCCGCTCGTCCACCGGCACGCCGGCGTCGGCCATCGCACTGCGGAAGCCGGCCTCGCGCAGCTGAGCAGACTTCAGGTCGGTGCGTCCACTGATGTGCCCGATCCGGGTGTGGCCGAGGGACAGCAGGTAGTTGGTCGCCAGCACGGCGCCGGCGAAGTTGTCCGAGTCGACGGTGGGCAGGTCGGACGGCCCGGTGTGTGGGTCGACGGCCACGACGTGGAAGCTGTGTTCGGTCTCGACCACGGTCGGCGTGACGATCACCGCGCCGTCGATGAGGGTGCCGGAGAGCCGGGCGAGCGAGCGCCGCTCCCACCCCACGGCGGCGCCCTCGCCGTCCCCGCTGGAGTAGGCCAGTAGCTGGTACCCACTCCCGGCGACCTCCTGCGACGCCCCCTTGAGCAGCTCGGTCGAGAACGGCTCGAACTCGGCGACCAGGATGCCGAGCACGTTGGTGCGGTGGCTGCGCAGGCTCTGCGCCCCCAGGCTCGCCTCGTAGCCGAGCTCGTGGATGACCTGCTGGACGCGCTCCACGGTCGCTTGGGCCACGCCGTAGCGGCCGTTGACGACCTTCGACACTGTCGCGACCGAGACGCCGGCAGTACGTGCCACATCCGACATCTTGACGCGCTGCTGAAACACCACGTCGATGATGATAGGGCCCCGCAGCGGGTGCGTCGCCACCGACTCGAAAACGTTATCGATACCGATTGACATCAAGTTACATGACTGTAAAACTTCGCCGCAGGCCGAGTACCGCGACTGACTAGTCGAGGAGACATCGATGGCAACGAAGCGGCGTGCGAGTGCCGTCCTGGCACTGTTAATGACAAGTGTTCTTGTTACCGCCGGCTGTAGCGGCGGCGAAGAGGCGGCCCCTCAGAGCGAGCTGTACAAGGATCCGGTGACCCTTAGCTGGTGGCACAACGCCTCACAGGACGGGCCCGGCAAGACCTACTGGGAGAAGGTCGCCAAGGACTTCTCCGCACTTCACCCCACCGTCAAGATCGAGATCGAGGCGATCGAGACGAACCAGCTCCAGCGCACGCGGCTCCCTGCCGCGCTGCTGAGCAGCGACCCGCCGGACATCTTCCAGGCCTGGGGTGGCGGCGAGATGACCGAGCAGGTGGAGGCCGACTACCTCAAGGACATCACCGACCAGGTCAAGACCGAGGTCGGCAACATCGGCAGCGCCGCGGAGATCTGGCAGGTCAAGGGCAAGCAGTACGGCCTGCCGTTCCGGATGGGCATCGAGGGCATCTGGTACAACAAGGACATGTTCGCTGCGGCGGGCATCTCGGCTCCGCCGACCACCTTCGAAGAGCTCAACACCGCGGTCACCAAGCTCAAGGCGACCAACGTCATTCCGATCGCCGTGGGCGCCGGTGACAAGTGGCCGGCCGCGCACTGGTGGTACAACATGGCGCTGCGCGCCTGCTCGGTCGACGCCCTCAAGAAGGCATCGGCGGAGAAGAACTTCGACGATCCGTGCTTCGTGAAGGCCGGCCAGGATCTGAAGGCGTTCATCGACACCAAGCCGTTCCAGCCCAACTTCATCGCCACGCCGGGCCAGAACGACCCGACCAGCGCCAACGGCATGCTCGCCAACGGCAAGGCCGCGATGGAGCTCATGGGTGACTGGAACCGCGGCACGCTGGACACCGTCACCACTGACAAGGCGAAGCTCGCGTCGTTCCTCGGCTGGTTCCCGGTGCCGGCGATCGCCGGTTCCCCGGGCGACCCGAAGGCGGCTCTCGGCGGTGGCGACGGGTTCTCCTGCGCCAAGAACGCCCCGGCCGAGTGCGTCGAGTTCCTCAAGTACATCGTGAGCCCCGAGGTGCAGAAGGGCTACGCCGAGACCGGCACCGGCCTGCCTGTCGCCAAGGGTGCGGCGGACGCCGTGAAGGACCCCGCGCTGAAGTCCATCCTGGATGCCACCTCCGGGGCGAGCTACGTGCAGCTCTGGCTGGACACGGCGTACGGCAGCACCGTCGGCAACGCGATGAACGACGCGATCGTCGCCATCTTCGCCGGCAACGGGACGCCTGAGAAGGTCGTCTCGGCAATGAAGGCGGCCGCAAGCAAGTGACCTCCGCCAACCAGATCCGTATGCCCGCCGGTGGCGCTTCCGCGCCGCCGGCGGGCCCCCACAAGGCCGGGCGCGATTCCGCCCGCCGAGCCGACAACCGCCGCAAGTGGTACGAGATCATCGGGCTCACCACGCCGGCCGTTCTGATCTACGTGATGTTCGTGCTGGTGCCGATGGGCTTCGCTGTCTACTACAGCCTGTTCCGGTGGCGCGGGGTCGGCCCTCCCACCGAGTTCGTCGGTCTGCGGAACTACACCCTCGCCTTCCAGGATCCGATCTTCCTCGACGCGTTGCGCAACAACGCGATCATCGTTTTCGGGTCGCTGCTGATCCAGGGCCCGATCGCCCTGGGCGTCGCCCTGCTGCTCAACCGTCGCTTCCGTGGGCGGGCCGTGTTCCGCCTGCTGGTGTTCGTGCCGTACGTGCTGGCCGAGGTCACCGTCGGCATCATGTGGAAGCTGCTGCTGACCGGCGAGGGCACCGTCGACGCGCTGCTGCGGTCCCTGGGAATGGGCGGCCTGGTGCAGGCCTGGCTGGCGGACCTGGATGTGGTCATCTGGACCCTGCTGGCCATCCTCACCTGGAAGTACGTCGGCTTCGCCATCATCCTGCTCCTCGCCGGACTGTCCAACGTGCCCGATGAACTGACCGAGGCGGCGGCCATCGACGGCGCGAGCTGGTGGCAGATCCAACGGCACGTCACGATCCCGCTGCTCGGCCCGACGATCCGGATCTGGATGTTCCTGTCCATGATCGGCTCGCTGCAGATCTTCGACATGATCTGGGTGACCTCGGTGCCCGCGGTGCGTTCCCTCGGCGCGTCGGCAACCATGGCGACATACATGGTGGACAACGGGTTCTTCGCCCGGCTGTGGGGCTACGGCAACGCCGTGGCGGTAATCCTGTTCGTCATCTCCTTCGTGGCGGCGCTGCTGTTCCAGCGGTTCCTGCTCCGCCGCGACATCGAGGGCGCCATCACCGGAAGGGCGAAGTGACGATGGCCGTGAACTCGGTTCTCCCCCCGTCCACCGGACGCCGTCAGGTCTCCTGGGGCACGCCGCTCACCTACGCGCTCGCCCTCGCGATCGCTGCGGTGTCGATCGCCCCGGTCATCTACGTGGTCATCGGCGGGTTCCGCACCACCCCGCAGATCGTCGCGGACCCGGCCGGCCTGCCCGACCCGTTCGTCTGGGACAACTACGCCAGGGTGCTGACCCAGAGCAATTTCTGGCAACAGGCGTTCAACAGCGCGGTCATCGCCCTGGGAACCACGCTGGCAGTGGTCGTGCTCGGACTGGCCGCCGCGTTCGTGCTCGCCCGCTACCGCTTCCGCGGGCGGGAAGGGCTCTACACCTTCTTCACCCTCGGTCTGCTGTTTCCGGCCGGAGCGGCGATCCTGCCGCTCTACCTCATGCTGCGTGACCTGAATCTGATCAACTCCTACTACGCGGTGATCCTGCCGCAGGTCGCCTTCTCACTGCCTCTGACGATCGTGATCCTGCGTCCCTTCCTCTCGGCCATCCCGAGAGAGTTGGAGGACGCCGCCGCCATCGACGGTGCGAGTCGGCTCGGCTTCCTCTGGCGCGTCGCGATGCCGCTGTCGCGGCCCGCGCTCGTCACCGTTGGCGTCCTGGCGTTCGTGGCGAGCTGGAACTCGTTCCTGCTGCCGCTGCTCGTCCTCAGCGACGTCAACCTGCACACCCTGCCGCTGGGCGTGCAGAACTTCTCCAGCCAGTACACCACCGACACGGCAGGCGTACTCGCCTTCACCTCGCTGGCGATGCTGCCGGCACTGCTCTTCTTCACGCTCGCGGAGAAGCAGATCGTCGGCGGCCTGCAGGGCGCGGTAAAGGGCTGAGCGGCAGCGGCACGAGCACAACCAGAGGAAGGCACAGCATGACTGAGGTCCACGCGGTGGTGGGCGAGCCGGTGCCGGCTCAGGCAGGTCCGGAGCACGGACGACCGGACGGGCATGACGGCGAGGCCCGCGTACGCGACCTCCTCGGCCGGATGACGATCGAGGAGAAGATCGCCCAGCTCGTCGGCTTCTGGGAGAAGGAGGACGGCGAGGCGGTCGCACCGTTGCAGGGGGAGTTCGGCGACGCCTTCAAGCTCGAAGAATTCTCCCGGCACGGGCTCGGTCACCTCACCCGTGCCTACGGGACCCGCCCGTTGGATGCGGCGCAACGCGCGTCCTGGTTGTGGAAGTTCCAGCGGGACCTGGTCACCGGCACCCGGCTCGGCATTCCGGCGATCGTCCACGAGGAGTGCCTCACCGGGCTGTCCGCGTGGAAGGCCGCCACGTTCCCCACCCCGCTGGCCTGGGGTGCCGCGTTCGACCCCGAACTGGTCACCGAGATGGCCGAGGCGATCGGCGCCTCGATGCGGGCCCTGGGCGTCCACCAGGGGCTCTCGCCGGTGCTCGACGTGATCCGCGACCCCCGCTGGGGCCGGGTGGACGAGTGCATCGCCGAAGACCCGTACCTGGTCGGCACCATCGGAACGTCGTACGTGCGCGGTCTGCAGTCGCAGGGGGTGCATGCCACCCTCAAGCACTTCGCCGGCTACTCCGCCTCGCGCGCCGGGCGCAACTTCGCCCCGGTCCACGTCGGCCCCCGGGAACTGGCCGACGTCCTGCTCCTCCCGTTCGAGATGGCGATCATCGACGGCGACGCCCGCAGTGTCATGCACTCGTACACCGAGATCGACGGGGTTCCGGTCGCCGCCGACCCGACGATGCTGACCGGCATCCTGCGTGACCAGTGGGGCTTCGACGGCACCGTGGTGGCCGACTACTACGGTGTCGCGTTCCTGAACCTGCTGCACCACGTGGCGAGCGATCACGCGGACGCGGCCGGGCAGGCGTTGACCGCCGGTCTCGACGTCGAACTGCCGACCGGCGACGCCTATCTGACCCTGGGGGAGTCGGTGCGGGCGGGCAAGCTCGACGAGGCGCTCATCGACCGCGCGGTGCTGCGGGTGCTGCGCCAGAAGCGGGACCTGGGTCTGCTCGACGCGACCTTCAGCGACGAGCCGCCCCAGTCGATCGACCTCGACTCGCCTGAGCACCGGTCGATCGCCCGCCGGCTCGCCGAGGAATCGATCGTGCTGGTCGCCAACCGGGACGCGCTGCCGCTGCCCGCCGGGCGACGGGTCGCAGTCATCGGCCCGAACGCCGACCGGCAGAGCGCGCTCTTCGGGTGCTACTCATTCCTCAACCACGTCCTGGTCCAGCACCCCGGTGTGGAGACCGGCATCGAGGTGCCGACCGTGCTCGACGCCGTGCGGGCCGAGCACGGCGACGATCTCGTCACCTGGGCACGCGGCTGCAACGTGAACGACGACGACCGGTCCGGCTTCGACGAGGCGGTGGCCACGGCCTCCGACGCGGACGTTGCCGTCCTGGTCGTCGGCGACCACGCCGGTCTCTTCGGACGCGGCACTGTCGGCGAGGGCTGCGACCGGGACGACCTGGAGCTGCCCGGTGTCCAGCGTGAACTGGTCGAGGCGGTGCTGGCGACCGGCACACCTGTCGTCCTCGTGCTGCTCACCGGCCGGCCGTACGCGATCGGCTGGGCGCTCTCGCGCTGCGCGGCGGTGGTGCAGGCGTTCTTCCCGGGCGAGGAGGGTGCCGGGGCGATAGCGGGGGTGCTCTCCGGGCGGGTCAACCCGTCGGGTCGGCTGCCGGTCAGCCTGCCTCGGTCGGCCGGCGCGCAGCCGTTCTCCTACCTGCACCCCACCCTCGGTGCGGGCAACGAGGTGACCAACCTGCCGGCGACGCCCGTGGCGCCGTTCGGCCACGGCCTGTCCTACACGACATTCGCGTACAGCGAGCTCACGGTGCCCAGCACGGCGCCGACCAGCGGGGCGGTAGGGGTGACGGTGCGGGTGACGAACACCGGCGCGGTCGCTGGCGACGACGTGGTCCAGCTCTACGGTCGTGACGTGGTCGCCTCGGTGACCCGGCCGGTGGCGCAGCTGCTCGGCTACCGGCGGGTCCACCTGGAACCGGGCCAGTCCGTCACTGTCGAGCTGACGGTGCCCACCACCCGGCTGGCCTTCTCCGACCGCACGTTCACCCGCGTCGTGGAGCCCGGAGACGTCGAGCTCTGGGTCGGCACCAGCGCGCGGCGGGACAGCCAGGCGCTGACCACGCTGGTCGGTGACACCGTCGCGGTCACCAACGCCTCTCCACGCTGGACCACCACCGACGTCCGTTGAGAACCGGTCCGTCGCCGTCCCAACGGACGTTCGGCGGGCCGGCTCCACTCGCGTCCCGGTTCCGGTGCCCATTCCGTCCCCGCCAGGAGTGCCAATACGGCCAGGCGGGTCGGATTCGAGCAGGGCCTGAGTCGTCAGGCGTTTATGACCCTGAATGCGACGGCAAAGACGTATGTCTATGTCAAGCGTATTTCAGAAACCTCTGAAATGGGGCTGTCGCACTGGTCAACGACCACCTACCGGGCTAGCCTCCCGTCGAGGCGGGCTGCCGGATCGGCGGTCGGCACCGCTGTTCCGCGGGTCAGCGGGTCGTCGTTCGGCGTGTCCCGCCGACCTCGTGCGGCGCTCGTCAGTTCCTGCCGCGCAGACCTGAGGAGTCGATGGTGAAGTTCACTCACACGGCATCACGGATCGCTGTCGCCGTGGTGGCGACAACACTGCTCGCCCTCTCCGGCGGCACGCCCGGCTCGGCGGCGCCCGGCACGACAACCACGCACACCCCGTCGACCTGGACCCTCGTCGACCTGCCGCAGCGGCTCTGCGCAACCCCTGACGACCCGCGCGCTCTGTACTACTTCGTCGTGCTCGACGGTACGTGGTCGGCACCGATCACCGCCGACTACACGGGCATGCCGGTCGGCGTCGAGGTGTACAGCCCGTTGACCGCCCTACCCGGTTCCGGGGACGGGCACGTCGTTCAGATCCTGGCCGCGTTCCGGCTGAGCGGCGTCGCGCCCGGGCGGTACGTCCCCCAGCTCCGGGTCACCGACGGCGCTGTCACGCAGAGCGCCCCGGTCGTCCTTGACGTTCGTTCGTCCTGCTAGCGGGCGGCGCGCGTCCGAGCCGACGACGCGAGCAGCACCGACGAGCTACTCGCGCACACCGTCCTGGTGGGGTCCGAGCTGGCTGATCTCGTACCCGTCGGGGTAGCTCTTGGCCGTGATCCCGTCGGCGAACAACGCGGTCGTCAGTGGTGCCCCGAACCACCGCTGCAACCGCGAGCGCGTCCGTAGGGCCAGGTGCAACCCCGCCCGGACCGGCCAGGCTGGCGTGTCGACCCGCGTCGCGCGCCGCAGCGGCGCGTCGTACAGGGCGCTGACCAGAGCGTTTCCCAGCGGGGCGAGCATCCGGGGGATCCGGGTGAGCATCAGCATGCGGGTGGCGCGTTCGATGGCCGCCGCGTCGTCGTTGGGCTGCAGGTGAGCCGCGTCGTGCGCGTCGAACCAGGTCTCGAACTCGTCGTACGACCCGGGGATGTCGGTGATGCCCATCCGTCGACCGAGCTCCCGGTAGAACAGGTATGTGGCGTGCCGTTCGTGGCAGCAGGGCGGGCGCCAGCCGTACTCCTGCAACCACCGGGTGGGGATCACCACCAGGCAGCCGAGGACGTAGCGGAAGTCGTCGTTGCTGATGTCGTACCGACTGTGGATCTGGTTGACGCGCCGCAACGCGTCACGGCCCCGAGGCTGGTCGAAGCCGTTGAGCACCATCTCGTACATCAGCAGGCCGGTGTCGTCGATCCGCTTCTGGGTACGTTCGGTCAGCTCGCCCGTGGCGGTGTGCACGGCGGCGATGGCGGGGATGGAGAACGACCGGTTGAAGGCGAGGTTGAGCCCGAGCTTCATGTCCCACGGAAACTCGTAGCGCAGCATGGTCTGGTAGATGACCAGGTAGTCACGCTCCGGGTCGAGAGCACGGGTGCGGGTCAGGTTGTCGTAGCGGCCTCTCATCGGCGGACCTCCGGGCCCTGGCCACCCGACCAGGTGACGGTGGTCAGCCGGGCGCCGAGCAACCGGCGCGCCCGGGCGACCTGACGCGCGTTCGCGTTGACCAGCACCGGCTGTTCGGCGGCGCCGAGGATGGGCAGATCCGACAGCGAGTCGCTGTAGGCCACCCGCCATGGTGGCGTCACCCCCTGGCCGGCGAGCTGCGCCATCTTGGTCGCACCGTGGTTGTGCACTAGCAGCCTCGGCCCGCGAATGTGCGAGGCCACCAGCTCGACCCCGGCGAGGCCGATCGCGTCGAGCACCGCGCGCGCCAGGGTGTGCTCGCACGCGGTCACCACGATGACCCGGTCGCCGGCGGCGAGGTGGGTACGGATCATCCGCAGACCGGGCGCGATCATCCGCCCTGGCTCCGCACCGAGGTCCGCGCCGAAGCGTTCCAGCTCTGCCCGCAACTCGTCCGCGTTCCGGCCCCACAAGCCGATCCGGCTCACCCACCGTGCCGCCCACGGGCGGAGGGCGGGAACAATGGCGACCGGCGCGAGGAGAACGAGCACGGCGACGGCGAGCGGCAGCCGGGCACCCGCGAAAGCAGTGCGCCGCAGGAACAGCCCGAATGCGTCCCCGCGCAGCAGTACGCCGTCGAAATCGAAGATCACGGTGTCTGCTGTCGACGCCCTCATCGGTCTATCGACCCCGGTGCCGCGGGCGGTTCGCCATCAGCCGAGTGTACGGGTGCCTGGGTGGGTCAGGTCGGCTCGGCCGCGGCCGGTAGCACCGCGATCAGATCGAGCACCTCGACGGCGCGGGCCGGGCCGAAGGCGTCGGTGAGGATGGCAGTGAACTCCTCGTCGCCGAGCCGGACCCGCAGTTCGCGCAGCGCGTTGAGGTCGAGCGCGGCGTTCGTCGACCCGATCTGCCGGTCGATGTTCAGTGCCTCGACGATCAGCGGGATGCCCTCCGCGGGGTGGCCCTGCTCGACGCGCAGCTGCCCGATCGCTACCTGATCCAGCGCCACCTCCTCCCAGTTGCCCTGCTCGCTGTCGATCCGCAGGCAGGCCCGGTAGCACTGCTCGGCCAGGGCCCGGTCGCCGCGCAGGCCGGCCACCCGGCCGAGGTGGAAGGTGCTGTTGGAGACGCCCGACAGGTTCCCGAGCCGCTTCTTGATCGCTATGGAGCGGCGGTAGAACCCATCCGCGCCGACGAGATCCTCCTGCTCCTCGCAGACACGGCCGAGCTGGTGCAGGACGATGGCCTGGTTGGGCTCGTGGCGCAGTACCCGGTAGACCTCCAGCGCCTGCTCGTAGCGGGACCGGGCCTCGGCCAGCCGGCGGGTCTCCAGCGCCACCATGCCGAGGTCCTCGTGGCACTTGGCGACCCCCGCCTGATAACCGGCGGCGGCACAGATCGGCAACGCCCGCAGCAGGCACATCCGGGCGGTGCCGAACTCACCCGCCTGGGCGGCGGCGATGGCGAGCAGGACGTACCCGCTGCCGAGCGGCGTCGGGTGGGAGCCGTCGAACCGGAACCGCAGGTACGCCTCGACCCACTCGACCCGCTGCGCCGCCTGCCGCGGGTCGAGGTGCCGGGCCAGTACCGCGAAGAAGGCTTGCGGGCCCAGCTCCAGTCGCTGCACGGCCAGCCATTCCAGGGCCGCCTGGAGCGGCGGCTCGTCGTCCCCGCCGATCGCGTTCACTGTGTGCGGCACCGCCTCGGCAGCCCGGCCGAGGACAGTTCGGACGCCGCCGAGCAGTTCGTCGCAGCGGCGCAGCAGCCGGTCCTCGCCGAGGGCCGCGACGATCGTCCGGGCGCTGGCGAAGCAGCTCTCGGCGAATTCGAGGTCGTCGAGGTCGCGGGAGAGGTGACCGAGCAGCAGCGAGCACTCCGCGATGTGACCGTTGCTGCCGACCTCCTCGAAGATCTTCAGGGCGGCACGGACCCGCTCCTCGGCGGTCTCGTACGCGAACTGGGCGAGCGCGATCCGCCCGAGCATCACCAGCCCGCTGCCCTGCCGGACCCGGGCGCCCAACCGTCCGTAGGTGGTGATCGCCACCTGGATGCACTGCTCCGCCTTCACGAAGTCCCGGGCCTCGAAGGCGAGTACGCCGATCTGGTGGTGGCTCGCCGCGATCCCGTCCAGGTCGTCGAGTTCCCGGGCGATCGCCAGTTCCTCCAGGTAACGCGACATGGCCAGTTCGCCGTCGCCGTTGCCGCGGGCGATCCCGGCGAGTTGGTGCAGGGTCCGGGAGACCGCCGAGCGGTCGTCGAGCCGGCTCAGGATCGTCAACGCCTCCTGGAACAGCCGGTCCGCTGTCGCCCGGTCGCCCCGGTTGTCGGCGACCAGGCCCAACTGGTGCAGGAGTTTGCCGACGCCGCTGTCGTCGCCGAGGTCCCGGTAGACGGTAAGCGCCGCCTCGTAGCGCTCCGTCGCCTGCGGGTACTCGCCCCGGCTGAGGTGCACGTCGCCGAGTCCCTTCAGGAAGCTCGCCCGGCGCGCCGAGCCCGGGGGCGCCATCGGCAGTAGCTCTCGCCAGATCTTCTCCTCCCAGGCCCAGTGCCCGGCCGTGTGCAACTCCTGGCAGGCCAGCTCGGAGTAGGTGACGACCTCGTCGGTGTCGCCCGCGGCCAGGTGGTGGTACCGCGCCTCGACGGCCCGGCGGATGAAGTCGTGCTGGTCGGTGCTGGAGCGGGCCCGCCAGCCCCAGTAACGGCCCGCCCGGCGGTGCGCGTCGACCACCGCGTCGCGGCCGGCGATCCGCAGCAGGCTCGCCGCCGTCCACCGGTGCACCAGGTGGCCCCCGGTCACCGGGGCGAGCAGCCCCAGCTGTGACAGCGTCTCGACCGACTCGTCCAGCCCCGCCGGTGCCGGCGGTGGGTTGTCGCCGTCCGCCGGGTCGGCGAGCTGCCAGGCGAGGCCGGTCCGGTCCGCCGGGGTGCGGTACACGGCCGCGCCGAGCAGCAACCGACGTGCCGCCGGGTCGGCCTCCAGGCGGGCGAGCAGCCGGGGCAGCAACACATCCTCGGCGGCCAGCGCGCCGGCCTCGACCAGCGGCGTGCCGACCCCGGCCGGCCCGTCGTCCCGGCCACCGCCGGCTGCGGCCAGTTGGCCGGCCACCTCGTCGGATCGATCGGTGCCGCCGCGCAGCAGGCCGTCGAGGTATTCCAGCGCGCGCGGGTGACCACCCAGCCGGTGCCACATCCGTTGCTGTTCCGCCGGCGTCAGCTGGCCCACGCCTGGCAGCCGCCAGAGCAGCTTGCGGGTCTCCTGCCAGGAGAGCGGACCGAGGTGACAGGTTTCCAGACCGGCGACCGGGAACGGGTGCCGGCTGGTCACCACCAGCTCGTGGCGGGACGCCCAGGCGGCGAGGAACGCGGCCAGATCCGCGTCGGCCAACAGGTGCTCGGCGTCCAGCGCGTCCTCGGCGTTGTCGAGGACGAGCAGAAGAGGCGGACCGTCGGTGCCGATCGCCCCCAACCGTCGCCGCCAGTCCTGGCCCGGCTCGGCGAGGGCGACGAGCCAGCGCCGCAGCGGGTCGTCCGGGGCCGCTGCGACGCACCGGCTCTGCACCTGGCGGCGCAGCTCGTCGAGGATCCCGTCGACGGTGCCGTCGCCGTGGGTCGCCACGACGATGCCACCCGCGTCGCGGAACCGCCGCGCGAGTTCCGCGGCGAGACTCGTCTTGCCGATCCCGCCGATGCCGTGGACGAGAACCCGCAGCTTCCCCCGGGACAGCCGGCGCAGGATCTCCCGGCGGCCCACGAAGTCCGTCGGTGCGCGCACCACACCGTCCCCGACGAGCGACTGGCCGGGCGGCGCGGCGACGGCAGCGTCGTCCCGTCCGCCGGCCAACCGCAGCCCGGGGTCGGCCAGGAACAGCGTCGGCATCCACCACTCGGCGGCGGTCGGGGCCAGCTCGCGGCGTACGGCGGAGACCTCCGTCAACAGCTCCGGTTCGCTGCGGGCGGCCAATCGCTCGTAGAGCCGAGCGCAGAACTCGATGGTGTACCAGTCGCTGACCGTCCCGTTCATCGCCAGCACCGCCGGCGCGCCGTGGGTCAGTAGCGCGCCGGCCAGCCCGGGCAGCTCCCGCTGATCCGGCCGCGCGGTGGAGCAGCCGGCCAGCACGATCAACGGGACGGTCCGGGCCGGCGGCAGCACCTCGGCCAGGAACCGCGCGGCGTCCACGCGGTCCTCCGCACCGGTGGGGGTCTCCAGCAGCAGCGCGCCGGGGCGCGCGTGACTGGAGATGTGCAGGACGTGAAACGGCTCCTCGGCGAGGGCGGCCCGGATCGCTGCGGCGCTGCCCCACTCCAGGACGCGCACCCGCACCCCGTGCCGATGCCCGGGTTCCACAGCGCCGAGGATCCGGCCGAGCTCCCGCTCGTGGTCCAGCAGGGGGTGGGTCGAGTCGTCAGGGCTCGCGATCGCCGCGAGCATCCGCAGTGGGCCGTCCACCCGGACCGTGGGTGCCGGTGTGTCGGGGCCGGTCCGGCACACGTCGACGTCGGGGTGCAGGGCCAGCGGCGTTTCCTCGCCGGGCAGCACCAGGGTTTCCCAGGGCAGGTCGGCCAGGCTCGCGTCGACGACCTCGATGCCGAGCCGGTGTCGGCCGGGGCGGTCGAGTTCAGCGCGCAGGATCGGGCCGGCGGCGTCGAGGAAGCGGCGGCCGAGCGCGACGCCGACCTCGTACGACAGCTCCACCGAGGGGCCGCCGCGCAGCCGCCAGAGCAGGTCGGCGGTGCGTTGATCGGCTGGGCCCACCGGGTGTCGGCGCCGGTCACCCCGAACGGCCAGGACCACGTCGGTCGCGCTGATGGTCAACCGGATCACGAAGGCCCCCTGCGGTCACCCGGCGGACGACCCGACGCCGAAGTGGATTGCCGGGCTGACCGATACTGTATCCATGGCTGACGATCCTGAGGAGCTCGCGCAGGTCAACGCCGTGCGAATCAACGACAGCGGCGAGCTGGAGTTCTTCGACGGCCAGCGCTGGGTGCCGTACACCGATCTGCCCGACGACGAGACCGGCCCGTTGGGTGTCGTCTTCCGCGACGACAGCCGATGACCGGGGAGCCGCCGACGAGCGGCGCGGGGTTGGACGCGCTGCCGTCCCCGTTGGACTCGGTAGCGGACAGTCGGGCGGCGGCACGGTGGATCATCTCCTCGGCCGGCGCGGTGGGCGCGCTGCTGCTCGGCGGCGGCCCGCTGATCGCCGCCGGCACTGTCACCGACTGGGCCCATGCGGCGTGGGCGGGCGGCGGCCTGCTGGTGACGCTGCTCGGCGTGGCCTGGGCGATCTGGCGGACCAGCGAGGTGCTCGTCCCGCCGATGACCACGCCGGCGACCCTCACCGGGCCGGAGCTGCGCGGCCTGCGCGAGCGGCTGGAGGCCGAGCCCTGGTACCACTTCGGCGGGTACGCCGGCGACGTCGACTCGCTGCTGCGTCATCGCCGGATCGCCGCGGAGATCACCTGTCGCCTGTCGACGGCCCCGCCGCAGGAGCGGGCCGCCCTGCGGGCAGGGCTCGCCACCGCGCGCCGCAACATCGCCCGGACCGACCCGTACCTGCGCTGGCTGCTCGCCACGGCGCACGCCTGGCAGGTCCGGGAGGCGTTGCGCCGGGCCCGCCGGCAGACCTTCCTGGCCGCCGCGCTGGTGGTGGTCGGGGCGGTGGTGTTCATCGCCGCGTCCGCCGGATAGCGCGCCGCCTCGTCGGGCTACGACGGAGGCGGCACGCCATCCAGCCGTCGGTCAGTACGGATATCCGGGGACGTTGAGCCGCACGCTGTAGAGCCCGGAGTCGCCCCACCGGCCCGACGTGACGAAGAGGGTCTGCCGGTCGGGGCCGCCGAACGCCACGTTCGTCGTGCCGGAGCTGCCGGACCGGATCGTGCCGAGCTGGGTGCCGGCGGGGGAGTAGACGTGGACCAGGGAGTCCCCGCCCGAGCTCCAGTACACGTTGCCGGCGCAGTCGATGGTGCCGCCGTCCGGGCCGCCGATGTAGTTCACGAAGACGCTGCGGGCGCCGATGCTGCCGTCGGGCTGGACCGCGTACTTGTAGATCTTGTTCTCGGAGTAGGCGCCGACGTACAGTGCGGTCCCGTCCGGCGAGAGCGAGATGCCGTTGGGTTGGCGCAGCCGATCGTCGACAAGCGACACCTGCCCGTTGGAGACGCGGAAGACGCTGGTGCGACCGCTCATCTGGTCGGGGCGGTTGCCGCGCTGGAAGTTGGGGTCGGTGAAGTAGACGACGCCGTCGGAACGGACCGCGACGTCGTTCGGCGAGTTGAACGCCCGGCCCTGGTAGTTCGCCGCCACGGTGCTGCGGGCCCGGTCGCTCAACCGGTACGCGGACACGCTCCGCTGGTCGTGGGTGGCCGCGACGAGTTGCTGGCCGTCGGCGCTGAGTGCCAGGCCGTTGCTGCCGGCGTCGGCGATGAACGTGTCGAAGCCCGACTGCGGGGTGAACCGGCGGATCGTCGACGGCTGCACGTTGTACGGCCCGCTGCCGGCGGCCATGTCGGAGAACAGCAGGTAGCCGCCGTCGGCGACCCAGACCGGTCCTTCGAGGAACGTGAAGCCGCCCTGGATCCGCGGGGCCGTCACGGTGCTGGCCGGCAGCGGTGGGCCGTAGCTGGCCCCCGTCGGGCAGGCCCCGGGCGGTGCGCCGGGCGGACCGGCGAACGCGGCGTGAGCGCTGACATGGGCAGCGTCGGCGGCAGCACCGGCGGGCAACGGGGTGGCGCTGACCGCCAGGCACAGGCCGGCCAGTGCGGCAATGGTTGGACGCCAGGTCATCGAGTACTCCAATCGGCGTCGAGGGTGGCGATGGCCGGCGTGCGAGGTCGGTGGCTGGCACGGCGTGAGGGCGGGCCGTCGATGTGGATATTCGGGAGCCTAGGTTATGAACCGGCAACCCGCAGCAATCTTTCGCCGTTGATTCCGAGCGGGACGAGGGTGGCAAATACAAAGACGCTGGTCAATGGCAAAACCGTCTCCGGAAATCCTTCCGGTACGACCACAGTGGACGAATCAGTGGTGACCTGAGGCGTCTGCCGGAGGCAGGGAATAGGGTTGGGTCATGAGTGGCCTGCTCGGTGGTGCCCGAACCGCGGTCAATCCCCTCCGCCAGCTCACGATCGACCAGCTCCGGCAGCGGACGAGCCTCAAGTGGCGGGAGTACCCCGACGACGTGCTGCCGCTCTGGGTGGCCGAGATGGACGTGCCCCTGGCCGAGCCGGTCGCACGGGCGATCACCGATGCCGTCGCGCGCGGAGACACCGGCTACACCGCAGGAACGGCGTACCCGCAGGCGGTGGCCGAGTTCGCCGCGCAGCGGTGGGGTCGGGACGGGCTGGCCGTGGAGCGCACCGCGCTGGTGCCCGACGTCATGCACGGCGTCGTCGAGGCGGTGCGACTGGTCACCGAGCCGGGGGACGCGGTGGTCGTCAACTGCCCGGTCTATCCGCCGTTCTACGAGTCGGTGGCGCACGCCGAGCGCCGGATCGTGGAGGCACCGCTCGGCGAGGACCTGCGGATCGACCTCGGCACGCTGGAGGATGCGTTCCGGCGGGCTCGCGCCGGTGGACGGCCGGCCGCGTATCTGCTCTGCAGCCCGCACAACCCGACCGGCGTCGTGCACAACGCGGCCGAGTTGACCGCCGTCGCCGGACTGGCCCAGCGGCACGGGGTGCGGGTGGTCGCCGACGAGATCCACGCTCCGGTGGTGGCTGGGGGCGCGCGGTTCGTGCCGTACCTCTCGGTGCCCGGCGCGGAGAACGGCCTGTCGCTGATGTCCGCATCCAAGGGGTGGAATCTGGCCGGCCTACGCGGCGGGCTTCTGGTCGCCGGCCCGGCCGCGGCCGGGGACCTCGCCCGTGTCCCGTTCGGGGTCAGCGTCAGCACCAGCCACCTCGGCGTGATCGCCCACACCGCCGCCTTCCGCGACGGCGGCGAGTGGCTCGACGCCCTGCTGGCCGGCCTGGACGACAACCGTCGGCTCCTGACCGCGCTGCTCGCCGAGCACCTGCCGGCCGTCCGCTACCAGCCCGGCCAGGCCACCTATCTGGCCTGGCTGGACTGCCGCGCCCTGGGCCTCGACGACGACCCGGCCACCGTGTTCCTCGACCGTGGCCGGGTGGCGCTGAACTCCGGACTGGCGTTCGGCACCGGCGGTGTGGGGCATGTCCGATTGAACCTGGCCACCGCGCCGGAGCTCATCATCGAGGCGGTACGCCGGATGACCAGCGCCGTTGGCTGAGACCGGGCGGCCGGCAGCAGCTGTGTTTCGACTCCTTCCCCGGCTGTTGCGCCGGGACGCCCTACTGGCGCTGGCGGCACCGACCTGCCTCGCGGCACGCCTGACCCGCTGATCCGTCCGCCGCCGGGTCCGGGCGGGACCCCGACCGATCGGTAGGGCTTCCGACAGTTCTTCGACGGGGACGCAACCTGATGATCGTCCGGTCCCGTCGAGCTTGCGGAGGAGGGAGCCTCGATGGTGGATGCCGAGGGTGAGTTCGTGGAGTACGTCTCCGCGCGACTGCCGAGCCTGCACAGGACCGCGTTCCTGATGTGCGGTGACGCCCATCTGGCCGACGACGTGGTGCAGCAGACGGTCACGGCGCTCTACGTGAACTGGCGCCGGGTCAGCCGGGCCGACAACGTCGACGCGTACGTACATCGGATGCTGGTGCACAAGCTCGTCGATGAGAAGCGGTTGAGCTGGGCGAAGGTTCGCCTGCTGGGGTCGGTGCCGGAGCCGGAGCGCTCGCCGGTGACACCGCACGACGACCTGGCCGAGCGGGGCAGCCTGCTCGCCGCGCTCGCCCGCCTCCCGCGCGGCCAGCGCACGGTGCTGGTCCTGCGGTTCCTGTGCGACCTGTCGCTGGCCGACACGGCCGCCGCGATGGGCTGCTCCGAAGGCAACGTGAAGTCGCAGACGGCTCGGGCGTTGGCGGCCGTCCGCCAGGTGCTCGACGTCACCGAGATGTCAGTGAGGAGTCCGAGATGACCACGGTGGACGAGCAGCGGATCGCCGAGCTGCTGCGGTCGGCGCCGGCGCCGGAGCCGCGGGTCGACCTGAGCCGGGCGGTGCGCGACGGTCGGCGGCGCCGTCAGCGTCGCCGGGTCGGCGGGATCGCCGCGCTGACGGTGCTGGCCGGGGTCGGTGTCGTGGGTGCCGTCCAGGTCGGCGGGACCACCAGCCCGCCGGTTCCCACCACGCCGGCGCTCGCTGTGTCGCCGGCGGGAACCGGGTCGGCCACCTCCCGCCCGCCGGTCACCTGCCAGGCGTCGTGGTTGCCGCAGCCGGTCGGCGGTCCGGTCGCGGTGGCCAACAGAGTCGACAGCACCGGACGGCACATCGTCGGCGACATCGGCACCGGGCAGGAGGACGGCCGGGTCGTGCTGTGGACCGACGACCGGCCGGTGGTCCTGCCGGCCACCGCGCGACACGCGGCCGCTGTCAACACCCGCGGCGATGTGGTCGGCACCAACGGCGACGGCATCGGCTGGCTGTACCGGGACGGGAAGCTGCGTTTCCTGGCCACACCGCCCGGCTACGACGCGGTGCTCGTGCACGCCGTCAACGGTCAGGGCGACATCGTCGGCACCGCCCGCAGGTCCGACGACTCGCACCAGGCTGTGTCGTGGTCGACCGACACCCCCCAGAAGTACCGGCTGGTCGGCCAGCGAGGGTCGTCAGCGACCGGGATCACCGAGGACGGCACGATCGTCGGCACCGTGGGCGATCTGCCCTACCGGTGGACGCCGCAGGGCGTCGGGTCGGCGCTGGCACTGCCCGACGGCTATTCGCGTGCGTCGGTCGAATCGGCGCGGGGCGAATGGGCGATCGGCATGGTTCCGGGCGGCCGACGGAGCGGCGCCGTGCAGATGCTGCCGGTGCTGTGGAATCTCGCCAGCGGAGTGGTGAGCCTGGTGCCCTTCCCGGGGGCGAGCGGCATCGCCGGCAGTGGTGACGTGCTGGTCGCCGACGGTGCGCCGCTGGTAGTGGCCCCGGACGGCACCTCCCGCCGGTTGCCGGGCCGACCGGAGGTCCGGGCGACCGAGGCGGGCACGTACACGGCGGAGGGGATCAGCGACGACGGTCTGACTGTGGTCGGGGCCGTCTACGAGAACCAGGCGTACCGGCCGCTGGTGTGGCGGTGCACGCGGTGAGGGGTTGAGCGGCCCAGCCCGAACTCCGTCGTGGGGGCGTGCCGTCCGGACCGTTTCAACCGACCGGGTCCGTGGGTACGCTCCCACCGGCTGATCACCCGATCGACGGAGACTCCCAGTGATTATGGCTCTGCTGCTCGACCTCGCCAACATCGTCGGTGGCTTCCTGCTCGCCGTGGCGGTGCTGCGGCTGCTGCCACGAGTCGGCGATGACCTGGGCCGCCTCGCCGGTCGGGCCGCCCCGATCGCGTGGGTGGTCGGCCTCGTGGCATTGGTGACCGGCGGTTACTACCTCATCGTCCACCTGGTGTCCGGGCCCCGGGTGTTCCACTTCGAGGTGGTGGGGATCGGTGTGGGGCTCGCCCTGCTGTGGGGCCGGTTGACCGGGCGGTCGACGCCGCGCGACGAGCAGTCGGACGGCGCCACCGGCGTCCGACTGTTGCTGGCGGTCTTTGGCCTCATCGCGATCGTCGTCGGCGTTCAGGGGCTGTTCACCCCGGACGGCTGACCGCTGGTCACCGGGTCACGTGGTGGACGGTCGCGGCGCCCAAGTGCCCGCAGCGCTGGCGATCAGGAGTGTCACCGCTGGTAGGAACGCGACACCGATGCCCAGCCCGAGCAGCAGACCCCAGCCGGTGAGGACGAACGCGGCCACCACATCGGCGACCACTGTCAGCCGACCGACCCGCTGCGCGACAACGGGCAGCAGTGCCGCGACAACGGGAACGCCGAGCAGATAGCTGGCCGCGGCCCCCGAGTCGTCCACTGTGAAGGGAACCAGCACGGCGGCCACCAGCGCGGTGATCGCCAGGGCCGACCATCTGAGCACCGACCGGGTGTTGGTCGGCTTACGGACCAGGACCACGAGACCGGCGAGCAGGACACCCACTATTGCGCCGACGGTCGCCAGACCAGTCATAAATGCCCTCCTCGACCGCAGCGGGTGGCGTTTAATCGAAGACGGCGGATCGTCGCCCCCGTGTCTCACGATACGGCTGGTCGGCCAGCTGCACGAGATCCGACGTCGAGCAAGGAGGTCCCGGCATGCCTCTCCTACGAATCCACCTCGACACCGACCGGGGCACCGCCCGCCGGGTGCTGCAACTGCATCAGGAGGGCAGGGCCCATCACGAGTCGCGGGAGGCGGCCCGGGAACAGGTGTGGCGTCAGGGCCACACCCCGTCCGGCGACCCGGTCTTCGTCGGCGTCACCAACGGCCGCCGCGATGTGCAGCTGCTCTACGACGTCGATGTCTACTCCGACGCCGCCGGTTGAGCAGAGGTCAGCCGGCGTCCAGCACCTCGCGCAGTCGCGCGGCGAACTCCGCGGGCTTGCCCGCGTAGCCGAACTCGCCACCGAGGAACCCGCCGTGGTGGCTCGGGAAGACCACGGCCTCCTGGCCGAGCAGCGCCGCGAGGCCCAGCGCGGTGCGGGCGGTGTACGTGCCGGCGGACTCCTCACCGACAGCGACCACGATCCGGGTGGGCGCGGCGGTGAGCACGTTCGCGTCGGGACGGTAGTCGGTGACCGCCCACGAGCTCTGTGACAGCAGCGGATCGTCGCGGCTGCCGTCGTCGTCGGCGGCCATGCCGAACATCGCCGGGTCGGGGGTGGGCTGGGCGAAGTAGGCATCGGTGAACTCGCCCTGCCAGGACGTCATGGCGATGAACGCCGCCATCCCCGCACCCGAGCCCTTCGCCTGGTACGCCTCGTAGAAGCCGGCTCGGGCGCGCTCGGCGGCAGTGGCGTCGGGAAGCACGGCGTTGATCGGCGGTTCGTGCGCCACCAGGGTGGCGACGTCGTCCGGGTGGGTGGCGACCAGTTCGAGTGCTGTCACCGCGCCGCCGCTGCTGGCCAACACGTCGACCGGACCGACGTCGAGCGCCTGCACGAGCGCGTGCAGGTCGGCGGCCTGCTGCTGCGGCGTGTGGTCGGACCGACCGTCCTTGCGGACGCTGCGGCCCAGGCCACGCGGGTCGTAGGTGAGGACCGTGCGGTCCGCGAAGTGCGGGGCGAGCGCGGTGAAGCCCTCCGCCGTCATCGGCTGGCCGATCATGAGCAGCGCACGATGGCCGCCAGTGGGAGGTAGCGGGCCGCGGACGTCGTAGACCAGGTCGACGCCGGGAATGGCCAGGGTGTGCGTCTGGATGTCCTGCATCCGATGAGACTACGGTCGGCTGACCTGGGTCGGGTGCCTTGCGGCCGGCGAGCCATCGGGTTCTTCGGGGCGACGCGCGTGCGTCGACCCGGACGGTCGAGGGTCAGGTGCTACCGCTCGGTGGCGCGGCGGATGGTCGCGGCCAACTGCGACGAGTCGTGGTCGGGCTCGACTCCGTCGACGAGAATCACCTCACCGGTGAGGTGCCTCGTCCGCAACGGCTTGATCTCCTGGTAGTCGCTGGACTGGTACCAGGAGCGGGCCTGGTTCAGGTCGGGAAACTCAATGACGATCACATCGCCGGTCCAGTCGCCCTCCAGGACGTCGATCGCACCGCCGTGGACGAGGAACCGGCCCGCGAAGGGCGCGAGGGTGGCGTCGATTCGTTCCAGGTACGTCAGCACCTCGGCGTGGAAGGGTGCCTTGCGGAGGTGCGCGAGCGCGTACGCGGCCATGAGTGCCTGTCCTTTGCGTCTGGTCTTCTGGCTGTGATGGCGGTCGGCGTGGGCTGCCGCGCCCCCGTGATCGGATCGGTCGTGCCGGGAGAACTATCTCCGCTCTCCGGTTGGGCTGTCGATTACCTTGCAGGTAATGGCCCGTCTGTCGGTGTGGAACTAGGGTCGGTGGGTGACGATCTCTACCCGGCACGGGCGACCGGTGGGGGAGCTGCTGCGCGACTGGCGCCGGACTCGCGGAATGAGCCAGCTCGACCTGTCGATCGAGGCGGGAGTGTCGGCCCGGCACCTGAGCTTCGTCGAGACCGGCCGATCCCGGCCGAGCCCCGACCTCATCCTGCGGCTGGCCGAACACCTGGAGATGCCGCTGGCCGAGCGCAACAGGATGCTGCTGGCCGGCGGCTTCGCGCCCGCCTACCCCCGCCACCAGCTGAGCGACCCCGAGCTGGCACCGGTACGGGCCGCGGTGCGGCAGATCCTCGACGGTCACAGCCCGTACCCCGCGCTGCTCGTCGACGAGCACTGGCACCTCGTCGACGCCAACCCTGCCGTCGCCCTGTTCACCATGGACGCGCAGCCACACCTGCTCGCCCCACCCGTCAACGTGCTTCGCCTCAGCCTGCACCCCGACGGTCTGGCACCGCGCATCGTCAACCTGCCCGAGTGGCGCGCCCATCTGCTGAAACGGCTGCACCAGCAGGCGGCGACGACAAACGACCCGATCCTGTACGACCTGCACGAGGAGCTTCGCGGCTATCCCGGTGACGACGTCGACACGACACCGACAAGCGATGCCGTGTCACGTGTCCTCGTTCCACTGCGCTACCGGCACGGTGATCAGGAGCTGTCCTTCGTCAGCACCACCACCCTCTTCGGTACGCCGCGCGAGGTCACAGTCGCCGGGTTGGCCGTCGAGGCGTTCTTTCCCGCTGACCCGGCGACCACGCAGACCCTCCGAGCCCGTGCCGCGTCGTGACTCGGCCGCTGCCCGTCACCCCGGGGGAGCGGGCGGCGGCTGACGGAGCGTGTCGTCGATGATGCCGGGCATCCGCCGGGCCACTCCCGCGAGGAGATCCGCCACCTGCACGCGCGGATCGTCGCGGGAGTCGACCATCACCAGCCCCGCCAGGGGCGACACCCCGTTCGGCAACGCCAAAGCCCGGTGCACACCGGCCGACGGTGGCTGGCCCTCGTCGGCCAACACCCGCTGAAGGCGGGTCAGCCGGTCGGCCGTCAGGGCGCTCTGCTCGTCGTGGGTCACCAACACCTGCCGCCGGCCGTCGCTCCAGGACAGGACCGTCTCCGCAAGCGCGGGCAGCAGCGGTTCCAGTGGTGGAGGGACAGTGCGGTCGTCGACGTCGAGCCTGGCCACCACGGCCCGCACGTGCCTCGGACTGAGCCCGTCGAGGACGGCGTCGGCCACAGTGCCGAGACCGTGGCGCCGCAGCGTGTCCCGGGCCTGGAAGAACCGCCGTACGGTCTGGTCGACCGGAAGTCGCCGCTTCATCCGGACCAGGTCGACGAACGCCGACAGGAAGGCGCCCCAGTCGCCGCCGGCCGAGCGTCCGGCCTCGTGCAGGGCGAGAGCGGCCGGATGGTGCTCGCGAGCCAGCCGGGTGCCCGCCGCGTACGACGGCTCGGTCAGCAGGAAGTCCACGATTCGGGTGACGAGGAAGAACTCCTTGTCGATGAGGTGGACGTGCGCGCGGCCGGCCAGCGCCGCCAGGAACCACTCCAGTGCCTCGTGCGCACCCGAGCCGCGCAGGAACCGGCCGGACTTGAGCTCGTGCGGCGCGAACCGGAACCCGGACCGCAGGGCGGTGATGAGCGCGACCGCCTCGTCGACGGCCAGGTCGACGCTCGCGTGCGTGATCACCGGGGCGGTCGAGTGCAGCAGGTTCGTGCCCGAGAATCCCGACTCGTCGCAGGCGATCTCCACGACGGCCCCGACCACCACCGCGCCGCCGGGCGGTAGTCCACCCTGAAGAGGCGATCTCACCCCCGAGCTCCCGCCATGCCGCCATGGTCACCCGTGCAGCCGGCGAGAACAACCCGATTGTGGACGGGGCCGCTGCTCAATGGTCTCGACAGCCGACCTGGTCGCCGATCTCCGGCGGAATGCCGAACGGGGTGCATTCGAGTGCGCTGCCTTCGCCCAGCTTCTGCCACCCGCCGTCCGAGTGCTTGAACAGCAGCACACCGTCACCCTGCATTCCCGGGTCGACGGCGAGCACGCCGGCCGTGGCCCACTGCCTCGCGCACCTGATCTGATCCGGATCGATCCGGTGGGTGCTGCTCAGTCCCGATGCGGCCTGCAGGGTGGCTGCGGTCACCGGACAGGCGGCCGGGGTGGTGCCTGACGACGTGCTGCGGGTCGGCGAGGCGCTGACGGCGGTGGGCGGCGTAGCGGGCGAGGCGGGTGCGGAGCTGGCCGGTGGCGTGGTGCTCGTCCCGGCGGCGGGAGTGGGCGCGGCGGTGGTGCAGGCCGCCAGGCCGGTCAGCGCGGCGACAGGCAGGAAGGCGCGGAGCGCGGTCAGGGTCATCGTTCCTCCGGGGGAAGCATCGATCGGGGTTTCCCAGTACACGTCCTTGGCCCCACCGGGGTTGCGCTGTCGCGTCGGGGTGCACGTCGGAGGGGATGTACGGCCAGCTCGGCTGTCTGCCTGCGTACATCTGATGTATGGCCGTCGGGTTGGGTGGTCGTCGGCGTGATTCTGGCCGATCGCCGTGCGGTGCCGTGTCAGCGCGGCACTGCTCATCCACCCGTGCATCTTGCTGACCGGCCAGTGCGGCGCTGTGGGCTCCCATCGATCGACCGTTGCCTATTCTGTGGTCCCGGAGTAACCTTCCCGAAACACATCAGATGTCTGGCTCGCCAAGGCCCGGCGTCGGCCTGCTCAGGCAGGGTCCCGGTTGGCGCACCCAAGCGGATCCCCATGTCGAGTCCCATAGTTGTCACGCTTCGGGGTGGCCGGACTGGTCACCGTTTGGAGGATCGATGTCAGACCTGACCCGACGGCAGGCCCTCAAGATCGGCGCAGCCGGCGCGGGCGGTGCTCTCCTGCCGGTTCCCTGGACCGCCGTGGCCAAGGCCGACTCGGCGGCCCCGCCGCAGGTGTTGGCCGCCGGGGACCTCGCCCTCTGGTACGACGAAGGGGCCGGCACCGACTGGCTACGGGCGCTGCCGATCGGCAACGGCCGGCTCGGCGCGATGGTCTTCGGCAACGTCGACACCGAGCGGCTTCAGCTCAACGAGGACACCGTCTGGGCCGGTGGGCCGCACGATCCCAGCAACACCCGAGGCGCGGCGGCGCTGCCGGAGATCCGGCGGCTGGTGAACGCGAACCAGTGGACCCAGGCCCAGGATCTGATCAACCAGACCATGATGGGCAACCCCGGCGGCCAGTTGGCCTACCAGACCGTCGGCAACCTGCGGCTCGCCTTCGGTTCCGCCAGCGGAGCGTCACAGTACGACCGGACGCTCGACCTCACCACCGCCACCGTCACGACGTCGTACGTGCTCAACGGTGTTCGCCACCAGCGGGAGGTTTTCGCGAGCGCGCCGGATCAGGTCATCGCCATGCGACTGACCGCCGATCGGACCGGCTCGATCAGCTTCACGGCCACCTTCGACAGCCCGCAGCGGACGTCGGTGTCCAGCCCCGACGGCACCACCATCGGCCTCGACGGCATCTCCGGAAACATGGAGGGCGTCAACGGTCAGGTCCGCTTCCTCGCGCTCGCCAATGCGACAGTCAGCGGCGGCAGCGTGTCCAGCTCCGGCGGCACCCTGCGGGTGACGAACGCCAACAGCGTGGTCCTGCTGATCTCCATCGGCTCCAGCTACGTCAACTACCGCAACGTCGGCGGCGACTACCAGGGCATCGCCCGGCAGCGCCTCACCGCCGCGCGGGCCAGCAGCTACGACCAGCTGCGCAGCCGGCACGTGGCCGACTACCAGGCGCTGTTCGGCCGGGTCACCCTGGACCTGGGCCGCACGTCCGCGGCCGACCAGACCACTGATGTCCGGATCGCCCAGCACAACAGCGTCAACGACCCGCAGTTCTCCACGCTGCTGTTCCAGTACGGTCGCTACCTGCTGATCTCGTCCTCGCGGCCCGGCACCCAGCCGGCCAACCTCCAGGGCATCTGGAACGACTCGCTGGCCCCGGCATGGGACTCGAAATACACGATCAACGCCAACCTGCCGATGAACTACTGGCCGGCCAACACCACGAACCTGGCCGAGTGCCACAACCCGGTCTTCGACATGGTCAGAGACCTCGCCGTCGCCGGAGCGCGGACCGCCCAGGTGCAGTACGGCTCCGCCAGTGGCTGGGTCACCCACCACAACACCGACGCGTGGCGGGCCACAGCGGTGGTGGACGGCGCGTTCTGGGGCATGTGGCAGACCGGCGGCGCCTGGCTGTCCACGCTGATCTGGGACCACTACCTGTTCAACGGCGACATCGAGTTCCTGCGGACGAACTACCCGGCCATGAAGGGCGCGGCGCAGTTCTTCCTCAACACCCTGGTGACCGAGCCGACCCTCGGCTACCTGGTGACCAACCCGTCGAACTCGCCGGAGCTGAGCCACCACTCGAACGCCAGCGTGTGCGCCGGCCCCACGATGGACAACCAGATCCTGCGGGACCTGTTCGACGCGTGCGCACGGGCCAGCGAGATCCTCAACGTGGACAGCACCTTCCGGGCGCAGGTTCGCGCCACCCGGGACCGGCTCCCACCCATGAAGGTCGGCTCGCGCGGCAACATCATGGAGTGGCTCTACGACTGGGTGGAGACCGAACCCAACCACCGGCACATCTCGCACCTCTACGGGCTGGCACCCAGCAACCAGATCACCAAGCGCGGTACCCCGCAGCTGTTCGAGGCGGCCCGGCGGACCCTGGCGCTGCGCGGCGACGACGGCACGGGCTGGTCGCTGGCCTGGAAAATCAACTTCTGGGCTCGGATGGAGGAAGGCAAGCGGGCCCACGACCTGATCCGCTACCTCGCCACCACCGCGCGGCTCGCGCCCAACATGTTCGACCTGCACCCGCCGTTCCAGATCGACGGCAACTTCGGCGCCACCGCCGGCATCGCCGAAATGCTGTTGCAGAGCCACACCGGCGAGCTGCACGTCCTGCCCGCGCTGCCGCCGGCCTGGCCGAGCGGGCGGGTGACCGGCCTGCGCGGTCGGGGCGGACACACGGTCGGCATCACCTGGGCGAGCGGTGCGGCCACCGAGATCCTCATCCGACCGGACCGGGCCGGCACCGTCCGCCTGCGCTCCCGGATCCTGACCGGCACCGTCACCGTGGTCGACACCGCCGACGGCACGGCGGCCCGGATCACCCGGATCGAGTCCGACCTGATCGACGTCACAGTGCAGGCCGGACGCACCTACCGGGTCACCAGCTCCGGTGCCACCACGCCGACGCTGGAGCAGAGCTTCAGCAACGTCGGCATCACCAGCGACAGCAACACCAACGTCGGTAACTTCGACGGCGGCGGAGCCTCCCTGTCCGCGCAGGCCCTGGCGTCGGCCGGCGCCAGCCCGGGCGGCACGATCAGCCGCAACGGGGTCAACTTCCGCTGGCCCAACGTCAGCTCCGGGGCCGCCGACAACGCGATCGCCTCTGGCCAGACCATCGGCGTGACCGGCACCGGCAGCACGCTCGGCTTCCTGCTGACCGGCACCTACGGCGCGGTGTCGGGGACCGGCACCGTGGTCTACGCCGACGGCACCCGCCAGACGTTCACGTTGAGCACGCCCGACTGGTACGGCGGGCCTAACTCCGCCGGAACGGCGGCGATCGTGTCGGCGTACCAGAACCGGCCCAACAACCAGCGGCAGAACACCGCCGCCTGCGTCTACTACGTGGGCGTCGGGTTGCAGAACAAGGCAGTGGCCTCGGTGGTGTTGCCGAACATCAGCGCCCGGCCCGCCACGAACGTGCCGACCATGCACATCTTCGCCATCGCGATCGGGGGCTGACGGCAACGATTCCTGCTCGGGGGAGCACGACCGGGCCCGTCCCCACTCTGGGGGCGGGCCCGGTCGCGTCTTTCGGCGTCACCCTAACCAGGATCGTCGACGACCACGACGTCCAGACCCGTCGAGCCACACGTTGGCCGGGTCCGGCGTGGCACCGGACCCGGCCAGCGGGCGGGCTAGCGGATGCGCTCGCCGCGGCTCTCGATCCGGAAGTAGTCGAAGGCGACGTCGAGGTCGGTGGAGGTGCCGGCCCGGTTGAAGGCCAGCAGCCCGGCCTTCGTCGGCTCGACGTTCAGCGTGGTGGAGCCGATGTAGCGGTAGACGCTTCCGTCGGTGGAGTAGTAGGCGCGGTAGCTGTTCCCGATCTTGGTCAGTCGCAGCCAGATCGCGCCGTCGGCCCCGACGATGCGCTGAGCGTCGGCTCCGGTGATCTCCAGTGTGGACGCCGTGCCGTTCTGCTCGCGCAGGAAGACGATCCGGGTCTTGTTGACGGCGGCTGTCGCGTTGCCCATCTCCCAGGCGAGCTTCACGTAGTTGTTGTCGTCCGCGTACCCGAGCACACCGCCCTGCTCGTTGTTGGTGGCGAGTGGGCGTGAGAAGACGATTCTGGACTCGGCCGTCCAGTCACCGTCGACGTCCTGCAGGGCCAGGTTCCTCGCGGTGTTGGTGTTGCCCTGGAGGTCGCCCTGCTGGGCGGTGATGACCACTGACCCGTCGGCCAGACGCCGGTTGCCCTCGTCCGGGCGGACCCACTGCCACTGCGGGCCGAGCTGGGTCGAGTCGAACTCGTCGCTGCCGGTGATGGTGGTGTTCAGGTCGACCGTGTAGACCGACGAGGCTCCGCCGTTGGTGACGGTGACCCGAGCCTGCCCGGTGGGGCTGGTCGCCTGCTCGACCGCGACAGTGGCGGCGGGGTCGGCGGCGCTGGCGGTGACAGCCGGCACTGTGGTGGTGCCGGCCGCCGTGAGGGCGTTGTAGCGCAGCACCGTCGGCGCGAAGGACGCCAGACGCCTGCCGTCGACGCGCAGGGCCGTCAGCGTCGTGTCGGGCACCAGGTTGAAGACGTAGTTCTTCACCAGGGGGCCGAAGAAGCTCTCCGTCGTGACCTTGACGACCGCCTGACCGGGCACGCCGGACGCCTGGGAGACGATCTCGTAGCGGGCCTTCCGGTCGGCCGTCCGCACCTTGGTGATCGTCGGCGACGCCCCGGCCGGCACCGGAATGGTGTACGAGGTGTCCGACAGGTTGAAGCCGCCGAACCTCTTGCCGTTGACGACGATCGTCGCCGACAGTGGCGCGTCGTCGACCGGGATGTCCCGCCCGCTGAACTCCTTCCAGTAGTTCACCGAGGTGTCCCGCCAGTCCGCGGCGTCCGCCTCGTGCACGGCCAGCTTGTCGCGTACCTCAGCGAACCGGCGTGCGTCGATGTCGGGTTGGAGCGTGGCCCAGGTCTCCCGCATCCAGGTCACGTACTGCACGCCCATCTGGTAGCGGTAGACCAACTCGTCCCAGAACGTCCGGCCGCTGTCCAGGCGATGGCCCCACGGCACGTGGTGGAACCACATCAGCAGGTTCTCCGGGACCGAGTTGATGTTCCCGTAGCGCTGCTGCAACCGAGGGAAGTACTGGGCGGCCAGGTTGCTGCCGGTGGGGGAGCGGTCGAAGCCCAGACCGACGCTGTCGGCCTTGTTGTAGTAGATCGGGCTCCAGTCGTCGCGGCCAGCCCAGTCGGCGGGGTCGGGACGGTAGTGGGCACCCTCGGCGAACTGGTGGCCGATGCCCAGCGGCGTCTGGTAGCTGACCAGCGACTCCCACGAGCCCATCATCATCCGGTGGATGGTGTCGACGACGCGCCGGTCGTTGCTCCAGGTCATCCGCGTCCAGTCGGTCGCGATATCCGCCGAGTCGAGCGTCCAGTCCCACGCCTGACGTCCGAAGGCGAACAGGTTCGCCTGGGCGAAGTGGTGCCCGGTCAGGTTGTCCGCGTTGCCGAGGTTGGCCACACCCACGATGGCGGTGTCCGGGTGGTGCTGGGCGGTCCCGTCGACGATGTTGCCGACCAGGCGCTTCTTGAGCAGCTTTCCGTTCGCGTCGGTCGCGTACGTGTCGGTCTTGAGGATCTCCTCGTACATCGGGCCGAGGTAGGCCAGCATCCAGTTCTGGCCGGTGTACTCCTGCGTGATCTGGAGTTCCAGGGCCTGGTTGGTGTTCTCCATCCGGCCGAACATCGGGTGGATGGGCTCGCGGGCCTGGAAGTCCAGTGGCCCGTTCTTCGTCTGGAGGAACACGTTGTCGGCGAAGCGTCCCCGGCTGCCGTCCGGCTGGACCTCGTCGTCGATCGGCCCGAACTCCAGGTAGGCCCGCTTGAGCCGGTCGTTGTCGACCTCGGCGTTGTAGACGAACGTCCGCCAGTGCACAGTCATCCCGAGCGGCGCCACGGCGGCGGCGATGGCGTTGGCGCCGTCACCGTGGTCGTACCCGAAGTCCTGTGGCCCTGGCTGGCCCTCGGAGTTGGCCTTGACGGTGAGGCCCATGAAGTCCGGGATCGCAGCCTGGATCTGCTGGGCCCGGCGGTGCCACCAGCCCCGGAAGTCCGCGCCGTACGGATCGAGCTGGCTGTTGGTCAGGGTGTCCGGAGCGAACCGGCTGTCGGTGGGCGCTGTGTAGCGGATCGACAGGCCCAGCTTGATGCCGTACGGACGTAACGCGTCGGCGAGGGCCGCCTCCTGCGCGATGCGGGTGCTCGTCAGGTACGCGTTGTCGGCGTTGACGTTGTTGATGGTGATGCCGTTGATGCCCAGGGACGCCAACGCGCGGGCCATGACGAGGTAGCGGTCGAGGATGACGGGCAGGTTCCGGCCGGCGCTGGCACCGGTCGCGGCGAAGTTGAAGATCGCCCCGCTCTCCCCGTTCAGCCCACCCAGCCCGGAGGCGTTGTTGCCGGCGTAGAGACGCTCGGTCTCCCAGTTGTTCAGCAACCGATGTTTGATCTTCGGTGACTCCGCGACGCGGAGATGGTCGACGGGTTTCCGGGTCTGGAGCAGCCGGAGGAAGGCGAAGGTGCCGTACAGCGCGCCGAGGTCGGTGTTGCCGGCGATGACGGTGAAGCGTGCCCTGCCCTTCGCCACCGACCGGACGAGATAGCCCTCGTCGCCCACAGTGGCCAGGTCGCGGGTCGCGATGGTGCGGCCCACCAGCGGCGAACTCGTCGGCGTGCCCACCACCACCGCGCCGTCCGGGACCGTGCCGTCGTCGACCGACGCCACGGGTGTCGGTTGACCGAGCAGCCCGCCCAGGCCGCGGACCAGTTCGTCCCGGGCGGCGCCCAGCGTGGTCTCGACGAGCTTCTCGCCCGAACCGGGGGCCATGGCGAGGTCCGCCGTGTGCCGGTGGACCTTCGTGGCGTCGGCGTTCTCGACCACGATCGCGGTGGCCGCGCGGCGGTAGTCACGCAGCAGCTTCGCGTCGTCGACCGGTACGTACCGTAGCCACAGGTCGGAGCCGTTGTAGTCGTCCGGCGACGGGGCCGCGGCGACCGGCGTGGTGGTGGCGACAGTGAGGGTGGCCGCGACGGTGGCCAGTGCCGTGCCCAGCACGATGAGGGTTCGCCGTAGCCGGGGCACCGAAGCTCGGTTCATCGCCATCTCCTCGTTCGTTCGCTGGGGACGCCGTTCGGCCCGTCCCGCGAGCGCAACGACGTTGCTGGATGGATGCGCGTCGATCCTTCCCGGCGTGGCTCCGGGTCGGCAACGAGTTGTCGTTTCTTGTCGCGGGGCCGCCCGGCCCTCACGGCCTGTGGGCCGCCGGGCCGGGAACGGGCCGCTGCCGTACCCACGCAGGCCGGGCCCGACCGGGGTCCGGGTTGCGCGCTGCCGTCGAGTCGCGGACCACGAGGCGTACCGGCAGGACCATGGGCCGGCCGGTGTGCCCGGGCGACCCGTCGATCATCGTGAGGAGGTGCCGGGTCGCGGCCGAGCCCTCCGCGTAGAGCGGAGCCGCGACGGTGGTGAGCCCGGGTGTGACGATGTCGGCGGCGAGGATGTTGTCGAAACCGACGACGCTGACGTCGCCCGGAACGTTGACGCCCATCCGGCTGAGACCGCGGATGATCCCGATCGCCATCTGGTCGTTGAACGCGAGGACCGCCGTCGCGGGACGCGCGGACAGCTCCTGCGCGGCCCGCTCACCGCCCGCCATGGTCGGACTGAACGGCCCGATCTGGCGAACCTTGATCTCCAGCTCCATGCCCGCTTCGAGCAGCGACCGCCAGCGGATGCCATTGGGCCAGGACGCCTGCGGCCCCGCGACGTAGGTGATGTGGTCGTGCCCCAGCTCACCGAGGTGCTCGGCGGCCCGCCGCACGCCACGGGGGTCGTCCGTGACGACGCAGGGCACGTCGGCCAGAGCGCGGTTGAGGACCACCACCGGTCGCTGCTTGGCGACCATCCGGATGGCGGAGTCGGACATCCGGCTGCTGGCCAGCACGATGCCGTCGACCGTCGACATGGTGCGCTCGACGGCCGCTCGTTCCAGCCGGTCGGACTCCTGGGCGTCGATCAGCACTGTCGTGTACTCGCCGTCGGTCGCCGCGTCCTGCGCGCCGCGCACGATCTCGGCGTACACCGGGTTGGTGATGTCGGCGATGACCAGCGCGATCATCTGCGTACGCGACGTGGTGAGGGCGCGAGCGAGGGGGTTGGTCCGGTAGCCCAACCGCTCGGCGACCTGCCGGATCCGTTCGGCGGTCTCGGAGTTGACGCGACTGGGTCGGGAGAAGGCGCGGGACACCGTGGACGGTGAGACGTCCGCCTCGAGGGCGACGTCGTAGATCGTGACTCGCTGTCCCGGCGGCCTGATGTGGTCGGGCATCTGCATGCTCCTCCCGGCTACGCGCCGTGATCATGGTATGGCGGCGGTGAATACTCGGCAATGCCCCCGCAACAATCAGCAGCCCGGTCACATTCGCGCGAGGCAATACATGGCAACCCGTTGCCGCCGCGGCGCGCCGACTGCCTGAATCAGCACTGATGACACCTGGCGGAGGGAACGGCTCATGGGTATCTCGCGGCGCGGCGCTCTCCTGGTCACGGCATCGTCGCTCCTGGTGGGCACGGTCGGGTGTGGGGCACCCGAGGCCCCCGGCGACAACACTGGCGACAGCACCGGTGAGGTGCCACAGCGGCCCGGTAAGGCCGTCACGCTCAACGTCCTCGACGTGGCGGGCAACCTCCAGCTGACCCAGGGGATGATCGACGAGTTCGTCTCGAAGAACCCCGACGTGATCTCCCGGGTGACCTATTCGAAGGCCCCGGCACCCGAGCTGGCCGGGAAGATCAAGGCCCAGCAGGGGGCGGACCGGGTGGACATCGGTCTCGTGCTGACCGGCGTCGACGGCCTGGCCGCCGGGATCGAGCAGGGGCTCTGGATCGACGTGTTGCCGACCTTCCAGGACCGTCTCGGCGGCATGAGCAACTACCTGGAGCCGGCCGCCGCGATGCAGAAGCTCGCCGGCAACGCGGGCGTCACAGTCACCTACTACCCGTCAGGTCCGCTGCTCGAATATCTGCCGTCCCGCCTGGCGACGCCACCCACCAGCGCGGACGCGCTGCTCGCCTGGGCCAGAGCCAACCCCAGGAAGTTCCAGTACGCCCGGCCGGCCAACTCCGGCCCGGGGCGGACGTTCCTGATGGGTCTGCCGTACATCCTCGGCGACTCGAACCCCAAGGACCCCACGGCGGGCTGGGACAAGACGTGGGCCTTCCTCAAGGAGTTGGGCCAGTACGTCGACTACTACCCGTCCGGCACCACCGAGACGATGAAGAACCTCGCCAACGGCACCGCTCACCTGATCGTCAGCACGACCGGTTGGGACATCAACCCGCGGGTGCTCGGTACGGTGCCGAAGGAGGCCAGGATCACCCCTATCGACGGCTTCCACTGGGTCACCGACGCGCACTACGCCGTCCTGCCCAAGGGCGTGTCGACCGACACCCAGGCCGCTGTGCTGGCCCTGCTGGCGTTCATGCTCACCCCCGAACAGCAGGCGAAGGCGTACGACGAGGGCTACTTCTACCCGGGCCCGGCGATCAAGGAAGTCCAGCTCTCGTCGGCGCCGCAGAAGAGCCAGGACGCGATCCGGGAGTTCGGTCGCCCCGAGTACGACGCGCTGATCGCCGGGAACCCGACCGAGGTCCCGCTGGACGCGAAGAGCCTGGTGGCGGCGTTCAGCCGCTGGGACCGCGAGATCGGCGGCGGCAAGGTCAAGCAGGGATGAGCGCCTTCACCCAGCTGCGGCTGGACGGGGTGTCCCGCCGGTTCGGTGGCCAGGCCGCGCTCAGCGAGCTGGACCTGACGATCGAGGCGGGGGAGTTCATCGCCCTGCTCGGCCCGTCCGGCTGCGGCAAGTCGACGGCGTTGAACTGCCTGGCCGGGCTGCTGCCGTTGACGGAGGGGAGCATCTGGCAGGACGAGCGCCGCATCGACACGCTCCCGCCGGAGCGGCGCGGCTTCGGCATGGTGTTCCAGAGCTACGCCCTCTTTCCGCATATGACGGTCCGGGCGAACATCGCCTTCGGGCTGCGGATGCGGCGGCTGCCCAAGGAGGAGACGCGCCGGCGTACGGCGGAGGCGGTGCGGTTGGTGCGACTTGAGGACCACGTCGACAAGCTGCCCGGTCAGCTCTCGGGTGGCCAGCAGCAACGCGTCGCGATCGCCCGCGCCGTCGTGTTCGAGCCGTCGCTGGTGTTGATGGACGAGCCGCTGAGTAACCTCGACGCCAAACTGCGCCTGGAGATGCGGACCGAGATCCGCCGGCTGCACCAGTCGTTGGGGCTCACCACCGTCTACGTGACCCACGACCAGGAGGAGGCGCTCTCCCTGGCCGACCGGCTGGTGGTGCTGCGGGAGGGGCGGGTGCAGCAGATCGGCTCGCCGCGTGAGCTGCACACCCGACCGGCGAACTGGCACGTCGCCGACTTCATGGGCTACCGCAACCTGTGGCGGGGGCGGGTGGAGCAGTCCGAGGGCGCCCGGGCCACCGTCGAGGCGTCCGGCCTTCGCCTGCTCGGCGAGGTGGTGGGGGGCCTCCAGACCGGGGCGGACGTGATGGTCGCGGTACGCCCCGAGGACATCCGTGTCGACGGGCCCGGCGAGACCCGCAACGCCATGTCGGCGACGGTCGAGGTGGTGGAGTACCAGGGCCGCGAGTTGGCGGCCGAGGCCCGCACCGACACCGGCCTGCTGCTGCACCTGCGGACCGAGCAGCGGATCGCGCCCGGCGACCAGGTCAAGCTCGCCGTCGACCCGCAGCGGCTGCTCGTCTATCAGGCCGACGCGCAGACGCAGCCCAAGCGCCTCGCGGACGCTCCGGGGGCGACTCGGTGAGCGGCGCCGGGCCCGGGAGGCCGCTGGCGCACTGGCAGCACCGTCTCGCCGAGCGGGGCGTCGATCGTCAGCTCTGGTTGCTGGTCCCGGCCCTGGTCTTCGTCATCGCCCTGTTCCTCTACCCGTTCTTCTACGGGCTGACGCTCTCGTTCCAGCCGACCACCGGCGGGCCGTTCAGCGACTACGCCCGGTTCTTCTCCGACTCCTACGAGCGGGGCACGATCTGGATCACGCTGCGGATCGCGTTGCCCGCCGCGCTCCTGAACGTCCTCGCCGCGGTGCCGATCGCCTACCGGATGCGTGGCCGGTTCCGGGGCAAGCGGCTGGTCACCACGCTGCTGGTCGTGCCGATCACGCTCGGCACTGTCCTCACCGCACAGGGGTTGCTGAACTTCCTCGGCCCGACCGGCTGGTTCAACCGGATCCTGTTGGCCAGCAACCTCGTCGACGAGCCGGTGCGGCTGACCCACAACTACTGGGGCGTGTTCTTCTCGCTGGTGATCACCGGCTTTCCGTTCGCGTTCCTGCTGGTGCTGTCGTACCTGTCCGGCATCGACCCGACCCTGGAACGGGCGGCCGCGACGCTGGGCGCGGACTGGCGTCGCCGGTTCACCCGGATCACCCTGCCGCTGCTGATGCCCGGCCTCGCCACCACCTTCTGCCTGACGTTCGTCCTGGCGTTCAGCGTGTTCCCGTCGGCCGTTCTGGTCGGCAATCCGGCCGGGGAGACCCGGGTCATCTCCCTCGCCGCCTACCAGGCGGCCTACGAGCAGTACGACTACCCGTACGCGTCGGCGATCGCCATGATCATGGGCTTCGTCGAGCTGGTCATCATCGCTGTGGTGCTGGCCGCTCGTAGCCGCTTCTACACCGGCTCCACCGGAGGCAAGGGCTGATGGCAACGACCACCCAGGCCCCACCAGCGCGGCCCCCCGCCACCAGCACCGACCGACGGCGGCGCATCGCCGCGCGGCCGGCCGCCTGGATCGTGTGGGGCGTCGTCATCTTCTTCTTCCTCAACCTGCTGGGCGTCGTGGCGTCCGTGCTGGTCAGCTCGTTCGGTCAGCGCTGGTTCGACACCTGGCTCCCGGACGGCTACACCACCAGTTGGTACGCCCGAGCCTGGGACGAGTTCGCGCTCCTGTCGGTCATCGTCGTGACGCTGGAGGTCTCCGTACTCGTCGTGGGCCTCTCGCTGGTGATCGGCGTGCCGGCGGCCTACGCCCTCGCGCGGCGCTCGTTCCCGGGCAAGCGGCTGATCTTCCTGGTGTTCCTGCTGCCCATCCTGATGCCCCCGATCACGTACGGCATCCCGCTGGCGACAGTCCTCTACAAGTTCGGTCTGGCCGGGCACATGTCCGGGGTGGTGCTCGCCAACCTCGTGCCGTCGGTGCCCTTCGTCATCCTGACCATGACCCCGTTCATCGAGCAGATCGACCCGAGGATCGAGAGCGCCGCGCGCATGTGCGGCGCGGGCCTGCGGACGGTGTTCCTCCGGGTCCTCACGCCGCTGCTCGTGCCGGGCATCCTCGCCTCCGCGATCCTCGTCCTCGTCCGGACCGTCGGCATGTTCGAGCTGACCTTCCTGACCGCGGGCCCCGACTCGCAGACCCTCGTCGTGGCGCTCTACTACTCGATGTCCGCGTCCGGGATCAGGGCGCAGCAGTCGGTCGACGCCATGGCGGTCATCTACACGTCGATGATGCTGGTCCTCCTCGTCGTCGCGCTGCGCTACGTCAACCCGACCCAGCTCGTGGCGCGGGTCAAGGACGAACCGGAGCACTGAGGCCGGCGCCGCCTCGACCGTCCCGGTCACCCGCGCATGACGCCGTGGGGCATCGCGCCGGCCCGCCTGTCTATGCGCGGGCCGGCTGCCACCTCGTCGAGGATCTCGCCCAGCCGGCCCGCGACAGTGATGAGTGCGGGCAGCTTCGTCCGCAGACCGCGGTACGCCGCGGCGAGGGCAGGGTCGACCGCGATCGGCTTGGTGCGGGCACTCTCGGGATCGAGCTGGGCGACGGCCCCGGGGAGATCGGGGGCCAGGCCGATCGCGAAGAGCCCGAGCGCGGCGGCGCCGAGGGCGACGTCATCGGCCGCACCTGACGCCTGCACTGGGCAATCCAGGACCGCGGCCATCACCGCACGCCACAGCGGAGATCGGAACGCGCCGCCGGCCAGGCGAACGCTGCTGACCGGTGTCAGCTCGGCCAGGCGGTCACGGATGCCGCCGAGCTGGAGGCAGACGCCCTCCACGGCGGCCCGTACCAGGTGACCGCGAGAGTGTTCGCTGCGCAACCCCAGGTACGCGCCCGGAGGGCCGGATTCCCCCTCCGAGTCCCGGTCGGCCAGCAGATAGGGCAGCATCACCAGTCCGTCGCTTCCCGGGGCGATCCGTTCGGCGAGAGCCAGGAGCTCGGTGGCGGCGAGCTGGTCATCGGACGCCGGGCGAAGGTCGGGTTCGAGCGCTCTACCGGCCCACCGCACGACGTTGCCGCCGTTGTCGACCGTCTCGCCGATCACCCAGGCGTCCTCGGTCAGCGCCGCGCAGGAGAAGGTCTCCGCCGGGTCGACGAGCGGAGCCGCGACGACCGTCCGCAGGGCCCCGGTGGCCGCGAGCGTCAGACCAGCGACGGTGCTGTCGATCGCCGCCATGCCCAGGCTGCTCGACGGACCGTCACCCGCGCCCACGACGACAGGTGTGCCGGACGGCAGGCCGACCGCCTGCCCGGCCGCCGAGGAGAGCCGCAGCACGCCCGTCGTGGGAAGGACCGGAGGCAGTTGCCTGCCGGACACCCCGACGAGGTCGAGTATGCCCGCGCTCCATACCCGACGATGGACGTCGAACATGCCGGTGCCGGACGCCGACGACAGCTCGGTCACCAATGTCCCGGTCAGCCGATGGACCAGGTAGTCCTTCAGGCCGATCCACCACCGCGTCGCGGTGCAGAGGTACGGCTCGTGGCGGGCGAACCACATGAGTTTGCAGAGCGGGCTTCCCGGGTGCACTGGCGTGCCGGTAACGCGGTGCAGCTCCCGGCTCTGGCCGGAGACCCGCAGGTCGCGGGCCACTTCCGCGGACCGAGTGTCACGCCCGGTCAGCAGCGGCGTCACCGGGCTGAGTGTCGCGTCCAGCCCGATCACGCCGTACCTGGGGGAGCTGACCGCGAGGGCGACGACCTCGGCCCCGGCGGTGTCGGCGACACACGCGGACACCGCGGCCAGGGTGGCCGCTACCAGCACGTCGGGGTTCTGTACCTGCCAGCCGGGCAGCGGTTGGAGCAGCGGGTACGCCTGCGTGCGGACGTGTCGGGCGGAGCCGTCCAGCGCGAACGCGCCCGCCCGCACGGCGGTGGTGCCCACGTCGACCCCGAGGATGAAACGACGCTCCGGCCCCATGAGCACATGGTCGAGCGGTGTTCGGCGGGTGGGCAAGCGGTTGCGCGCAGTTGTCGTGTCGGAGTGAGAGGTGCGCGTCGCGCGGGTGCTGCCGCCGCTCGTCAGCGACGGCTGGTGCGGGTCTCGGGTGACGTGCCGCCGTAGGTGGACATATCGACGCTGATCAGGGCTGGGTGGATGGGACTTCGCTGTCGGCGGGCTGACCATGCGGGCCACCGTGGGCATGAGGGCTCCCTCGGCGGCCACGTCTCGGGATCGGCCGGGGCGGTGGTGGCGCCGTCGAGGCGCGGACGACGAGCTCGACCGGTTGGTCGGCCGCCGGTGGAAGCTCGACGTCCGGCTTCTCGATGACCTGTACCAGCCGCGCGAGGCCCTGCCGCGCGACCTCGTCGATCGGCTGCCGCACGGTGGTGAGCGGGGGAGTGACGTAGGCGGCGAGCGGGATGTCGTCGAACCCGACGACGCTGATGTCCTCGGGCACGCGGCGCCCGGCCTCGAGCTGCGCGCGGATGAGACCGATCGCCATGTCGTCGTTCGCGGCGAACACCGCGGTCACGGTGCCATCGCCGACCAGTTCCCGGCCCGCCGCGTAGCCGGACGTGGCCGACCAGTCGCCCTCGACGACCGGCGGCTCGTCCGCGCCGTGGGCTCGCAGCGCCTCGCGCCAGCCGGCGAGACGGTCCCGTGCCGAATACCACCGCTGCGGGCCGGCCAGGTGATGGACGGTCGTGTGCCCCAGCTCCAGCAGGTGCTCGGTCGCGGCCCGCGCGAGCCGGCCCGCGCCGACCCTGGCGGTCACCACCTGCGGCGCGGCGAAGGCGGGCGGCGCGCCGAGGACCAGGACCGGCACGTCGACGCTGATGAGTCCGACGCCCTCGTCGATCGGCTCGGAGATGACGACGCCGTCCACGCCCTGGTCCAACAGCGACGCCAGGGCGCCCGCGATGCCGCCCGGGTCGCCCTCGATCGTGGCGGCCACCCGCAGCGTGTAGCCCACGTCCCGGACCGCCCGCTCGATGCCCATGAGCCACGACGCCGGCCCGTACAAGGCGCTGCCGAGCGTCACCACGCCGATCGACCGGGTCCGCCCGGAGGCCAGCGCCCGGGCCGCCTGGTTGCGCCGGTAGCCGAGCTCCTCGGCGGCGTCCAGGACCCGCCGGCGCACGTCGGCCGAGACATACGGCTCGTCGTTGAGGACCCTGGACACCGTTTTCTGGGAGACGCCGGCCAGCCGCGCGACGTCCACGCTGCGCGGCGTCGGAGGGCTTCCACCCGGCCTCGCCAGTCGCGTCACGGCATCTCCCATCGCCGGCCATAGTCCTGTATGATTGCGCAGTCATGTCTACGCAATCAGACACTCGCCACCAAGAGCCCGTGACCCGCCCGTGACGCTGGCGAAGCACGTTCCTAACTAGAACCCTAACTCCCTCTTCGAACCGAACAAGTCGGGCCGGGCTGCCCGCCGACTTCACCGAGGGCCACAGTGCTTTCCGCGCCTTCAGCGTGTCAGGCGGCCGGACGCCGCAGGAGCGAATCGGTTCGCTATTCGATCGGCGCCGCGTCGCTGGGCCGGCGAGACGGGATGCCTGAGCGCGATGCCTTGGCACTCCGGAAGGGTCGTATTTGTCGGCGGCCAATCGAAGCTTGCGAGGCGTCAGGAGCAGGAAGTAACCGTCTTGAAACCTTGACTTCACGCTCGATACACCCTTTGATACATGTCAATGCATCTGGGCCGCAACCACCCTTTCCGGGTGGTCGGCGACGCCGGCAAATTTGTCGAATCGATTCGGGTATCGGCCTTGAGGCTGTGCCCTGAACCGGTGTTGCGGAGCTGGCGGATGAGTCACAGGAGGTAACCGTGCATCATACGAACGTCCACTGGGGTGGCCGATTGTCGGCGTTGGCCAGAGGGCTGGCCGCGACCGTGGCGCTCAGCCTGCCTCTGACGCTGGGTGGCCTGACCCTGGCGCCCCCCGGGTCGACCCTGGCCGCGCCGGTCGCGACGCAGAGTGTCGCGGCCGCCGGTGTTGACGGTGTGGCGGCCGGTAACGCCGCGGTCGCCTCGGTCGATCTGAGCGGGACGTGGGCCTTCACGCCCGCGGGCCGGTCGGCGACGACGATCGCGGTGCCCGGTGGCGGCTGGTACAAGCAGGGCTTCACCACCGTGAACGAGGCGGTGTACTCGCGCAGCATCACCGTGCCGGACTCGGGGCAGCCGCAGTCGACCTGGATCGAGTTCGGCGCCGTCAACCACCAGGCGACACTGTCGGTCGACGGCCGCGTGGTCGCCACCCAGACGACGGCGTTCACCCCGTCGAACTTCGACATCAGCGCATACGCGGCGCCCGGCACCACCCACACGATCACCGTGAACGTGAAGGGCCGCGGCGCGTTGAAGGCATCCAACGGCCGGTACCTGGTGCCCGACGCCGCCACGTGGTCCGAGGCTGTACCGCAGGGGATCTTCGGTTCCGCGTTCCTGCGGGTGTACCCGGCGGTGTACGTCAGCGACACATTCGTGCGTACGTCGGTGGCGAACAAGACGCTGACCTACGACGTGACGGTGCGGAACACGTCGGGCAGTTCCCGGTCGGTGACGTTGACCGGGTCGCTGTCGTCACACAACGGAACGGCTTTCAGCTACCCGGCACTGCCCAGCCGTACGGTCACCGTGGCGGCCCGCTCGACCGTGACCGTGACCGTCGGGCCGGTCGCGTGGAACCTCGACAGCACCTCGTACTGGTGGCCCAACGTGCCGTACCGGTCGGGGTACCGGGCGCAGCTGCACGGGCTGGCGGTGCATGCCGTCACCGACGACGGCCGGACGAGCGACGCCGAGTACCGGTTCGGGTTCCGGGAGGCCACCCAGAACGGTGACTACTACTACCTCAACGGTGTGCGCGTGAACTTCCGCGGCGACAACCTCCAGGGTGCCGACTATGACCGGATCAACAACGGCGGCAAGGGCGACGCGTACCACACCCTGCCCGGCTTCCTGCCCCCGTCGTCCGGCAACGGCGGCTGGCCGCAGGCGGTGGACAACTACCAGCGGCTGAACTACAACGTGGTGCGCATCCACCAGGAGCCCGGCAGCCCGTACATGTTGGATGTCGCCGACGAGATGGGCCTGATGATCATCGACGAGGTCGCGATCCGCGGCTCCCAGTCCTCGCAGGAGTGGCAGAACTCCGTCGGGCGCGAAAACATGATCAATCACGCCCGTGCGCTGGTCCTGCGCGACCGCAACCACCCCGCGATCATCCGCTGGAGTCAGAACAACGAGCCGAACCAGAGCGGCCAGGATTCCGAACAGTTCGAGAAGGACCTCTACGCGGCGATGAACGGCGCCGACGGCACCCGGCCGATCATTGTCGAGGTGGGCGTCGGCAACAATGTCAGCCTGTATCCCGGGATGACGTACGCCAACTTCGCGGTGATCCCGCACTACGTCGACGGCTTCGGCAGGTACGGGGAGGGCCTGGTCACCGTGAACGGGCGGCCCGACGGCGAGGGCGAGTTCATCTGGCCGGCATGCAACAACAAGCAGGGCTTCGAGTGGTTCGCCACCGCGACTGCTGCCAAGCGCGGCAAGGGCGCCACCGACCTGCGTCCGTACACGCTGCTGTCCGCCTGGGCCAGCGTCGTGCCCGGCGTGCGGTCCACCGACTTCACCCCGGAGGAGGGCGGTCACCCGATCTACGGAGTGGACAACCTGCCCGATCCGTGGAGCAACCCGCAGATCCAGCGCGTGCAGGCGGCGTTCAACCCGGTGGCCGCGGTCGACCTCCCCTACTGGTCCGCCTCCGGCAATTCGGACTCGAACGGCAACTTCCCGCTGGCGCAGGCGGTACCCACCTACGCCCGCAACGCCACGGTGACCCGCAACATCACCGTGTTCAACGACGACCTCACCAACACCTCGGTGGGCTTCACCTGGACCGCCCGGCTCGACAGTCCCACCGGCGCGGTCGTCGCGTCCGGCAGTACCAACCTGACCGTCCCACTCGGCTCACGGGTCACCCAACCGGTGTCCTTCACCGCCCCCGCCACCGGCAGCCGCGTGTACCTGCAGCTGTCGACCGCCAAGTCCGGCAGCACCGTCTTCACCGACGCGGTCGAGTACCTGAACCTCGGCGGAAGCGGCGGAACCGGGCCCGCACCCGGCACCTACCGCATCGTCAACCGCAACAGCGGAAAGCCCCTCGCCATCGCCGGCAACTCCACCGCCGACGGCGCCAAAGCGGTCCAGCAGAGCGGCACCCCCACCTGGACGATCAGCACCACTCAGGACACCTACACCCTGCGCTACACCGCCTCGGGAAAGATGCTCGACGTCAACGGCGGCAGCACCACGCAGGGCCTGCAACTGCAGCAGTGGTCGGCCAATGGCGGCACCAACCAGTCGTGGTACCTGCGGCCCACCAGCGACGGCTACTACACCATCGTCAGCCGTAGCAGCGGACTCGCAGCCGACGTCTACGCCGCATCGACCAGCGACGGGGCGCAGGTCGTGCAGTGGACCGCCAACAACGGAACCAACCAACAGTGGCAGTTCGTACCCGCCTGACCATTGGCAGAGGTGAGTGTCAAGTTCGGCCGCCGGTAACGGGCTGCCGATTGTCGCGCCGACTCGGGGGCACGGTTTGTGCGCCCGAGTCGGCCGCGATCCAATCACGGTGGGACACGAGCTACCGATCCGAACAGACCCGGGCCCGGTCCGCTCGCTACCCGTTCGTTCGGCGGCTGTCGCCTGGGTCGCGCGCAGCCGATCGGTTTGGCGCAGAAGATCGGGCATGCGACACGACTGGTGACAGGATTGTCGGCATGTCTGCTCGCGCACTGAGCTTCGGGATGGTGGCGCAACAGTACGAACGGTACCGACCGGGGTACCCCGCCGAGCTTGTCGACGTGGTGCTGACGTACGCGGGTCGGCCCGTTCGGACGGCGCTGGAGATCGGCGCCGGAACCGGCAAGGCGACCCGGCTGTTCGCTGGAGCGGGCGTCACTGTCACCGCGACCGAGCCGGACGGGGCCATGCTCGCCGAGCTGCGCAAGCACGTGCCAGCAGGTGTCCAGACCGTGCGGGCCCCGTTCGAGGACCTGCGGCCGGGCGAGACGTACCACCTGGTCTACGCGGCGGCGGCCCTGCACTGGACCGCACCGGAGGGTCGGTGGTCACGGGTGGCCGCGCTGCTGGAACCAGGCGGTGTGTTCGCCTCGTTCGGCGGACCTGCCCAGCTGGCCGACCCGGCGGTGGCGGACGCTGTCCGCGCCGCCCGGGCACCGTTCCTGGAGAGCGACGAGATCGCCTCTCCCGACGGCACGCCCCCTGGGCAGGCCATGCAGTGGCCCGGCACGGAACTCCAACGCTGCGTCTGGTTCACCGATGTGCGGCAGACCGTCGTCGAGCGTCGGCTGACGATGAGTGCGCGCGACTACGTCGGCCACCTGTCGACGATCTCGGCGTATCTCACGCTGCCGACCTCGCAGCAGGAGCAGGTCTTCAGCCAGATCGAGCGGATCCTGCCCGAGCGGGTCGAGCTTTCCGCAGACATCGTCGTGCATCTCGCCCGTCGGCGCTCCGATCGGTAGCGCCCGAGGGCGCTCAGACCAGGAACTCCTCCCGCATCCGCGCGCCCAGGTTGATCCCGCCGACCGCCCGAGGGCCGGACGGGTCGTGCACGGCGACAGTGTTGTTGCGGCGCATCAGCTCCCGGACCGCGGGCGGCAGTCGCGGCGGATCGTCCATTGCCGCGAGGACCTGCCCGGCACTGACGATCAGTCGATCAGCAAGAGTGGCGGCGTCGGTGTCCACCCGCACCCGACCGTACTCCCAGCCGGAGGTGGTCAGGTCGAGCACCTCGAACACGCGGGTCACCACCGGGTTCGGGTCGGTCACCCGGTCGAGCCGGGGCGCCCGGTTGCCGAGCACCGTGACGGCGGCGGCCACCTGCGCGTACGGGTGGAAACCACACGGCAACGCGAACAGCGGCCAGCGCAGGGCCGGGCCCGCCTCCTTCCACAGCGGCCGGTAGTTACGGCGGTGCACCAGCAGCCGTCGGCCCGTCCGTCGGTGGATCTCCTGGGCCTGGGCCTGAAGGTCGACGTGGGCCTCGTCGGCGACCTGACTCACGATCCGGGTCGCCACCACCAGGCCGTCGTCACTGTCGAGCGAACCGGTGAGCGCGTCGACCTGTTCGTTGAACCGGATCCGCGCGTGGGGGCCGTACCGGGACTGGACGTCGTGCAGCAGCGCCTGCTGGCGTCCCGGGTCGAGCTGGACTCGCCTACCGCCCAGCAATCGACGGAGCCAACGCATGTCGCCTCGATTCAGCAGAGCCGTCGCGGACGGCGGCAATGTTAGTGCGTCGACCCTTCCTCATGTTCCCAAGGGGGTTGATCGACTCCGCTCTCGGAGACGGCGATCACCGCCGCCGTGGCGTGATCAGCCCCGACTCGTACGCCCACACGACCAACTGGGCCCGGTCGCGGCAGTGCAGCTTCGTCATCGCCCGGTTGACGTGTGTCTTGGCGGTCAGCGGGCTGATCACCATGCGCGCGGCGATCTCGTCGTTGGTCAGCCCACGGGCGACCAGCTCGACGATCTCCTGCTCCCGGGCGGTCAGCACGTCGCGTCCGGCCGTCGGCACGGCCGGCGGTGGGCCGGCCACGAACTCACTGATCAGTGTGCGGGTGACGGTCGGCGCGAGCAGCGCGTCACCGCGCGCGACGACGGCGACGGCGTGCAGCAGGTCGGCGGGGTCGGCGTCCTTGAGGAGAAAGCCGCTGGCGCCCGCGCGGAGGGCGGCGAACACATAGGAGTCGAGCCCGTAGTTGGTGAGGATGAGAACACGGATCGCGGTGAGGTCGGGATCGGCGGCGATGCGCCGGGTGGCCTCGATGCCGTCGAGGCCCGGCATCTGCACGTCCATCAGGACGACGTCCGGGCGCAGACACCGCGACAGGTGGACGGCTGAGCTGCCGTCGGTCGCCTCGCCGACGACCTCCAGGTGGTCCTCGGCGTCGAGCAGTGCCCGGAAGCCGGCTCGCATCAGCGCCTGGTCGTCGGCGAGCAGCACCCTGATCATCGCGGCTCCTTCGGGCGGCGGGCGGTCATCGTGGACCGTCCAGCGGGAAGGTGGCCCGTACGGTGAACCCGTGATCGTCGTGCGCGGCGGTCCGCAGAGTGCCGCCCAGGGCGCTGACCCGCTCCCGCATGCCGCGCAGGCCCACGCCCGGGGTCACGGGCTCAGCCGGCGACGCGTGACCGTCGTCGGTGACAGCGACCGTCAGCCCCGCCGGGGCGTACTCCACCTGGATGTGCGCGGTCGCCGGGCCGGCGTGGCGGGCGACGTTGGTGAGCGCCTCCTGGATGACCCGGTACCCGGCCTGGTCGACCTCGTCGGGCAGGTCCCCGCGCTGGCCGGTGACTGTCACCTGCACCGGTACGCCGACCGCCCTGGTCCGCTCGGCCAGCTCGTCCACCCGGGCCAGTCCGATCCGATCGCCGTCGGTCGGCGCCCGTAGGACGTCGAGGGTGGTGCGGAGTTCCCGCATAGCGGCGCCGCTGGCCTCCTGGATCGCCAGCAGCGTGGCCGACGGCTCTTCGCCGTGTTTGCGGGCCAGGTGCACGGCGATCCCCGCCTGCACCTTGATCACCGAGATGCTGTGGGTCAGGGAGTCGTGCAGGTCGCGGGCGATGCGCAGGCGCTCCTCCCCGGCGCGCCGCAACGCCATCTCCTCGCGGGTGCGTTCGGCCTCGATGGCCCGCTGCTCGACCTGCTCCAGGTACGCCCGGCGCTGCCGCGCGACGAGCCCGGCGACGTTGGCCGCCACGAACCAGCCGAGCAGCAGGGCCGTCCGCTCGGCGACCAGTTGGCCCGGTCGGCCGGCCGGCGCCATCGAGATGTCGCGGGCCAGGAAGCTACCGAGGAAGGCGAGGCTGGCCACGGCGGCGGCCGACCGGTGGCCCTGCCAGGCGCTGACGTAGACCGCGCAGAGGACGGGGAAGGCGGCGGACACCCCGGGGTGCACCCGGACGTGGACGGCCAGCATGGCGACGGTGACCACGCCCAACGCCACCACCGGGTAGCGCCGGCACGCCGCCAGGGCCACCACCGTGGCGAGGACCAGGGCGACGTCGAGCACCTCGACCGTCGCGGCGTCCGGGGTGAGCACGGCGTTGCCGAGCAGGAGGACGCCGAGGGCGAGACCGCCGACGGCGTACGGGAGGTCGCGGCGCATTGTCGCACTGTAGAACGGCGGTCGTCGCTGGAGCATCCCGCGCGCGTGGTAGCTGCGGCGTACCACGGATGCGGTATGAGCGGCGGGGCAAGTGTCTGCGGCGGCACGACGTTTTCCCGGCCCGCTGGAACAAGCATCGAGCCCATGACATACCGCTTCTTCACCCCCACGCCGACGAGGGCGGCCACCGGTCGCACCGCCGCCGTCTACCAACAGTTGCGTGACGACTTTCTCGGGCCGTTGCCGACCTTCCAGGCGCTCTCGGCGGTGCCGGAGGTGCTGGCGGCGACCTGGGCGCTGATGCGGGAGGCGCTGCTCGCCGGGGACGCGCCCCGGGTCGACCGCGAACTCGTCGCGGCGGCGGTGTCCCGGGCCAACCGCTGTCAGTTCTGCGTCGACGCCCACGTGCTGCTGCTGCACGCGCTGGGCGCGCCGAAGCTGGCCGAGGCCGTCGCCCGGGGCGAGACGCCCCCCGAGCCGAGGCACGCCCAGCTTGCCGGCTGGGCGCAGGCGAGCCGCAGCCCGAGAGCCGCCGACTGGACCAGCACCCACGGCCCGGAGATCACCGGCACCCTGCTCGCCTTCCACTTCATCAACCGGGTCGTCTCCGCGTTGCTCGACCCCGATCTGCTCCCCGGCGGCCTGCAACGCTCCCCACTGGTGCGCTCGGTCGGGGGGCGGCTCTACGCCAAGGCGGCCCGGGAGTCGAAGGAGCCCGGCCGAAGCCTCCCGCTCCTCGACGTCGACCCGGCGGCATCACCTCCGGCCTGGGCGGGGGACAGCCCGGTGGGCGTCGCCTACGCGTCGCTGCGGGACGCCGCCGCCCGGGGTGGGGACCTGCTGCTGGGCGACGTGGCGCGTCAGACCGTCACGGCCACTGTGCGCTGGGAGGACGGGCGGTTCCCGGCGCGGCCCGCGGACTGGGCCGTCGACCTGGTGCGGGACGTGCCGGGCGCGGACCGCGTCGGTACGCGGATCGCGTTGCTGGCGGCGTTCGCGCCCGGCGCGATCAGTCCGGGCGACGTCGCTCTCTGGCGGCTCTCCCACCCCGCCGACGCCGACCTCGTGCGGTTGGTCGCGTACGGGGCGATCACGGCCACCGACCACGTCGCCCGGGCCGTCGCCTCGGCGCGCCTCTAGGAGGTAACTCATGCGCAAGGCTCTCGTCATCGTCAGCGCCCTGCTGCTCGTCGCGTTCGCCGTGCAGTTCGTCCTCGCCGCCGTGGGCGGGTTCACCAGACCCGCCAGCGACGACGCGTACGCGCTGCACAGCGTCAACGGCATGGCGGTCATCCCGATTCTCACTGTGCTCACCGCCCTGCTCGCCGCGCTGGCGAAGGCACCGGGAAAAGTCATCGGACTGGCGATCCTGCCGATCGGCCTGGTCCTCCTCCAGCCACTCATCGCCATGTTGGCCGAGGCGTCCACCGACGCGTCGGGTGTCAGCACCCCGCTCGGCCTGACCATCGGTGGGTTGCACGCGCTCAACGGAATCATCGCGGTGCACGTCGTGGTCGGCGTCCATCGGGCGGCGCGACAGTTGACCGTCCCGGCTCCCGCCGGCGCGGCTCGGCTGGTCACCCGGGAAGGAGAGCCGGCGTGAGCACCGGGTCGCTGCTCGTGGCCGACCTCGTGATCGCGGTCCTCGCGGCCGGCACCTGGCTGGGGGCTGGCGCCGCGTCAGCCGTCCGCCGCCGCCCGCTCGCACTGGGACTGGCGGCCGTCGCGCTGCTCGCCACGCTCGCCCGCGCGATCACCATCACCGCCCTCGCCCGCGCCGGCTGGTGGTTCGCCGCGGAGAAGGTCCTCATCGCGGCCCCACTGTCGCTCGCGGCGGTGGGCGTCGCCGGTCCGCGGCTGCTGCGGGCCCCGGGTGACATCCGGTCCGTCGCGGTTCCGCTGCTCTTCGCCGGGTACGCCACGAGCGGCGCCCTGCTCGTGACGGTTCTGCACGGCTATCCGGCGTCGGCCGGGGCGGGGCTGCTGGCGGTCGCCGGGGTCGTGGCGGCCACGGTGGTCTCGGCGCGTGCGCTCGGCGCGCGCCCGTCCCGGGCGGTGTCCCGGTCAGCCCTCGTGGTGGCGGTCGCGGCGCTGCTGACCGGAACCGGGCTGACCGTCGCCCCGGGCGCCGCGCCCGCCGAACCACATGATCATGGTCCTCCGGCGGCTCACATCGCCGACGAACCCACCCGGCGGTTCACCCTGACCGCCGCGACCGCCACTGTGGACGCGGGCGGCCGGAACGTCGCGGCGTGGGCGTTCAACGGGCAGGTCCCCGGACCGGAGTTGACCGCCACCGTCGGCGACGTCCTGGAGGTGGCGCTGCGCAACCGGGACATCGGGCGCGGCGTCACGTTGCACTGGCACGGGTACGACGTGCCGAACGATCAGGACGGGGTACCAGGGGTGACACAGGCGGCGGTGCGGCCCGGGCAGGAGTTCGTCTACCGGTTCCGCGCCGACCAGCCCGGAACGTACTGGTACCACACGCACTCGGCCTCCGATGTCGGCGTGCGGATGGGTCTCTACGGCGTGCTGGTGGTGCGACCGGGCCCGGTGACCGGCCTCGACGTCACAGTGCCGGTGCACACCCTGGCGGGCCGTCCGTTGCCCGCGCCGAAGGTGGAGCAGGTCGAGGCCGGCCAGCCGGCGCGGTTGCGGCTGATCAACACCGACAGCACGACGCACCGGTACGCCCTGGCCGGGACCGCGTACCGGGTGGCGGCGATCGACGGCGTCGACCTGCGCGGCCCGACGCCGCTGGTGGACACCGCGGTGCTGATCCCGGCCGGGGGCCGCTACGACCTGGTCTTCGACGCGCCGGCGACCCCGGTGGCGCTGTTCGTCGACGGGCGGGCCGTCTACTCGACCGGCCCGGTGTCGACGGTGACCGGCGCCTGGCCGGTGCTCGATCCGCTCGGCTACGGCACGACCGCCCCGGTGCCCTGGTCGCGGTTCGACAAGACGTTCACCCTCGTCCTCGACCGGGGCCTCGACCTGCGCAGACTGGTGCCGCGGTACGCCCACACGGTCAACGGCGCGGCCGATCCTGACATCCCATCGCAGGTCGTACGCCTGGGTGACGTCGTACGGTTCACGATCGTCAACCGGTCGCAGACCGTGCACCCGTGGCACCTGCACGGCCACCACGTCCTGGTGCTGGCCCGCGATGGCGAGCCGGCGGCCGGAAGCCCGCTGTGGCTGGACTCGTTCGACGTCCGTCCGGGCGAGGTGTGGAAGGTGGCGTTCCGGGCCGACAACCCGGGGACGTGGGCCAATCACTGCCACAACCTGGCGCACGCCGATGCCGGGATGACGCTGCATCTCATGTACTCGTGATCGCTGAGGCGGGTAGTTTTCTGTCATGACTGAGGACACCTTCCGCTCGGTGGCGATCGAGCGCGCCAGCCTGGGCAACTACGTCGTGCGGAACTCCCGTGGCGGGTCGCTGTCGTTGGGCACTGGCGAGGACGGCAGTTTCACACCGGTGGAGTTGCTGCTGGCCGCCATCGGCGGTTGCACCGCTGTGGACGTGGACCACATCACCAGTCGTCGTGCCGAGCCGACCGGGTTCGCCGTCGCCGTCACCGGTGACAAGATCCGGGACGAGGCCGGCGGAAACCGGATGCGGAACCTGCGGGTCGAGTTCACAGTGACGTTCCCGGAGGGCGCGGAGGGCGACGCGGCCCGTGCGGCGCTGCCCCGGTCGTTGCAGCAGTCACACGATCGGTTGTGCACGGTCTCCCGTACCGTCGAGCTCGGTACTCCCGTAGCGATCGCCGAGGGCCCCGGGCCGACCGGAGACTGATCGGCGCTGAGCACCGCTACTCAGGCCCGTGTGGTTCGTCTGTGTGAGGGTGACGGCATGCGTCGACTACTGGTGCCACTGCTGATCGTCCTCACCGTGGTGGCGGCGTGCGCCGACCCGAACGCCCGTCCGGGTCACTCGGACCCGACGGTCGCGGAGCCGGCGCCCACCGAGCTGCTCGCCGACGGCAGTGTGCCCTGGGCCGACCTGAAGATCACCGACGAGGACCTCAACGGCCGCCCTGCCGCGCCGAGAACGCCGGGCGCCGGCAGCAGACCGTGCCGGGCGGAGCAGCTGACCGGCCGGCTCACCACCTGGACGCGGCCCGGCACCGGCGGTGAGACGCCGCGGGGCTTCGACGCCGCCATCGGCAAGCTCATCGGCGAAGTGGACGTGCGGAACTCGTCGACCGTCGAGTGCACCCTGCAGGGCGAGGTGCCCACGACCATGCTCGCTGGCGGCCGTGAGGTTCCGATGCTCTACACCCACGACATCAACGAGGAGGGCCGCACCCGGGTGGTCGCCGTGCCGGCCGGCGGCAACGCCAGCCTGCGCCTGGACTGGTCCGGGCCGTTCTGTCAGCCGGTGAAGGGGTCGTTGGAGCTCGCGATCGACCTGCCGCACAACGGCGGCAGATTGCGCGCACCGGTCACCGCCGACGAGCGTCCGGGTTGTCCGCAGGGGGAGGGGGTCCACCCCCGCGCGCGGGGGACGCTGTCCGCGAGCGGGTTCACCGACCCGGTGACGGTGTCGAAGCCCCCGTCCTCGCCGCTCGAAAAGCTCAGCGTCGCTGTCAAGGGGCCGACGACAGCCGTCGCCGGGTCGCGGCTCACCTTCCGGGTGACGCTGGGCAACCCGACCGACGGCCCCCTCGCGCTGGACCCGTGCCCGGCCTACCTGATGGAACGGTTCTCGCTCGGCGACGCGACAAACGACGCGGTGAACTCGGCCCAGCTGTACCGGCTGAACTGCCTCGCGCTTCCGCAGATCCCCGCCGGCGGCAGTGCCGTGTTCGAAATGGTCGCCGAGGTGCCGGCCTCGATGCGGGCCGGGCGGGAGCTGACGGTCACGTGGAAGTTCTATCTGCCGCACTACGTGCAGCGGAGCAACCAGTTTGGTGTCCTCACCCTCACCGTCGTCTGAGGAAGGGCGCTGCCGGGCCAGACGCACCGGCAGAGTCGACCTCGGCGAGAACGAGGGATAGATGCTGTTGAGGGTATGGGAGCGCTCCCGTAACATACCTGACGCGGCCTGTTAACGCTCACAATCGGTCACCGCACAGCGACCGCCACCAATGTATAGGCCGCCGTCCCGCGAGGAGGGTGCTATATGACCAGATCCAGAGCCACCAATGTCGCTCTGGTTGCGGCCGGCGTCGGCTTACTGGTGTCGTCGACAGTTGTCGCGGCGCTGCCGGCCGGCGCCGCGGCTGAGGGTTGTTCGGTGAACTACGCCGTGTCGTCACAGTGGCAGGGCGGCTTCGGCGCCAACGTGGCGATCACGAACCTGGGTGACCCGTTGAGCAGTTGGACGTTGACCTGGTCGTACGGCGCCGGGCAGACGGTGACGCAGGCCTGGAACACGTCGCTGACGCAGAGCGGGTCGGCGGTGACCGCGAAGAACGTGAGCTACAACGGTGCGGTCCCGGCCAACGGCTCTGTGTCCTTCGGGTTCAACGGGTCCTGGACGGGCAGCAACCCGGCACCGACCAGCTTCGCCCTGAACGGTGTCACCTGCACCGGTGGCACGACGCCGACCGACCCGCCGCCCACTGACCCGCCGCCGACCGATCCGCCGCCGACGACCCCGCCGCCGAGCGAGACGTGCAACCTTCCCTCGACGTACCGGTGGTCCTCCACCGGGGTGTTGGCCACCCCGAAGTCGGGCTGGGTGTCACTCAAGGACTTCACCGTCGCCCCCTACAACGGCCAGCAACTCGTCTACGCCACCACCCACGACACCGGCACCCGGTGGGGCTCGATGAACTTCGGCCTCTTCACGAACTACTCGCAGATGGGCTCGGCCAGCCAGAACGCGATGAACAACGCGACAGTCGCACCGTCGCTGTTCTACTTCGCGCCGAAGAACATCTGGGTGCTGACCTACCAGTGGGGTGGGCCCGCGTTCTCCTACCGGACCTCGACCAACCCGACAAACCCGAACGGCTGGTCGGCGGCGCAGACGCTGTTCAGCGGAAGCATCACCGGCTCGGGCACCGGCCCGATCGACCAGGCGGTCATCGGCGACGACCAGAACATGTACCTGTTCTTCGCCGGTGACAACGGCAAGATCTACCGGGCCAGCATGCCGATCGGCAACTTCCCGGGCAGCTTCGGCTCCAACTACACGACCATCATGAGCGACACCACCAACAACCTCTTCGAGGCCGTTCAGGTCTACAAGCTCCAGGGCCAGACCCGTTATCTCATGATCGTCGAGGCGATCGGTTCGCAGGGTCGCTACTTCCGCTCGTTCACGGCCACCAGCCTGGGCGGCTCATGGACGCCGCAGGCCACCAGCGAGAGCAACCCGTTCGCCGGCAAGGCCAACAGCGGCGCCACCTGGACCAACGACATCAGCCACGGTGAGCTGCTGCGCACCAACGCCGACCAGACCATGACCGTCAACCCCTGCAACCTGCAACTGCTCTACCAGGGTCGTTCCCCCAGCTCCGGCGGCGACTACGGCCTGTTGCCGTACCGGCCGGGTCTGCTGACCCTGCAGCGCCCGCTTTGATCATGCTCGACTGACCCGCAAGGGGCGGGCTCGGCGTCACGCCGAGCCCGCCCGCACCACGCCGGGCGCGCTTGATCCACTCGGGTTCATGGAAGTCGCGGTATCCCGATCGTCCTGACGCCGCGACTTTCTTGAACGCGAGTCGATCACGCAACGGCAGCGCTGTGCTGCGAGACTGGCTCGACGCCGGTCTGCCGCACGTCGAGAGGGCGAACGGGCTGGGGCAGCCAAAGTTGCTCGACACCTGGCATCGGATCGCCCCCGTGACGTCTGACTGACAAAGACGGGATACGACACGCGCCATCGGGGCGGCCCGTGGACGACGAGTTTGGGACGATGCGCCGGTCGACCTACCGACATCACCCGGCTCGAAGGGATCCCCCGCGATGGCAAAGGTCATCTCCACGTTGTTCATCTCGGCCGACGGTGTGGCCGAGATCGACCCTGACTGGCACTTCCCGTACTTCGACGAGAACATGGGCCGCGCCGTCACCGAGGACTATGACGCCGCCGATGTGCTGCTCATCGGCCGCGAGACGTACGACAGCTTCGCCGGGGCCTGGCCCGGTCGGGAGGCCGCGGGTGGCGACGACGCGCCGTTCGCCAAGCAACTCGGCGACATGCGCAAGGTCGTCGTCTCGCGCCAGCCGCTGGAGTTCTCCTGGCGCAACTGCGAGCTGATCGACGGGGACCTCCTCGACGCCGTCACCGCGCTCAAGGCCGATGCCGGCGTCCGGGGAATCCTCATCCCCGGGTCGATCTCCGTCGTGCAGCAACTGCTCGCCGCCGGCCTGGTCGACGAGCTGCGTCTGTTGGTGCATCCGGTGGCCGCGCGCAAGGGCCGCAAGCTGTTCGACGAGGGAGACGCGGCGTACCACCTGCGACTGGTGGCAACGGAGGCGTTCCCGACCGGCGTCCTGCGCGTGATCTACGCGCCGGGCACGGCACCGACTCCGGTCGGCTACGACGAGATCAAGGAGCAGGTGCAGGCCGGAGGCTAGTGCGCGGCGTGGGCGGTTCGGCGGGAGGAGCAGCGCGAGTGGGGTGAGGTGCGCGGCAACCTCACCCGCGCCATCTGATTGACCACCACAGATGCATCCCACACTTCGGACCATCATTTAGTGAGGTTCATCGATATTGACGGTGGGCGTCGACGGCGACAGGATCTCGGGCACCACCACCCCTGATCCCTCCTGGGAGGCGCCATGACCCGTCCCCGCCTGCCCCGCCTGCGGGCAGCCACCCGGTTGGCAGCACTCGCCCTCGCCACCGCCGGCGTGCTGCTCACCGTCGCCACCCCCGCCAGCGCCGCCGTGCCCACCGGCCGTTACGTCGCGCTGGGCGACTCGTACACAGCCGGCCCGCTGATTCCCACCCAGGTCGACCTCAACTGCCTGCGGTCCAACCGCAACTACCCGTCGCTGGTGGCGGCGTCCGCCGGCTCGTCGTCGTTCGCCGACGTGAGCTGCTCCGGCGCCACCACTGACGACATCCTCTACGGCGGTAGCGGCCAACTGGGCATCACGTTGCCGCCGCAGCTCAACGCGGTCACGTCGAACACGTCGCTGGTGACGGTGCAGATCGGCGGCAACGACATCGGCTTCTCCGGCATCATCGGCGACTGCGCGCAGGCGAGCGTCAGCAGCCCGCTCGGCTCTCCGTGCAAGAACCGGTACACCGCCGGAGGTGTCGACCAGTTGCAGGCGCGGATCGTCGCCGCCACGCCGAAGATCACCGCCGTGCTCCAGGCGGTCCGGCAGGCCGCACCGGGCGCGCGGGTCGTGGTGCTCGGCTATCCGGCGATCCTGCCGGACAGCGGTTACGGCTGCTGGCCGGTCGTTCCGATCGCCTACCAGGACGTGCCGTACCTGCGTGGTGTCGAGAAGTCGCTCAACGCGATGCTTGCCAGCGTCGCGAGCGCCAACGGCGCCACCTACGCCGATGTCTACACCCCGTCGATCGGCCGCGACTCGTGCAAGGGCAGCGGCACCCGGTGGGTCGAGGGTCTGGTGCCGCAGAATTCGGCAGCGCCGTTCCACCCCAACGCCCGAGGTGAGCAGGGCATGGCCACCGCCCTGATTGCCAGGCTGAACGGCTGACCATGCCGTAGACGGCCGAGCCCGCCCCGCCGGCAGCGGCGGGGCGGGCTCGGCCTGCGGTGCGCCGACGCGACGCGGTGCCCAGCCTCGACGTGCTTGAGATCGAGGAGTACCGGGTACCGAAAGCTATGCCGAATGTGGGGCAAGTCGTCGGAGACCGTTACCGCCTGGTCGAAAGCATCGCCAGCGGCGGAATGGGTGACGTGTGGCGGGCGGTCGACGAGACACTCGACCGCTGCGTGGCGGTCAAGATGCTGCACCCACGGTTGGTTACCGACGGCGGCTTCGGTGAGCGGTTCCGGCGCGAGGCGCGGGCGATGGCGGCCCTGCGTCACCCAGGTGTCGCCCAGGTCTACGACTACGGTGAGGTGTCCCAATCCGGAGCGCTGGTCCTCGCCTACATCGTGATGGAGTGCGTGCAGGGGCAGCCCCTGTCGGAGCGGATCGCCGAGCTCGGCCGGCTGGACGTGGCCGAGACGATGTCGATCGCCGTGCAGTCCGCCAGAGCGTTGCAGGCCGCGCATGACGCCGGTGTCGTCCACCGTGACGTCAAACCCAGCAATCTGATCATCGAGCCGGACGGACACGTCGTACTCGTCGATTTCGGTGTTGCGGTGACGCAGGAAGCGACGAGCCTGACCGGAACGAACCAGATCGTCGGCACTGCCCTGTACATGGCACCCGAGCAGGTCGCGAAGAACGAGACAACACCAGCGATCGACATCTACGCGCTGGGGGCTGTCGTCTACCACTGCCTCGCCGGCCGGCCACCGCACCAGGGCGAGAATGCCGTCGCGGTGGCGCTGCGGCACCTCGAGGAGGAACCGTCGCCGCTGCCGGAGGACGTTCCGGCGGAGGTCCGGCGGGTGGTCGCCACAGCGATGGCCAAGGAGCCCGCCAACCGCTTCCCGACGGCAGCGGACCTGGCCACGGCAGCGGACACGGCCACGGCGGCGCAGACACTCGCGGACCCGTCCGACCACCTGCCGTCCACCGCCACCGGGGCGACCGAGATCGGGGTGCGGACCGAGGTCACCTCTGCCCGGCGGTCGGCCCTCGGCGGCACGGTGGGCCGGGCCGTCACTCCTGGGCCCAGAGCGCTCGCGGTGCTTCTCGGATCAATGGCCGCCGCGGCTGCCGTCCTGGTGCTCGCCGATCCCATCGGGATCATGCCCGGCCCGACCGGGCGACCGTCGACGCCTCCCGCGGTGTCGCCAACGGTGCCGACCGAGCGGGAACCAGGCCCCGGCGTGGGTGGCGGTGAACCAGCCACCCGCAGTTCTGCGGGCCTGCCGGTCCGGGCGCCCGGCTCCCCGACCCCGACGCCCACCCGGGACGAGGAGACGGTGGATCCGTCGACGCCGTCTGGTGGAGGCACTACCGATGCGCCCGGTCCCACCGCGTCCGAGAGCGCTCCTGCGGAGCCGACGAAAGCCCCGACGGCAGCCCCGACGGGCGGAACGACAGCGCCGTCGACCTCGGGGCCGACGGAGAACCCGGCGGCGGACCCATCCGCGCAACCTCCGGCGGAGGAATCGACTGCCGGAGGAGAGACGGCGGTGCCGCAGGTGTAGCGCACGGCGGCAACGCCCCGTGGTCTCGCAACTCGTGGCGCAAGATCCGCCCTTTGCTCTGCACCCGCGGAAACGCCGTTGAGTTGTACGTCGGCGGTGCCTCGGCGGGTGCAGCGCAAGGGGCACGTCGCGCGGGGTCGGCCCGAGGCCGTCATGGGAACCGAGGCGGACGGGGGAGTGGCCTGCGCAACGCAGCACTGGCGTGGCGACCGAGGCCGCCACGCCAGTGCTTCGATGTCAGGTACTGATCAGGGTCAACTGGTGCGGCAGCTGATCGTCGGCCAGTTCCAGTTGCCGTTGGCCATGATCGTTATGCCGAAGTTGTTCCCGTTGCCGTTCGGCGTCGCGGTGACGGTGCCGCTGTTGCCGTTGACGGCGGCGTTCCAGCTGTTCTGAATGCTCTGACCGCCACCGAGGCCGAGGCTGACGACCCAGTTGTTGGTGCCGCTGACCGCGACATTGAGGTTGAACCGGTCACCCCACTGCTGGCCGGCGGAGATCGTCGCGTTGCAGTTTCCGGTCCCCGGATTGCCGGTGGTGGGCGGGTTGGTCGGGTTGCCGCCGCCGCTGCCCTCCCGGACGGTGATGTCGGAGCTTCCGCTGCTCTGGTAACCCTCGGTGGCCATCACCTGATAGCTGTGGTTGGTGCCGAGGTTCAGGCCCGCCCGGGCCCAGGCGTCGAAGTGATTGGCGGTGGTGATGGTGCCACTCGACCGCTTCTGCTGGCGGACGCTCCAGAACTGGTAGAACGTCTGGTTGCCGTCGATCGACGGGGCGTTGACCCGCTGGCTGCGGAGGATGTCGTAGGTGCCGCCGTCAGTGGTGACAGTACCCATCCGCTGGGCGCCGCTGCTCGGGTTGTAGCTGCCGAAGTTCTCCACCACGTAGTACTCGATGAGCGGGTTGCGCGTCCATCCGTACAGGGCGAGGTAGGTGTTGTTGTTACCCGGGTTGTAGCTGCCCGAGTAGGTGACCGTCCGGCGGTTACCGGTGGCCCAACCCTTGCCGCCGACCCAGTTGTTGGTGCTCCTGTCCCAACTGCTGGTGTATCGGCCGTCGGCGCGCAACGTCATGCTGGCGTTGCCGCTGTCCTTCCAGAACGAGAAGTAGTACCCGTTGTGCGTGCCGGTGAGGTTCGACGTGAGGGTCCGGTCGGCCTCGGCGTACGCGTTGGTGGCCGTCATCGTGCCGGCGACGGCCACGACGGCGGCGCAGGCGGCGCCCAGGAGCAGCCGCATACGGCCGCGGCCTCTCGGTTTGGTGTGGCTGGTGTCGGTCATGGAACTGTTGCCTCCTCTGACGGCTGGCGGGGGCCAGCGGCGCGGTACGCCTCGGCAGGCTGCCGGTGGTCGGGGGACGGCCACGGCGTCGTACCGCTCGGTGGTGGTGGGCCGGTCGTCCTGCACGACGATCGGAGAAGTGGGTCGTGGTGGCTGGTGCTGACGACAATCGAGCGCCGTCGATGGCGACCGTATTAACCCAGCCGTCGACTTGTCAACAATTTTCGGAAACAGGCTGGCAACACCGCTGCCGTCACCGGAGCGGCATCCATCCAGGTCAGTAGTCGATCAGAGTCCGGGACGGTCACCGCGGCGTCGCAACAGCCGAACAACGGTCGGGGTGGGGCCGCCGAAAGTTCCGGAGACTTTCCGGACCAGGTGTCCCGGCCGTGGCCGGTGGCAGGGGCAGCCGCTCCAGTTGCCCGAGCGGTCAGCGACGACGCAGGGCGTTGAGCCGGGCGGCCTGTCGGGTCAGATGGTCGCGTTCAGCGAGGTTGAGGGCCTGCTGGGCGGCCTCGGCGTACAACCGCGCCGCCGTTGCCAGATCACCGTCGCGCTCGTGCAGGTACGCCGCCACCGCCGTGTACCGGGGCAGTGCGTCGTCCACCGCCGCGAGCGCCGTCAGGCCGGCCCTGGGGCCGTCGGCCTCACCGACCGCCACCGCGCGGTTGAGTCGGACGACAGGGTTCGCGGTCAGGCGCGCCAGTTCGTCGTACCACTCCACGATCTGCACCCAGTCGGTTTCCGCGGCGGTCGGCGCGTCCGCGTGCAGCGCCGCGATGGCCGCCTGGGCCTGGAACTCACCCAGCTGGTCGCGGGCCAGGGCCGCCTGCAGGATCTCGACGCCCTCGGCGATCGACCGGGTGTCCCAGCGGCCGCGGTCCTGCTCGGCGAGCGGCACCAGGCTGCCGCCGGGGGCGGTCCGGGCGGCGCGCCGGGCGTGGTGCAGCAGCATGAGGGCGAGCAGCCCCGCCACCTCGGGGTGGTCGATCGCGGCCGCGAGCTGCCGGGTGAGCCGGATGGCCTCGGCGGCGAGGTCCACGTCGCCGGAGTAGCCCTCGTTGAAGACCAGGTAAAGGACGCGCAGCACTGTGGCGACGTCACCGGGTCGGTCGAACCGCAGCCCGGAGACGGTGCGCTTGGCCCTGCTGATGCGCTGCGCCATGGTCGCCTCGGGCACCAGGTAGGCGTGGGCGATCTGCCGGGTGGTCAGCCCGCCGACGGCGCGCAGCGTGAGCGCGACCGCCGACGACGGCGTCAGCGACGGGTGGGCGCACAGGAAGTAGAGCTGGAGCGTGTCGTCCACAGCGGGAGCGGGCCCTGGCGCCGGCTCCTCGTCGACGAGATCCTCGCGCCGACGGCGAGCGGTGTCGGCCCGGGCCGCGTCGAGGAAGCGTCGCCACGCCACAGCGGTCAGCCAGCCCTTCGGGTCGCGCGGCGGGTCGGCCGGCCAGACCCGGACCGCCTCGACCAGGGCGTCCTGCACGGCGTCCTCGGCCGCCGCGAAGTCGATTCCGCGGCGGACGAGGATCCCGAGGACGCTCGGCGTGAGACTGCGCAGCAGCGTCTCGTCCATCGGAGCCGTCACTCCGTGATGGTGGGGGGCTCGCTCAGGAACGGGCGCAACTCCAGCCACTCGTGGATCGGCTTCCCGCCCGCCCCGGGAGCGGCCGACAGCTCCCCGGCCAACTCAACGGCCCGGTCGTAGCTGTCGACGTCGATCACCATCCAGCCGGCGATGAGATCCTTGGTCTCCGCGAAGGGGCCGTCGGTGACCGGGGGCCGGCCCTCGCCGTCGTACCGGACCCACGCTCCCTCCGGGGCGAGCGCCTGAGCGTCGACGAACTCGCCGGTGCCCTCGAGTCGGGCCGCGAAGTCGCGCATGTACTGCATGTGGGCTGAGATCTCCGCCGGCGTCCACTGGTCCATGGGTACGTCGTTCACCCCGGCCGGGCCGCCCCGGTAGTGCTTGAGCAGCAGGTACTTGGCCATCGTGATGCTCCTCGGTGTTGGCTGCGACCCATCGTGGTCACGTTCACTCCGGGGACGAAGCCGGTCGGCATTTCTCGACATGGCTGTCCGATTTTTTTCCTCCCGCAGGTTAACCTCGGGTGAATCGTCCGCCGTTGGGGTACCTCGGGCGGCGCAAAACTTGATTCGTTCCAAAATAGTGAGCTAGTGTTCGTACCCGTGATGTCCGACTTCGAGGCGCAGCTGCGGGCCGTCTCGTTGCGCGTGACCCGGCCCCGGCTGGCGGTGCTCGCGGCGCTGCGCGACCACCCGCACGTCGGCACCGACGCGGTGATCGCGCTGGTCCGCGCGGAGCAGCCCACGGTCTCCCACCAGGCGGTGTACGACGTGCTGCGCGTGCTCACCGACGCCGGCCTGGTGCGGCGCATCCAGCCGGCCGGGGCGACCGCCCGCTACGAGTCCCGAATCGCTGACAACCACCACCATGTCGTGTGCCGCTCCTGCGGCGCCATCGCCGACGTCGACTGCGTCGTCGGTCACGCTCCCTGTCTCACCGCCTCGGGCGACCACGGTTTCACGGTCGACGAGGCGGAGGTCGTCTACTGGGGCACCTGCCCCGACTGCGCGACCGAACGCACGCCCCAGAGATCCGCAAGCTCGGAAGGAAGTACATGAGCGACACCCAGGACAACGGCCCCGTCAGTGCGCAGGGCGTGGACCAGAAGGCGGCGGCCGGCTGCCCGGTCGCGCACGACTCGGTGACCGCGCACGGCAGTGAGAGTGAGAACCCGGCGATCGACTCGCCGACCCCGAAGACCGGTGGTCGTCCTCGCACCAACCGGGACTGGTGGCCCAACCAGCTCGACCTGTCGGTGCTGCACGCCCACTCGTCAAAGGGCAACCCGCTGGGCGAGAACTTCAGCTACGCCAAGGAGTTCGCGAAGCTCGACGTCGAGGCCCTCAAGCGCGACATCGTCGAGGTGCTCACCACCTCGCAGGACTGGTGGCCGGCCGACTTCGGCCACTACGGCGGCCTGATGATCCGGATGAGCTGGCACGCCGCCGGCACGTACCGGATCGAGGACGGCCGCGGCGGCGCCGGCGACGGTGGGCAGCGGTTCGCCCCGCTCAACAGCTGGCCGGACAACGCCAACCTGGACAAGGCCCGCCGGCTGCTCTGGCCGGTCAAGCAGAAGTACGGCCAGAAGATCTCCTGGGCCGACCTGATCGTGCTGGCCGGTAACGTCTCCCTGGAGTCGATGGGCTTCAAGACCTTCGGCTTCGGCTTCGGTCGCGAGGACGTCTGGGAGCCCGAGGAGATCTTCTGGGGTCCGGAGGACACCTGGCTGGGCGACGAGCGCTACGCCTCCGAGAAGGAGATGGCGGCCGGCGTCGGCTCGACCGAGATGGGGCTCATCTACGTCAACCCGGAGGGCCCGCGCGGTAACGCGGACCCGGCCGCAGCGGCGCACTTCATCCGCGAGACCTTCGGCCGGATGGCGATGAACGACGAGGAGACCGTCGCCCTCATCGCCGGTGGTCACACCTTCGGTAAGACCCACGGTGCCGGCGTCGCCGACAACCACGTGGGCCCGGAGCCCGAGGGTGCCCCGCTGGAGGCGCAGGGCCTGGGCTGGCTGAGTACCCACGGCAGCGGCAAGGGCGGCGACACGATCACCAGTGGTCTCGAGGTGACGTGGACCGACGTGCCGACGCAGTGGAGCAACCGCTTCTTCGAGATCCTCTTCGGCTACGAGTGGGAGCTCACCACCAGCCCCGGCGGCGCGAAGCAGTGGGTCGCCAAGGACGCCGAGGCGATCATCCCGGATCCCTTCGACCCGGCGAAGAAGCACCGACCGACGATGCTCACGACCGATCTGTCGCTGCGCGTCGACCCGGCGTACGAGAAGATCTCCCGCCGCTTCCTGGAGAACCCCGACCAGTTCGCGCTGGCCTTCGCCAAGGCGTGGTACAAGCTGCTGCACCGCGACATGGGCCCGATCGAGCGCTTCCTCGGGCCGTGGGTGGCCGAGCCGCAGCTGTGGCAGGACCCGGTGCCGGCCGTCGACCACGAGCTGGTGGGCGACGCCGACATCGCCGCCCTCAAGGCGAAGGTCCTCCAGGCCGGTCTCACGACCGACCAGCTGGTCTCCACCGCGTGGGCCTCTGCCGCGAGCTTCCGGTACACCGACAAGCGCGGCGGCGCCAACGGGGCGCGCATTCGCCTCGAGCCGCAGCGCAGCTGGGAGGTCAACCAGCCCGAGCAGCTGGCCACCGTCCTCACCGCCCTTGAGGGCATCCAGCAGGAGTTCAACGCCGCTGGCGGGGCGAAGATCTCGCTCGCCGACCTGATCGTGCTGGCCGGTTCGGCAGCCGTCGAGAAGGCGGCGCGGGACGCCGGCGTCGAGGTGACGGTGCCGTTCCGGCCGGGCCGCACCGACGCGACCCAGGAGCAGACCGACACCGACTCCTTCCGGGTCCTCGAGCCGCGCGCCGACGGTTTCCGCAACTACCTGCGCGCCGGCGAGAAGACCCAGCCGGAGGTGCTGCTCATCGACCGTGCCTACATGCTCAACCTGACCGCGCCCGAGATGACCGTCCTCATCGGCGGCCTGCGCTCCCTCGGCGCCAACGTCGGCGGCAGCCGGCACGGTGTGCTCACCGACCGGCCGGGCGTGCTCACCAACGACTTCTTCGCCAACCTGCTCTCCCCGGGCACCCGGTGGAGCGCGTCGAAGTCCGACGAGCACGTGTACGAGATCCGCGACCTGGCCACCGATGAGGTGAAGTGGACCGCCACCGCGGTCGACCTCATCTTCGGGTCCAACTCGCAGCTGCGCGCCCTCGCCGAGGTCTACGCCAGCCAGGACGCCCGCGACAAGTTCGTGGCCGACTTCGTGACGGCCTGGACCAAGGTCATGGAGCTCGACCGGTTCGACATCGCCTGACAGGTACCACCGACGAGCCCCGGCCGATCCGTCAGGATCGACCGGGGCTCTTTCGGTACCGTGCCATCCGATCTGACCTCTTTGTCCGTGCGTCAGTGCCGGTGGTGGGTTCCCCAGGCTCCGAGACGCTGTGCTGGCGAGTCGGTTACCCCCGGGGGTATGGTTGCCTCCAGGAGGTGCCGATGAAGCTTCGACCGGAGATGACCTCGGATGCGCTGACCCGGCTCAAGCGGGCGCGTGGGCAGCTCAACGCGGTTATCGAGATGATGGAAAGCGGTCAGGATTGCCGCGAGGCGCTGACCCAGCTCGCGGCGGTGTCGAAGGCGATCGACCGCGCGGGTTACAAGATCATTGCGTCCGGGATGCGGCACTGTGGGGCCGCGCGTGACCGTGGCGAGGAGCCGGAGATGACCGAGGAGGAGCTCGAGAAGCTCTTCCTGGCTCTCGCCTGAGGCGCGGCCGGGCCCTGCCGCCCGAGAGGGGGCCCGGACCGTCGCGTCGGGGCACGGCCGGGCGGGGCATCGTCCCCGAAGGGCCGCCGCGTCGGCGGCGATCCGACTCCAGGCTCGGTATCGGGGGGGTCGCGGCTTGACGGATACCCGCATTTCCGCGACACGGAGTCGATGAAGCGGCGACCGGGTGCGGCGGGCCTGCGCCTCGCGCGGGCAGAGCGGTAGCTGGTCGGCGACGCCCTCCGCCGACTGGCGATGGCGTGAGCGGGTAATCGTGTGGGTGAAGAACCGAACAGCAGTGTGTCGTCTATATACCCCCCGGGGTATTTCGAAGGAGCGCAGGACATGCCAGTTGAGGTTTCCGTCGTCGCGACGTCCTCCCTCGGTGATCGCAGCTACGTGGCGTCGGACGGGCAGGTCGCGATCGTGGTCGACCCCCAGCGCGACATCGACCGGATCATGTACCTCGCGGGGGAGAAAGGCGTCCGGATCACCCACGTCCTGGAGACGCACCTGCACAACGACTACGTTTCCGGCGGGCTGGAACTCGCCCGGATCACCGGCGCGCACTACCTGGTGGCCGCAGCCGACGAGGTCGGCTTCGAGCGGACGTCGGTCTCCGACGGCGACCAGGTGACCGTCTCCGACTCCCTTCGCCTGCGGGTGATCGCCACGCCAGGTCACACCTTCCACCACCTGTCGTACGTCCTGGACGTGGCCACCGACGTCGGCTGGGAGGCAACCGGCGTCTTCACCGGCGGGTCGCTGCTGTTCGGCACGACGGGCCGTACCGACCTGCTGGGCCAGCACCACGCCCACGAGTTGGCCCAGCACCAGCACGCTTCGGCGAAACGGTTGGCGGATCTGCTACCCGACGGTGCGCAGGTGTGGCCGACGCACGGGTTCGGCAGCTTCTGCTCGGCCAGCCAGTCCGACGCTCCGGAGTCGACCATCGGCCGGGAGAAGGAGAAGAACCCCGTCCTGCGGCTGGCCGCGGACGACTTCGTCACCGAGACCCTCGCCGGCCTCGACGCCTACCCGGCGTACTACGCCCACATGGGGGTGGTGAACGTCGGCGGCCCGGCCCCGATCGACCTCACGCCGGTGACCCGCGCCGACGCCGCCGAACTACGCGAGCGGATGACCGATGGGGAGTGGGTGGTGGACCTGCGGCACCGCAAGGCGTACGCCGCCTCGCACCTGACCGGCACGGTCAGTCTCGGTCTGGACGGTCCGATGGCCACCTGGCTCGGTTGGCTGATCGAGTGGGGGGTGCCGATCACCCTGCTCGCCGAGACACCGCAGCAGGTCGCCGACGCCCAACGTGAACTGGTCCGCATCGGCATCGATCGCCCCGCCGCGCAGGCCACCGGCGACGCCGGGCAGTGGGCCACTGAGCCCGGTCAGCTGCGGGAGTTGCGGATGGCGGACTTCGTGGCCCTCGCGGCGGCTCGGAAGGGCCACGTCCCAGACGGTCTGCCCGGCGCGGACGTGATCCTCGACGTGCGGATGACCAACGAGTGGCGGACCAGCCACATCGACGGCGCCGTGCACATCCCGCTGCCCGACCTGCCCCGGCGGCTGGCCGACGTACCGACCGGCGCCGTCTGGGTGCACTGCGGTTCCGGCTACCGGGCCACCGCCGCCGCCTCTCTCCTGGCGAACGCCGGCCGCGAGGTGGTCGTGGTCGACGACGCGTTCGGTCAGGCCCAGGTCGCCGGCCTCGAACTGGTCACCGCCGCCTGACCTGAACGGTCCGCACCACCGGCCGGCGCCACCGCCGCCGGCCAGCATCCCCCTGCCATGACAGCTGGCACCTCATCCAGGAAAGAGGAGAAATGAGTACTTCCGAGACCGCGCGCGCCGCCACGCTCGACGCCACCGGCCTTCGCGAGCTGATCGAATCCGGTCGTGCGCCCCGCGTGCTGGACGTGCGTACCCCGACGGAGTTCGAGACGTCGCACATCCCCGGCTCCTACAACGTGCCGCTCGACCTGCTCAAGGAGCACCGCCAGGAGGTGCGTGACCAGCTGGACGAGGACGTCGTTCTGGTGTGTCGCTCCGGTGCCCGCGCAGTCCAGGCCCGGCAGGCACTGGCTGAGGCCGGCCTGCCGAACCTGACGGTGCTGGACGGCGGCATCATGTCCTGGCAGGCGGCCAACGCGCCGATCACGCGGGGCGTGCCCCGCTGGGACCTCGAACGTCAGGTTCGCCTGGTGGCCGGCTCGATCGTGCTGGTCAGCGTTCTCGCCTCGGTGTTCGTGCCGCAGCTCAAGTGGGTGGCCGGGTTCATCGGCGCCGGTCTCACCTTCGCCGCTGTCACCAACACCTGCGCCATGGGGATGATGCTCAGCAAGCTGCCCTACAACCGGGGTGCCACCGACCTCGACACCGTCGTCGGCCAGCTGCGCGGGAGCGCCGTGAAGCGGGCATGACCGCCACCCTGGCGCTGACCATCGGGCTGGCCGTGCTGATCGGGGTCAGCCTCGGGCTGTTGGGCGGGGGCGGGTCGATCCTGGCCGTACCGCTGCTGGTCTACGTCGCCGACCTGCCCACGAAGGAGGCCATCGCGACGTCGCTGCTCGTCGTCGGTGCCACCAGCCTGGTGGGCGTCATTCCGCACGCCCGCGCCCACCGGGTGCGCTGGCGCACCGGCCTGATCTTCGGTCTCGCCGGCATGACCGGCGCCTACGCCGGTGGTCGCCTGGCCGGGCTCATCCCCGCCGGAATCCTGCTCACCGGGTTCGCGGTGATGATGCTGGCCACCGCGGTCGCGATGATCCGTGGCCGACGCCAGGCCGACGGCACTGTGGTGCCGCACGAACTGCCGGTACCGCGGGTGATCCTCGACGGTGTGGTGGTCGGACTGGTGACCGGCCTGGTCGGCGCGGGCGGCGGCTTCCTGGTGGTACCCGCCCTGGCGCTACTCGGTGGCCTGCCGATGTCGGTCGCGGTCGGCACCTCGCTGGTGGTCATCGCCATGAAGTCGTTCGCCGGCCTGGCGGGCTATCTGGCCAGTGTGGACATCAACTGGGGCCTCGCGGCAGCGGTCAGCATCGCCGCCATCGCGGGCAGCTTCGTCGGCGGACGGCTCACCGATCGGATCCCGGCGGACATCCTGCGCAAGGCGTTCGGCTGGTTCGTCGTGGTGATGGGCGTCTTCGTCCTCGGCCAGCAACTGCCCGACGACCTGCGGACCAGACCGCTGCTCTGGGCCGGTGTCGGCGTCGTCGCCGCGATCACCGTGACGCTGACCGTCCGGCACTCCAGGAGAGTGCCCGAACCGACCGGATCATCGTCCCGCCACTGACCATCGGCCAGCCTGGGTGTGCACGGCGGGGCGGGAGCCGTTGCGGCTGTCCAGGGCGTTCATTCGCTGGTCGACCTGGCTCTACCGCCGTCCGCGTAGATGTCATCCAGATGGCATTTCACGAGTCACGATTCCCACCGATGATTTTTTTATCTGGATGATCGGCTGGCGGACGGGCCCGTTCATGGCAAGGTGTTGATCTGCCCGGGCGCGGGCGCGCACCTAGTCACGCAGGGAGTCATCGTGGCCCACCCCGACCTGCAGACCGACAATGTGGACCAGCGCACTGGACATCCCGCGATTCCCCGGCAGCGGGACGAGGGTGTCTCGGCGCGGCAGCCGCTCGATACGCGGGCTGCCGGACGTGACACCACCGGAGCGGACGCGAACTGGCGTCCGCTGCGGATCGCGATGATCGGTCAGAAGGGCATACCGGCGACCTACGGCGGGATCGAACGGCACGTGGAGGAGATGGCGAGCCGGCTGGCCAGCTACGGGCACGAGGTCACTGTCTACTGCCGCAGAAGCTACGGTGAGACGCCGGCCGACGGCCACCGGGGCGTACGGCTGCGCCAGGTTCACACGATCGCCAGCAAGCACCTCGACGCCATCGTCCACGCGGCGGCCTCGACGGTGGCGGCGATGACGGAGCGGCCCGACATCGTGCACTACCACGGACTCGGGCCGAGCCTGGTCTCCCCGATGCCGCGTTGGCTCTCCCGGGCACGGGTGGTGCTCACCGTGCATGGCCTGGACAACCAGCGGGCCAAGTGGGGGTTGGCCGCACGGACGGTGCTGGGGACCGCCCACTGGCTCAGCGGGTACGTCCCCCATCAACGGGTCGCGGTCTCCCGTGGGCTCGTCGCCCACTACGAGAACCGGTTCGGTCGGCCCACCACCTATATCCCGAACGGGGTGAACCCGGCCCGACCGGTACGGACCCGCCAGATCCAGGAGCGGTTCGGGCTGGCCCCCGGCGGCTACCTGCTGCTGGTTGGTCGGCTGGTACCGGAGAAGGCGGCCGACCTGCTGATCCGTGCCTTCCGCCGTACCGACACCCGGATGCGACTGGCGATCGTCGGCGGGTCGTCGTTCACCGACGACTACGTGGACAGGCTGCGCCGCGAGGCCGACGGGGACGACCGGATCGTCTTCACCGGATTCGCCTACGGCGATCTGCTCACCGAGCTGTACGCCAGCGCCGCCGGGTTCGTGCAGCCGTCCCGGTTGGAAGGGCTGCCGCTGACGTTGCTGGAGGCGGCGGCGTACGGACTGCCCGTGGTCGCCAGCGACATCGCCCCCCACGTCGAGGTGTTGGAGTCCGACGCCGCCGGGAGGCGGTTGTTCCGCGACGGCGACGAGGACGATCTGGTGCGGGCGTTGCGGACGCTGCTCGCCGATCTGGCCGGTGAACGGGCTGGCGCGGCGGCACTGGGCGACCGGGTGACCGGGACGTACAGCTGGGACACCGCCGCGCGCGAGTTGGAGCGGTTGTATCTCGGCCTGGTTCCGCAGCCCGGGCGACGGACGAGGACACGAGTCACGGCCACCGGCTGACCGAAGGGGGTCATCCACCGGGTCAGCCCGGCGGATGACGTGCCAGTCGGTGCAACGGCCCCTTCTGCCGTCGGGGTGACAGGACTAGATTGAACCGATCTTGTGCCGGGAGGACATCGGTTGGCCGCGCCCGGCAGCGGCCGGGCAGCGCCGATTCAGTTCAGTGGGATCAGTGGAACAACACACGCAGCAGGACACTCCGCTCATGACCAGGCGGCTCGACCCGACCCGCCTGCTCACCGGCGGAGCGGCGCTGGCCGCCGCGGTCGTGGCGGTGGTCGCTGGTGTCTCCATGGCCGCCGGTGACCGCCGGGGCATGGTGCTGCCGCTCGCGGCGGTCGCGGGGATCGCGGTGGCAGTCCTCGCGTTGACCCGGTTCGCCGGGTACGTGCTGCTGATGCTTGCGGTGCGCTCCTGCGTCGACCTGTTCAAGCTGACCGGCCCGAGCGCAGGCCAGGCGGACTCCGCCGGAACGGCCCGGGCGGCGGACCCCTCCACACTGCTCGCAGTGCTGTTCCTCCTCGCCGCCGGGCTCTGGCTGGCCGCACAGCTCAGCCGGCGCGGGCGGCTACGCGGCTCCCCGCTCAGCTGGGCCATGCTGCTCGTCGGCGCCAGCAGCGTGGTCAGCGCCCTCGGCGCCAGCCGGCCGGCGAACAGCCTGTTGGAGGCGCTGCGGATCCTCACCGTGGTGGTGATGTTCGTGGTGCTGGAACAGCTCATGCCGGACACTGCGGCGATCCGTCGGGTCCTGCTCGCCTGCTACGCCTCGCTGGTGCTGGCGCTCGGCTACACCGTCGTGCTGTCGCTGCTCGGCAACCCGCCCGCCGAGGTGAAGGGCGACTTCACCCGGATCAGCGGCACGTTCAGCCAGTCGACCACGTTCGGTCGCTACCTGATGTTCATGGTCATCTTCGGGTTCGCTGTGTACCGATTCCTGGATCGTCGCCTGCGGGCGTCCCTCGGGGTGCTGCTCGCGCTCTCGCTGCTGTTCCTGCTGCTGACCAACACCCGCAGCGCCCTGCTCGGTGCGGCGATCGGCCTGGTGGTGGTCGCGGCGCTGCATCGCAGCAAGCGGATGCTGGTCACCCTCTGCGTGGTGGCGGTCGCCGGGGTGGCACTGGTGCCCGCCGTCGGCGAACGCTTCGCCCAACTCGGCACGTCCCGCGAGGTCGGCGGAGACCCGACCGGAAACACCCTGGCCTGGCGGATCGGTTACTGGACCGAGATCGTCACGCTCGCCGACCGGAACCCGGTGACCGGCATCGGGCCGAACATGACCCAGCGGGAGACCGACGAGGCGAAGAAGCCGCACAACGACTTCCTGCGGGCGTACGTGGAGACCGGGCTGCTCGGTCTCGGGGCGTACCTGCTGATGCTGTTCGCCTTTCTGCACACCGCCCGGACCGCGCTGCGGCGCGCGCCTCCAGGCAGCTTCGAGCGTGGCGTCGCGGTCGGGTTCACCGGCTGCGCCGCCGCGTTCGTGGCGGTCAGCGCCGCCTCCAACGTCATTTCCAACGTGGTCACCCTCTGGTACTTCGTCGCGTTTGCCGCGGCGGCCAGCGTGATCGCCCGCCAACCGGCTCCGAACCTGAGCGGCGAGCAGCCACGAGGCACGTCCGTCCCGGTTTGACTGAACGACAGCATTGGGGAAAAAGGTGGAGATCGTCGACTACCTGCGGGTCGCCCGGCGGCGCCTCTGGGTACTCGTGGGGGTGCCGGTGCTCGCCGCTGGCGCCGCGGCAGCCATCGTCCTGTTGGCGCCACAGCAGTTCAGCGGGACCGCGTACGTGGCGGCACCGGCCCTGGTGGGCGGCGCGGCCGGGACGCAGTACACCGGTACGCAGGCGGCGAACCAGTTCGTCGCGGCGTTCGGCGCGGCGGTCACCTCGCCCCGCGTCCTCGCCGACGTGGGCGCTGACACCGGGGTGCCGCCGGAGCGGTTGCGCGACGGGCTCGCCATCACCCAGGTCGGCGCGAGCAGCCAGTTGGAGGTGACGTACACCGCAGGCGACCGGGCGACTGTCGCGCCGGTGCTGACCGCGACCACCACCCGGGCGCTGGCCTTCCTCTTCTCCTCCCAGGTCGGCATCGCCACCGGCGAGGTCGAGGCGGCCAACGCCGACGTCACCGCGGCGACCAAGGCGATCGGTGAGTGGGAGAAGGCGAACAAGGTCTCCCAGCCGGACCGGATCTACCAGGCCACGCTGGGCGAACTGACCAGCCTGCGCCAGCAGCAGCTCTCCATGCAGGCGGTCGGCAACGGCCGAGGTGTCGACGCGGCGACCGCCGCGATCACCGCCGCCCAGAAGAAGCTCGACGAGCTGGGGCCGAAGCTCCCCGACTACCAGGCCCTGCTCGCCCAGCGGGACGCGGCCACCAACGCCCTGTCCCAGGCGCGGGAAGGGTTGCAGGCGGCGCGGGCGCAGGCCCAGGCCGCCGATCCGAAGCAGGTGACAAGCATCGGCGAGACGCACGAGGTGAGCCGGATGACGGAGCTGGTGCGCACCGTCCTGCCGGTGGGCGGCGCGGGTCTGCTGCTCGGGGTGCTGCTGGTGGGCGTACTCGAACTGCTCTCGCGGGGTCGTGCCGCTGCCCGGCCGGTGGCCCCGGCGGCGAGCACCTCGGCCCCCTCGGCGTCGGCGGAGACCGTGACCGCGGCACGGCCGTGACCATCGGAGAACGGGCCGCCGGGTGCGTGCGGTGACCGGCCGGTCGCCGGCCGCGCCGGAGGCCGGCGACCAGCAGGTACGCGGCATGGCCCGCGGCGGTGTGCTGAACCTGGGCAGCGCCGTGCTCAGCCAGGTGGCGCTCTTCCTGGTCATGCTGTTGCTGGCCCGGGTCCTGGGTGTACGCGAACTGGGCCGGTACGCCCAGGTCTACGCCGTGCTGTCGCTGCTGGGGCTGCTCTCGCTCTCCGGTTTCCGGGCGGGGTTGACCCGGTTCGTTGCGGTGCACCTCGCCGACGACGAGCCGGCCGCCCTCCGGGGCGCGATCCGGCTCGGGATCGGCATCTCGGCAGTGGCGTCCACAGTGATCGCCCTCGGTCTGGCGATCGGCGCGCCGTGGCTCGCCGACGCCCTGCACGACCCACAACTCACCACCGGGCTGCGGTTGGCGGCGCTCTGCCTGCCCGCCGCCACTATCTGCGAGGCCGCGCTCGCGGCCACCCGGGGTTGGCGCACGCAACGGGCCTACGCCCTCATCGGCCAGGTCTACGAGCCGGCCGCCCGGCTGGTGCTCACCGCGCTGGCGCTCGCCCTCGGTGCGGGCCTGACCGGCGCGTTCTGGGCGCTGGTGGCGGCGAGCTGGAGCGCGGCAGGGCTCGCCCTCGTGGCGCTCGCCCGGATGGTGCGCCGGGTGCCCGCCGCCCGGCCCGCGTACCGGCCGGGCGAGCTGTTCCGGTTCTCCACCGTCAGTTGGGTCTCCTCGCTGTCGTCCACCGGGCTGATCTGGGTGGACGCGTTGCTGCTCGGTTTCTTCGACTACGGTCCTGACGCGATCGGTGTCTACCACGTGGCGACCCGGCTGGTCACCATCGCGGTGTTCGTGCTCGCACCGGTCAACGCCTCGTTCGGTCCGCACCTGGCGCATCTCTACCACCAGGGTCGACTGGACGAGGTCCGCCGGATCTACCGGGTCGCCACCGGTTGGGTGCTCCGGCTGTCGCTGCCGGCCTTCGTGGCGTTGCTGGTCTTTCCGGAGCAGTTGCTGCGTCTGGTCGGCGGCCCGGGTCTGGCCGGCGGTGCGGCGGTGACAGTGGTGCTGGCGCTCGGCCAACTCGTGAACGCCGCCACCGGGCCGTGCGGGACGCTGCTGAACATGTCCGGCCGGGTCTCGGTCAACATGGTCGACAACCTCGCGGCCCTGCTGCTCAACGTCCTGCTCAATCTCTGGCTCATCCCGGCGTACGGCATTCTCGGCGCGGCGGTGGCCTGGGCGGTGTCGCTGGCAGCGGTGAACGTCGCCCGGGTCTGGCAGGTGCGCGCGCAGGTGCACACGGTGCCGGTGACGGCGGGCATGGTCAAGGGCCTGGTCGCCGCGCTGGTCGCGATGGGTGTCGGGTTCGGTGTGCGGTGGTTGGTCGGGGGCGGGACCGCGCAGCTCGTTGTCGGTCTGGTCGCGGTAGTGGCGGTGTACCTCGCCGTGGTGCTCGCCCTCGGGCTCAGTCGGGAGGACGTCATGGTGTTGCGCTCGGTGACCCGCCGAGGTGGTCGACGCGTTTCGGCCGAGCCCGCCGACGGCGCCGGTGTGGGCACCGGCAGCCCCGTGGTCCGCTCGTGAGCGGCGTCGTGCGGCGTCAGGTCACCGACCGGCTGCGTCGGGGGGTACGGGCGGCGCGGGCCTGGGGGCGCGCGGCGAAGCCGGGGGAGCCCGGCCCGTTGCCCGACTTCCTGGTGATCGGTGGGCAGCGCTGCGGCACCACGTCGTTGTATCACCACCTCGCCGCCCATCCGCAGGTCCGGGTGGCCAGCGGCAAGGAGTTGCAGTACTTCAGCGTCCACCACGCCCGGGGCACGCGGTGGTACCGGGGGCACTTTCCTCGTCTCGCCCCGGGTGAGCGCACGTTCGAAGCGAGCCCCTACTACCTGTTCCATCCGAGCGTGCCGGCCCGGGTCGCGGCGACAGTGCCGCAGGCCCGCTTCGTCGTCCTGCTGCGCGACCCGGTGCAGCGGGCCTACTCGCACTACCTGCACACCCGCTCGTACGGCGTCGAGCCGCTGTCCTTCGCCGCCGCGCTCGACGCGGAGGAGGAGCGGCTGGCCCGGGCGACGCGTGGTGGTCCGGACAGCGCCGCCGCGCACCGGGCGTTGCGTAATTACTCGTACGCGGCCCGGGGCCGCTACGCCGAGCAGTTGGACAGGTGGTTCGCGCAGGTCCCGCGGGAGCGGATCCACGTCGCCCGGACTGAGGACCTGCACACCGACCCGGCCGGCACGTACGGCGACGTGCTGCGCTTCCTCGGCCTGCCGGCCTTCACCCCTGAGGCGTTCACCAGGCACACCCGACGCGTCGACCACGGCCCCTCCCAGCTCACACCGGAGCTGCGGGAGCGCCTGAGCGGCCACTTCGCACCGCACAACGCCCGCCTGGCCACCCTGCTCGACTGGCCCGACCCCTGGCCCGCCGCCTAGCGCGCGCTTCGGACGTGCCGCCCGGTCCAGGCCGGGTCCACCCGCCGCCTGCACCCCCTCGATCTTGCACTTTCTGCCGCGACAGAAGTCGCAGAAGCCGTGAGACGGCAACAGAAAGTGCAAGATCGGCGGGGTGAGGTCGACACCTGCCGTTCGGGTTAGCGGACGGTGGCGAGGATCCGGTCCACCGGCTGGTCGGCGCGGAGCAGGACGGGGACGTCGGTCACTGTGGTGCCGCCACCGGCCGCGCCCAGCGGGGAGCCCACCGCCCCGGTCCGTCCGCCCGGTGTCGCCGGCACTGTCACCGGCGTCTTCGACGCCGACCAGAGCACCAGCGTGCTCTGTCCACCACGGACGAACGCGACCCCGTGCAGTCTGCCGGCCACCGGGGCGGGCAGCGGGGTGACCGTGGCGTCCCGGGCCGCGTCGACCAGGGCGGCCAGCATCCGGCCGGCCTCGCGTTCGGTGCCGTCCGGGTCGAGCAGGCCGTAGCGGACCTCGCTGCCGGCGGCGTTGTTCGGGTTGTACGCCAACGGCAGCCAACTGATCTCGCCGATCCCGCCGGCGACCAGCAGGGTGACCGTCTTGACCATCTCCGCCGCGCGGCTGGCCGGGTCGCCGTCGCCGTCGCGCCAGAACTGCCCGACCTCCCACGCCTGGATCGCCGTACCCGGCGGTGTGGTGGCGCGCAGGTAGTCCAGCAGCGGGGCCACCCCGCTGAAGTGCTCGTAGAAGTGCACCTGACGGACGTCGACGGTGCGGTCGGTCAGCAGCGACTCGGTCACCGCCAGGAAGCGAAGGCTGCGGCTGTTGGTCTCGGTGCCGAGCGCCCGGCGCAACTGCGCCTCCCCGGTCACCGCCGGGATCTGCTGCCCCCGGGTGCCGACCCGACGTTGGAAGTACGCCTGGTAGGCGGCGATGGCCTCCGGCACCCGACCGGCGCGCACCAGCCGGTCGGCGACACCCATGCCGTACGCGACGCTGCTGATGCCGGAGTCGACCACCAGCGCCTTCGGGTCGGTCGCGCGGATCGTCTCGGCGGCGGCCCGGACCAGCCGCGCGTACTCCTCGGGGCTGCCGGCCCAGTAACTCGGCGCGTTGACCTCGTTCTCGATGGCGTACTCCCGCACCCCGTACGGGCCGTAGCGCTGCACCACCGAGCGGACGAACCGCTGGTACGCGCCGAGGTCGGTGGGCATCGCCGACTCGGTCTTCTTCGCCGCGCCCCGGGTGTAGCGGGCGGTGCCACCGGTCGCCCAGCACACGCCGGTACGGATCTTCAGGTGCAGTGTGATGCCCAGCTCTCTGCTGCGTGCGGCGATGTCGTCCAGCCCGGACCAGTCGACCTGCCCCGAGGTCCGTTCGATCTCGCACCAGGAGATCTCCTCGTACGTCGCCGAACCGGCGAGCCGGCGCAGGTACGGCTCGAACTGCTGGTACCGCGACCAGTCCCAGTGCGCGCCGAACGGGTTGCTCACCTGGTCGGCGGTGCGCCCCGGCGTGCCGGCTGCGGGTGTCGCCGTCGCGGAGGGGGTGGCCGTCGGCGGTGGATCGTCGCCGTCGGCGGTGCAGCCGGCGGTGAGCAGGAGCGTGGCGGCGACGGCGGTGGCGACCGCGCGCAGCCGGCCGGGGCGGGTCACCGGTAGCCCAGCGCGCGCAGGGTCGGACCAGAGAAGATCCAGACCAGCAGGCGGAGGAACGGGTCGAGTTCGCGGCGGTAGCTGCCCACCCGGGAGCCGTAGATCGGCGCGGTGTCGCCCACCGCCGCGCGTCGTCGCTCCGCCTCGGTGGTGTACTTCCGGGCCACGTCGTGCTGCTTGCTGTCGTAGTCGAGGATGCCGTCCTCCCACGGCTCGCCGAGGAACTCGAACAGCGCGCGCATCGTCTTCTCCGGCTCGCTGACCGCCTGCTCGTAGCGCAGCTCGTAGTAGCGGTCCGCCGGCAGTGTGGCGCCGACGGCCCGCGCGGCGCGGATGTAGCGCGGCCACTTCACGACGCACTTCACAGCGGACCAGTAGCCGAACCGTTTGCGGTGCGAGACCACCACGTCGCGTCCGTCCCGGATGAGGTGCACGATCTGGGCGTCCGGGAAGACCTCGGTGACGAAGTCGAGGGACATGGCGTACAGCGGGGTCTTGTCGGCCCACCGGGTCTTGCCCCGCGCGGCGGCGTAGTCGGCGTGCACACCGCCGAAGAAGTCCCGGATGCGGCGCAGCCAGTCCTCGCGCGGAAAACCGAAGCGGGCCAGTCGTTCCCAGTCCCGGCCGACGATCCGTCGCAGGTCCGGCAGGAACCGGGTCTCCGGGCCGCAGCTGATCCGCGAGTGCGAGTCCAGGACGAGGCGCACCATCGTGGTGCCCGACCGCTGGCAGCCGACCAGGAAGATCGGCGCGGTACGGGTTCCGGTCTCAGCCACTGTCGACCGCCTTCGTCGTCTCGGAGCGGACGTCGGCCGCGGCGCGGTCGAGCCGGTCGGTCAGCTCGTCGCAGCGGGCCCGGACGCCCCTGTCGATCGGTAGCCGTCGGTGGCCCGCCGCGTCGTGCGACGCACGTGGGGCGATGTGCGCGTGCAGCCGGGGATGGTAGGGAAAGTCGAGGAAGGCGCAGAGCCGTCGGAGCTGCGCGGCGGGCTCCGCGACCAGGCCGTCGTAGCGGCAGAGCAGCACGTCGGCCCGCCGGTCCAGGCCGAGTTGGAAGAACAGCGAGTTGCGGACGTACCAGAACAGCGCCGCGCCGCTGTGCGGATCCAACCGCTGCGGGTCGTGGGCCCGGATCAGCTCGATGGTGTCGGCGTCGAGGCGCTGCCCCTGCCACCGGCGGCCGATGCTTCCGTCGGCGATCGCGCGCAGGGCCCGCAGGTTGGCGTCACCGAACTTGGCGACCTCGGAGCGGGCCCGGTCGTCGACGTCGCGGTAGACCCAGAGCGCGCGCCCGGGCTTCAGCCCCGGCAGGGCCAGCAGCTCGTCCACGCGGTGGCTCTCGCAGAGCGGCTTGACCAGGACGTACGCGTGCCGGCTGCGCTGGATTGCGGCGGTCAGCACCGGGTCGGGGCGCAGTTGGAAGCGATGGAAGACGGTGGCGTCGTTCTCGTTGCGGACCTCGACCTCTCCGGCGGCGTCCAGGCCCCGGACCAGCATGTTCGTGCCGGAGCGTTGCAGACCGACAAGGTAGACAGGCATCGCCGAGCCGGGCGTCCGGCCGGCCCGCCGGCGCCAGCGTCGCTTCGCCACTGCGGTGCTGATCCGGTCGATCGGGTTGAGGCGGTCCTCCTCGATCAGCCGTCCGATCCCCTCGGTACGCGCCCAGCGAAGATGCCGCCGGACCCGCCGCGCGGTGTACGCGAGCGCGGAGACCTCGTCGTCGGCTGTCACGGTCCTCCTCGTCGGACACCGTTGCGGCCCTGCACCAGAGCGGGTGTGACCGGCGGCAGCCAGGCTATCGGGAGATCATGGCGGGAGGCCAGGCCGCGGACCGCACGGGCAGACGAAGATCACCCGTTCAGCCACATGCCAAACGTGAGCTGGACTCGCCGACCTGCCCTGCATACCGTGGGCCCTGGCCGGGGCGGGCAGACCCCGGTCATCACCTCCGGGCCCGGTTCGCCCGATCGACGTGAGCAGGGCGAGTCGATGCGCGTGCTGCATGTGAACAAGTTCCTCTACCGCCGTGGCGGCGCGGAGGGGTATCTGCTCGATCTCGCCGACCTGCAACGGGTTGCCGGCGACACTGTCGCCTACTTCGGCATGAGCCACCCGGAGAACGAGTCGCCGCTGCCGTACGCCGCGCGGTTTCCGTCCGAAGTGGAGTTGGAGCCGGCGCCGAGCGGGGTGCGGCCCCGCGCGGTGGCCGTCGGCCGGATGCTGTGGTCACCGACGAGCCGCCGCGGGCTGGCCCGGGTGATCGACGATTTCCGGCCGGACGTGCTGCACCTGCACAACATCTACCACCAGCTCTCCCCGTCGGTGCTCGCCGCGGCCCGCGCCGCCGGTGTGCCGTGCCTGCTGACCCTGCACGACTACAAGCTCGCCTGCCCGAGCTACCAACTGTTGGACCGGGGCCGCCCCTGCCAGGCGTGCGTCACGGGTGGCCCGTTGCAGGCGGCCCGGCGCCGTTGCAAGGACGGGTCGCTGTCGCGCAGTGGCCTGCTCGCCGTCGAGTCCTGGTTGCACAGGCAGTTCGACGCGTACGACCCGGTGCAGCTCTTCGTGAGCCCGAGCGAGTTCCTGGCCGACGTGATGCGCCGCGCGGGCGTCTACCCGGACCGGTTGCGGGTGGTCAACCACTTCGTCGACCTGACCGGTGTCGCGGCCAAGCAGACGCCCGGCGGCGGTGTCGTCTTCGCCGGGCGGCTGGCTCCGGAGAAGGGTGTCGACGTGCTGATCGAGGCGGCCGCCGCGCTGCCGGACGGGGCAATGGTGGACATCGCCGGAGACGGTCCGGCCCGCCCGGAGTTGGAGGCGCTCGCCGCACGGCGGGTGCCCGGCCGGGTCCGGTTCCACGGCCGTCTCGACAAGCCGCGCCTGCACGAGCTGATCCGGTCGGCGGCTGTGGTCGCCGTGCCGTCCCGGTGGCACGAAAACCAACCGATGGCGGTGCTGGAGGCGTTCGCCTGCGGCGTGCCGGTGGTCGCCACCGACCTGGGCGGGCTTCCCGAGCTGGTCCGGCCCGAGGTGGATGGTCGCATTGTCGCCGCCGATGCGCCGACGGCCCTCGGCGACGCGCTGAACGACCTCCTGGCCGACCCCGAGCGGGCGTACCGGATGGGCCGGGCCGGCCGGGCGAAGATCGCCGCCCAGTTCGGCCCGGACCGGCACCTGGACCGGATCCGTGGGCTGTACGCGGAGGCCGCGGAGGCGTTGCCGCCGCGGCGGCGGGCCGGCCGGACGGCCGCCGGTGGGGGAGCGGCCCGGTGAGCCCGGTACGGGTGCTCTACCTCGCCGGCAGCGGTCGCAGTGGCAGCACGCTGGTCACCACGGTCCTGGGACAGTTGCCGGGCTTCTTCGCGGCGGGCGAGCTGCGGTACCTGTGGCGGCGCGGCATCCTGGAAAACCGACCCTGCGGCTGCGGTGCCCCGGTCGCCGACTGCCCGCTCTGGGCGCGGGTGCGCGCCGACCTGACCGACGCCGACCCGGCCGGGATCGCCGTCCGGTTGGCCCAGCGGCTGCGGCTGCGCGGACTGCCCGCACTGCTGCGCCGCCAGCGTCGGGGGCAGCCGCCGGTCGCGGGCCACCCCGACGACACGCAACTGGCCCGGCTCTACGCCTCGATCGCCGAGCACGCCCTGGCCGGTCGGTCGGACGGTGTCATCGTCGACTCGTCCAAGCTGCCGCCGTACGGTGCCCTGCTCGGCAGCCTGCCCGGCATCGACCTGTACGTCCTGCACGTGGTGCGCGACCCGCGCGCCACCGCGTACTCCTGGCGTCGCCGACGCCCGCTGGACGGGCGCGCCGACGATGAGCTGATGAGCCGGCCACCCGTCGGCAAGGCCGCGCTGCTCTGGCTGGTCTGGAACACCGCGACAGTACGACTGTGGGGCGACCGCCGTCGCGCGTCGGGCCGCTACCTGCGGGTGCGGTACGAGGACTTCGTCACCGACCCGGCTGGCGCCACCGCCCGGATCGCCGGGTTCGTCGGCGCGACCCCCGACGAGCTTCCGTTTCCGACACCGGCCACGGTACGGCTCGCCCCCACCCACTCGGTGGCCGGCAATCCGTCGCGGCACCGCACCGGGCTGGTCGACGTGGTCGCCGACACCGAGTGGCTGACCGGGCTGCCCACCCGCGCCTACGTTGTGGTGACCGGGCTGACCGCTGTGGCCCTGTCCCGGTTCGGCTACCCGCTGCGCCGCCCGGCGGCCACCTCTCCCGCCGCCCGCCTCGCCGCGGACCCGGCCGTCTCCTCGTCACCCGCCACCCGGCAGGAAGGCTGAACGATGCTCTCACTGGTGGTGGGCACCGGTCGCTGCGGTTCGACACTGGTCCAGGAGTTGCTCTCCCGGCATCCCGCTGTCGGCTTCGTCTCCGGTCTGGACGACAAACTGGCCCGACTCAACCCCAAGGGCAGGTTCAACAGCGCGCTCTACCGGCGTTCGACGCCCCGCCCGGCGGGGATGACCTCGCTGCGGCACAGTCGACGGTTGCTGGAACGGGGCCGGCTCCGGGTGGCGCCGTCGGAGGCGTACCACCTGCTCGACCGGCAGGTGCTGGCCGGCTTCTCCCGACCGTGTCGGGACCTGGTCGCCGAGGACCTGACCCCGTTCGTGGCCCGGCGGCTGCGGGCCTTCTTCGACGAGCGGATCGCACGGCAGCGCTGTCAGCAGTTGGTGCAGCACGTCACCGGGTGGCCGCGGACCGGCCTGCTGCACGCCGCGTACCCGGAGCTGCGGGTGGTCAACGTGGTGCGCGACGGCCGGGCGGTGGCCAATTCGTGGCTCCAGATGGGCTGGTGGGATGGCTGGCGCGGGCCGGACAACTGGATCTATGGCCCGCTCCCGTCCGACCTGCGGGAGGAGTGGGTCGAGTCCGGTCGCTCCTTCCAGGTGCTCGCCGCGCTGGGCTGGAAGATGCTGATGGACGCCTTCGCGCAGGCCCGGCTGCGGCACCCGGCCGACCAGTGGCTGGACGTGCGCTACGAGGACCTGGTCGAGCAGCCGCGCGAGCAGGTCGGCCGGATGCTCGACTTCCTCGGCCTGAGCTGGTCGAGCGCCTTCGAGAAGGGCTTCTCCCGGTACGACTTCACACTGGGCCGGGCGGAGGCGTACCGGGACGAACTCAGCCCGGCGCAGCTCGCCGCGATCGAACGGGTGCTGGAGAAGTCGTTGGCCGAGTGGGGCTACCCCGTCTAGCGGGCGTGTGTCAAAGCCCTCGCTATCGACGGACGACACGGGGGCGGCTAATCTTTGGCCCCACACCATCGATGTGAGGAGATGCGATGGCGCGCCGCACCGGCCGACCCTCCTACCAGTTGGACAAGGCCGACGTGCGCCGCCAGCGCACAGTGCGCTTCGCGGCCGTCGCGGGCGTGGTCGCACTGGTCACCGCGCTCCTCGGTGGGTTGATCGGCTACCAGGTGGGCCGTCCGGACGCCACCGAGGCGACCATCGCGAGCATCAAACAGGACGAGGCGAAGCGGGACGCCCAGCAGATCGTGGAGCTGATCGATACGGCTCGACGGGTCCGCGACCAGGTCGCCCCGGTCCTGGCGGGCATCAAGACGGAGACGACCGGCGGACGTGCGCCGGATCCGGCGAAGGCGCGCCAGTGGCAGGAGGTCATGCGCCAGGCGGCCGAGCCGTTCGCCGACCCGCCGTCGGGGGCCACCGCCACCAACGTGGCGCGCGGAGGGTTGCGCGGAGCGGTCCAGCAGGCGTCGCTGGCCGTCGACGCCTACGCGCTGGCGGCCGGCGTTCCGGCGGCGCAACGTGCGGCAGCGCTGGACGTCAGCGCGCGGCAGGCGGCCGAGGCCGCGACGATCTGGTCGGTCGCGGCTACCCAGCTCGACCAGATCAGCGTCGACTCCGGCAAGGGCCACCAGCATGTGTTCCTGGACACAGACCCCCACGAGGGGGCCCTCACCCCGGACGGGGCGGCCGAGGGAACCGGTGGCTGAGGCACGTTGCGGGGCAAGTGTCGGGTTTGCCGGCGGAGGCGGCCGGGACGGGGCGGCCGAGCGGTCACGATGTGATCTGGGGGCGATGCGACGGATCGGGTACGGTCGCTTATCGCAAAGTCTATGAACCAGATTGGCTTTCTGTGCAATGGAAGCCGAATCGGAGGGACACAGCCGTGAGGTTCCCAAGCGCCGTCCGTCAGGCCGGCCTCGTCGTGGCCGTCACCGCCCTCGCGTTGACCGCGGGTTGTGCGAAGAAGGACGACAGTGAGGTCCAGGCGAGCGGCGTCAAGCTGGTGGCGGCGGGCAAGCTGACGGTCTGCACCCACCTGCCGTACCCGCCGTTCCAGTCCAAGGACGCCAGCGGCACGGTGACCGGCTTCGACGTCGAGATCATGGACCTGGTCGCCAAGGAGCTCGGCGTCGAGCAGACGATCATCGACACCCCGTTCGAGGGGATCAAGTCGGGCCAGGACCTCAACACCGGCAAGTGCGACGCGGCCGCCGCCGGCATGACCATCACCGAGGAGCGGCGGAAGGTGGTCGACTTCTCGGACCCCTACTTCGACGCCACCCAGGCGATGTTGGTGAAGAGCGGCAAGACGTACAAGTCGCTCGACGACCTCAAGGGCAGGAAGCTCGGCGTCCAGGCGGCCACCACGGGTCGTGACTACGCGAAGAAGTTCGAGGCGGAGAAGGGCCTGAAGCTCGTCGAGTTCGAGGACCTCGCCGCCCTCCAGCAGGCCGTCTCCAACGGCCAGGTCGAGGCCGCCATCAACGACCTGCCGGTCTGGACCGAGTACCTGAAGAAGAACCCGGGCGGGTTCGAGGTCGCCGCCGAGTTCGACACCGGTGAGCAGTACGGCTTCCCCGTGAAGAAGGACACCAACCCGGAGTTGCTCAAGAAGATCAACGAGGTGTTGGCCAAGGCCAAGCAGGACGGCACGTACAACACGATCTACGAGAAGTGGATCGGTAAGCGGCCGAGCGTCTGAGCGCCGCGCAGTACCGGAGGGCGCGCGTCCCGCGCGCCCTCCGACGTCGGTAACCTCCGGGAAGGCAACGAGCGAACGTGAAGCTGCGACGCCGCCAGCGGGAGCGGCTGTCCCTCGGGCTCCAGTACCTGGTCTTCATCGCCATCATCGCCACGGTGCTCGTCGCCGCGGACTGGGACCGGCTGGCCGACGCGTTCTTCCGCGTCGACATCATCAAGTCGATGTTCCCGACGATCATCACCGTCGCGCTGCGCAACACCATCCTCTACACGCTCGGCGCGTTCGCCTTCGGCCTCGTGTTCGGCACCGTCCTGGCGCTGATGCGCCTGTCCCGGGTGGCGCCGTACCGCTGGGTGGCGACGGCGTACATCGAGCTGTTCCGGGGTCTGCCCGCGCTGCTGGTGCTCTTCCTCGTCGGGTACGGCATCCCGATCGCCTTCCCGGAGCGCGAGATTCCGGGCGGGGTGTTCGGTTCGATCGCGATCGGCCTCGGGTTGACCGCCGCCGCGTACATGGCGGAGACGATCCGGGCCGGCATCCAGGCCGTGCCGAAGGGGCAGATGGAGGCGGCGCGAACCCTCGGCATGTCGCACTTCACGGCCATGCGCACGATCGTCATCCCGCAGGCGTTCCGGATCGTGATCCCGCCGCTGACGAACGAGCTGATCCTGCTCACGAAGGACTCGTCGCTGGCCTACGTGCTCGGGGTGACGGCACAGACGATCGAGATCACCAAGTTCGGTCGGGACATGCTCAACGACCGGGTGAACGCGACCCCGCTGCTGGTGGCCGGCCTCGCCTACCTGGTGATCACCCTGCCGCTGTCGCAGGTGGTACGACGCCTCGAACTCCGCTACGCCAAGGCTCGGTGACCCCGATGACGACCGTCTCCTCCCGCCCCGCCGTGGAGATCCGCGACCTGCACAAGTCCTTCGGACCGCTCAAGGTGCTCAAGGGCATCGACTTCGAGGTCGGCCAGGGCGAGGTGGTCTGCGTCATCGGGCCGTCCGGCTCCGGCAAGTCGACACTGCTGCGCTGCGTCGACCTGCTGGAGGAGCCGACCGCCGGCAAGATCTGGGTGAACGGGGTCGAGATGACCGACCCGGACGTCGAGATCGACGCGGTCCGCCGCGGCATCGGCATGGTGTTCCAGTCGTTCAACCTGTTTCCGCACCTGACCGTTCTGAACAACCTCACCATCGCCCAGCGCCGGGTGCTCCGGCGAGGTCGGGTCGAGGCCGAGAGGGTCGCCCGGGACAACCTGGAGCGCGTCGGGCTGACCGACAAGGCCGACGCCTTCCCGGCGCAGCTCTCCGGCGGGCAGCAGCAGCGGGCGGCGATCGCCCGGTCGTTGTCGATGGAGCCGAAGCTGATGCTCTTCGACGAGCCGACCTCCGCGCTCGACCCGGAACTCGTCGGCGACGTGCTCACCGTCATGCGCAAGCTGGCCGAGGACGGCATGACGATGATGGTGGTCACCCACGAGATGGCGTTCGCCCGCGATGTTGCCGACCGGGTCGTCTTCATGGACGGTGGCGTGGTGGTCGAGCAGGGGCCGCCGCAGGAGGTGCTGGGCGCGCCGAAGCACGAACGGACCCGCGCGTTCCTCTCCCGGGTCCTCGACCCGACCCATGTCGCGCAGCTCGGTGGGCCCGACCGGACGGGCCCGCAGTCGGCCGGCTGACCACGGCCACGATCTCTGACCACAGCTTCCGCACGTCTGCCCGCCGGGCTGCCGCATTGACGGCAGCCCGGCGTCTGCTTGTGTGTCAGCTCTATGTCAATCAACGGACGTCGTGATGTCAAGGTAATCTTTTTGCAATCAGAGCTGTACTTTCATCGATGGATTACATAAGTTGCTGTCATCCATAGAAAGCTTTGAGTCTTCCGAGCAAAGATCGCGACGAGCCTCACCCTCAGTCGTGCCACCGCCCCCGTGCTCGGGTCGATGCACCCTGCCCTCGTCGCGTCTTCGCCCGGTTGGGAACGGAGACCCATGGACGATCACGCTGGTGGTCCTCACCGCCACCTGTCCCGCAGATCGCTGATCGCCACCGGCGCGCTCGCCGCCGGGGCGTTGGGCGCGTCCGCCCCAACCATCGGCACCGCGTTCGGCGGCAGCCCCGCCCGGGCCGCCGCCGGTGTCACCAAGAAGATCACCATCTACGCCGAGCAGTTGCCCGGCAACCTGTTCGGGTACGGCCTGGCACCCGGCCAGGCCACCGTTCCGGGCCCGATCCTGGAGATGTACGAGGGTGACACCCTGGAGATCACCCTGGTCAACACCACCACCCAGCGGCTCTCCATCCACCCGCACGGGGTGGACTACAGCACCGAATCCGACGGCAGCCCGTTCAACGCCTCGTTCAACAACCCGGGCGAGACGCGGACGTACGTCTGGCGCTCGCACGAGATGGTGGCGGCGGCGGGCCGACGGTACATGCCGGGCAGCGCCGGCTACTGGCACTACCACGATCACGCGATGGGCACCGACCACGGCACCGGCGGTGTCGCGAAGGGACTGTACGGGGCGCTGATCGTCAGGCGACGTGGCGACATCCTGCCGTCGAAGCAGTTCACCGCGGTGTTCCACGACATGATGATCAACAACAAGATGGCCCCGGCGACCCCGATGTTCGAGGCGAACCTGGGCGAGCGCGTCGAGTGGATCGCCATCGGCCACGGCAACCTGTTCCACACCTTCCACCTGCACGCGCACCGCTGGGCGGACAACCGCACCGGGATGTTGGAGGGGCCGAGCGACCCGAGCCTGGTGGTCGACAACAAGGACCTCAATCCCGGCAGCTCGTTCGGTTTCCAGGTGCTGGCCGGGGAGGGCGTCGGACCGGGCGCGTGGATGTACCACTGCCACGTGCAGACGCACTCCGACGGCGGCATGGCCGGGATCTTCCTGGTGCGCAACGCCGACGGCAGCATGCCGCCGGGCGCCGAGGAGGCGATCCACCGGTTCCAGGGCCACACCCACACGCACGGAAGCTGACCGAACCGAAAGTGGGGACGGGCATGACCAGAAAACTACGACGAACCCTCGCCGCGGTAGCGGCCTTGGCGACACTGCTCCCGGCGACGACGGCCGCCGCTGCCGCACCACGAACGGCGGCCGCCCCGCAGGCGGCGCAGCCGCAGCAGACAGCGGTCCTGGTGTTCCACGGCCCGGTGGCCGAGCAACAGGACCCGGTTTCTCGCGCGGTCGACACCATCAAACAGCTTGGTGCCGTTCATGACATCGATGTCACGGCCACCACGGACCCGGGCGTCTTCACGGCGGCCGGGCTGTCCGCGTACCGCAGCGTTGTCTTTCTCTCCGCGACGGGCGCCGCGCTGAACCGCGACCAGGAGTCGGCGCTCCAGAACTACGTCAAGGCCGGCGGCGGTTTCGTCGGCATCGCCGACGCCGCCCGAGCCCAGGTCGACTCCACCTGGTTCACCGGGCTGATCGGCACCCGCCCAGCCGGCGCCATCCCGGTCGCCGAGCCGGTGACCCGGGTGACCGCCAGCGGCGAGAACCCGCCCAACGAGACGAAGGAGAAGCTGACCGACGGCGACGCCAACACGAAGTGGCTGGTCCGCACCCCGACCGCCTGGGTGGCGTACGAGTTGAGCGCACCGAAGAAGATCACCGGGTACGCGCTCACGTCGGCCAACGACTCCTCCGGTCGGGACCCGAAGGACTGGACACTGCAGGGCTCCACCGACGGTCAGAGCTGGACCGACCTGGACCGCCGCACCGGGCAGACCTTCCCGGACCGGTACCAGACCCGGCGGTTCGACATCGCCGCGCCGCAGGAGTTCACGCGCTACCGGCTGAACGTCACAGCGAACAGCGGTGAACCGCTGGTCCAACTCGCCGACCTGCGTCTGTTCACCGGCAGCACCACCACCCCGGAGCCGCCCGCTGTGAACCGCGCGGTGGTGAACATCCTGGACCGCAAGCACCCGGCCACCGCGTCGCTGCCGCTGACCCTCACCCGGTCCGACCGCTGGGAGAACTGGGACCCGAACCCGATCGGCACCGTGCACACCCTCGCCCAGGTCGAGGAGCGGCACTACAACCCGGGGGCGGCCGCCAACGGCGCCTTCCACCCGGTGTCCTGGTGCCGGGACTACGACGGCGGCCGGTCGTTCTACACCGGCATGGGCCACACCGAGGGCAGCTACGGCGAGGAGGCGTTCCGCACGCACCTCGCTGGCGCTCTCAACTGGACCACCGGTCGGGTACGCGGCGACTGCCAGGCCACCATCGCGTCGAACTACAAGGTGGAGCGACTCACTGCCGCGAACCAGACCGGGCAACTGGACCAGATGGGCGAGCCGCACGGGCTCACCATCGCGCCGGACGGCACTGTCTTCTACGTCGGCAAGGCGGCCTGCCCGAGCGGCCCGATCGCTGACTGGAACGACCCGAAGGTCGGCCTGGGCTGCGGCACGATCCACTCCTGGGACCCGCGTACCAAGGAGGTCAAGCTGCTCACCACCCTGGAGGTGATGGGCAACCGGGGCAGCGGCTCCGAGTTGGTCAAGAACGAGGAGGGTCTCCTCGGCATCGTGCCCGACCCGAAGTTCGCCGAGAACGGCTGGCTCTACGTCTACTGGATGCCGCACGACTCCGTCGATCGGGTGAAGCGGGTCGGTCAGCGGACCGTCTCGCGGTTCACCTACGACCGGCAGGCGCAGACCATCGACCAGGCCACCCGCAAGGACCTGTTGCAGTTCCCGGTGCAGATCCACAGCTGCTGCCACGCCGGTGGCGGCATGGCGTTCGACGCCAAGGGCAACCTCTACGTCGGCTCCGGCGACAACAACTCCTCGGAGGGGTCGCAGGGCTACGCCGGCAACAACTGGACCCAGGAGTACCAGGGGATCTCGTTCCAGGACGCCCGCCGCACGTCGGGTAACACCAACGACCTCGCCGGCAAGATCATCCGGATCCATCCGGAGGCCGACGGGACGTACACCATCCCGGAGGGCAACCTGTTCCCCCCGGGCACCGAGAAGACCCGGCCGGAGATCTACGTGATGGGCGTGCGCAACATCGCCCGCCTCCAGATCGACCCGGTGCACCAGTGGCTGACCGCCGGTTGGGTCGGCCCGGACGCCTCGTCGCCCAGCCCCACCCTGGGCCCGGCGAAGTACGAGACGGCCACCATCATCACCTCCGCCGGTAACCAGGGCTGGCCGTACTGCATGGGCAACCGGCAGCCGTACCGCGACCGCAGCAACACCGACGCCACAGTGCTGACCGGCTGGTACGACTGCGACAGCCTGAAGAACACCTCGCCGCGTAACACCGGGCTGGAGGACATCCCGGCGGCCCGGGACAACATGATCTGGTATTCGCCGGACGGCGGCGGCCCGGTGTTCCCGAAGCGGACCGACGGCAGTGGCCTGCCCACCTACGTGGCGGCCGACGCCACCTACACGCAGCCGTACCTGCGCGGCGGCGGGCAGGCCATCATGTCCGGCCCGACCTACCACCGCAGCCTCGTCGACACCACCAGTGGCGTGGCGTGGCCGGAGCACTGGGACGGCAAGTGGTTCATCGGCGACCAGTCGAACGCGTCCAACCGGGTCGCTGTCACAGTCGACCCGGCCGGCGTGCCGCAGGCCACCCCACCGGTGTACGCCGAGTCGCTGCGGGCCATCATCCCCGGTGGCAACGGCGACAACCGGTTGCAGAGCTGGATGGACGCGAAGTTCGGCCCGGACGGCGCGCTCTACCTGCTCGACTACGGCGGCGGGTTCTTCAGCCTGCACGCGAACCAGAAGCTGATCCGGATCACCTACACCGGCGGGGCGCCCACCCCGGCGCCGGCGGCGACATCGGTCGCCGTGCAGAACAAGCCGCTGACCATCGCCTTCACCGGATCCCGCTCCGGCGGCGTCAGCCACCGCTGGGAGTTCGGCGACGGCGCCACGTCGACCGAGGCGGACCCCCGGCACACGTACGCCACTGTCGGCACCTACACCGCCAAGCTCACCGTCACCTACGCCGACGGTCAGACCGCGACGGTGCAGACCACTGTGACGGTGGGCTGCGCGGTGCCCGACGACCGGTCGACGGTGTGGCTCGGCGACACCGACACCGGGGTGCCCAGTCGCACTGTCGGGCAGGGCTGCACCGCCAACGACCTGATCGACGACGAGAGCACCTGGGATGACCACAACGGTTTCGTCCGGCACGTCACCGCGGTGGCCCGCGCGTTGCAGGACGACGACCTGCTCAGCAGCCGCGAAGCGGGCACCCTCACCCGGCTGGCCGCCGCGTCGGAGATCGGCCGGGACGGGCACACCGGGTACGAGCCGCTCTTCGACGGCACCGCCGAGTCGCTGCGCGGTTGGCAGCAGGCGCCGTCGGGACAGTTCGGCATCCAGCCGGACGGGTCGCTGCGCTCCAGCGGTGGCCTGGGCATGCTCTGGCACACCAAGGAGCTGGGCGACTTCTCGCTGAAGTTGCAGTTCCGGGACATCGCGCCGGGCACCGGCCGGGCCAACACCGGAGTCTTCATCCGGTTCCCGGACCTGCGAACGCCCCTCGACCAGCGGCCACCGGACAGCTGCGGCACTGTCGGGTCCGCGCGGACCTCGCCGGCCTGGATGGCGATCTACTGCGGACACGAGATCCAGATCTACGACGGTGACACCGGTGAGCCGCAGAAGACCGGCTCGGTCTACAACTTCGACCCGGTGCCGCTGGCCCAGGCCGGCGTGACACCGAAGAACGAGTGGAACGACTACGAGATCCGCGCCGTCGGGCAGCACTACACGATGATCCGCAACGGCGTGGTGATCAACGAATTCGACAACACACCCGGCAAGCAGTCCTCGCGAGCCGGCGACCCGCCGACCGACCTGCGTCAGTTCCTGCGCGGCTTCATCGGCCTGCAGAACCACGGCGACAACGACCTGGCCGAGTTCCGCAACATCCGTGCGCGGGAACTCTAGGAGTGACGATGACCCGACGACTGAAGGCCGCGCTGACGGCGCTCCTGCTCACGGTGATCCCGTTGGCCGCAGTGCCCGCCTCCGCCGCCCCGCGCGTCGCCGCCGACCAGGTGTTGACCTGGACCGCCGACGACAGCATCACCCGATACAAGTCCGCGCCCACCACGGCGGTGGCCGGAGCGACCACGATCATCTGGGAGAACAGCGCAGCAACCGGAAACACCACCGGGATGCCGCACACCCTGACCTTCGACACCAGCACCGAGGGCTACAACCACGACGTCACACTCAACATCCTGGCCAGCCCGTTCGACGCCAACGACGGCCGCCACCAGGCGACAGTGACGCTGACCCCGGGCCGGTACCGGTACTTCTGCTCGATTCCCGGCCACAGCTCGATGGTCGGTGAGCTGGTGGTCACCGAGGGCGGTGGCGGTGGCGACACCACCGCGCCGACAGTGACCGCCGTGGTCTCCGGTGACCAGGACCAGGACGGCAACTACCTCGGCGCGGCCACTGTGACAGTGACGGCCACCGACGCCGACTCCGGGGTCCAGACCGTCGAGTACCAGGTCGACGACACCAGCTTCCTGCCGTACACCGAGCCGGTGCGGGTGACAGCGATCGGCGACCACGCGGTGCAGTTCCGCGCCACCGACCAGGCCGGCAACACCAGCGCCGTCGGTTCGGTGGCGTTCCGGATCGTCGAGCCGGGGGAGGAGGACACCACCGCGCCGGTGGTCACGGCCGCGCTGGCCGGCGACCGCGACGGCGACGGCAACTACATCGGTACGGCCACCGCCACGTTGGCCGCCACCGACAGCGGATCCGGTGTCGCCACCATCGAGTACTCGTTGGACGGGGCGGCCTTCACCGCGTACGCGAACCCGATCGTGGTGAACACGGCCGGGATGCACATGCTGCACTACCGGGCCACCGACGTCGCCGGGAACACGTCGGCGGAGCAGATGTCCCACTTCACAGTGGTCGAACCGCAGGCCGAGGACACGACTCCACCCACTGTCGCCGCCACGGTGGCCGGTGACCGGAACGACGACGGCGGGTACGTGGGCGGCGCGACGGTCACCGTCACGGCCACCGACGCCGAGTCGGGCGTGGCGAAGATCGAGTACGCGCTCGACGCCGGGGGCTGGACGGCGTACGCCGCTCCGGTCGCCGTCCGCGCACCTGGCGCGCACACAGTGCGGTACCGGGCGACCGACACGGCGGGGAACTCCTCCACCGAGCAGTCGACGTCGTTCACCGTGGTGGTCGACGACACCGACCGCTGCCCCGACTCGGACACCCGGGCCACCGTGATCATCGACGGCGGCGACACCGGTGTGGCCAACGTGGACACCGGCGACGGCTGCACCATCAACGATCTGATCGACGAACACGCCGACTACCCCGGCCACGCCGAGTTCGTCCGCCACGTCGAAGCGGTCACCGCCGCGCTCGTGACCGGCGGCACGCTCGATCGGCGGCAGCAGGGCGCCATCGTCCGGGCCGCGGCCCGATCGGACGTCGGCGCATGAGTCCTCGAACCTCACCGAAAGGGAGTACCCCGATGCCCGGACGTACCGTCGCCAAGCTCGCCACAGTGAGCGCCTTCATCGCGGCCTCGGTGCTGGCCGTGGCACCCACCGCGCACGCCGACCTGGTCACCCACTGCATCGGCACCGGCGGCGCGGTGACAGTGCCCAACGACCTGCTCGTCCCCGCCGGCGAATCCTGCGCGCTCACCGGCACCACGATCACCGGCAACGTCACCGTCGCAGCCGGCGGCAACCTGGTGGTGACCGGTGGCCGGGTCAGCGGTGAGGTACGCGTCGCCGCCGACGGGTACCTCGACGCGACCGACACGACAGTCGACGGCCAGGTGGTGCTCGCGGCCGGGGGGTACGGGATCTTCCTCTCCGACGCCCGGACCGGCACCGTGACAGTGCGGCCGAAGGGCAGCGCGACGATCGACAGCTTCCTGTTCGCCGAGGGGGCGACCGTCGCCGGGAACGTCACTGTCGGTGCCGGTGAGGTCCGGCTCGACGGGGGCACCCAGGTGCAGCGCAACCTCAGCAGCACCGGCACCTACTACACCGACCTGCACGACTCGTTCGTCGACGGCACGCTGTCGGTGCTCAACAGCGCCACCGGCAGTGTCGTGTGCGGCAGTGCGGTGCGCGGCAAGGCCACGTTCGCCGGCAACCTCGGCGGCGTGCAGGTCGGCCCGAACGGCGGGCTCGACAGCTGCGCCTCCGGTGGCTACTGGGGTGCTGACGTCAGCATCACCAGCACCACCGGTGGTGTCACGGTGGACGACAACATCATCAACGGCCAGTTGACTGTCACCGGCAACGACCCGGTCGCCCAGGTGGCCGCCAACAACCGGATCCGCGGTGGCGTGACCGGTGACCAGGCGGCGGCGACCACCAACCGGGCGGCGCGGGTGGCCGCTCCGGACCGTGAAGAGGCCGGCGACCAGCGGGCCGAGGTCCGCCGTACCTCGGCGGTACAGGAGGCCACCGAGGCGGGCGCAGCCCGGCTCTGACCGATCGACGCGACGGTGGCCGGTCACCCCTCGGGGTGACCGGCCACTCCCACAACGAGTACTACCTAGCGGTGACCCTGCCGGGGATGAGCTGATCGGCTTCGACGGTGCGAAGGCCGCGAAGCTCGGATACGCCATCCGCGCTGAGCAGTGGGGCCACGGCTACGCGACCGACGCGGCACGACCGCTGACCGACTTCGGCCTCCGGGAGTTGGGCCTGCACCGCATCTTCGCAGCCATCGGCCCGGTTTCGCTGACCTGGTTCGAGGGTGCGATCGACATTAAGGGTCACTTCGGTGGCGACCCCTACCGCGAGTTCGGAAATTTCGCCGAGGACTTGCAGGCTAATCTCCAAGGCGACGACGGCGAGCGGTATACGGCGAACGGTGTTCTTCCCCCTGAGTGACGATCAGGGCGGACGTGGGCGGACAACGATGGACGGTGGGGGATGGCCTGGGCAGGCCAGGGTCCCGCTCGTTCCTGGTCAGCAGCCTGAGTGGGTTGCCTGGGGGTCAAGGAGTCGTCCGGGCAACACGGGCACCGGCAGAATGGTGGCGTGATGACCGAGCCCGTCACCGCTGGCCGGATGGAGCTGGTGGATGAGCTGGAAGGGCTGCCAGGCAGTTCGGGCGGCTGCCTTCTTGCCCTGACGTTGGCGGTGCCGGTCTTCCTCTGCGTCGGCGACGTCTGGTGGGTTGAGGACGAGGTGCTGTACGTCCAGCGAGGGGAAGTCCCGGCTGTGGCGCATCATGGCCGCCTCGAATGGCGTCGGAAGTGGTAGCGCGGAGTCTTGGGGGCACGCAGGGGGCACAAGACATCGTGAAACGTTGTCAACCAGCGAACAACAATGACAGCCCGACATGCCCTGTGGGCAGGTGCCGGACGGTGTCGCCGCTGGCAGCGGGGTAGCGGCTCTTAGTTCCGCTTCAACGTCTGACCGGCTCCGTTGGACCGTCGCGGGCCCGGCGATCAGTCCTCGACGTCGTACTCGGACTCGTCGACCAGGCCCGTCACGAAAGTCTCGAAGTCGGGGGCGAGGACCGTTATCTGGTAGTTCCACTCCTGGTCGACGTGCACTACGGCGGGCTCACCGGGCGAACGGTAGTCGAGGGCGATCATGTCGTGACCCGCCGACGGACAGTCGGCGATGTAGATGCCGATGTCGGGGTAGCCCCATTCCGCTACCCAGAACGCGCTGCCGAGGTCGCCACAAAGGCTGAACCGTGCAGTTTGACCGATCGCCGCCAACGTGTAAACGCCAACGTGGTCCTCAGCCCAGGAGGTTCGGCTGGGTGCAGGGTGGGCATCACCGGCGAACGAGCCACCGTTGTGTCGACGGGCCAGGTCGACGTACGCGGTGGGCAGCTGGTACCCGAGCTGCGCTTCCACCGCCCGCAGAACCTCGTCGACTAGCGGGTCCTCCAGCGGGCCGGAGCCGTCAAAGACAGTCGCGGGATCGGGCACGGGCCGACGGTAGTCGGTTGGCGTCAGTTCCTGAAGCGCTGGGGCGCGGCGTGTGAGGGGTTATAGGGCGGCAGACAGGCCGGTAGCGTTGGGTGGCACGGCGGCCTGGGCACCGACTGTGCGTCCGCGCTATGAGGAGGTCCGGGGTGGAATCCTTGCCGGAGTTGACTTTCGGGCAGCGGTTGAAGGTCTACCGGGAGCGGTCCGGGAAGACCCGTGCGGTGCTCGGGGGGTTGGTCGGGCGTAGCGCCGAGTGGGTCAAGGCAGTGGAGACCGATCGCATCCTGCCGCCGCGCATTCACATGCTGGATCGCATTGCGCGTGCTCTCAAGGTCGAGGTGTCTGCCTTGGTCGGGGAGTTGAGCGCCCGCTCTGCTGTGGTCAACGGGCCGGAGCATCCGGCGCTGGCGTCGGTCCGGGACGCGGTGAACCGCTTCGCAGTTGTCGACGAGTCTTCCCCGGAGTCGTTGACGAGCCTGAGGGAGCGGCTTGCGATGGCTTGGCGTGCGCGTCATCAGGCGTCGGATCACCGCACGGTGCTGGGCGGGTTGTTGCCGGGGTTGCTGCGCGACGTGCAGCGTGCCGCGTTGGCGTACGAGGGTGGTGAGCGTCGGCAGGCTCAGGCCCTGTTGGCGGAGACGTTCGGGCTGACGCAGATGTTCCTTGCCTACCAACCCGCTGCCGAGGTGTTGTGGCGGGTCGCGGACCGTGCGGTCGTGGCGGCGCAGGAGTCCGGCGACCCGGAGGCGCTGGCGTGCGCAGGATGGTTCCTGTGCCAGGTGCATCGGGATGCCGGTGACTGGGACACCGCGATGGCGGTGACAGTGGACCTCATGTTGGCGCTGGAGTCGCGTGCGGCCGACGGGAACACGAACCTGTTGGCGCTCTGGGGTGCGCTCAATTTCGAGGCCGCGTACACCGCCGCCCGTGCTGGTGAGGAAGGTAGGGCCTGGCGGTACTGGGATCGCGCGGATCGGGTGGCGCAGCGCCTGCCAACGGGTTTCTATCAGCCGCAGACGTCGTTCTCGCAGGTCATCATGGGCGCTCACGCGGTGACCGTGGCGGTGGAGTTGCAGAAGTCCGGTGAGGCGGTGCGACAGGCGCGCCGCCATGATTCCGCGGCGATCCCGTCGAGGCCGCGCCGGGCACGCCATCTCATCGAGGTCGCGCGGGCGCACTACGGCAAGGACGACAAGGAGGCTGCCGTGATGACCCTCCGGCAGGCGTACGAGTCGGCACCGGAGACGATCCGCTTCAACGGGTACGCCCGCCAGATCACCTTGGACCTGCTCGACGGCCCCCGTTCCACGCGTGACGACGCCCGAGACCTCGCGATAAAGGTCGGGCTGCTCTCCTGATTCAGGGGTAGGAACCGTACCCATTTTGCCCCGCGACTCACCGTAGCTTCTTGCTCACGGGATGCGGCGGGCGGTGCGGGTATCGCCTGGTCGCCGCGTCCCCTCAGCGTCGAGGGCGGGAAGTCGTCCTCGTGTTCGAACGAGGGAGAGTCCGTGCGGCGCGTCTCGTATGACGAATACCTCTCGGCCACCGCGCTGACTCTCGGCCGCAGGCACCGGCCGGTGTGGTCGTGGCGGTTCTGGAGACGTATCTGCCGCTGTGGAGCCGACCTGCCGTGCCGCGCGCGGCACCGGATTCCGATCAGTCGTGGCCACTGGCCGCCGGAAGGTGAGCAGTGAGTAGCCGGCAGCAGAAGGCGTTGATCGCGGTTCGTGTCCGAGGGCTGGACGGCAGGTGTAGCGGCTGCCGCGCGACGTGGGCGCGGCTCACGTCGTACCCCTGCTGGCAGGTCGAATGGGCGACCGGTCGGCGGACGCCGACGAGCACCGCTTGCCTCCTGGCGGGTGCGCGGTGACCGTCCACGGCCCGGTCATGCCGATCTGGAGCTGCGGTGGCTGCGGCCTGCCCTGGCCCTGCACGACCCGCAAGCGTGAGTTGCGCGCGGAGTACGCGGATGCTCCAGTGTCGCTGGCGCTCTACCTCGGGTCCTACCTGGTGCAGGCGACTGAGGACATGCAGTGGACACCGGCCGGCGTGCTGCACCGCCGATTCCTCGGATGGACCAGGGACGCCGAGCTGCCGAATCCAGCAGTGCAGCAACCGTGCCAGTCCGCCCGAGCCAAGCCCTAGCCGGCGGACGCCCTGGCCGGGCCCGTGTCGCCGCCGCCCGGCCCGTACTTGCGTGGCGGTGCCGGCGTCGGAAGGTCGGCCTGCTGCGCAAGTAGGTGGTCACGCGAGGTCTCCGGCGTCCGGTTCGGCCTGGTAGCTGAACCGTCCACCGGAGACCTCGCCGCCCTCTGTCGCCGATCGGCGACGGCATTCAGGCCGGGTCAGCTCAGAAGTTGCCGGCCGAGTTGCACTTCACGCCCTGGTCGAGGCAGTTGCGCACCCGTGCGGCGAGCGCCTCGTCCTTCCACGCGTTGAAGAAGTCCGCGTGCATCGAGAACGACGTGCCGGACGCCAGGGTGATGCCGTCGGTGTTCGCGCTCAACGGGTACGAGATCACGAAGGACACCGACGGGACGGGCACCGGGTGGCTCCTGGGGCACGCCCCGGTGTGGTCCCCGTTGGCCATGTGCGCCTTGTGGTCGGGGCTGTCCAGGTGCTTGCCGTCCCAGCAGTCCGGGAAGGTGATCTGCCGGACGATGTTCGCGGTCTTGGCGCAGACCGGGAACGTCTTGTCGGCGCTGCGGCCGATCTCGCCGCCAATGCCGGCGCACCAGAAGTGGTTGCCCTGCTTGTCCGGGGTGTCGACCTGGTTCTTGGCGTTACCGGTGATCATTCGCAGGCCGAACGGGAAGGGCTGGGTCCGGCTCGGGTCCTTCAGGCGGGAACCGTAGTAGACGGTCACCTCCTTCGGGTCCACGACCTTGCCGTTCTGGTACATCGTCGGCACCCAGTAGGCGGACTGGTCGTCCGGCGAGTTGCAGGTGGTCGCCTTGGACGCCCGCAGCGATTCGGCTGTCGAGTTGGCGTCGGTCGACCTGTTGCCCCAGAACGTGTGGTTGTGTGAGCCGCCCACCAGCTTCGGCAGCACGATCGGATCGTCGCTGTTGTGGTGGCTGGTCGTACAGCCGACGTTGAATTCGGGCACCTTGACGGGGTTGCCGGTCACCGGCTTGGGCTTGCGCGCGAAGAACGCCTTCGTCGCGGCGGCCTGCGCGGCGGCGTCGATGGTGATCCAGCCGCCGGATGCGGTGGGCGGGGCGGCGGTGGTCGCCGGTGTTCCCGGCTTGCCTGGCGCGGACGGCGTGGCCGAGGTGCCCGGGGCGCTCGGCGTGGCCGACGGGTCGCCCGGGGCGGTGGCCGTCGGCGCATCCGGGACGGACGAGCCGATGCCGGTGTCGCTGGACGGGCCGGACGCGCCGGGCGTGCCCGGCGCCTCCTTGCATCCGCCGGCGAGCGCCACGCTCATCAGCAGCAGGGCGGTGACGGAACGACGGTGTCGAGGGGTGGATCGGAGATTTATCAACGGGGGCGCACCTTTCTTCCGAGCACGCAGAATACGAGTCGGCCCCCTGCTCGTTTCCAGGTGAAACGATTAATTCTCCCTTAAATAGCGCTCAGCGATTGCCTGGTCAGCTCTGTGGAGCCGGTGCGGTATCGGCTCAATCTCAATTCTTTGATTTCTCTCCGAAAACCGTAATCGGCGGCTGCGGCGGCACTCTGCTTTCCTGCCGGATCCTCGACCGCCGTCCCGCTCAGCACTTGTCGCGTGCCTTGCGCAGGAAGGCGTCCCGGGAGATGACCTTCGTATCGTCATGTCCACGCGGCGCCAAGACGTGGTCCGGGCCGATGCGCGGCAGGTCCGCGAGGGTGAAGTCCACCGAGATGGCCCTACGGCGACTTGACCCGTCGAGGGTGTAGGTGACTCCAGGGCGAAGTTCGGTGAGCAACTGGACGTCCACCTCCACGCCTGGTTCAGGCCCTGGGAAATCGACCGGCTCGTCGACCTCCCAGCCCTCCGGTGGTTGACCGAACAGGGTGACTTCCACGACCTCGGTCGTGGGTTGGCCGCTGACGTCCCACTGGATCAGTGGTCGCTGGCCCGGTTCACCCTGGTGGTCGTTTTCGAACACGCCGAGCTGCGCGAAATCGTCGTCGCACGTCACCAGTACGCCGACCGGCCGGCCGTCCTGGACGGCGAGGGCGACCAGCGGCTCGTCCGGCGGGGTGCAGGCGGTAAGGAGGAGGGGGAGCGCCAACAGAATCAGTGGACGTCGTCTTCTGCCCATGTCGGCAGCCTTCCATCACAGCATCACGCTTCGATGCCCCGAGGATCACGAAAGGGAGGCGCCGCCGACGCGTGTCGCGCCGAAGGGTTCCCCCCTTCGCGGCGTGATTTGCGGAAACAGCGCAGCGCGCCGTCGACGCGGAGAGAATTGCCGCCACGGAACACGCGGAAGCCGGGGGACGTTCGATGGGTTTACGAAGGCGTATGGCGCTCGTGGCGGTGACCGTCGCGGCGACACCGCTGGTCCTCGGTGGGTGCACCACCGAGCGGAAGGCCGCCGTGCGTCCCGCCGAGCGGGTGGTGCCATCGCCCGAACTGACCCTCACGCCCGCCGATCTCTCCCGGAACGTGCCGCTCAGCGCCGAGGTGGTTCCGCTCGTCACGGGCGGAAAGATCACCGCAGTGCGCATCGTCGACGACACTGGCACGCTGGTCCGGGCGGAGCCGCGCGAGGACGGCTCGGCCTGGGTGCCGACCGCTCCGTTGCGGCCGCAGCGCACCTACACCGCGGCGGTGACCGCCACCGCCGACTCCGGGCGCACCACCACCCGCACCACCACCTTCACCACCGCGGCCGCGTCGACGAAGCCGCAGGTGACCAGCACCCTGTACTTCGCCGACGAGCAGACGTACGGCACTGCCATGCCGGTGACCATCGGCTTCGATCCGCCCATCGCCAGGGCAGCCCGCGCCGACGTGCAGCGTCGGTTGTTCGTCACCACGACGCCGGCCCAACCGGGCGCCTGGTCCTGGGTGGACGACGGCAGCCAGGTCTACTACCGGGCTCCCGACTTCTGGCGGCCCGGCACGACCATCAGTGTCCGGGCCGGCCTGGAGGGCCTGCCGATCGGCGAGGACCAGGTCGGCGACGCCGACCGCACCGCGACGTCCCGGATCGGACGGCAGGTGGCGCTCGAAGTCGACAACGCCACCAAGCAGATGCGCGTGCTGCGCGACGGCAAGCTGATCCGCAGGATCCCGGTCAGCCTCGGCAAGCGCAGCACGCCCACGTCCAGCGGCAAGATGGTGATCATGGAGAAGCACCAGAACACCACGTTCGACACGCGGGGCGAGCCGAATGGCGGCTACGTGGTGAACGTCAAGGACGCGCAACGGCTCACCTGGGGCGGCGAGTTCATCCACGGGGCACCCTGGTCGGTGTCGGATCAGGGACACCGCAACGTCTCGCACGGCTGCACGAACATCTCGGCGGCCAACGCCGACTGGTTGATGGGCGTCACCCAGGTCGGTGACCTGGTCACCGTCACCGGCACCGAGGTCCGGCTCCAGTCGGGCAACGGCTGGACGGCCTGGAACACCAGTTGGGGCCAGTTCGTCAAGGGCAGCGCACTGCCCGTACCCGCGGATCTGCGACCGGCCCCGGCCCCGGCGCCGCCCGCGCGTGCGGTCGCCGGTGGCGTGCCGGCACCGGGGCCGTCCGCCTCCGGAGGGTGAACCACCAGGCACCCGGCGGGCTCCCGCCGCTTGCCCGGCAGCCCTACCCTCCGGGCCATGACGTACGAGCCGATGATGGTTCCCGATCCGAGGCCCAACCGGACGCTTCGTACGGTCCTGATCGTCGTCGGCGTCCTACTGGCGGTGTGCTGCGTCATCGGTACCTGCGTCGGCCTCTGGCTCTACCGCTCGATCAAGGACTCCGTCGAGCCGGCCGGGGCGGCCGCGACGGCGTTCGTCGACGACGTGCAGGCCGGCAACTACCCGGGCGCGTACGGGCGGCTGTGCGACCGGGTGCGCGACGGTATGACGCAGGAGGAGTTCGCCCGGGTTCAGGCCGCCCAGTTGAAGATCAGCAGTTACGAGATCACCAACGTGAACGTCAACAACTTCAACGGGCGGCTGACCGCGACCGCCACCGTCGAGGCGGTCCAGGAGGCCACCGGTGCGAGGCTCACCCAGGGGCTGGCGCTGGTCAAGGAGGACGGCGAGTGGCGGGTCTGCCGCTGAGTCACCGCGCCGTCTCCGCAGCGGGTTCCAGTCGGATGCCGCTGGTCAGGCTCTCCGCGTTCCACCAGTTGTCCGGCGAAGTGTCGGCCGATGCCGCGGTTGGTGCCGGTGACTGGAGCGGTGGAACCGGAGATCGCATGATTGCCTCCGGGCAGGTTCGGGAACGAGCGGTACGCGAGCTACGCTAAAACCTGACGTGCACGTGAGGGAAAGGCTGTGTGGCTGGCGTCACCGGCCGGGGGAGGGGTCCATGCGGATCGGGGAACTCGCCGCAGAAACCGGGGTGTCGGTACGAGCCCTGCGCTACTACGAGGAGCAGGGCCTGCTGACTGCCGCACGAAGCGGTGGCGGCCAGCGCCACTACCTCGACGATGCGATCGACCGGGTGCACCTGATCCAGATGCTGTACGCCGCCGGCCTGTCCAGCCGAACCATCCTGGACCTGCTGCCCTGCGTCGACGCGAAGGTCAACACACCGCAGTCGCGGGCCATGCTCCGCGCCGAACGCGACCGCATCGATCGGCAGATCACTCAACTCCGGCAGGCGCGCAAGCGGCTCGACGAGGTCATCGCGCTCAGCGAGAGCCCGGCCAGCGGTTGCACCCGAACGGACACCGCCGCCCCGGTGGCGTAGCGACGCGGCCGGTCGGGGATCAGATCGGGGCCAGCTCCGGGATGCCGTAGTGCTGGTCGAGGACCTGCATGGCGGCACCCGCGGCGATCACGTCCGCGCCGAGGCTGGACAGGGCCACCCTGGTGCTCAGCCAGTCCGCGCGCCGGGCGTCCGCCCCCACCGCCTCGGTGACCGCCGCGAGATAGGTCTGCGGGTGCCGGAGGAGGTCCGCGCCCGCCAGCACCACGTGGGCGAGGTCGAGGGTCTGGAGCAGGTTGACGACGCCGACGGCCAGCACGCGGGCGGCGTGTGCGACGTCTCCGGCCTCGGCGGCGTGCTGGTGCACGATCTCCAGGCATCCGTGCCGGCCACAGACGCAGCGGGGCCCGGTCAGGTCGACAACAGTGTGGCCGAACTCGCCCGCGTTGGTGTGCGCCCCCCGGTGGGCCGCGCCGCCCAGCCAGAAGCCACCGCCGATGCCGGACTCGACCATGATGAGGGCGGCATCGCCGAACGTCGCGCCGTGCCGCCAGGCCTCGGCCGTGATCCCCGCTGTGACGTCCTTGTCGAGGTGGACGGGGAGGCAGAGGCGTTTCTCGGCGATCTCGCGCAGCGGTACGTCGTGCCAGTGCCGCAGGCCGTGGGCGTCCCGGACCAGGCCGTTGGCGTGGTCGAGTGGGCCGATCATGCCGATTCCCAGCCCGGTGAGCCTGCTCCGCAGGTCGCCGATGCCGGCCAGCGCGTCGATGCCGGCGCTCAGGGCGTCGAGGAGTTGCTCCGGGGTGAAGTCGCGGGGCAGCGGGCTGACCGCCGAGTGGTGCACGGTGCCGGCCAGGTCGACCAGGACGAGCCGCAGCGTGCGTCGGGCCACGTGGGCGCCGATCCCGTACCGGCTGTCCGGGACGAGTTCGTAGACGACAGCGGGCTTGCCGATGCCCGGACGCCGGAGGCCGGCGGGACGGATCAGGCCGTCAGCGGTCAGCCGGGCGATGACCTTGGAGACCGCCTGTGGTGTCAGGCCGGTGGCCTCGACCACTGTCGAGCGCTCGAACGTGCGAGCCGTGCGCCCCACCGCCATCACGAGAGCCTGGTTGTAGTCGCGGAGGAACGTGACGTCGGCAGTGACGCGAGTCATCTCACCACCCTATTACGCAACGCTGTTGCTAAATTTTTTCGGTGATCGAGTTGAGTAGAGGTCGACGGCTGGCGGCGCTTGCCGCTCTGGCACTGGGCGGCGTCGCGGTCGGCTTGACCGAGTTCGTGGCGATGGGGCTGCTGCCCGACATCGCCCGCGGTCTGCTCCCACACGAGTACGCGCGGTCGTCGTCGGACGCCGTCGCCCAGGCGGGCTGGATGATCACCGCGTACGCGCTCGGTGTGGTAGTCGGCGCGCCGCTGATCGCCGCGTTGAGCGCGCGCCTGCCCCGCAAGAAGCTCGTCCTCGGGCTGCTCGTGATGTTCGCCGTCGGCACTGTCGCGTCCGCGCTCGCCCCCACCTTCGATCTGGTGCTGGTGGCCCGGTTCGTGGCGGCGCTGCCGCACGGCGCGTACTTCGGTGCGGCCGGTCTGCTCGCGGCGACCCTGATGGGTCCCGGTAACGAGGCCCGTGGTTTCGCCACAGTGCTCGGTGGTCTGACAGTGAGCAACCTGGTCGGCGTACCCCTCATCACGCGGCTCGGGCAGACGGTCGACTGGCGGGTGGCGTACCTGGTCATCGCCGGTTTCTTTCTGCTCACCCTGCTGGCGGTGCTGGCTGTCGTTCCGGAGGTCGCCGCGGCGGTCGACGGCTCGCCGGCCGCCGAGTTGCGGGCGCTGCGGACCTCGCAGGTCTGGCTGGTCGCCGCGACCGGCGCTGTCGGCTTCGCCGGCTTCTTCGCTGTGAACACCTACATCGCACCGGTCACCACCGACGTCGCCGGTCTCTCTGCCGCGACGGTGCCGTGGACGTTGGTCGCGGTCGGTCTGGGGATGACCGTCGGCAACGCCCTGGGCGGCTGGCTGGCGGACCGCGACCTCCAGCGGAGCATGGTCATCGGTTTCGTGGCGATGATCGCGAGCATCGCCGTGTTCAGCCTTGTGGCGTCGACGAGCGTGGGCCTGTTCGTGGGCGCGTTCCTGGTCGGTGCGACAAGCCTGTATCTCGGTCCGGTCCTGCAGGCACTTCTGATCACCGTCGCCCCGGGAGCGCAACTGATGGGCGCGGCGGTCAACCAGTCGGCCATGAACATCGCGAACAGCCTGGGCGCCGCGCTGGGCAGCGTCGCCATCGCCGCCGGATTCGGCTACCTCGCGCCGGCCCGGGTGGGTGTCGTTCTGGCGGTCGTCGGGTTGATCCTGGGCCTGGTCGGCTTCGCCGTCGGGCGACGAGTGTGCGAGCGGGTCCCGGCGACCGTCTGACGAGAGCGGGCCCGGCCACCGTCTCGACCTGAGGTGGCCGGGCCGTCCGCGAGGTGAGGTCAGAAGTCGTCCACGCTGACCGTCACCCGGTCGGTGCTCGATCTCCAGTTGGGCACGTTGATCACCTCGTGGCCGCCGCCGCGTTGGCCCACGGTGATGCGTACCAGGCCGAGGTGTGCCGGCGTCGCCGGGATGAAGACGTCCATGCCGGTGATGAAGGTCTGGCTGAAGAACTCCGGCAGCGGGGCCGACAGGTCGGTGACGCCGTCGCTGCCGTCGTCGAAGGCGAAGATGCCGATCGTCCGCTTGGCGCGTGGTGTGTTCGCCGCGTTCAGGACGTCCCTGCCGTTGATCCAGAGGTGGTCGCCGGCGTCGCCCTGGTCGCCCCACCACTCCTTCTGCCGTTGGATCGTGAGCGCCGTGTGCCGGTCGCTGGTCTCGACCAGACCGCTGAGGCCCTCGCCCGGCTCGCTGGTCGCCAGGCGCAGGAACGAGTCCGAGCGGAGGAACGGCTGGAAGTAGAAGTGGTGCGTCGCGGCGCCCGGGCGCACGATGGCGAACTCGTAGCGTGCCGTGGCGAGCACCGGGAGGGGGCCGAACGAGCCGTCGACGCCGAGCGACAGCCGATGCGCGGGCCGGTGTGACAGTCGGCCGCCGGTCAGTGGGCTGACCGGGTAGACCTCGAGGGTCGCGCCGGTGACACCGACGTTGCTCGGAAAGAGCACGGCGCGGCCGGAGACCCGGGCGGTGCCGAAGAGTTGCGGCACGATCCGCGTCGTGTGCGGCGCGCGGCCCCGGAGGAAGCCGAAGATCTCCGTGAACGACTCCGCCGACGACACGGTCTGGGTGTGCGACTGGTCCGGCAGGTGCACGTTTGTCGCGCCGACGACGGCGCGGGCCGGGTCACCCTCGCCCCAGATGGCGAGCGTGGGCACACCACCGGGCGGGGAGGTCGCGGGACGCCCGTCCAGGTTGACGTAGTGCGCGACCCGGGCGGCACGCTCCGGCGAGCTGTTGAGATAGCCCTGCGAGACGAAGGTGCCCAGCGAGTGCGCGACGAGGTCGACCCGGTCCGCGCCGGTGGCTGCCAGCAGGCGGGAGATCCGTGCGTCGAGTCCCGCGTACACCTGGGGCAGGATCGTCGCGACGTTCGGTGAGTCGTACTCGTGGGCTTCGACGATGTCGATCGGGTACCCGTTGCTGGCCAGCCGTTTGGCCTGGGTCTCGAACTGCGCCGCAGATCCGGCGCTGCCGTGCACGAAGATCACTGGACGGTACGTCGGTGTGGCGGCGGCTTCGGCGGCGCGTGGAACGGCGACTGCGGACAGGCTGGCCGCGAGGGCGACCCCGGCCACCACGGAGAGCAGGCTCCGGCGAGATGTGTGCATCGATCCTCCACCAGGACGGACGAAGTATTTGCACTACTAGCGCAAGTATCGTGTCAGGGTGGGGCGCGATGGTCCACACCTTCCAGTCAGTTGACCTTCGTGGCGAGCAGGTCGCCGACGGCGGCGCGGACCGGGTCGGGGTTCGACCAGCTCCAGTTGGGGTGCGCCCGGTTGGTGAGCAGCGCCAGGACGAGTTTGCGGTCGGGCGCGACCAGGAGCGAAGGGCCGGCGAATCCGGTGTGGCCGAAGGTCCGGGCCGAGGCGAGCTTCCCCATGAACCAGCTCTGGTCGAGGACGACGCCGAGGCCGTGCGCCGAGGTCCGGTTGGGGCGCTCGGGGTCGATGGCGGGTTTGCCGGCGTTGTGGTTGGTGAGCATCCGGCGCACCGTCGCCACGGCGAGGATCCGCTTGCCCTGGTGGGTGCCCTCGTTGAGGAGCAGCTGACCAATGGCCGCGAGATCGGTCGCGGAGGCGAAGATGCCGGCGTGACCGGCGATGCCGCCAAGGTGGTTGGCGACGTCGTCGTGGACGACGCCACGGAGCAGCCCTCTGGACGAGCGGGCGTCGGTGGCGACCAGTCGGCTGGCCTTCGCGGCGGCTGACAGCCAGGTGTTCGGGTTGAAGCCGGTGTCGCGCAGGCCGAGCGGGCCGGTCAGGTTGGTCTTGAGCGCCTGGTCGAGCCGCTGGCCGGTGACCTTCTCGACGATCTTGCCGGCGACCATGAGCCCGACGCTGGAATAACGGAACGTCTTCCCCGGCACGGCGCCGGAGACCAGCGGCGTGCCGAGCACGGCGTTCCAGCGGGCCGCGTTGTCGGGCAGGCCGGTGACTGTGGCGCCGACGGGAAGACCGCTGGTGTGGGTGAGCAACATTTCGACGGTGATCCGCTCCTTGCCCGCGCCGGTGAAGGCGGGCAGGTAGTCGCGCACCGGAGCGCCGAGGTCGACACGGCCCTTGTCGACCTGCTGCAACAGCAGGATTGCCGTGTACACCTTGGTCACCGAGGCGAGGTCGAAGATGGAGTCCCGGCGCATCGCGACGCGGTGGTTCGCCGCGAGCAGCTTCGGGCCCGCCGCATAACGCAGCGCCTCACCGACCGCTGTGTGCACGGTCACCTTTCCGCCCACCACGACGAGAGCGACCGCACCGGGAAAACCCTTGTGTTGCACGGTCTGCGGGGTCGCGGGCAGGTGTCGGCGGAGCAGGGCGGTCACGTCCTGCGCGTAGCCGGCCTGACGGACTGGTGGGTTGCCGCCGACCGGTGCGTCCGGTGCCCTGAGCGGCGGCCCGGCGTCTCCCGCCGTACCAAATCCGGCCCGGCTGCCGGTGGCGCCCGTCCCGGTCGTCGCGTCGCCAGGGCCGGCCGAACCGGGGTTCGGCGTGCCGGTGGCACCGCAACCGGTGAGGGCGGTGGTCGCGGCGGCCAGGCCGGCCCCGAGCAGAGTTCGACGTGCAACGGGCATGCCGGAGATCGTGACAGCCGGCCAGAGGACGCGCCACCTGACCGGTCCGAACGCCGGACGCGTCCGGCCCATCGGTCAACAGGCGGTCATCTGGCAGACACAGCAGGTTGCCATTCAGATGATTGTGCGACGATCGGCGGGCAAAACGTCGAACCACCGTCCACCGGTCTGTCCGCGCACGGTCGCGCACAGTGACCGGGGAGGGCACACACCCCGTTACCCCCTTGGAGAGCACGATGTCCCTCTCCCCGTCCCGGGTCTTCGCAGAGCTGAATGCGGCTCGACCCCCTGACCAGCCGTCCCCGACGATGGGCACGGCCGTCGTGGTGGGCGGCAGTGTCGCCGGTCTCCTGGCCGCCCGGGTGCTGTCCGACCACGCCGACACCGTCGTCATCATCGACCGGGACGACCCGCAGGTGACCGGCGCGCGGCCCGGCGTACCCCAGGGGACGCAGCTGCACGCGCTGCTGCCCGGCGGCCTCTTCCAGCTGGAGCGCCTGTTTCCCGGATTCCGCGACGAGGCACTGAAGCGCGGAGCGGTCGAGGCGCCGCCCACGGCCCGGCGCAACTACCTCGACGGGCGTCTGAAGGTCGTCGTCCCCGACGACGCCGACAGTCTGGCGGGCAGTCGGCCGCTGCTGGAAGGCCTGATCCGCCAGCAGGTGCTCCGACTGCCCAACGTCAAGACGATCACCGCCCGCGCCACCGGCCTCGTGTTCGACGGCACCGCTGTCACCGGGGTCCGCTGTGAGGTCGGTGGGGTGCCCGGTGTCGAACGCGCTGACCTCGTGGTGGACGCCATGGGGCGGTCCAGCCGACTCTCGGACTGGCTGGAGCAGGCCGACTGGGACCGACCGGTCACCCGGCGGATGACAGTGCACCTCAACTACGCGACCGCCCTGTTCCGCCGTCCGGAGGTCACCCCGGCCTCGACCGTCGTACTGGCCCTGAACACGCCGAGGACGGCGATGGACGTGGCCGGGGCCGCGTTCTTCGCCATCGAGGACGGTCGGTGGATGGCGATGATGGCCGGTTACGGCGACGACCGTCCGGGGCGAACCGCTGATGACTTCGTCCGCCGCCTGCGCGAGCAGTTCCCGCCGGAGTTCGGCGAGGTCGCCGACCAGGAGATGATCGGCGACGTCCAGACCTACCACCATGCCGACAGTCGACGACGGGACTTCCACGCGCTCAAGCGGTTCCCGGCCGGCCTGATCAGCGTCGGTGACGCCGTCGCGTCGTTCAACCCGGTGTACGGGCAGGGCATGACGGCGTCGGCCCTGCACGCGGCCTGCCTGTCGACGTACCTCCGGTCCGGCCCGGACCTGCGGGCGCCCGCGCGCCACTACCTGGCGCTCCAGAAGGTGGTGGTCGACGCCGCCTGGTCGCTCTCCACCTCGGCGGACCTGGCGTTGCCCCACGTCGACGGGCCCTACCCACGCGGCTACCGGTTCTCCCGCTGGGCCAGCAGCCAGGTCATCGCCGCGACCATCACGGACGTGGCGACCGCGCGGCGATTCAACGACGTCGTCTCCATGCGCGAGCACCCGCACTCGCTGGCCCGCCCCGGCGTGCTCCTGGGCGCCCTGCGCGCCAACCGGCGCGCACGCTGAGCGAGTGACCCGGCGGCCTCGCCTGCGAGGCCGCCGGGAACGCTCTATCGGGAAAGTTTGCGGAGGATGTCGACCACGAAACGGTGATCGTCCAGCTGCGGCAGCCCGGAGACACCGACCCAGCCCACCACACCGGTGCCGCGAACCCGCAGGGGTACCGCGCCCCCGGCCGCCGCGTACCGCGAGGCCGGCAGGCCGAACCGCTCGGCCAGCGTCACCTGCTTGTCCTGGCACAGCCGGGCCATGTAGAGCGAGGAGTGCTCGAACCGCATCACCACACGACCCTTGCGGCGCAGCCACGCGTCGTTGTCCGCCGTCGACCCCGGCAGGCCACAGTGGAACAGCTGTCGCCCGGCCCGCCACACACCCACCGAGACCGGCAGCCGCTGCTCGGTCGCGGCGGTGACGGCGAGCATCCCCAGCTCGTACGCGTCGGTCTCGGACAGGCCCGCGAGCTCCAGCTCGTTCTCCTCGCGCAGCAGCTCGTCCAGCGTCGGCCACGACTCACGGTCAGCTGACATGTTCCTTCTCCTCATCGTGCAAAGGCGATCATCGGTGCGATCACCAGGCGCAGGGCGCGTAGTCCTTCAGGAAACAGCCGTACAGATCCTCGCCCTGCTCGCCCCGGACGATCGGGTCGTACACGCGGGCCGCGCCGTCGACCAGGTCCAGCGGGGCGTGGAAGCCCTCGTCGGCCAGCCGCATCTTCGTCGGGTGGGGACGTTCGTCCGTGATCCAGCCGGTGTCGACGCTGGTCATCAGGATGCCGTCGGTCAACATCTCCTCGGCGCTGGTGCGGGTCAGCATGTTCAGTGCCGCCTTGGCCATGTTGGTGTGCGGGTGCCCCGGCCCCTTGTACCCGCGGCCGAACTGGCCTTCCATCGCCGACACGTTCACCACGTACTTGCGGCGGGCCGACGCGGCGGCCATCACCGGGCGCAACCGGCTGACCAGGACAAACGGCGCTGTGACGTTGCACAACTGCACTTCGAGCAGCTCGACCGGGTCCACCTCCTGGACCCGTTGGACCCAGCTGTTCACCGAGTCGAGGTCGGGCACGAGCCCGCCGGCGTCGATGGCGGTGGACGCCGCGATCCGTTCCGGCGAGGCCGACCCGCTGGTCAGTGCCAGCGCGGTGAGCGCGTGCGGGGTGAGCGCTGTCGACTGTGGCCCGGCGGTCAGGCTGCCCACCGGGCCGCCCTGCCCGTCCGGCTTGGCGAACGTGATCAGCTCCGGCAGCGGGCCGTCCGGCAGGGCCGCGGCCTCGGCGGCGATGAGCTGCGCGTACGCCCCGGGGGACCGGCGGACGGTCTGCGCCGCGTTGTTGATCAGGATGTCGAGGGGGCCCTGGCTGCTGACGTCGTCAGCCAGAGCGATCACCTGGGCGGGGTCGCGCAGGTCGATCCCGACGATGCGCAGCCGGTGCAGCCAGTCCGCGCTGTCGGGCATCGCGGCGAAGCGGCGGACCGCGTCGTGCGGGAACCGGGTCGTCACCGTCGTGTGCGCGCCGTCGCGCAGCAGCCGCAGCGCGATGTACATGCCGATCTTGGCCCGCCCGCCGGTGAGCAGCGCACGCCGGCCGGTCAGGTCGGTGCGGGCGTCGCGGCGCTCCCGGTTCAACGCGGCGCAGGACGGGCAGAGCTGGTGGTAGAAGGCGTCCACCTCGCGGTAGCGCTGCTTGCAGACGTAGCAGCCGCGGGGATTGTGCAGGAAGCCGGCAGTCTCGCCGGCGACGGAGGACGCGAGCGGAATGCCCTGCGTCTCGTCGTCGATCCGCCCCGGAGCGCCGGTGGCGGTGGCCTCCGTCACCGCGCGGTCGGCGGCGAGGATGGCGTCCCGTCGCTCCTCCCGCCGCCGCTGCTTGATCACCTTGTAGAGCCGGGCGGTGGCCCGCTGCACCTGCACCACGTCGGGATGGTCGGAGGGCAGCGCCTCCAACGCCTCGAAGACGCTGAGGCAGGCCTCCAGCCGGCTTCGGTCAATGCCCTCTTGACCGTTTTCGGTAATGTTGTCCACCGTCATGCGTCGTTGTCTCGTCCCGTATCCCGTGCCGGCTCCAGCCGGTCCACCCCAAGTCCGACCCGAAACGGTACGCGCCTCACCGCCTCCGACGCACCTCACGGCCGTCCGGCGTGGTGCGCCTCGCGGCGCTGTCAGTCGGCGTCGGTGTGACCGAGACGCCAGTAGCCCATGAAGGCCACCGCCCGCCGGTCCAGGCCCCGCTCGGCGACCAGGTGCCGGCGCAGGGTACGGATGACGCCGGCTTCCCCGGCCAGCCACGCGGAGAGCGGTGCCGAGGCCGCCTGCTCGGGCACCTCCCACAGGAGTTCGGTGTCCACGTCGACGTCCGGCACTGGCTGGGCGGCCGTCGACGTGCCGGGGGCCAGCAGTTCCCCGGCGGCCGCGACGACGGCGGGCACCAGCCTGCTGCCGTACCCGTCGGCGCCCCGGGCCAGCCAGCGGACCTCGACGCCGGGCGGCGCGAGCAGCGGCAGCACGTCGGCGGCGTCGGGCACCTCCAGCACGACAGTGCCCCGGGCGTCGAGGGGGAGCCGCTCGCAGATGCTGCTGATCGCCGGCACGGCGGTCTCGTCCCCGGCCAGCAACAGCGTGCCGCCGGTGGACTGTCGAAACTCGACCCCGCCGTGGTTGCCGTCGAAGCCGGCATCCGGCCCGACCAGCGCGATCTCGTCGCCGACGCTGGCCCGCCGAGCCCAGCGCGTCGCCGGACCACTGTCGCCGTGCAGCACCAGGTCGACGTCCACCTCGGCCAGGTGCGGGCGGACCGCCCGCACCGTGTAGGTGCGGATCGGGTTGCGCAGATGCTCGGGCAGGGCCCGCCACGTCGCGTACCAGTCCGGGCCGTCCGGCAGGGTCGCCCGGTCCTGACCGGGCAGCGGCAGTGCCAGCTTGATCCGCTGGTCGTAGCCGTTGTCGGCGAAGCGGTCCAGGTTCGCCCCGGTGAAGGTCACCCGGGTGAAGGAAGGGCTCAGGCGGCGTACCGCGCGGACGGTGACGGCGAACACGCGCCACGGGGCGATGGGCAGGGTCTCGGTCATGGTGCCTCTCTCGACTCGGGCGGCTCTACCGGGTGGTGCTCGCCACGGCGCGGGAGCGCCACAGCAGCCAGACGAAGTACGGGGTGCCGATCATGGCGGTGACCAGGCCGGCGGGGATCTGGGCCGGCGCGATGACCGTCCGGCCGAAGGTGTCGGCGATGCTGACCAGCGCCGCGCCGAGCAGGGCGGCCACCGGGAGCACCCGGGAGTGCCGGCCGCCGACGAGCGCCCGCGCGGCGTGCGGGGCGACCAGACCGACGAACCCGATGACCCCGACGGCCGAGACGGCGGTGGAGGTGAGCAACGCCGCCGCGCCGAGCGCGATCAACCGGGTGCGTTCCAGCCGGACACCCAGCACGCGGGGGGTGTCGTCGTCCAGCGCCATCAGGTCGAGCTCCCGGCGGGCGGCGACAACGGCCGGGGTGAGCACCAGCAGGGCGATCAGCACCGGCAGCACCTGGGTGGGCGTCCGACCGTAGGTGGAGCCGGACAGCCAGGTCAACGCCTTCCCGGTGTTCCACGGGTCGAAGGCGACCACCAGGTAGGTGATGACCGCCATGCCGCCCTGCCAGGCCCCGAAGCCGATCAGCACCAGTCGGTCGGAGCTCAGTCCGCCGCGCCAGGCCAGGCCGTAGACCAGGGCGAACGCCAGCATCGCGCCGAGTCCGGCGACGCCGGAGACGGCCCACACTCCGGCCAGCGGCACGAAGGTGAGCAGGGAGACCGCCCCGAGCCCGGCGCCCGCTGTGATGCCGAGGATGCCGGGTTCGGCCAGCGGATTGCGGCAGACCGCCTGCACTGTGGTGCCGGCGACCGCGAGCGCCGCGCCGGCCAGGACCGCCGCGGCGACGCGCGGCCACCGCTGGTCCAGCACAAAGGTGTACGCGGGCCCGGTGGTGCCGTTGACCCAGTTGACGACGTCCCCGAGCAGCACCCAGGTGTCACCGGCGAGCATGCCGACCGTCACGGCGCAGACGCTCAGGACGGCGGTGACGCCGCGGTGGAAGGCCGCGGAACGGACGGCCGCGTGACCGCCCGGCGGACGACGGGTGGGGCCGGCGTCGCGGTGCCGGCGGGCCAGCCAGATGAGGATCGCCGCGCCGAACACAGTGGTGACCACGCCGGTGGGGATGTCGACCCCGGCCTGCCCGCCCATCACGGCTCGCAGCAGCACGTCGGAGCCGAGCACGATGATGACCCCGGCGATTCCGGACAACGGCAGCAGGACGCGGTGCCGGTGCACCCCCGGCACCACAGGGGCGAGCAGCCGGACGATCACCGGTGCGCACAGGCCGACGAAGCCGACCGGGCCGGTGAGGGTGACTGCCGCGGCGGAGAGCAGCACGGCCAGCACCATGACGGTGAGCCGGGTGCGCCGCACGTCGAGGCCGAGCACTGTGGCGGTGTCGTCGCCGAGGGCGAGGATGTCGAGGCGGTGCCCGAGCAGCACGAGCACGACGGCGGCACCGACGATCACCGGGGCGAGTTGGGTGAGCGCGGTCAGGTCGCTCTGCACCAGCGAGCCGTTCCCCCAGGCGAACAGCCCGATGGTGGCCTGCTCGAACAGGAGCAGCAGCAGGGTGGTCACCGACCCGAGCGCCAGCGCGGTCGCCGAGCCGGCGAGGATCAGCCGGGTGGTGCCGGCCTGCCCACCCGAGGACATCGCCATCACCAGGCCGGCGGCGGCCAGCCCGCCGCAGAAGGCGAGACCGCCGGCGGGCAGCGCGGGCAGCGAGACGCCGAACGCGGCGACGGCGACGATCGCCAGGTGGGCGCCCGCGTTGACCGCGAGGGTGTCGGGGGACGCGAGCGGGTTGCGGGCGATCGACTGCAACGCCGCCCCGGCGAACCCGAGCGCCACGCCGATGGTGAGCCCGGCGAGCAGCCGGGGCAGCCGGGACGCGATCAGGACGCGGGCCGCCTCGTCGTCGGCGCCGGTCGTGAGGCGCAGCAGGTCGAGGGCCCCGACGTTCGAGGTGCCCTGGGTGAGGTGGACCGCGCCGACCACGAGCAGCAGCAGGAGCGCGGCGACGAAGACGACGGCGATGCGGGGCACGGCCGGGCGTCCGCCCGGAGCCGGCCGGGTGGCCGGCTCCGGGCGCGGGGGCGCTTTCAGCACGCTCACACCGTGTACGTCTTGACGAGTTCGTCGATGTACTGCTTGCCGGAGAGCGGACCGCCGAAGGTCCAGATGCCGTTGGGCATCTTGTGCAGGTTGCCCTTCCGCACGAAGGGCAGCGACGTCCAGATGGCGTTGCCGGCGAGGCCGTCGGCGAACACGTCGTCGCCGTCGGAGGCGTTGTAGAAGAGGTGCATGTTCGGGTCCTTCAGGACCGTCATGCCCTCGACGTCGGTCTGACCCAGGCCCCACACCTCGTCCGTCTTACCGGTCCAGGCGTTGGTGAGGCCGAGTTGGATGCCGATCTGGGAGACCAGCGCGCCAGTGCCGAACATCCGGATGCTGACGGTGCTGCCCTCCTTCCAGCCGTCGGCGATGGCGAACGGACGGCCGGCGGCACCCGCGTCGGTGATCTTCTTCTTGCCGTCGGCGATGGCCGCGTCGAAGTCGGCGAGCAGCTTCTCCGCCTCGGTGGTCTTGCCGACCGCCTTCGCGATCATGTTGAGGTCGGTGCGCATCCGGCCGAGGTTGTCGGTGGCGTCACTGCCCTTGGCGACCACCACTGGCACGAACTTCTCCAGTTGACTGACGATGGCGGCGCCCCGGTCGTCCTCCATCACGACGAGATCGGGCTGGAGGGCGACGATCGCGTCGACGCTGGGCTCCCCGCGGACCCCGACGTCCTTGACGCCCGGATCGAGCTTCGCGGAGGTGACCCAGGTGCCGTAGCCCTTGGGGTCGGCGACACCGACGGGCATGACGCCGAGGCTGACCAGCAGTTCGACCTCGCCCCACTCAAGCCCGACCACCTTGGTCGCCGGCGTCTTGAGGGTGATCTCCTTGCCCCGGCTGTCGGTGACGGTGACCGGACCGCCGGACGCCGAGGCGGAGGTGTCGGGGGCCGCGGCGTTCTCGGTGGTGCCGCAGGCGCCGAGCGTCAGCGCGGCCACGACGGCGATGAGGGCTGTGAAACGGGTACGGGTCATGACGGTCTTTCTCTGCTGTGGATGGGGGTGTTCAGACCAGGGCGCGGATCTGGTGCCGCCCGACCGGGCGGGTGGTGACCAGTCCGTTGACCGGATCGGTGGTCACCTCGATGCGGATCCCATAGGTCTCGGTGAGGGCGTTCTCGGTGAACACCGTTGCCGGGGTGCCGGTGGCGCGGACCCGGCCCTGCTGCAACAGGACCACCTCGTCCGCCACGGCGGCTGCCTGGTTGAGGTCGTGCAGCACGACGCCGACGGCGACGCCGTGATCGTCCGCGAGGTCGCGGACCAGGTCGAGGATCTCCACCTGGTAGCGCAGGTCGAGAAACGTGGTGGGTTCGTCGAGGAGCAGAACCGGGGTGTCCTGGGCGAGGCAGGTGGCCAACCAGACCCGCTGCAACTCGCCTCCGGAGAGTTCGTCCACGGGACGGTCGGCCATCGCGGTTATGCCGGTGACGTCCATGGCGCGTGCGATGGCGGCGGGACCGTCCGGGTCCTCGGTGCGCCAGCGCCCGCGGTAGGGGTGGCGGCCGTAGCCGACGACGTCGCGAACTGTGACGCCGCTGGGCACCGGCCGGCTCTGGGCGAGCAGGGTGACCCGCCGGGCGAACTCCCGGGCCGCGAGGCTGGCGGCCGTGACGCCGTCGGCGAGGTGCACGATTCCGGCCTCGATCGGGTGCAGCCGGGCCAGGGCCCGCAGCAGGGTGGACTTGCCGCTGCCGTTGGGCCCCACCAGTGCGGTGACGGCACCCGCGCGCAGGTTGATCACTGCACCGTGCACCACCGGCACACCGTGATAGCCCAGCTGGAGGTCGACGCCGGACAGGCTGCGCTCCCCGTTGACCGACGCCAACTCGTTCTGCATGAGGTTAGGCTAACCTAACTGAAAGCCGGCCTGTCAAGCCGGTCGCAGGGCCGTGACAGGCCTGGCGTACCGGTGGTCGTCGGGTCTGTGCGCGCGTGGGGGATGCTGGGTCCGTGCACATCGCGACCCTCGGCCCCCTCGCCGTCGACGGCCAGCCCGTCCGGGGTGAACGGCTCGCGGCGGTGCTCCGCGCGCTCGTCGACGCGCGCGGGCGGGCGGTCTCCGTGAGCCTGCTCGTGGACGCCGTCTGGGACGGCGCGCCACCGGACGACGCGACCGGCGCCGTCCAGGCGCTCGTGTCCCGGGTGCGCCGTCTCGGGCTGCCAGTGGTCGCGGTGCCGGGCGGATACCGCCTGCCCACCGAGCAGATCACCGTCGACGCGGTCGAGGCGCGCACGCTCGTCGATCAGGCCGGCACCATGCTCCGGTGCGGTGACGTCAGTGCCGCCCGCGGCCTGGCCGACCAGGCGCGGGCCCTGTTCCCCGAGGTGCCGGAGTTGGCCAGCGCCGAGGACACCCGCCTGTTCGCGGAGGTCGCCGCGCTGCGCGCGCAGGCGGCACTCGCCGGCATGGGCCCGTTCGACGAGGTCGACCTGGGCCGACTCGTCGCGCGGACACCGCCGGACGAGCCGTCCGCCGCCCTGCTCGTCCGGGTGCTTGCCGCACAGGGACGGGAGGCCGAGGCGTTGGAGGTCGTCGAGCGGCTGCGCGCCGACCTGGCCGACCGCTACGGCACCGACCCGTCGCCCGTGATCACGAGCGTCCACCTGGCGTTGCTGCGCGGTGAACTCACCGCACCACCCGTCGCGGCGCCGCCCCGGCAACAGGCGCGGATCACGCTGCCCGCCGCGTGGCGCCGCCCCATGGCCGCCCTCGTGGGACGGGAGCGGGACGTCAAGGCCGTCACCGACGCGCTCGCCGAGACACCCGTCGTGACGGTCGTGGCGACCGGCGGGGCGGGCAAGACCCGGCTCGCCGCCGAGGTGGCCAGGCGTACGGCAGCGGGTGGGCAGGCGGTCCGCGTGATCGAACTCGCTGGCCTGCGCTCGCCCGACGAGGTGCTGCCCACTGTGCTCGCCGCGCTCGGCGGTGCGGACACCACGGCGACCGGCGGCAACCTTGGCCTGGAGCGGCGGGTCCTCAGCCCCGAGGAGCGGCTGCGCGCAGTGGCGCCGGACCTCGACGGGCTGGTGGTGCTGGACAACTGCGAGCACGTGCTCGACGCGGTGGCAGTCGTCGTCGCGGACCTGGTCGCGGCGGCCTCGCCGGAGGTCGCGGTGCTCGCGACGAGCCGTGCCCCACTGGGCCTGGTCGGCGAGCTGGTGCACCGGCTGACCGCGTTGCCGGACGCCGACGCGCTCGCGCTGGTCGAGTCCCGGGCGCGGGCCGGTGGCGCCGTGCCGACCTGGGACACCGAGCGGGCGCTCGCCCTGTGCCACCGGCTCGACAACCTGCCGTTGGCCCTCGAACTGGCCGCCGCGCGACTGCGGCACATGCCGATCGACGATGTGCTGGCCGGGCTGACCGATCGGTTCGCGCTGCTCGACGACGCACTGCGCGGCCTGCCCGAGCGGCACGCGAGCCTGTGGGCGCTCGTCGACTGGAGCAGGGAACTGCTCGCCGAAGCCGACCGTGACCTGCTCCAGCGGGTCGCTGTCATCCCCGCGCCGTTCACAGCGGACCTCGCCGCCGCCGTCGCGCAGACCCCGGACGTCCGTCGCGGCCTGGCGACCCTCGTCGAACAGTCCCTGTTGACCCTGGTCGAGGGGGATGGTCCGCCGCGCTACCGGATGCTCGAAACGGTCCGTGAGTACGGCGAGGCCCGGCTGGACGCGGCCGGTGCCCGGGATCAGGCCATGGCCGGCCTCGTCAGGTGGGCGCGGGAGCAGGCCGTCGCGCTGGCCGGCCGCTTCATCGGCCCCGGCCAGGTCGAGGCGCTGCACCGCTGCGCCGCCGAGCAGGACAACCTGGTCGCGGGCCTGCGGTGGGCAATGGGAGCGGACGACGAGCCCGCCGCCGTCGACGTCGCCACAGCGCTGTTCCACCTCTGGTCGGTGCGGGGCCTGCACCTGGAGGTCCTCGCCTGGGCGCGCGGGCTGCTGCACATCGACGACCCGCAGCGGCGGCTGCGGTCGGCGATCCTGCGCGGCGCGGCCAGCGGCCGGCCACTGCCCCACGCCGACCGGCTGGCCTGGATGTGCGTGGTGATCAGCGTGAACGCCGGCGTCAGCGCCGATCTGCGACCCGCCGTGCTCGCCCGGCGGGCGCTACGGACGCTCCAGACCGAACGCCCCGGCGAGGTGTCGTCCCGGATGACCGCCCTCGCGTCGGCGCTGCCCGGCTTCGACGCGTCCGATCTGGAGCAGAGCCTGAAGAGCGCTACCGAGATGGTCGTGCACCCGGACCCGTACGTGCAGGGGCTGGGGCTGTTCGCGCGCGCGGCGGTACGGGAGAACGGCGGCCTACCGGAAGCGTCGATCAGTGACGCCGAGCAGGCCTACCACCGCTTCGAGGCCGCCGGCGACCACTGGGGCATGGCGATGGCGGCGGGTGCGGTCGGGCAGTTCCTGGTCCCGGGCGGGGATGCCCGGTCGGCCGAGTGGCTGACCCGCAGCGTCCGGCACATGGAACTGGTCGGCGCCACGCAGGACGCGCGGTCGATCCGGGTACGGCTGGACGTGCAGCTCGCCCTGACCGGCGACGCGGAGGCGGAGCGGCGACTGGGCGAAACCGCCGCGCTGGGCCAGGCCGAGCAGATCGACGCCGCGCAGGCGCTGCTCGGCCTGGCGCACCTCGCCTGGCAGCGTGAGCGGTACGACGAGGCGCTCGCCCGCGCCGACGAGGTGACGCGTGTCCTCGCCGGCTGGGTCGGGCCGCAGCCACAGCCGCGCGTGATGCTCCGGGCCACGGCGGCGATCATCTACCTGCGGGTGGCCCAGGTTGGGCGGGTGTCGGGCACCGATGCCACCGTCCAGGCGGCCGCGATGCTGTCACTCGCCCGCGACGACGCGCTGACCTCACGGGACCTGCCGGTGATCGGGGCGTGGGCGTCGGGCGGCGCGGAGTTCGCGGCGTACCGCGGCGACGTCGACACCGCCCGCGAACTGGCGGTGCTCGCGAAGCGGATCGGCACCCAGATCGAGATGTTCTTCCCCTTTGAGAACGGCGAACGGCTCAACGCCATCCTCGGGAGCGAGGAGCAGCGTGAGCCGTTGCTGGCCGCGTGGCGCGAGCGGCCACCCGCCGCGGCCGTCAGCCGGGTCCGCGAGCTGATGGACGACCTGCTCGCGTAGGTCAGATCTTCTTGCGGTACGCCCGCAGGGCCAGCGGCATGAACACCGCGACGAAGCCGGCGCACCAGGCGAGCGTCCACCACACGTGGTTGCCCAGTGGGGTGCCGAGGAACAGCCCGCGGACCGAGGCCACCAGGTGGGTCATCGGGTTGACGTCCACGAACGCCTGCATCCAGCCCGGCAGGGTGTCGGCGCCGACGAACACGTTGGACGCGAAGCTCAGCGGCATGATCAACGCGAACATCACACCCTGCACGGCACCCGCGGTCCGCACCTTCATCGACACCAGCACCGGCAGCCAGCTCAGGCAGAGCGCGAACAGCACCGCCAGCAGACACCCGGCGATCGCCCGGAACGGGTCGGTGTCGATCCGGAAACCCATCACGTAGCCGATCGCGAGGGTCGACACGGTGACGATGACGTACCTGACGACGTCGCCGAGGACCGCGCCGACAAGTGGTGCGGAGCGGGGGATCGGCAACGATCGGAACCGGTCGAAGATGCCCTTGGCGATGTCGGTGTTGAGGTTGACGCCGATCGCGATGGCGCCGGTCGCGATCGTCTGCGCCAGGATGCCGGGCAGCAGGAACTGCAGGTAGTCGTGAGTGGAGCCGGCGACGGCGCCGCCGAAGACGTACACGAAGATGATGAGGAACAGCACCGGTTGCAGTGTGACGTCGATGAGCGCCTCGGGCGTACGCCAGGTCTTGATGAGGCTGCGCTTGGCGAGCGCCAACGAGTGCCGGACCAGTCGGAACGGCCGAGGGTTCGGCGTGGTTGTCGAGAGTGCGCGGCTTCGCGTGGGCGCGGTGTCGGTCAGAGTGCTCATGCCGCGACCTCCGTGGGGCGGGTGGTGGTGTCGTCTTCGGACGCCGTACGCCCGGTGAGGGTGAAGAACACCTCGTCGAGGCTCGGCAGGTGCAGGGAGAGTTCGGTGACCGCGATGCCGGCCGTGGCGAACCGCGCGACGCTCTCGGTGAGGGCCGCGTCGTCGGTCACCGGCACCGCGAGCACGCCCTTGCGGATCTCGTCGGCCTGCGCCCCGGACCCGACCTGGGTCAGGATCTCCGCGGTGCGGGGCAGCTGAGCCGGATCGGACGGCCGGACCTCCAGGGTCTGGCCGCCGACCACCCGCTTGAGCCCTTCGGGCGTGTCGTGCGCGATGACCCGGCCATGGTCGATCACCGTGATCGCGTCGGCGAGCGCGTCGGCCTCCTCCAGGTACTGGGTGGTGAGCAGCACCGTCGAACCGTTGTTGACAAGCGAACGGACGACGTCCCACATGTCCTCGCGCTTGGCCGGGTCGAGCCCGGTCGTCGGCTCGTCCAGGAAGATCACGTCGGGGGAGCCGACGAGGCTGGCGGCCAGGTCCAGCCGTCGCCGCATGCCGCCGGAGTAGGTCTTGGCCTGACGGTTCGCCGCGTCGGTCAGGTCGAACCAGTCGAGCAGTTCGGCGGCCCGCCGCCGGGCGCCGGCGCGCCCCAGCTCCAGCAGGGTGCCGAACAGCTCCAGGTTCTGCCGCCCGGTCAGGTCCTCGTCGACCGAGGCGTACTGGCCGGTGAGGCCGATGCTCTGCCGAACGCGCTCGGCGTCCCGTACCACGTCGAAACCGCTGATTCGGGCGGTCCCGCCGTCCGGGGCGAGCAGGGTGGAGAGGATGCGCACGGCGGTGGTCTTGCCGGCGCCGTTGGGCCCGAGCACCCCGAGCACCGTCCCACGGGGTACGGCGAGGTCCACGCCCTGCAGCGCCCTCGTCTTCCCAAACGTCTTCACGAGGCCCTCGGCCTCGATCACCAGGTCAGCTGTCATGCGCCGAGTCTGCGCGGGCCCGCTGACACCACCCTGACACGCCACCGACACGGGCTGACACGGGCTGACACCGGGGCCGAGAGTCAGGGCGGTCAGATCCACACCGACGGTCGGCGTCACGATATGCTGGCCACGGCAGAGCGCCTGCCAGCGCCCGATGCGGTGGCCCACGTCTGACCGCATGCCTGGGGCCAAGAGTCTCCGACTCCGCGCCGATGTGTCGACTTCCGGCGTGCCGGTCACGTCGCCCGTTCGGTGGAGTGCGTGGGGCTGCACCGGAGGCGTCATGTCTGATTCCATCCCCCGACGGACCCCGGCCCCGGGACGCGCCCGCAAGCGCGCCATCCGAGAGCATGCAGCGCGGGCCGGCGTTGCCTACTCGGAGGCGGCCCGGCAACTCGAGTCGGTCGGCCTCCGACCCGGCGAAACCCTTTCCCGGTACGGGCGGACGATCTATCCGATCGGGTTCGACCCGCATCGCCAACTGCTCGTCGAACGCCGTGAGCGGCGGTCGTTCGAGGAGCGGGTGTCGGACACCAGGCGGGCCGCTGCCCTGCCTCATGGCCGCGCGCAGCACCTCGTCGAGCGGTTCCCGCCCAGCCGTGGGCGTACCGGCAGCGGGGTGGGCCCGCTCTATCACGGCCAGGGCCGCGAGGAACTGCTCGCGATGTTGTACTTCGTGATCGTGGCCGATTCGCCAGGGTTGCTGCCCGAGGTGGGGGACCTCGCCTGGATCGCGGAACTCGGCGAGGACACAGCGCTCGACACGGCCTGCGCCGAAGTCGACCGCGAGGCCCGCCGCCTGCTCGACCAGGAGCCACTGGCCCTCTGGTCGAGCATCCAGAAGGCGCTGACCGTGGCCGAACGCAGCGTGGACGGGCAGGTTCGCCAGGAGGCGATCCGGCAGACCGCGCTGCTGAGCACGATGATGACGCCGCGTCTGGGATACGCGGGCGAGCCGTGGGTTCCGGGGTTGCCCGTCGCCTGGGTCCGGCAGATCCTCGATGCGCTGCTCATCGTCGCCGACGACGGACACGCGCCGGGCACCCGGGTACGCCTGCTCACGCAGCCGCACGACGCGCGGTCGGCCACGATCGTCGGTGCCCGGTGGGGTTCCTCCGGTCCGCCGGTGGGCTATCTCGTGTGGCTCGACGGAGCGACAGCGCCGGTGTCGGCCCGCCCGGACGACCTGATTGTCCTGGCCGACCAGGAGACCATTCCGCGCTGAGCCACGATCCTCGACTCCATGATCCACGAGGCCAGCCCGCCCACGAGCCGCGATCTTGCGCTTTCTGTCCCGACATAGGGACCATCCCACGCGAATCGGCGACCGAAAGTGCAAGATCGGCGGGCGCGGGCGCGGGCGCGGGCGCGGACATGGGCGCGGACATGGGCGCGGACATGGGCCGGCCGGGCTCCCTCGCGAGGGAGCCCGGCCGGTGCGATCGACGCCGTCGTAGAGCTGTCCGGAGCGCAGCGGGGGGGGGAGGTGCTGCGGCGGGAGAGGTACGGGCGGCGTGACCGCGCTCCGCGCGGGGGTCCACCTGCTCAGCTCGGTAGGCGGCCCCGCGTGGAGACGAAGTGGTACGACATGACGGCGAATCCGGGGTCACCGAGCAGCCGCCGGAAGGCGTGCAGTTGCTGGGACGACAGCCCGGCTGCCAGCAGGTCCGGCTCCAACTGGCGGGAGTTGGTCTCGTAGAGCGACGTTCCGGTGGACCCGCCGGCCCAGCTCTGCGAGTGCGTGATGGTGTCCAGGTCGGTCAGTCCGGCGAGGGCCATCTCGGTGTGTACGTCCTGCGCCCAGCCCAGGTCGGCGCCGTGGTCCTCCAGGACACCCATCATGGCGTCCATGACCTGCGCGAAGAGCTTCGCGGCGTCGTCGCTGGGCGCGGTCAGCACCCGCTGTGGCGCTGTGCAGTCGAACTCCTCGACCACCAGCCACCCGCCGGGCGTGAGCGCGCCGGTGAGCGTGCGCAGGACCCGTCGTCGATCGGGGAGGTGCAGCAGCACCAGCCGGGCGTGGATCAGGTCGAACGCGTCCCCCGGTGGCGGTTCGGTGCGCACGTCGTGCTGGCGTACGTGCAGGTTGCCCTCGGCCACGAGGTGGGTGGGGTCGATGTCGGTGGCCAGCACGTGGCCGTCGTCGCCGACAGCACGGGCCATCCGCCGGGCCATCGAGCCGCCACCGGCCCCGACCTCCCAGCAGGTGGCGCCCGGCTCCAGCACCGGGCGGGCCAGCCGACGCGTCGTGATCGGATCCAGGAAGGACTCCAGCGCGTGCATCTGGGGCACGGCGTCCGGTGCGCCGTTGTCGAACGTGTACGTGTCATCGCTCGTAGCGGTTGTCATCGGTGTCTACCTCTCCGTGAAGGGTCGGGTGACTACGGGGTGTCGGCCCAGAGCCGAGGGGTCGGTCGGTTGGCCGGGGGCGCAACGGCGGCGACGCTCAACATCGCCGCCAGTGGGGCCGGATCGCGGCGGGCCTCCGCTGTCGGCCGGTCGTAGACCACCCGGCCGTACTCCAGCACCGCCACCCGGTCCGCGAGCTCGATGGCGTGCTGGAGTTGCTGCTCCACGAGCAGCACGGTCAGGCCGTCGGCGGCGAGACCGTTGACGAGTTCGCGGACCCGCGCCGCCAGATCGGGCGAGAGGCCCTCACATGGTTCGTCGAGCAGCAGCACCCGGGGTTGGCCGAGCAGCGCGCGGGCTATCGCCAGCATCTGCTGCTCACCGCCGGAGAGTTCGCAGCCGCGGTGTCGCAGCCGCACCGCCAGCCTCGGCAGCAGTTCCAGGGTCCGGGCCACCGTCCAGCCCTCGCCGCCGGAGGTGGGGGCCCGCCACGGCGCGGCCGCCAGGTGCAGGTGCTCGGCCACCGTCAACCGGGAGAAGACCCGTCGGCCCTGCGGGACGAGACCGACGCCGGACTGGGCGATGCGATGCGGTTGCCGGCCGGCGACGTGCACACCGCCGATCTCGACGCGACCGCTGGACGCCCGCACCAGCCCGGCGATGGTGTGCACGAGTGTGCTCTTGCCCGCCCCGTTGCGGCCCACCACGGCCTGGATGCTGCCCGGGCGTACCCGCAGGCTGACCTCGTGCAGGACGATTCCCCCGCCGTAGCCGGCGCAGAGACGATCCACAGTGAGCATCAGGCCACCCCGTCGGCGTAGGCCTGCCGCACCAGCGGCGAGGTACGGATCTCGTCAGGTGTGCCGGCGGCCAACGTCTGACCGTCGCGCAGCACGGTGACGGTGTCGGAGAGGGCGTACACCAGGTCCAGTCGGTGTTCGACCAGCAACACGGCGACCGCCCGGGGCAGCGCCTGGAGCAACTCGACCAGCCGGCCGACCTCGACGGCGGACAGCCCGGCCGCCGGTTCGTCGAGGAGCAGTAGGCGGGGGCGACCGGCCAGGGCCATCGCGATCTCCAACTGGCGTCGTTGCCCGTGCGCGAGGTGCCCGGCGGGCACCGCCGCGACGGCGGTGAGCCCCATCTGATCCAGCAGCGGACCGGCCAGGCGTTGCGCGGCGCGTCGGCGTCCGCCCGGCCACCACCGGCGGCGGCGCGGGATGATCCGTGGCAGCGCGGCCACCACGACGTTCTCCGTCGCGGTGAGCGTCGGAAAGACCGCGGGTCGTTGGTGGATGCGGTTGATGCCCCGCCGGGCCCGGGCTGCCGGGCCGAGTCGACCGACGTCCCGTCCGTCGAACCGCACCGTGCCGCGTTGCGGCCTGGTGGACCCGCCGAGCACGTTGAGCAGGGTCGTCTTGCCGGCCCCGTTCGGGCCGATCAACGCGTGCCGCTGGCCGTCGTGGATGCACAGGTCCACGCCGTCGAGCGCGGCGAGCGAGCCGTACCGCACGCTGATCTGCTGGGCTTCCAACAGGCCGGTCATCGGTGCAGCTCCGCAACGGTGGCCTGATCAGGGGCGGCTGGCTGGTCCGGCCGCAGCGTCGGGACGCCCGGCGGGCGAAGCCGACCCCGGGCCCGGTCGACGCCGGTGGGCAGCAGGTAGACAGTCGCCACGAACAGCGCGCCCAGCACCAGTGGCGCGTGGCCGGGCAGCACCCCGAACAGCCAGTCCCGGACGGCGATGACCAACGCCGCACCCACCAGGGCGCCACCCACCGAGGCGGTGCCACCGATGACGACACCGAGCAGCAGCAGCGCGGACGTGTCGAAGCCGAAGTCGGCGGGGGAGATGTACTGCTGGGCGACGACCAGGAGCGAGCCGGCGGCACCGGCGATCGCCCCGGCGGCGATGTGCGCGCCGGACAGGTGCAGCGCCACCCGGTGTCCGCTGGCCCGCAGCCGCGTCTCGTCGTCGCGGCCGGCACGCAGCACCAGCCCGGCCCGGGTACGCAGCAGCACCAGCACCGCGCCGACCAGCGTGGCCACGACGGCCAGGGCGTACAGGTAACGGGCCTGATCGTTGGCCAGGGCCGGGAGCCCCCAGAACGGGCGGACCGCTGGGATGCCGGCCAGCCCGTCCGTGCCACCGGTCACCGACCGCCACCGCCCCAGGACGATGACGACGAGTTCACCGATGGCCAGGGTGATCATCAGGACGATCACCCCTCGGGCGTGCACGACGAGCGGCACTGTGAGCGCGGCCAGCAGGGCCCCTGCGGCCGCCGCGACGACGAGCTGCACGACGCCGACGTCGGAGACCCGGCTGCCGACCACGGCGCACGCGTAGGCGCCGGCCGCGTACGGTGCGGTCTGGCCGAGGGTGGGCATGCCGGCGACGCCGGTGAGCAGGGCCACGCTCACCCCGACCAGTGCCAGCGCCAGCGTCCGGGCGAGGATCGCCGTGGTGTAGTCGTCGACCATCCAGGGCGCGACGACCAGGCCGACCAGGACCAGCGCCGCGATGCCGCCCCGAACCCGCCGGATCACCTCACCTCTCATGCCGTCCTCCACCTGCCGGCCAGGCCGCGCGCCCGCACGGCCAGCACGGCCGCCATGGCGGCGAACAGCAGGAACGGCGCGGCGGACGGCAGCAGCGCCACACCCAGCGTCTGGATCTCGCCGATCGCGAGCGCGGCCAGCAGGGTGCCCGCCATCGACCCGAGACCACCGAGGACGACCACCACCAGGGAGAGCAGCAGCACCGTGTCGGCGGTGCCGGTGCCGGGGCCGATGATGGGCGCGCCCAGGACCCCGGCCGCGCCGGCCAGCGCACCGGCGGCGGCGAGCACACCGGCCCGGATCCGTGCCGGACTCACGCCCAGACAGGCGACCATCTCCGGGTCGTCGACGGCCGCCCGGACCAGCATCCCGGCCCTGGTGCGTCGCACCACCAGGTAGAGGGCGACGGCGAGCACGGCGGCGACGACGATGAACACCAACCGGTACGCGGCGTAGCGGTGACCGGCGACCGTCACCGACCCCTCCAGGGCCGCGGGCACCTGGACCTGCGGGTTGTCGGGCCCGAAGCCGGCGACGAGCAGGCTGCCGCCGGCCAGCGCCACCCCGAACGTCAACAGCGCCTGACTCAGGTGATTGCCGGCGGCGACCGGTGTGAGCAGGCCGGCCAGGAGCACCCCCGTCGCGGCGGCGGCCAGCACCCCGACGGCGAGGGCCAACGCCAGGCTCGCCCAGCCGCCGTCGAGCAGCGCCGCGGCGGTGTACCCGCCGATCGCGTAGAGCAGGCCGTGCGCCAGGTTGAGGATGTTGGCGACGCCGAAACAGAAGACCAGGCCCGACGCGGCGACGAAGACGAGCAGCCCGTAGGCGACTCCGTCCAACGCCGGGATCAGGTACGGGTCGATCCGGTTCGTGCCGGCCGCCACAGCTATCACCGGCCGACGGTCGCGAGGTCACCCACGACGGTGTTGGACAGCGCCCGGCCGTCCTGGCGGACCTGCCGCAGGTACCACTTCTGCACTGGGGAGTGCGTGGTGGTGGAGAACTGCCAGGTGCCGCGCGGGCTGGCGATCTGGCCGAGTTGGCCGATGGCGGTGTTGATGGCCTCGGGGGTCGGGTCGCTTCCGGCGGCGCCGATCGCCCGGTCCAGCACCGCCGCCGCGTCGTACGAGGCCAGCGCGTAGGTCGTCGGCGAACCGTCGTGCTTCGCCTTCCACGCGGCCACGAAGGCGCGGTTCTCCGCATTGTCCAGGTCGGGCGAGTAGTTGAGCACCGAGTAGATGTCGCGGGCGGCCTCGCCCTGCGCGTTGAGCACGCCGCCCTCGGTGAGGAACCCGGCCGCGAACAACGGGATGTCCTTGATCTCGGACTGCGCGTACTGCTTCACGAAGTCGACAGCGGCGCTGCCGGCGTAGAAGGTGTAGACGGCCGCCGCGCCCGAGGCCTTGATGCGGGCGAAGTACGGGAGGAAGTTGGTGGTGGCCGGGAACGGCGTGAAGGTCGTCTTGCCGTCGGCGTTCGCGAGCTTCCCGCCGATCTTGCCGAACGCGTCGGTGAAGCCGCGCAGCTCGTCCCAACCGCCCTGGTAGTCCGGGCCGATCGCGTACACCGAGCCCTTCACGTTGTCGCGGACGTGCTGGGCGATCGCCGCCCCGGGCTCGTCGGAGAGGTACGAGGTGTGCCAGACCCGGGAGACGTCCTTGAGTTCCGGCCTGCCGTTGGAGCCGACCAGTGGCACCTTGGTCTCGTTGAGCACCGGTGTGACTCCGGCGACCGAGCCGCCACCGACGATGCCGGTCAGTGCGGACACCCGGTCCTGCTTGAGCAGCTTGGTCGCGGCCGGGACAGCGGTCTGCGCGCCGTTGCCCTCGTCCGCGACGACGAGGTCCACCTGCCGGCCGCCCAACTTGCCGTCGTGGGTGTCCAGGTAGAGCTGGAAGCCGTCGCGGATCTCCGTGCCGACCGCCTGGTACGTCCCGGACAGCGACGCGAGCAGGCCGATCTTTATCGAGCCGCCGGCGCTCGTGCCCGGAGCGTCGTCGCCGCAGGCCGTGCTGGTGGTCAGCACGGCGGCGAGCAGCGCGGCGGTGAGGGCACGGCTGCGCCAAGGCGTGGTGAGAGGCATGTCTAACTCCAGAGGAAGGGGAAAGGGGTCTCCGGCGTGGGGGTGCCGGGGTGGTCAGCGGCTGCGGGCGAGCGCCGCCCGGGCAGCGGGGGTCAGCGCGTCCCCGATGCGGTTGGCCAGCTCGGTCATCTCGTAGGAGACCTTGCCCACGTCGCACTCGGGCGCGGCGAGCACCAGCAGCGATGCGCCGTCGTTGAAGGCCATGGAGAACATGAACCCGCCCTCGAGCTGGGTGACGTTGGAGATCACCGCGCCGGCGTCGAAGAAGGCCGCCGCCCCCCGCAGCAGGCTGACCAGCCCGCTGCCCGTGGCGGCCAACTGGTCGGCCCGGTCCGGTGGCAGGTCGCGGGTGGCGGCCACCATCAGGCCGTCGCTGGAAATGGCGATCGCGTGGCTGACCTCGGTCGCGCGCGCGGCGAAGTTGTCCAGCAGCCAGCCGAGATCCTGTTGGTCGGTCACGTGCTCTCCTGTCGCGTCATTTGTTACCGAGGTTGATCGGGGTGCGCCGTCGGTTCGCCACGCCCCGCGCGTACGCGGCCATCGCCGTCGCCACCTGGGCCGGGTCGCGGTACTCGGACCGTTGCTGCTGCTGGGGCACTGTCACACCGCCGGGCACGAGGTGCCGTTGCGGCTGTCGTTTGGGCAGGCCGGAGTTCGTGGTCGTGGCGACCTCGGGGGTGTGCGCCTGAGCGGCCGTACGCCAGGCGTCGTCGGCAGGGCTGGACCACTGCTGGCCGTTCTGGCCGTCGACGACGTCGTTCTGGAACCAGTGGTTGACCTGTTCGAAGATGAGCAGCTCCTCGGTGGGCGCGTCACCCCGGTCAGGGGGTGGGGGAGCCGGTCGGAAGACCGGCGCGGCCGGCAGGGTCCGTTCGGTCGGCTGGCGACCGGCGGTGGGCTCGGGGCGCGGCTGGTACGGCGGCGGGCTGGGCGTCCGCGCTGCCCGCCGCGACAGCCTCCCGGGCGCGAGCAGGTACTCCTCCGGTGGCAGCGACCGGATGATCGCCGCGGGCAGTGTCGCCTCGGCGAGGATGCCGCGTCGGGGGCCGCGTCGCAGTTGGACTGTGGCGCCCAGCCGGGCCGCGAGCTGACCCACGACGACCAGGCCCATCGCCCGTACGGCGGCCACGTCGATGGCCGGTGGGTGGGCCAGCAGTTCGTTGAGCTGCTGCATCCGTTGCGTGGACAGCCCCACACCCTCGTCGCTGATCTGGACGATGACGCGGTCTCCCAGGCTCCGTCCGCTCACCCAGGTCTCGCTGCCCGGCGGCGAGTACGTGGTGGCGTTGTCCATGAGTTCGGCGAGCAGGTGCACGACCTCGTCGACGGTCTTGGCGGCCACCGCGACGTCCCCGTCGATCATGCCGAGTCGGACCCGTGCGTAGTGCTCGATCTGGGACAGCGCTGCCTGGAGCACCTGTTGCAGGGGAACGTCGCGCTGGCGTACGCGACCCACGCCGACACCGCCGAGCACCAGCAGGCTGGCGTTGATCCGGCCCATCCGGGTCGCCAGGTTGTCGAGTGTGTACAGCTGGTCGAGCCGGTCGGGGTCGGTTTCGTCCCGCTCGACCAGGTCGACCTGGGCCAGGACCGCGTCGACCAGTCGCTGTTCGCGGCGGCTCAGGTGGATGAAGATGTCGGCGGTGTTGGCGCGCATGACCGCCTGTTCGGCGGCGGTCCGCACGGCGGCCTGGTGCACGGCGCTGAACGCCTGCCCCAGTTCGCCTATCTCGTCGTCGCTGGACGGTTCGAGGGCGGCGCTGGACTGCTGTTGGGCAAGCTTCTGTGGGTCGACGGCGGCGCTGCCGGGCTGTTGGAGTTGGGCCACCACGGCGGGAAGCTGTTCGAAGGCAACGGCGTTGGCGGCGTCCCGTAGCCGGCGCAGCCGTCGGGTGATCTGCCGTGCGACGGCCCAGGTCACCAACGCGGTCAGGATCAGGGCCAGGAGGACGCTGGCTGCCTCGGCCACGGCCCTGCGGCGCTGGTCGGCGTGCGCGGCCCGAACGTCGTCGCGGACCGCGTCGTCGACCCGGGCGCGCAGGTCGGCCAGCCGGGCGGCGCGCGTCTGGGTGGTGGACACCCAGGCGTCGGTCTCCAGTTTCAGCTGCGCTCCCGGCTGGGCCCGGGACACCTCGTCCTGCATCCGTTGCAGGGTCAGCGCCTCCTTGCCGGTGCCGGCCTGCTCCCACCAGATGCCCCACTCGGCTGGGGCGAGGGCCAAAAACGACAGGCTCGACTCGGTGTAGCTGGTGCGGGCCGCTGTGATGTCCTGCTGCATGGCCGGGGTCAGTTCGCCGCCCGCGACGGCGCGTAGCACGGCCACCTGTTGCTGGCCGATGGCCTCGGCGGTCTTCGACAGCGCCGCGGAGGCTCGGATCCCGTCGGCGAGTGGGGCGTCCACCACGCCGTGTGAGACGTTCTCCCGGAAGTTGATGAGATCGGCGATCGCGATGCGGTAGCTGAAGGTCATCGCCGACACCGACGCGTGCGTGGCGGTGCGCACCTGGGTGCGCAGCGGGGCGAGGCCGTTCAGAGCCGCGTCGATGCGCCGCAGGAGTGCCGACCCGGCGCCGTTGTCGGTGGACAGTCGGTCACGCTGCCCGCGGTAGCGGGCGACGGCGTCATCGGTGGCGGCCATCTCCGCGCCGAAGGTGTCCTGCTGCTCCGGCCGGGCATAGGTGAGCAGGTCGGCGGCGGCGATGCGTTCGCGTTGCAGGCGGTAGGCCAGGTCGCCGGCCTCGGCACCGACCTGCGCCAGGATCTGCAGGTCGCTGGCGCGGGCGGTCTGGCGTGCGCTCTCGGTCAGCGCGAGACCGGCGAAGCCGATCACGGCGACGAGTGGGGCCACGACGATGAGGCGCATCCGGCCGGCTATCTTCCAGCCGCGTCGCCGGGTCGGGTAGGGTCTGGCCGCGTGGGACCGGGTGCTCGACGCCAAGATTGACTCCCACGACTCGTCGATGACGGTCTATCCGCACGTTGCCGAATGCAAGTCCCATTCGGCCGGAAGCCGCGCTCGTAGACCAGACCTGGCCGTGGTACAAACTGCCCGTACCAGCATCTGTACCCAACGTCAGCGACCGGTGACGCCGTGCGGTCGAGCTGGATTCGCCGGGTCAGCGCTGGTTGTCGAGGGGTTCCACCGACGGGTGCCGCCGCTCCGGTTGATCCGGTTCGGGTTGACCGTTGAGCACCTGGCCGATCAACTCGCGCAGCTCGTCGATCGCGTCCACCACGGCGCCCGGGTCGCGCGCGTCCCGCCGTCCACGCTGTCGCGGCACCTGCCGATCCAGTGGAGCTGGTTCCGCCGCGCGGGGGCCTCGGCGACCGTCGGCCGCCAACTGCTCGGCCGCGACCCGTGGCCACAGCGCGGCCAGCCGGCCGCCGGTGCCGAGCACGTCATCGCAGCGCAGTGCGAACTCGTGACTGCCGAACCGGCGACCTGACTCGACCGCCGCGACCGTCTCCCGGCTGAACCGCACCAGGTCCGCCAGGGCTCGTTGGGTCAGACCCCGTTGGACGCGGCAGTCGCGCAACTCCCGTCGGAACCGCTGACTGGCGGCAGAGTGAGCCGAGCTCGACGGGGACGTGTGCTCCATGCGCTCACCTTCGTGGAACGGACATTCAGCGGCGGACGCCAGATCGAGATTGGCCGATGAGTTGAACATTCACAGAGGGCAATTCTTAACCCAGGACGTGATGGGTGTGAAGACGTTCACCGGCATGGATCGTCGGCGAAAGCGGGAAAGGTCCTCGCCGGACCCGGTGCTGGCGCTGAGGCGCGCCGGGTGGGGACCTGTCGAGGCCGGCCCACCCACAGTCGACCCGTCAGCAGGTCAGCACCGCTGGCACCCGTGCCCACTCAGGCCGCGTGCACTTCGGCCGTCGCCCCGTCGCGTGCCGCCGGCACGTCCGCGGGCGCCGTGACGTCGATTATCGCGAGCAGCGTGCCGTGCGCACGAAACGCGACATTGGGTTTGTACGAGCGATGTTGCTCCGGTGCCAACCTCAGCCCGGGAATGGCTTCGGCGAGCCGGCTGAGGGCGATTCCGGCCTCAAGTCGCGCCAATCCCGCACCGATGCAGAAATGGGGACCGTGACCGAACGACAGGTGATTGCCCACATCGGCCCGGTGCGGGTCGAACCGGTCCGGGTCATGGAACGCCGCCGGGTCCCGGTTCGCCGCACCGATCAACAGCAGGCAACGCGCCCCGGCGGGGATCGTCGCCGCCCCCACTGTGACATCACGGGTGGTCACGCGCAGCCAGCCGTCGATGGCGGGCGCGAACCGGAGCGTCTCGCTCACGAAGGCGGGGAGGAGCCCCGGGTTCGCGGTGATCGCCGACCAGCGTTGGGGAGCGGACAGGGCCTGGTCGAGGGCGTGCGCGAGCAACCCGGCGGTGGTCTCGTGGCCCGCGACCAGGAGGTTGAAGGCAAGGCTCGCCACCTCGGGCACCGTGAGCACGCTGTCGTCGTCGTCCCGGTAGTCCAGGGCGCGGCTGATGAAGTCCTCGCCCCGGTGTCCACTGTCCACCCGCTGGCGGACCAGGTCCTCGCAGTAGTGCCAGAACTCCAGCAGACCCTGCGCCAGGCGTACCTGCTCGGCCGGGTCCGGCTGCCCCCAGACGAGGGCGATCTGGCCGTCCGCCCAACTCCGGATCCGTCCGATGTCGGCGTCGGGCACCCCGAGGATGTCCAGGACCACCAGCAGAGGAAGTTCGGTCGCGAGCTCCGGGATCAGGTCGACCTGATCGCCGTGACGGGCGGCGAGACGGGACACCAACTGGTCGACCCGGCGTCGGATGATCGCCCCGTACTCGGCCTCGACCCGCTCGGCGGTGTTCGCGAAGGTCGCCCGCAGGGCCCGCCGGGTGCGCGGGTGCGTCGGTGGATCGGCGGCGGCCGTCGTGGGTGGCGCGTCGATCTGCATGATGACGTTCAGTGCCGGTGGGCACACCTCGTAGACCGGGGCGAGGGTGAGGGCGTTGGCGAATGTCGTGGCGTCGGCGAGGGCCCGCCGGACATCTGCGTGCCGGCTGATCAACCACAGGCCCAGATCCTCGGCGTAGTGCGCCCCGTCGGGATGGTCGAGAATGCGTCGCCACATGCTTGCCGGATCGGTGAGATAGACTCCGGCGAACGGATTCAACCGCATGAAAGCCTCCTGATGCGCCCGGCGCGGAACCGGCAGCGCCCCCATTTGGCGATCCACTTCAGCCGGGCCGATAATGGCGTGCATCTGCCTCTGGCTTTTTACGGTGCGCTGACCGGCCGTACAAGTCAAGATTGATTCTTGTCTATTTATTGGTCGGCATAATTGCGTGTTGCAACAGCCGAGCGAACCTGGCCATATGCAAGTTGCGGCTCGGTCCTTGCCGTGAAGTCGACCTGGCCGAACTGTGCAATCAACGCGCCGCTCTCGCTCATGACCGGGGAAACGACCCCCGAGGTGACGAGTGACGCCGGAGTCCGGTCATCGACCGCGACGGAAGGCGTCAGCGCCGACTGGGAGGGGCCGAGCCCCGGGCGGGCGGAGTCGGCCCGCGACACCGCCCACGCGTCGCGGGGGTTCCGGCCACACCGGAACCCCCGCGCTTCTTCTTGTCCTGACGGTGCGCTCAGCGCACAGCGGTCACGGTGCCCACGGGGCGGCGATGCTCCAGGTGCTGTCGGCCGTCCACGACGTCGGCGTGTTGTACGCGTCTCCGCCGGCGCCGTTGCTGAGCCAGACCTCCGCGTTGTAGTGCCGCAGGAACCTACCTCTGAAGTTGTACGACTCCAGCGACACGCCGGTGCCGGTCAGCCCGGTGCGGGCGCACCAGGTGGCGTCGGCGCGCAGCAGCGCGGAGCCGTCGTCGGGCGAGTTGCGGACCCGGGAGTTCTGGTGGCGCAGGTACTGCCCGGGAAAGTTGACAGACTCGAACGAGTAGCAACCCGATCCGGCCAGGCCCGGCCGGATCGCGTACGTGGCGTCGGCCTTGAGCAGGCTGGAACTCGCGGCGTCGACCACCTCCGTGTAGGCCAGGCTGTCCTGGTGGCGTAGGTAGCGGTTGGTGAAGCCGGGCGTGGTCACCCGCAACGACCGGCGGGTGTTGACCGGCAGGGCGACGGGTGCCGAGCTGCCGATGGCCTTCGAGGCGTTGATCAGGGCGGTGTTGGCGGCGCGTACCCGCGCCTGGTCCATCTTGATCACCTGTCGGTCGTAGGTGAGGAACCCGTTCAGCTCACCTTCCAGGTCGGTGATCTCGGTGTAGATCGAGGCGCTGAGCCCCTTGCCGAGCATCAGGTTCTGGGTGCCCTGCACCAACCCCACGTACCGGTCGGTGAGGGCGTTCGAACTGGACTGCCACTCGTACGCGAAGAAGCTGCCGTTCGGGCTGTACTCGTGGCCCGGGGTGTGCAGGCCCAGGCCGCCGAACTCACCGAGCACCGCGATCCGGCTGCTCGACGGTACGGGCGAGTCCGGGCCGAGGTAGACATGCCAGTCGTCGATGTCGCCGTTGCCGGGGTTGCCGAGGGACTGGCAGCAGTTGTGGCCGCTGTGCGGGTTGACCAGACGTGTCGGGTCCTGGTTCTTGATGTTCTGTGCGACCCGCCGGGTGTCGGCGAGGGACCGCTCGCCCCAGCCCTCGTTGTAGGGCGTGTACGCGATCACGGCGGGTGAGCTGCGGTGCTCGTCGACGATCTCGCGTGCCTCGGCCTCGAACTGCGCCTGCTGGGCATCGGTGGGGTCGACGTCCTGTGCGGTCAGCGACGGGATGTCCTGCCAGACCAGCAGGCCGAGCCGGTCGGCGTGGTAGAACCAGCGCTGCGGCTCGACCTTGATGTGCTTGCGCACCATGTTGAAGCCCAGGTCCTTGTGTTTCTGCAGGTCGAAGGCGAGGGCGGCGTCGGTGGGCGCGGTGTAGAGCCCGTCCGGCCAGTAGCCCTGGTCGAGGGTGCCGACCTGGAACACGAACTGGCCGTTGAGCTTGGGACGCAGCACCCCGTTGACCAGGCCGGTGGTGATCTCCCGCATGCCGAAGTAGTGCGTAGTCCGGTCCACTGTGGCGCCGGATGCGCCGCGAAGCGTCACCCGGAGGTTGTAGAGGAACGGGTCGTCGGGTGACCAGCGGCGGGCGTTGGGCACCGGCACGCTGAAGTCGGTGAAGCCGCCGGTGGCCGAGCCCACCACTGTGGTGCCGTTCAGCGCCTCGGCGAGCACACTGTGGCCGCTCACGTCGCCCCTGGTGAAGACCCGGACGCGCACCGTGTTGTTGCTCAGGTTCGGGTAGACGTCCACGCTGCTGATCGACGCGGCGGGCACCGGCTCCATCCACACCGTCTGCCAGATGCCGGAGCTGGGGGTGTAGAAGATCCCGCCAGGTGTCTTGGTCTGCTTGCCGATGGCGGGCAGGCTGCCGTTCTGCCGGGTGTCGGTGGGATCCCAGACCTTGACGACGATCTCGTTCGTCCCGGTGGTGAGCTGGGGCGTCACGTCGAAGCTGAAGGCGTCGTAGCCCCCGGTGTGCGCGCCGACGCGGACACCGTTGACCCAGACGGTGCTCTGCCAGTCGACGGCGCCGAAGTGCAGCAGGGTGCGCCGACCCGACCAGTTCGCCGGGATGGTGACGGTCCGTCGATAGAACAGGTAGTTGCGGTTGTCGTTGGCGGCCCGTTGGATGCCGGACAGGGCGCTCTCCACCGGGAAGGGCACGTTGACCCGCTCGGGCAGGTTGGTGCCGAACTGCGGGGCGTCGTCGGTCGTCGACTGGCGTAGTTGCCACTCGCCGTTGAGGTTGAGCCAGTCCGGCCGCGTCATCTGGGGTCGCGGGTACTCCGGCAGTGGTGTGCCGGCCAGCGCCTGGCTGGTCCAGGGGGTGCTCAGTGGCGGCGTCTTGGCCGGTGCGGCGTACGCCGGTGAGGCGGGCGCGGCGAGAACGCCGGCGACCAGGGCGATGGCGAGCAGCAGAGGTAGGGCGGGGCGGATGGGGACGTGACGTGTCATGCCGTCTCCGGGGGACGAGACGCCGCGGGCGGTGCAGCCAGGCCCGAAGCGCGTGGGTGGTGGGCATCGGGTGGTCATTGACGGGGGACGGGCGTCAGCGACGGATGTCGGTGGGATCTCCACGCGCCAACGGTGACCGGCATATTGACATCCATCATCACCTGTATAACGTTATAGAGCCGCGCCGACCCTCCCGTCAATGCTTGTTCATCAATGCCCGGTCGACCCGCCGGTCGAATTCCCGAAAGGCTGGGGATGGTCGTCAACCTGAAGGACATCGCCCAGCGCGCCGGTGTCTCGCTGGCCACCGTCTCGAACGTGGTGAACGGGTACCGGCCGGTGGGGGAGCGGACCCGACAACGGGTGCAGCAGGCGATCGACGAACTCGGCTACAGCCCCAACCTCGGCGCCCGCCACCTCCGCCGGGGCCGTACCGGCCTGATCGCCCTGGCCATCCCGGAACTGACCAACCCGTACTTCGCCGAGCTCGCCGAGATCGCCATCTCCGAGGCCGCCGCGCTCGGCTACACGCTGGTCATGGAGAACACCGCCGCGGACCGGGAGGCGGAGCTGGCGCTCCTCGACGGCTCCCGACAGCGCATCATCGACGGCCTGATCCTCAGCCCGGTGCGCATCGGCCGGGAGGAGGTGCTGGCCCGGACGGCCGGCAGCCCGCTCGTGCTGATCGGCGAGGGCGTCTACGACGTGCCACACGACCACATCGCCATCGACAACGTCGCCGCCAGTCACGCGGCGATCCAACATCTCGTGGCGATCGGCCGTCGCCGGATAGCGTTCATCGGCGCCACCCCGGGAGGTGACCGGCAGTCGGCCCATCTGCGGGTCCGGGGTTACCGGGAGGCCCTGGCGGCCGCCGGCCTGCCGTACCGACCACTGCTGGTCGCCGGCACCGAGGCGTTCGGCCGGCTCGACGGCATGCGTGCCATGCGTGACCTGCTCGCCCTCGGTGACCCGCCAGACGCGGTGTTCGGTTACAACGACCTGGTCGCCATCGGCGCGCTGCGGGCGCTGGCCGAGGCCGGTCACCGGGTGCCCGAGGACGTCGCGGTGGTCGGGATCGACGACATCGAGGAGGGGCGGTTCACTGCCCCGACCCTCACCACCATCGCCCCGGACAAGAGGGAGATCGGCCGTGTCGCGGTGCGTCGCCTCGTCGCGCGCATCGAGGGCACGGAGGTCGCGGGGCCGCTGACCGTGCAGACCCCGTTCCGGCTTCTCCGCCGGGAGAGCACCGGCACGCCGGACGCCTGACCGCCGGTCGCCCACGCGCCGCACGAGATCCATACCGCCGGTGGTACGACCCAGAGAGGATGACCCACTAGATCCATAATCCTCAATATGATGACCGCTATCTCGACTGCGGTGCGCTCACGAGGCGTGCCATCCTGATGCGGAGGAATGCATGGTTCGCTGGCGTACCCTCACTGGCCTGCTGGCCACCGCGTTGGCCGCGGTGACCGCGGCCAGCCTCACCCTCACCGCGCCGGCCGCCGCGGCCGACAGCCCCATGACGCCGAACGTCGTCGGCGGCACCCGCGCCGCTCAGGGCGAGTTCCCGTTCATGGTGCGTCTCTCGATGGGCTGCGGCGGGGCGCTGTACAGCGCCCGGCTGGTGCTCACCGCGGCGCACTGCGTGGGCGCTACCGGCACCAACACCAGCATCACCGCGACGCTCGGGACTGTCGACCTCCAGTCGTCCAGCCGGATCACCGTCCGGTCCAACTACGTCTACCGTGCCCCCGGCTACAACGGCGCCGGCCGCGACTGGGCGCTGATCCGGCTGGCCAGCCCCGTCACCGGGCTGAGCACGCTGCCGATCGCCAGCACCACCGCGTACGACAGCGGCACCTTCACGGTGGCTGGTTGGGGCGCCGCCCGGGAGGGCGGCGGCCAGCAGCGCTACCTGCTCAAGGCGAACGTGCCGTTCGTCAGCGACTCCACCTGCAACGCCAACTACGGCGGGGATCTCATCCCCGCGCAGGAGATCTGCGCCGGCTATGCCAGCGGCGGCACCGACACCTGCCAGGGTGACTCGGGCGGCCCGATGTTCCGCCGCGACGCCTCCAACGCCTGGATCCAGGTCGGCATCGTCAGCTGGGGCAACGGCTGCGCCCGGCCCAACTACCCGGGTGTCTACACCCAGGTGAGCTACTTCGCCTCATCGATCGCCTCGGCCGCGGCGAGCCTCGGCGGCTGACCGTACGACGGGGACGGCCACCCAGCGCGTTGGTCGCCCCGCCACCGCTCGGGCGGCCCGGACGACACGGTCCGGGTCGCCCGTCAGTGGCGTCCGCCGCCTGGGCGACGAGTGGGCCACCCGACAGATTCGGCGGGCCGTCGCTGCGCCGCCGGCCGTAGCGGCGATGATGGGCCGGTGAAGATCCTGTCCATCCAGTCGTCGGTCGCCTACGGTCACGTCGGCAACTCGGCTGCGGCCTTTCCGCTGCAACGCCTCGGGCACGAGGTCTGGCCGGTCCTGACTGTGCACTTCTCCAACCACACCGGGTACGGCGCGTGGCGGGGCCCGATGCTCCCGGCGGCGGACGTGGCGGAGGTGATCGCCGGAATCGAGGACCGCGGGGTCCTCGGCAGCGCCGACGCGGTGCTCTCCGGCTACCAGGGCGACCCCGCCATGGGCGCGGTGATCCTGGACGCGGTGGCGACGGTGAAGGCGACCAACCCGGCCGCGGTGTACTGCTGCGACCCGGTGATGGGCGACGCCGGCCGGGGCATGTTCGTCCGGCCGGGGATTCCGGAGTACCTACGGGACACCGTCGTGCCCCGTGCGGACATCATCACGCCGAACCACTTCGAGCTGGACTTCCTCGCCGGTCGCACCACGAACTCGCTGGCCGAGGTGCTGGACGCGGTCGACGTCGTGCGTGCGACCGGGCCTCGGCACGTCCTGGTGACCAGCGTGCTCCACGGCGACCTGCCTCCGGACTCGCTGGAGGTGGTGGCGGTCTCCGACGAGGGCGCCTGGGCGGTGACCACGCCGCTGCTGCCGATCAACCCGAACGGTGGGGGCGACGTCACAGCGGCGCTGTACCTCGCCCACCTGTGGACGACCGGCTCACCCGCTACCGCGCTGGAACGCACCATCGCCTCTGTCTACGCCGTGCTCGAGGCCACTCTCGCGGCCGGCACGCGGGAGATCCAGCTGATCGCGGCGCAGGACGTGATCGCCGACCCGCCGGCCCGGTTCACCGCCCGCCAGCTGCGCTGACGGCGGGTAGCGAACGGCGGACCGGCTGCGTCGACGGCGGCTCGTGGACCGGCTGCCTAGACGACTGTCCTGGACCGCTGACCGGTGGCGCTCAGCGACCCTCGGGAACGGCCATCTCGCCGAGCAACGACCAGTCCTCCTGCGGCACCGTGGCGTTCACGATCCGCGGCGTTTCGGCCAGGTACTGCGGCAGGGTCTCCTGAGCCGTGCGGAAGTGCGCGGACTGGACGTGGGCTCCGCCGGCCTGGTCGTCGCGGAACGCCTCGACCAGCACGTACTCGGTGGGATCGTCCACGCTGCGGGACCAGTCGAACCACAGGCAGCCCGGCTCGGCCCGGGTCGCCTCGGTGAACTCGGCGGCGATCTGCGGCCACCGGTCGGCGTGCTCGGCCAGGATCCGGAACTTGGCGGTAATGAAGATCATGACCCCAGGCTACCCAGCCGGGCGGGCGCGGGCGACAACCTCCTCGGGGGTCAACGGCGCTTTCGGGTGGTGCGTCAGGCACAGCGGGGTTCGGACCTTCACGAACGAGAACCCCTCCCCGGCGGCGTAGAACTCGCCGCTGTTGAGCAGGCCGATGTCCGGCAGCCGTCCGCCCTTGGCCTCGGCGAGCTGCCGGGCCGCGTCGATCTGTGCCGGCGCGTTGAGCAGCCCGAAGAACTGCGTCGTCGCGTTGCCGGAGATCTGGTTGTGCAGACCCTTTGGCGCCTGGGTGGCGAAGACCAGCCCGAGCCCGTACTTGCGGGCCTGCGAGGCCAACGCGATCGAGCTGGCCGTGCAGGCGGTGGTGCCGGTCGACGGCGCGAGCGTCTGCGCCTCGTCCATCACGAACAACCCGCCCAGCGGTCGGTCACCGGCGGGGTGCCGCTTGATCCAGGCGAAGAGCGCCATCTGCAACTGGTTGACGAAGCTCTGTCGCTCCTGGTCGGAGGTGAGGCCGACGAAACTGATCACCGACACCCGGGCCCGCCGCCCCGCCGACGGCGTCAGCAGCAGCCCTGGGTCGGCGGGCGCGCCGACCCCACCGAAGAGCGGATCGGTGACCATCGCCGCCTTGAGCGCCTCGGCCAACTCCTCGGCGAGCTTCCCGGCGCGGGCCAGCCGACTGACCCCCTCGGGCAGATCGGTGAGGAACTCGGTGAAGCCGGGCAGGCCGACCATCCCACTGCGCGCGTACGCCTGGAGGGCCTCGGTGAGGACGGCCTTGCCCTGCTGGGCGAGCCGGCTGGAGCGGTCCACGCCCGCCCGTGGCGCGAGCGCCTCCACGGCGGAGCGGACGGCCTGGTCGAACTCGTCGGGCCAGTCCCGCAGTGAGGTGAAGTCAGGCAGTGGCTGGAAGCTCAACGGCCGACCGGCGGTGACCCGGGGCGTCCACACCACCACCTCGGTGTGCGCGAGGTAGTCGGCGGCGCGTTCGGCGTCGCCGGGGCCCCAGCCGCCCGGCGGGTCGGGCCACGGGTCGCCGAGCCGGGCGAGGTCGTTGTTGGGGTCGAGCACGATCGCGGAGACCCCCTCGCGGGCGCACTCCTCGACCAGCCGGCGGATCAGCACGGTCTTGCCCGAGCCGGACCCGGCGAACACGACGGCGTGGCGGCGCAGCGACTCCAGGGGAACCGTGAAGGGGTGACCGCCGTCGACGGTCCGTCCCAGCCCGACGGCCCGACCGCCCCCGCCGACCGCGGGGTCGGCCGGGTCAGTGGATACGGGCTCGGCTGCCGCACCGGTCGACACGTCGGCGGGGACGTCGGCGGCCGGCGCGTTCGTCGGGTCGGATTCGCTGCCGCCCGACGGTGGCTCGTCGTCGGGCGTCGGCGGCTGGTCACCGCCGCGGGTGCCGTCGGGCCCGGGCAGGACCGCGCGGAACAGCTCGGTGCCGCTGGCCGGACGACGGGCCACCAGCCACTCCTGCAAGGCAGTGGACGGTTCGGCCGCCATCACCCGCAGCGCCGCGAAGACCCGCAGGTCCGCCTCCGGCACCGCACACCGCAGGCCGCCGGCCGCGTCGAAGCCTGTCAACACCTCGGTCGTACGCTTCCCGGTGGGCCACGGACCGTTGCGCAGCAGGATCAGCCGCCGTTGTGGCAGGTCCCGGTCCAATCCCGCGAGGGTGCAGGCGGCCTTGACCCGGGCGGTGACGGCGACGGCATTGGGGTGCGCGACGGCCCGGAAGCACCAGTGCGCCTCGTTCTCGGTGGCCTCGTCGAGCACCTCGATGAGCCGCCCGTGCAGCGCCGGCTTGCGGCCGGGCGGCGGATCGTACTTGTAGGTGGCGCCGGTCGGCGCCTGCTCGGCGATCCAAGCGGCCAGGCCGGCGGCGAGCAGCGGCGGCATGTGCTCGTCCTCGCTCTTCGGGTCGACTGCGGCCGACACGTCGGCGGCCTCGACCAGCTCGGCGAACCGTGCGTCCAACTCGTGCAGGTGGCGCTCGTCAGTCGTCGGATCGGCGGCGACGCCCCGGGCGGTGCTGACGGTCGGCGTCGAGTCGGCGCCGTCGATGAGCCGATCCAGCTCGATCACGTCGTCGCGGTCACGGCACCAGGCGATGTGGCGGTCCACCCGGCGGAGCAGGGCGCGTGGCGTCAGGGTGGGTGCGTCGGCGAAGGCGGCGGGGGCGATCGGCCAGGTGGGGTGCGGTGGCCCGAAGAACATGCCCGCGAACGCGGCGGAGAGGCGCTTCGCCACGATCGCCTGCCCGATCTCCGGGGTGGGGATCCGGTCCGGCAGGGTCGCCGTACGGAAGCGGTCAGCGACCGGGGTGGGCGCGCTGCGGCTCATCAGCACCCAGGTGTCCGGCAGGCACGAGACGACGACAAGCGTGCGGCGGGTGATGTCGCGCAGCTTGAGCAGGCCGTCGGCGATCGGGCCGAGCACCCTGGCCTGGCCGTCCTCCAGACCCTGATGCTGGTTGAGCAGTGAGGTGCTGGTCTGGGCGAACAGCGTGTCGAGCTGGTCCACGGCGATGACAGTGGGGTCCAGGGTCAGGGCCATCAGCCGGGAGATGTCCTGCACGACCTGCTGGGGGGTGCGGATCGCGGCGCTCAACCCCCACGCCGCCCGTGCGGCCGGGTCACCGGCTTCGGAGATCAGGTGGGCGTAACCGACGTCCTGTGCCTCGAAGTCGATGGCGCCGTGCAGGACGAGCGCCCGGGCGGTGTCCTGGGCGTCCCGCCCGACCTCCCGATCGCGCTCGCGCAGCGCCCAGATGAAGGTGTCGAGCTGCGCACGGGTCACCGGTCGGGTGCCGGCGACCGCGTCGCGAACCTCCACCGGCAGACCGAGCTGGGGGGTGAGTCGACGCAGGAACGTCTTCAACTGGGTGCCCCAGCCGACGTGGGGGCGGCCCATCCCCTCCACCAGGGCCAGGGCCACGCTCTCCCAGAACGTCTTGCCACTGACCATGTCGACGAGGAAGAAGTAGCCGCCGTCGCCCTGGATCCGTTCTCGGACCGCCCCGAGCAGGTGCGTCTTGCCGGCGCCCGCGCGGCCCTGCATGGCCACGCCGAGCGGCATGCTCGTGTCGTCGGTGCGGGCCCGCGCCACCCCGCGCAGAATCTCCGCGGCCACCTTCTCGTGCAGCTCCGGCACGTTGTGCGGGCTGGGTCGCCAGACGTCGTCCGGGGTGACCGCCGGGTTGAGACTGACCGCTTCCAGCGCGGCCCGCTGGTCCTCCGAGATCATGCCGGGCCGATCGCCAGGGCGTGGTTGTCCTCGTTCCCGATGCGGACGGCCGCAGCCCGGTCCCGTGCGGTCAGTGACTTGGTGTTCGCCACCGGGATAATGCGGACGTCCTCTCGGCCGACCATCGCCCGCAACGCCGCGTCGAGGGCGGCCCGGTCGGTGTCGGCGAGCTGGTCGCGGACGTCGGCGAGGCCGACCCATGCGCCCGGCGCGGTGGCCAGATCCCGGTACGCCGAGCGAACCAGCGCCTCCACCTCCACCGCTGACACCGGTGCCGCTGCCGCTGCCGGTGCCCCCGTCGTCGCTGTCGCAGTGGGTGCCGGCGCTTCGTGTCCCGGCTCGCTGGTCGCCGGGGCCGTTGCCTCGGTCTGCTTGAAGAAATCGCCGTGGCTGACCCGGAGCCGGTCCAGCGAACGGTGCAGGTTGGACAGGACGACGAACAGGGACCGGGTCGTCGAGCCGCCCTGCCTTGGCGGCGCGGCGGTGTGCAGCTGACGTGCCACCCGCCAGCCCTCATCGGTCAGCTCGTGGGCGAAGGGCCGGTGCGTCCGATCGGTGTCCACCAGGCCCAGGTCGACGAGTTTCGTGTTGTCCTTGCCGGTCAGCGTGAAACCGGCCAGCTCTTTCAGCTCGACGTTTGTGAGTCGGCGTGCCTCGACCATCAGCACCACGAGGGCGTTGATCTGGTTCGGCGTCAGGTGCGGGACGTCCGCCGGGCTCGTCATGATGTCTCATCTCCGTGGGGGTGCGTGCCGCCCGTGCGCCGCCGGGCCAGCAGCCGACGGATCCCGTCGACCACCACCGGCGCGTCGGTGAGCACCTGCTCGTTGGTGAAGCGGAGCACGTCCAGCCCGAGGAGTTGCAGCTGGACGTCTCTCCGCCGATCGTTGGCGAAAGCGATTCGCCCACGATGCTCCGGGCCGTCCACCTCGACCGCAAGACCCTCCGCGGGCCAAAACAGATCCAGACGGTACGCCGTGGCCAGGACGTGCCACTCGTAGGTCTGGTTCCACCGCCGGCCGCGCGCCCAGTCGTGCGGCGCGAGCGCGCGTTCCAGGGCCTGCTCGGCGGCGCTGTCCGAGCGGGGCACGCCAGCGATCGGCGGCCAGGCCAGCACCGTCGACTCCGGCTCGGCGGCGATGGCCGCAATCCGATCGGTCGGGCCGGCCAGCTCGGCGAATCGCGCCGGCACCGGCATCGGCACCGAGCGCACCCGGTCGGCGTGGCGCAACGGTCCGCCGGTCAACCAGACAGTGAAGCCACCGTGCCGCACCAGCCACTCGGCGGCGGCCACCAGCGTCCGCTCGGCGTCGGCGTCCAGGTCGGGCAGAGCCACGACGAGTACGCAACCTTCCCGGTCGTACGCGTCGGCGATCACCCGGGCGAGCCCAGCGGCGCGTACCCCCGGGGCGAAGCGGGACCGGCCGCCGGGGCGGTGCGGGCCGCGCAGCCCTCGCTCGGCGAGATCGGCCAGGAACGGGCCGAAGTGCCGGGAGCGGGCGGCGGTACGGGCCGCGAGTGCCCGAACCGCCGCCACGCCGAGTGTGCCCTCGCCGTCGACATGGTCGGCCCCCGTCAGCCAGCGAGGGAACATCGCCAGGGCCGCGGTGTCCAGTTGGTCGAGCAGGGTGTCCACGAGGTCACCGAGGGGGAGTGCCACGGTGGGCCGGTAGTGCACGATCGCGGGCGCTGCCGGTGGTAACGGGTCGAGTGCCACCCGCAGCAGCTCCGGGTCGATGCCCGGCAGGTGACTCACTCGCCCCGTCGGCGGGGCAGCCCACCAGGCCCTGCTGGCGTCGCCGTTGGCCCGGACGGGGTGCGCCATGGCGGCACCCTACGACACTGACGGGCGCGACCGGGGACCCCTCGGTGGCGAGGCGGTGCGCTCGCCGCTCAGCGCAGCCGGCGGATGTCGCCGTACGCGCGGTAGTAACCACCGCGGCTGGACTCGCGCACCTCGGTCACCAGGTAGCGGGCGCCCGGCTCGCGAATCCCCTTGGGGAACTGCACCGACCAGTCGCGCCGGTAGCCGTCGGAGAGCACCTGAACCCGCAGCCGCCCCCGATCGTCCAGGCACTGCACGACCACGCCCGCGCCCGAATCGCTGGTCACCTCGACGATCGTCGGTTGCGCCTGCTGGGGTGCCTGGCGAGGGGCCTTGATGTCGCGTACCTGGGGCACGTTCCCGGCCTGCGCCGCGCGGATCGCCGGCTCGCTCGCGTCGATGCAGGCCAGATGGCCGCCGGTGGTCACCACGTAGAGCCGGTCGTCGTGGTACTGCATGGAGTACGCCGAGCCGCAGCCGGTGCCGAGCTTCCACAGCCGGGTGCCCGCCGCGTCGAAGCAGTAGATCGAGGACTGGCTGTCACCGGCGAAGACGTACTCGCCGCCCTCGGCGGTGGCGCAGGAGAAGACCGGGGCGTCGCACAGGTAGGTGCGTTCGGGGTGGCCCGACTTGGACAGCCGCACCACCTGGCGGCTGCTGGTGCCGGCGAACACACTGCCGTGCTCCTGCCAGCCGAAGAGCACCGAACCGGTGGTGGTGTGCCACAGTTCGCTGCCGGTACGCCACTCGTAGCCGGTCACTCCCTGCGAGTGGCCGTGGTAGATGGCGTCGTCGTCGCACCGCACCATCCAGGCCGAACGCCCCCGCCCGGGGCGACGCCACAGGAACTCGTCCTCGTGGTCGACGGCGGTGATCCCGCCGTCGGCGTCGGAGACGCCGAGGACGCCGTCGTGGATGTCCAGCCAGTAGATGTCGATCTCCGGCGCGATGGCGTACGCCACCCGGGGCACCTTGCCGGACAGGTCGTAGACGTTGCCGTCGTCGCAGCCGGCGTAGATCCAGGCGTCGTCGGCGACTATGCACTTCACCCCGTCGGGAAGGCGGACCTGGCTGCGCACCTGGGCGTCGTGGTCGAGCGTGGTGATGACTCCGTGCTCGTTGCCGACCATGCAGTGCCGCCCGTCGACGAAGATGCCGAAGGCGGGGGCGCCGGAGTCGTAGCGCCAGAGCACCGGGGCGGTGTGGGCGGTGGAGCGGGTGCTCACGATCTGCCGCCGCGACACGGTGCGCTTCTGGCGGACGCCGGGGACCGCCGGCGCGTAGCCCTTGCGGACCTTCTCACCGATCTTCTTCGCCGCGGCGGCCCGGGCCCGGGTGTTGTCCGGATAGGCACTGGCCTTGACCTGCCCCTGGTCGCCGATCCGGCCGTAGCGCACAGTCAGCGTGGCGTTGTCGACGATGACCTCGTAGAATTTGTGCGCACCGTCCACTTCGGACAGTTCGAGGTAGGTCGTCTCCTGGGACATGGGGCCTCCGAGGGGTCAGCGAGCGGCGCGATCCGGCCGCCGCGGCGACAGTGAGCACACGCTAACGGTGCCCCCCGACAGAATCGGCGTCCGGCCAGCGCAGCGCGTCGTCACGGAGCACCGCGTGCGCGCCGACGCTCTGGTTGACGATCTGCGTCACCCGCACGTCGACGGCGATGCTGGCCAACGCCACCGCGTCCGAGCGGCTGAGGCCGTGCAGCCGCTGCATCAGTGTCAGCATCGAGTCCAGCGCGGTGAACGTGGCGTCGTCGAGCGAGGCGCCGACGCCCAGGGTCAACCATGCGTCGGGGGTACGGGCCACCGGGCCGGTGACCGGAAAGTCGTCGCGCACGTCGAAGGTCAACGTCACCTCGTCCATCGGACACTCGATCGCGGTGCCGCCGACCTCGCCGTCACCCTGCGCGGCGTGCCCGTCCCCGACCGAGAACAGCGCGTCGTCCACGGGGATCGGCAGCAGGAGGGTGCTGCCGGCGGTGAGGTCCCGACAGTCCAGGTTGCCGCCCCAGGGGCGCGGTGGGGTCGTCGAGTGAAGCCCCGGCTCCGCGGGTGGCATGCCGAGCACTCCCATGAAGGGCCGCAGCGCGATCGTGTGGCCGTGCTGGTTGCGGCCGGTCATCGTCACCGGGTCCAGCGCCCAGGCGTGCACCACCTGTTGGTCCTGTACGCCGTAGTGTTTGTTGAACCCACTCGGCCAGCCGCCGGCCACCGTGGTTCCCCAACTGGCCGGGACGACCTCGTCGATGCGTACCGCGAGGGTCTGGCCGGCGCGCGCACCGCGGACCGCGACCGGACCGATCAACGCGTGTCCGTGGTCGGGCCGGTGCTGTGCGACCCGGGGCCGGTCCCGGTTCGGCCCGCCCGGGTACGGGCCGGCGGACCACCAGCAGTCCAGGGTGCGATAGGTGACGGTGTCGCCGGGGTCGATGGTGAGCACCGGCGGGAAGTCGGGGGAGAAGTGGCCGTGCAGGCTGTCGTCCCCGGGCGTGAGGGTGTGTCGCATCAGTGCAGGCTAGTGGCTGCTGGTCCGCGCGCCGGGTCGCCAGGGTGCGCGGTGGGTGCCGGGCGCACCCACCGCGCACGACTCAACCTGGGCGATGTCAACCCGAGGTGCAGGAGCGAATCTGTGGGCGGGCGCTGCTGTTTCCGTTGGTCATCGTGGTGAAGCCGAAGGTGTTGCCGCTGCCGTTGGACCGCATGGTCATGACGGTGCCGCTGCTGTCCCAGGTGGCGGTGCCGTTCCAGATGGTGCTGACCCGTTGCGGCGAGGTGATGGCCACGACCACCGTCCATGTGCTGGCGCCGCTGACCGTCACCGACGTGTTGTACCGGTCGCCCCAGACGTTGGGGGTCGTGGCGGTCGCGGTGCAGGTGCCGCCGGCGGGCGGCGGGGTGGTGGTGGGCGGCGGGGTGGTGCCGTCGGGCGCGACAGCGCGGCCGGTGGACGGCGAGATCATGCCGGGGCACAGGTTGCGGCTGGTCAAGTTGGCCATGATCTGGGGGATGGCGTCGCGGGTGTTCTGGATCCCGTCGTGCATCAGGATGACCTGACCGGCTTGGAGTCGGCTCGCGTTGGCCACGATCTGGCTGACGCTGGCGCCGTTCCAGTCCTGGGAGTCCACGTCCCAGATCACCTGGCGCATGCCCAGTGACGACGCGACGGACTGCAACGTGGAGTTGGTCTCGCCGTACGGCGGCCGGAACAGCACCGGCCGGCTGCCGGTGGCCGACTGGATCGCCGAGCTGGTCTGGGAGAGGTCCGACTGCATCTGAGCCTGACTCATCGAGGTCATGTGGGCGTGGTTCCAGCTGTGGTTGCCGACCCACATGCCGGCGGCCACCTGTGCCTGCGCCGCCGACCGGTTGTTCTGGACGTTCTGCCCGACGTTGAACATGGTGGCCCGTACGCCGTTGGCGCGCAGCACGTTCAGCAGTGTGCTGGTGCTGCCGGTCGGACCGTCGTCGAAGGTGAGCCCGACGTAGCCGTTGCAGGTGGCGGCGCTCGACGGGGTGGAGGTGGCGGCGAGGACGACGCCGCACATGGCGACGGCGGTGGCGAGGACGGCGAGCGCCGCGCGCAACCGCCTGGACCACAGGGCCGTGCGGGGGAAGAGCCTGCTCATCTGGTGCCCCTTCGCGCAGGCCCGGACGTGCCCCTGCGTGCGGGCAGCGCAGTCCGGACAGGTGTGGACAAGTGGGTAGGTGGAGCGGAAACCGCAACGAAGCCGATCGCATTGACCCCAATGGATCGAAGTATTACAGCGAGAATTCCAACGCGTCAACAAGTTCCGGAAAATCCCCGGAACAACGCGGCGGGCTGTTCGAGTGCTGGCCAGGCGCGGCCCGGCTGAATCGAAGATTGGTCGAACGAATGGGTTGGTCTGCACGCGACGTGATCCGGAAAGCGGCCGGAAATATCGACAGTGGGCCGCCGGCTCCGCCCGTCGCGCCGGCCACGGTCCGTCGCCCTGGCCGCAGGGAATAGTAAAGGTTGTGAACAGAAGATGTTACAGTCACTCCTGTCGATATCCATCAGGGTTTCGGCCAGAGAGGTCCCAGAAAGGAGTGATCACATGACGAGACTGCGCGCGCTGGTCGCGCTGGCGACACTGATCGTCGCCGGCGGGCTGGTGGCGGTCATCCCGGCCACTGCCGCGTCGGCGGCGGCCTGCTCGGCATCGTGGCAGGCCTCGGCCGTCTACTGGGGAGACGCCCAGGTCTCCCACAACGGCCGCAACTACCGGGCGAAGTGGTGGACCCAGAACGAGGCGCCGCCGGGCACGACCGGTGTCTGGGAAGACCTCGGCGCGTGCGGCGGGGGCACCACGCCGCCCACCGGAGGGACCTGCTCCTACCCGAACTGGACCGCCGGGACCTGGTACGCCGCCGGGGCGATCGTGCGCTACACCAACGGTTCGTACTACATCGCCGAGCACGACAATCCGGGGTACGACCCCGTCGTCAGCACCTGGTACTGGGAGCCCTACACCTGTGGGGGTCAGCCACCGACGACTCCGCCGCCCACCAACCCCGGCGGCTTCGTGGTCACCGAGGCCCAGTTCAACCAGATGTTCCCGGGTCGCAACTCGTTCTACACGTACTCCGGGCTCGTCGCCGCGCTCAGCGCCTACCCGGCGTTCGCGCGCACCGGCAGTGCCACTGTCCAGCGCCAGGAGGCCGCGGCCTTCCTGGCCAACGTCTACCACGAGACCGGCGGGCTCGTGCACATCGTCGAACAGAACACCGCGAACTACCCGCACTACTGCGACCCCGGCCAGTCGTACGGCTGCCCCGCCGGGCAGGCCGCCTACTACGGGCGGGGGCCGATCCAGCTCAGTTGGAACTTCAACTACAACGCCGCTGGCAACGCCCTCAACCTGCCGCTGTTGACCAACCCGTGGCTGGTGCAGACCGACGCGGCGGTGGCCTGGAAGACCGGTATCTGGTACTGGATGACCCAGAACGGGCCGGGCACCATGACCGCCCACAATGCGATGGTCAACGGCGCCGGGTTCGGTCAGACGATCCGCAGCATCAACGGCTCGATCGAGTGCAACGGCGGAAACCCCGCCCAGGTGCAGAGTCGCGTCACCAGGTACCAGCAGTTCGTCGGCATCCTCGGGGTGTCCGCCGGAGCCAACCTCTACTGCTGATCTGTGGCCGGGCCTCGGCGTACGTCGTCGGACGGCGTCGAGGCCCGGCGCATCGGCCGCCGGGGCCCGCTGCGGGCGGCGGCCGTTTCTGCGCGATCAACCCGTTGACACGGCAGTGCCGCGCCCGGAACTATCAGCGGCAGTCCACAGGCCCGGCTCCCGTTGCTCATGAAGTCTCATGACAACGATGTCAGGGCTCGACCCACCACCTGCTCCACACTGCCCAGACGTTCGACGTACTCGACCCGGTTCGAGTCGAAAGGCTCCGTCCCTCATGTCGCACACCCCCCTTGCGCGTTCCCTCTCACCCCGCCTGATCGCGGCGACGACAGCCGCCCTGCTACCGCTGGGCCTGCTCGTCGCCGCGCCCCTGGCGAACGCCGCCCCCACCTCCGCCCCGCCAGGCAACTTCACCTCCTCGTTCGAGTCCGCCGACCCGCAGCCCGCCACCAGCACAGTGGAGGTCGGCCCGAACGGAAAGCCGCTCCAGGCCAACCTGAGCGGCACCGTCGCCACCCTGCCCGGCGGCCTGCTCGGCCAGGTCAGCGCCGTGACCGCGAGCGACGAGAACCAGCCGCGGGAGATCGCCGCGAACCTCAGTGACGACGATCCGTCGACCAAGTGGCTCGCGTTCGCGTCCAGCGGCTGGGTGACCTACCAGCTCGCCAAGCCGGCGACTGTGGTGCGCTACTCGCTGACCGCGGCCGACGACGCGCCGACCCGCGACCCCAGGGACTTCGTCGTCCAGGGGTCGAACGACGGCAGCACCTGGACCGACCTGGACAAGCGTGCCGGCGAGAAGTTCAGCGGGCGCTTCGCCACCAGGACGTACAGCTTCACCAACCCGAACGCCTACGGCTTCTACCGGCTCAACGTCACCGCGAACTCCGGTGACTCGCTCCTGCAGCTCGCCGACTGGAACATCAGCGACGGCTCGGGCGTCCGCCCGCCGGCCACCCCCATGGTCAGCGAGGCGACCTCCGGCCCGAACGGCGGCTACACCACGAAGCCGGACGTCGGCTTCACCGGACTGGCCGCGCTGCGCTATGCCGGCGGCGCCGAGAACAACGGCCGGTCGTACGCGACGAACAAGCTCTTCGACGTCAGCATCCCGGTCGGGCCGAAGACCCGACTGTCGTACAAGATCTTCCCCGAGTTCACCGGCGGGGACGGCCGGTACCCGTCCACCTACACCGCCGTCGACCTGCACTTCACCGACGGCAGTTACCTGAGTAATCGCTCGGCCACCGACCAGCACGGCTACCCGCTCACGGGCGCCGGTCAGGGTGCGGCGAAGGTGCTCTTCGCCGACCAGTGGAACCTGGTGCAGGCCGACCTTGGCGCCGTCGCGCGTGGCAAGACCATCGACCGCATCCTGCTCGCCTACGACAATCCGCAGGCCACCGGGGAGACCCGGTTCCAGGGTTGGCTCGACGACATCGAGCTGACTGCCGCGCCGACGTCGATCGACGGCTCGAAGCTGACCAACTACGTCGACACCCGACGGGGCACCAACTCGACGGGCGGCTTCTCGCGCGGCAACAACCTGCCGATCACCGCCGTGCCGAACGGGTTCAACTTCTTCACCCCGGTGACCGACGCGACCTCCGACTCGTGGGAGTACGAGTACCACCGGATCAACAACGAGGCCAACCTGCCCATGCTCCAGGGCCTCGCGATCTCCCACGAGCCCAGCCCCTGGATGGGTGACCGCAACCAGATGTCGGTCATGCCGGTCGTCGGTGGCGGGCCGCTCACCGGTCAGCCCGCCGGCCGTGCGCTCGCCTTCAGTCACGACGACGAGACGGCGCAGCCGGACCTCTACCGGGTCACGCTCCAGAACGGTCTGATCGCGGAGATGTCGCCCACCGACCACGCCGGGATCATGCGGTTCACCTTCCCCGCCGGGCAGCCGACCGGAAGCCTCGTCTTCCACAACGGCACGTTCACCATCGGCACTGACGGCACGTTCACCGGTTGGGTCGACAACGGCAGCGGCCTGTCCGCCGGCCGTAGCCGGATGTTCGTCTCCGGTGCCTTCGACCGGGCGCCGACGGCGTCCGCCGCGACGTCGGCCACCTTCGACATCTCCGGGTCGCGGGAGGTGACGATGCGTCTCGCCACGTCGTTCCTCTCCGTCGACCAGGCGCGCCGCAACCTCGATCTGGAGGTCACCGGCAAGAGCTTCGACCAGATCCACGCCGCCGCGACGGCCGCGTGGAAGGACCGGCTCGGCCGGGTCGAGCTGCGGGGCGCCTCCGAGTCGCAGCTTGTCACCATGTACTCGAACCTGTACCGGCTGAACCTCTACCCGAACTCGCAGTCGGAGAACACCGGCACCGCCGCCGCGCCGCGCTGGCAGTACGCGAGCCCGGTCTCGGCGCCGACCGGCGCGTCGACCCCCACCCGGACCGGCGCGAAGATCGTCGACGGGCAGATCTACGTCAACAACGGCTTCTGGGACACCTACCGCACCGTGTGGCCCGCCTACGCGCTGCTGTACCCGGACGTCGCCGCCAAGATCTCCGACGGGTTCGTCCAGCACTACCGCGACGGTGGCTGGATCGCCCGCTGGTCGTCCCCCGGCTACGCCGACCTGATGACCGGCACCAGCGCGAACGTGGCGCTGGCCCAGGCGTACCTCAGCGGGGTCAAGCTGCCCGACCCGCTCGCGGCCTACGACGCGGCCGTCAAGGACGCGACAGTCGCGTCCGGGCGCAGCGCGGTCGGACGCAAGGGCATCGAGAGCTCCCTGTTCCTCGGCTACACGCCGACGTCCACCGGTGAGTCGGTGTCCTGGGCGTTGGAGGGTTACATCAACGACTTCGGCATCGGCAACATGGGTGCGGCGCTCGCCAAGGACCCGGCCACGCCGAAGTCGGAGCGCGCCCGGCTCACCGAGGAGTCGCGGTACTTCCTGGAGCGGGCCCGCAACTACGTCCACCTCTTCGACCCGAAGACGAAGCTCTTCCAGGGCCGCGACGCCGCCGGCAACTTCCTCGCCGGTGACCCGCTGGACTGGGGTGGCGTCTACACCGAGACCAACGGGTGGAACTTCGCGTTCACCGCCCAGCAGGACGGCCAGGGCCTGATCAACCTGTACGGCGGGCAGAAGGCGCTGCGGGACAAGCTCGACGCGTTCTTCACCACCCCGGAGAACGCCGATCGCCCCGGTGGGTACGGCGGCGTCATCCACGAGATGCTCGAAGCGCGCACGGTCCGGATGGGTCAGCTCGGCATGAGCAACCAGCCGTCGCACCACATCCCGTACATGTACAACGTCGCCGGCGCGCCCGCCAGGACCCAGGAGACGGTACGGGAGATCCTGCGGCGTCTCTACGTCGGCAGCGAGATCGGCCAGGGCTACCTGGGTGACGAGGACAACGGCGAGATGTCGTCGTGGTACATCCTCAGCTCGCTGGGCATCTACCCGTTGCAGGCCGGGTCGTCCGAGTGGGCGATCGGCTCGCCGCAGTTCACCAGGATGACAGTGCACCGCAGCAGCGGCGACATCGTCGTCAACGCGCCGAACAACAGCGCGGCGAACGTCTACGTGCAGGGCGTGACGGTGAACGGCAAGAAGCAGCGCGGCCTGTCAGTGGATGTCGCGAAGCTCGCCAAGGGCGGCACCATCGACTTCCAGATGGGTCCCAAGCCGTCGTCGTGGGGCAGCGGCCGGAACGACGCGCCGCCGTCGCTGACCACTGGTGACGAGGCGCCGAAGCCGTTGCAGGACGTCACCGGTCCCGGTCTCGGCACCGCGAGCGCGACCGGCGGTCAGGACGCGTCGAAGCTGTTCGACGACTCGTCGACCACGCAGTTGACCTTCACCTCGACGACCCCGCAGATCACCTGGGCCTTCCGTGGTGGCAAGCAGAAGCCGAAGTACTACACGGTCACGTCCGGGTCCGGTCCCGGCGATCCGGCGGACTGGCGCCTCCAGGGCTCCAACGACGGGCTGACCTGGACCACAGTGGACTCCCGCACCGGCCAGGTGTTCCCGTGGCGCAACCAGACCCGCCCGTACTCGATCGACAAGCCGGGACGGTTCGCCCAGTACCGCCTCGCCGTCACGAAGACCGTCGGCGCCGCGCAGACCAACCTCGCCGAGGTCGAGTTGCTCGCCGGAGGTGACCTCGACCTCGGCGGCGGCGACATCACCGTCACCGCTGCAGACGGCGTACACGCGATGACCGGCGTACCCGTCTCGGTGCCGTTGGCCACCGTCACCGGCGGGGACGCCAACGGCTACCAGGCCACCATCGACTGGGGTGACGGCACGCCGGTCACCGCGGGCACCGTGACGTTGAGCTCGCGGGCCGTCTATCGCATCGGCGGGTCGCACACCTACACCACTCCCGGCTACCACCAGGCGAACGTCACGGTGACCGACGGCGAAAGCCAGAGCTCCGCGACGGTCGGCGTCGAGGTGGCGTACGCCCCGGCCTCCGGTCTCACCGCCGCGTTCGACAGCGTCTGCGTCGGCGACGAGGGGGCCCTGGCGGCCGACTGCGACGCCAAGTCGTGGGCGTACTCGCGGGACGCCCTGGCGGCCGGCGGTGTCACCCAGGGCCAGTCGCAGCAGGTTCCCGGGACCGGGCTGCGGTTCACAGTGCCGGTGATCCCGGCCGGGCAGCCGGACAACGCCACCGGCAACGGGGCGACAGTGGTTCTCGACCTTCCGGCGGACGCGAAGAGCATCTCGTTCATCGGCGCCGGAACGCAGGGCAACCAGAGCACCACCGGCACTGCGACGTTCAGCGACGGCAGCACGGCCAGCATCCCGATCCAGATGAGCGACTGGACCCTGGGCGGCAACGCCAACGGCACCCCGTCCTACGGCAACATCATCGTCGCCCGGACGGCGTACCGGTTGCAGGGCACCAGCCGCGACGGCGCCCAGCCGTTCCTCTTCGCCACCGCCCCGTACCAGATCCCGGCGGGTAAGACGCTGGTGTCGGTGACCCTGCCGACGCAGACCGGTGACCCTCGCTCGGCGGGCCGCATCCACGTGTTCGCCGTGGCCAACGACGGCACGCCCGCCCCGGCGCTGGCGACAACCGCCCCGAAGAACCAGACGGCCACCGCCGGGCAGGCCCTCGCGGCGAACCTCGGCGCGGTGACCGGCGGTGTTCCCGGTACGACGGGCTACCGCGCCCGCGTCCAGTGGGGTGACGGCACGGTTCCGGACGACGTGACGATCGGCGAGTCCGGCGCGATGAGCGGTAAGCACACCTACCCACGGGAGGGCACCTACACGGTGCGCGTCACCGCGTGGGACACGCTGTCGAGCAGCACCGGGTCCTTCACGGTGACTGTGGCTCGGGGCGGATCGCAGCCGGCGATCGCGCTGTCCGCGTCCGGTGCCGTCACCACCGGTGACGCGATCACCGTCAACGGCAGCGGCTTCGCGGCCGGCGAGCAGGTGACAGTCAGCGTCGGCACCGACCCGGGCCGGACCATGAAGGTCGCCGCCTCGGCGACGGGAACGGTCCGCGCCTCGGTGCCGACCTCCGGTGACGCGCAACCCGGCCGGTACGCCGTCACCGCGACGGGCGCGTCCTCGCGTACCCCGGCCACGGCCACCGTCCAGGTGACCGGAGAGCCGGAGGCGCGGACCTACCGGCCGCGGGTGGCGCTGTTGACCACCTCGGGCCCGCGTGGCACGTCGATCATGGTCGACGGTTCCGGGTTCGCGCCGAACGAGGTGGTCACGATCGCCTTCGGGACCGGACTGGCGGTCAGCACCGCGCGCGCGAACGGTGACGGCGTCATCTCCGGCGCGACGGTCAGCGTCCCGGGGGCGGCGAAGGCGGGCGCGACCAGCGTCACGCTGAACGGCGCCACGTCGGCGACGAAGGTGTCCCGACCGTTCACCGTCACCGGCTAGCACCGAGCCGGGGACAACGCAGCAGCGTGGGGCGGGCCGTGATCACGGCCCGCCCCACGCGCGTGTCGCGCAACCCACTGTTAGCGTCGTCTGCCATGGCCGATCACGCGCTGCTCGCCTCGGGGCGCGACGCCGACGTCTACGCGCTCGACGGGTCGCGGGTGCTGCGCCGCTACCGCCAGGGCGGGGACAGTACGCCCGAGGCGGCGTTGATGGCGTACGTCGCGGCGGCCGGCTACCCGGTGCCCGTGGTGTACGACGCCCAGGGGCCGGACCTGGTGCTCGAACGACTCGACGGCGAAACTCTCCTGGCGTCGATGCTCGCCGGGCGCACCGGCATCGGCGCGGCCGCCGACCTCCTTGTGGGCCTGCACGACCGCCTCCACACGGTGCCGGCCCGGTTCAGCGCCGACCCCACGGTCCGCGTCCTGCACCTCGACCTGCATCCACAGAACGTCATGGTGACCTCGCGCGGGCCGGTGGTCATCGATTGGCGTAACGCGACCGAGGGGCCGGCCGACCTGGACGTGGCCATGACCGCTCTCATCCTCGCCGAGGTGGCGGTCAGCCCGGACCCGCAGCTCGCCGATCTTGCCCGGAACGGCCTCGATGCCTTTCAGCGGCGTGCCGAGCCGCCCCGGACCAGCCAACTACGGCATGCCGTGGGTCTGCGCCGGGTCGATCCGGCGCTGTCCGCCGTCGAGAAGTCCGCATTGGGGCGCGCCGCCGCCCTGGTCCACACCCGTGGCGGCTGACCGGCCGCGGTGGCGCTGACAGCCCCGAGCGGCGTGCTTCGGGTTTCGGGGTCGGCCCGCGGCCGGGCTCAAGAAGGCGGCAGCAGCGCGTCGACCAGGTCGCGCAGCGGCCCGACCAGGTCCTGTTCGGTGGCGGAACTCAGCGGTTCCAGCCGGATGGACGATCGCAGCACCGCGACTCCGATACCGGCGGCGAGGGCCATCTGGGCGCGGAGCAGGAGCTGTTCGCTGCCCGGTTCGCCGGGACGCCATCCGCGAGCCGCCGCCAGTTGTTCGCTGGAACGGACCAGCACGGCGCGTCGGATCTCGTCGGCGCCCGCGTCCCCGGATGATCGCAACAGCAGTGACAGCTGGCTCGACAGGCCGGCCGCGCCGAGGTCGGCGATGTGCCGGGCGATGGCCTCGGGCACCCGGTCGGCAGGCGTCTGACCTGTCGTTCGGCGCAGTTCGTCGCCCGCGGCGCGCAGGCACGCCTCGAACAGGCCCTCCTTCGAGGTGAAGTAGCGGCTGATGAGCGCCACGTTGACGCCCGCGTCGTCGGCGATGTCCCGGACGGTGGTGGCCGCGTAGCCGTCCCTGGCGAAGCGCTGGCGGGCGGCGTCGAGCAGCAGTTGCCGCGTCTCGGCCGCGTCCCGACGGCGACGCTGGGCCGGTTCGCCGTCGGTGCTACCGGTCGCGGGGACAGGCGGTTCGGCTGTCACGACGCGTCCTTCCTTCGCTCTGGCACGGTGGCGGTGGGTGTCGGCGCTCGGGCCGGCGGCCGGGCCGTTTGCGGGGCGACAGTGGTGCCCCAGGCCGCAAGTAAACATATGTTGACTTGCCGGAGGATGCAAACTCCGGCCCGGCCGGGGGTGACGTAAACGACTGTTGACATGTTCTTCGGGCTGCGCATACTGGCTAAGTCAGCAAACGTTTACATCTAGTTCGGGGAATTCATGACCCACACCATCGAGGAGCCGACAGACCTCGGCTCCGCGTCCGGCGCCGCCCCGCGCGCCAACACCACCCTCCTGGTGCTGTACCTGTCGCTGGGCGGCCTGGCGTTCGCGGTGCTCCAGTCGCTGGTGGCGCCCGCGCTGTCGACCATCGGAAGGGACCTGGGCGTCTCGACCGGAGACATCAGTTGGGTGCTCACGGCGTACCTGTTGGCAGCCTCGGTGTTGACGCCCATTCTCGGACGTCTCGGTGACATGGTCGGCAAGCGTCGGGTCCTCATCGGCGTCCTCGCGGCCCTCGCCGCTGGCACACTGCTCGCCGCCCTGGCCCCGAATTTGACCGTGCTGATCGTCGCGCGGGCGCTACAGGGAGCCGCCGGAGCGATCCTGCCGCTGTCGATCGGCATCGTCCGCGACCAACTGCCGCGGGAGAAGGTCGGCGTCACAGTTGGCCTACTGTCGGCGATCTTCGGGGTCGGCGCTGGCGTCGGGATCGTGGCCGCGGGCCCGATCGTGGAGCACCTGTCGTGGCACTGGCTGTTCTGGCTGCCGCTGGTCCTCGTCGTCGTCGCGCTGCTCGGGACCATCTTCGGGATGCCCGAGTCGCGGGTCCGCACGCCCGGGCGGCTCGACATGCTCGGCGCGGCCATCCTGTCGGTATCGCTGGTCTCGTTGCTGCTGGCCGTGAGCAAGGGGCAGGGCTGGGGCTGGACCGAGCCGAAGACCATCGGTCTGTTCCTGCTCGGCGCGGTCGCGATGGTGGTGTTCGTCCGGGTCGAGCTACGGGTACGCGAGCCGCTCATCGACATGCGGCTGATGCGAATTCGCGGTGTCTGGGCCACCGACCTCGTCGCCCTGATCCTCGGTTTCGCGATGTTCGGGACATTCGTACTGGTACCGACCCTCCTGCAACTGCCCGCCGTCACCGGGTACGGGTTCGGCAAGACGGTGTCCCAGGCGGGCCTGTTCCTGCTGCCCACCGTCCTGATGATGGTGGTCTTCGGTCCCCTCGCGGGCCTGCTGGACCGTCGCTTCGGTCCCAAGGTTCCGATGTTCCTCGGCACTGTCGCTGTCGTCGTCGCGTTCGCGCTGCCGGCGTTCGCGCACGGCGCGACCTGGCAGGTGCTGCTCTCCGGGGTGCTCACCGGCGCCGGCATCGGCCTGGCGTTCGCGGCGATGTCCAACGCCATCATCGAGAGCGTCCCGGCCGGGCAGACCGGAGAGGCGAGCGGCGTCAACACCATCGCCCGCACCATCGGCAGCAGCATCGGCGCGGCGGTCGTGGCGGCGGTCATCACGTCGAACAGCACCCCCACGGGGCTGCCCACCGACGCGGCGTTCACCGCCGGGTTCTGGGTGTGCGCGGGCGTGGCGGTCCTGGCCGTCTTCGCGGCACTCGCCCTGCCCTCGGCGCGTCGCCGTCACGAACAGGCGGTCGCCGCCGGCGTTGACGACCTTCCGCCCGAGCCGGTCGAGCTGCACCTGCCCCACCGGCACCACTGAGCAGGCGGCTGACAGTCGCCGAGCGAGCGCAGGCCGTGTCCACTCTGGTGGGTGCGGCCTGCGCCGTCTGGTGCGACCTCAAGCTGCGCGCGGCGTACCGAGCCGGAGCTGCCAGCGCGTGCCCTGGCTGGTGAGCCGGACGACAGCCAGCGGCTCCACGTCCACCTGCCGGTACGTCGCCATCGGAAGACCGAGGGCGTGCACCACAGCGACCCGGATCACCAGCGGGTGGGTGACAGCGATGACTCGTCCACCGGCTGCGTGCTGCCCGTCCAGCCAGCTGCCGACCCGATCCCGCACGGCCGTGACGGACTCACCGCCGTGCGGGGCGGAGTCCGGGGCGGACAGCCAGTCGTGCAGGGCCTGCGGCTGCGATTCAGCGATCTCCTCAAGCGACCGTCCGGACCAGTTCCCGTAGTCACAGTCGGCCAACGCGGTCTCGATCGTCGGCGCCAGGCCGAGGGCGTCGGCGGTCTGTCGGGCGGCCACCGCGGGGCTGGCCAGGCAGGTGGCGTTCACGCCGAGGGGCCCGCGCCGGTCTGCATCCGCGCGGGCCTGGGCGAGTGCGGCGCGCAGGCCACCCTCGTCCAGCCCGACGTCGGCGCCGCCGAAGCGGGCGCGGCGCAGCGCGGATGTGTGACCGTGGGCGACCAGCCGAAGGCTGGTGCCGGTCACGTGCTCGGCAGTGCGGTGCCGGCCCGGCGACGCCGCTCGTGGTGCATCAGGGCCGCGAACAGCAGGCCGATGCCGGTCCAGAGCACGACCTGGGTGCCGAGCGAGGCCAGTCGGAAATTCCACAGCAGGGTCGCCGGGAAGTCCGCCGGAACCTCCTGGAAGGACGGCATCACCACGTACGACACTGCCGTCACCAGCAGGAACCCGCCCACGGCCGCAGCGGCACGCAGCCACGTCGGTGCCTGGGCGCCGACCGACCGGTAACCCAGCGAACCGGCCCACACGGCCACCAGCCCGAGCACCACCATCAACAGGTAGGTGACCGTCCGTTGATTGATGGTGGCCGGGTCGCCGACCGCCGGCGGGTTCGCCGGGTACTTGAGGAACGGCACGATCACCGCGCCGAGCAGCGCCGCGCCGGCCAGCAGCAGACCCGACCGCCCGTCGTCGTCGCCGCGCCGCCGCCGGGACAGCAGGACGTACGCCGTGGCCAGCAGGCCACCCATCGCGGCCCCGAACAGGCCGGTGGCCAGGAACAGACCGCCGCGCTGACCCGTCCGGCTGACCAGGGCGTCCTCGTGGTCGTGGGCACCAGCGGCGGGCTCGGCGTGCGTCGACGCCTCCTCGATGGCGATGGCCGCCTCGACGTGCCGTTCGCCAGCGACGTACGCGAACACTCCGGCGAGCAGGCCGGCGATCAGGCCGGCCAGCAGCCCGCGAACGAGGACGGCGACGAACGGGGGAGTGGTGGTGGTCAGTGGCACGGGACGCCCAGCAGGTGCCTGCCGTCGTGCATCAGCTCGTGCAGGTACATCCCGCTGCGCGACACCGCCCCCTGGTCGAAGGCGACGAGGTACGCCAGCAGGGTGAGCACGGCAACGGTCGCGAGGACCGTCCACAGCAGACGAGCACTGCCAACGGGGTGCACCACCGGCTGGCTGGAAGCGGAGCTAGACATGAATACACGAACCTCCCCAGGGATGACGCGTCCCCATCGCAAGGCTGCGGACGACCGAGCGTCCTGGCTCGCGGCCCCCCGGTTGTGGGGAACCGCTCACAGTGGCGCGACCGCGCCGGAATCACACCGGCTTCCCTCGCGTCGCCGCAGATAGTGGGTCGACGGTATCGGTGCCACCGCAGCCGGTCAACCCGAACTTCGCTCGCTCGCCCGGCGTCCGCATACCGGGACGTCAGCGAGGCGGACCAGCCGCAGTTGCCGGTGGATTCGTCAGACCAAAAGGCGACACTGCCCCAAGCCGGTGGTGGCGCGCGTTCCGGTACTCAACAACAGTCTGTTACCGCTAACATGGTCAACCTGCCAGATCGACTCTGTGGCTCCGGGCTGAACCGGAGGGCTCGATCAGCGGCTGGGCGGGGTGTGGGGTGGACGAGAACGCGCCAGGGCGAGTCCGGTGACGACCGGCGAGGTCGCGCGCCGACCGGGCATCGTCGACGCGCATCATCACCTCTGGGTCCGGGCGCGGCACCCACAGCCCTGGGTCGATCCGTACACAATGGCCGCGATCGACGACGACTTCACGCCGGTCGAGCTCGCCCCGGCGGCCCAGGCCGCCGGTGTCACCCAGACCGTTGTCGTCCAGTCCGTCGCCGTTCGGTCCGAGACGCCCGAGCTGCTCGGCATCGCGGCCGACGACCCTCTCGTCGGCGGGGTCGTCGGTTGGGTCGACCTCACCGCCGCCGATGTCGACCGCCGCCTGGCCCGACTACGGAGGGCGCGCGGCGGCGAACGGCTGGTCGGCATCCGGCACCTGGTCCAGTCCGAACCCGACCCGACCTATCTCGACCGCCCCGATGTGCGGCACGGCATCGCCGCGGTCGGTGCCGCCGGCCTCGCCTTCGACCTTCTGGTGGGCCATCGTCAACTGCCGGCGGCGGCCCGGCTCGTCCGCGACCTGCCCCAGGTGCGGTTCGTCCTGGACCACCTCGGCAAGCCCCCGCTCGGGCGCGCCGAACTCGGTGACTGGCAGCGCGACCTGCGGGCGCTCGCGGCCGAGCCCAACACGACGGCGAAGCTCTCCGGTCTGGTGACCGAGGTGGACGGCGGGTCCTGGACGACGGCTCACCTGCGGCCCGCGGTCGAGCACGCCCTCGACGTGTTCGGGCCGGATCGGCTGATGTTCGGCTCGGACTGGCCGGTGTGCCTGCTCGCCACCTCGTACACGGGCTGGGTCGCCGCCCTGGGCGACCTGCTGGATGCGCTGTCCGACGACGAGCGGGCCGCGATCTGGCGTGGGACCGCCGGCCGGGTCTACCGGCTGGCCCCATCCTGAGACGGCAGCGCCGTCCGAGCTGGGGACATAGCATGTTATCGATAACATGCTTGCGGTAGCAGTCGATGTCGATTTGGTCGGACGTATGCCTTCGGTGGTCCAGGTAACGATGGCAAAACATGCCCGCAAGACCTTGGCAACATACGTGAATGCGTGGCAAGGTAACGCCTGATCGTGGGAAACATCCGACCTATCTCCAGTGGATGTGCGGGCACCTAACCGCACCGCCGTCCGGACGGGATCGGTCGCTCACAGGCGTTCGGCTCGTCGGCGGGTCCCCGCCGGACGCCGACGCCACGCTTGGGGAGGTCAGGTCCGACGATGAGTAGCGCCGAGGCAACCGCCGGCACGCAGCGCGGCGAACTCAGCGACTGGTTCCGGGAACGGATCTCCCACGCCGTCTCCGAGTTCACCGCCGCGACCGCACTGGTCGTCCTGTTCATCGCCTTGACCTTCGCGAGTCCCTACTTCCTGACAGCGGACAACCTCTTCAACATCGGGGCCCAGACGGCGGTGATCGCCATCATCGCCACGGCCCAGACGATGGTCATCATCACGAAGGGCATCGACCTGTCAGTGGGGTCGGTCGCCGCGCTCGCCGGCGTGCTGGGCGCGATGGTCGTGCGCGACCTCGGCTTCTCGCTCTGGGCGGCGACGGCGGTCGCGATCGGCGTCGGCGCGCTGGCCGGGCTGTTGAACGGGCTTCTGGTCACTGTGGCCCGGATTCCGCCGTTCATCGCGACGTTGGGGACGATGTCAGTGGGCCGCGGCCTGGTCTTCATCATCACCGGAGCGGTCGGCGTCTACGGCCTGCCCCGGTCCTTCCAACTGCTCGGCAACGGGCAGATCCTCGGCATTCCGTTCGCCGTGGTGATCACCGTCCTGGTCGCCGTCGGGGTCGCCTTCCTGCTCTCCCAGACCCGCTTCGGTCAGTACACCTACGCGATGGGCTCCAATCTGGAGGCGGCCCGCCGCTCCGGCATCCGGGTCGGGCGACACCTGACCGGGGTGTACGTGCTGGCCGGCGTGCTGGTCGGGCTGGGCGGCATGATCGCGGCGTCCCGGGTCAACTCCGGCCAGCCCAACTACGGGATCTCGCTGGAACTCGACGTCATCGCCGCCGCCGTCATCGGCGGGGCCAGCCTGTTCGGCGGGCAGGGCCGGATCGTCGGAACCATCATCGGCGCGTTCCTCATCGCCCTGGTCCGCAACGGCGCCGTCCTGCTCGATATCAGCATCCACTACCAGCAGGTGATCGTTGGCGTGATCATCTGGGCCGCCGTCTACTTCGACCAGTACCGCCGCCGGCGGCTGGAATCACGGGGTTGACATGCCATTCCGAGAGTCCGAACGAGGAAGGACACACACCATGGCACACACCACCACCAGCCGGCGGACGCGAGGACGACTCCTGCGTGCGCAGGCGATCCTGGCCGCGGCCGCGGCGACCGCCCTGCTCAGCGCCTGCGGCGGGGTCGAGGTCCGTGACGGCGGCGACGGCGCGACCAAGGACGCGAGCGGCCCGTTGAAGCTCGCCGTCGTACCCAAGGCGGTCGGGGCCGACTACTGGAACACGGTGAAGGCGGGCGCCGAGTGCGCCGCGCAGCGCGCGGGCGACGTCACCGTCCAGTGGGACGGGGTGACCACCGAGACCGACGTCGAGGGCCAGGTCAACCTGATCCAGAACTTCGTCACCAAGAAGGTCGACGGCATCGTCTACGCGGCGACCGACTCCAGCGCGCTGGCACCGGCCACCGACAAGGCGCTCAGCGCCAACATCCCGGTCGCCATGATCGACTCTGGCACCAGCCCGCAGCCGTCGAACGTGCCCCTCTTCGCCACCGACAACCGCGCGTCGGCGACCGAGGCGGCGAAGCTGCTCGCCACCGAACTCGGCCCCGGCAACCACGAGGTGGCGCTCGTCGAGTTCCAGCCCGGATCGCAGACCAACACCGAGCGGGTCGACGGCTTCAAGGCCGGCCTCGCCCAGTACCCCAACCTGAAGCTGGTCGGCCAGCAGCCGAGCCGCAGTGACGTCAACGAGGCCCGACGGGTCACCGAGAACATCCTCACCGCCAACCCCAAGCTCGCCGGCGTCTTCGCGGCCAACGAGCCGAGCGTGCTCGGTGCCGCGCAGGCCATCCAGGCCGCCGGCAAGTCCGGCAAGGTGGTCATCATCGGCTGGGACGCCGCACCGGACGAGATCGCCGGGGTACGCAACGGCCAGATCTCGGCGCTGGTAGTGCAGAACCCGTTCAAGATGGGCTACTTCGGCGTCGACAAGATGGTCAAGCACCTTCGGGACAAGGCGCCGCTGGCATCGGCCGACACCGGCGTCACGTTCGTCACCAAGGAGAACATCGACTCGGCGGAGATCAAGGCGGTGCTCGAGCCCAGCTGCGCCAACCCGCCGGTGCAGTGATGGGCGCGATCCCCACGGCCACCGCGGACAGCGATCAGCAACCCACCGACGCGGAACCGCCGGTCCTCGAAGCCCGCGGCGTCGTCAAGCGGTTCGGGCACGTCGAGGCGTTGCGTGGCGCCGACTTCACGGTCCGCCGAGGTGAGGTCGTCGCGCTGATCGGTGACAACGGCGCCGGCAAGAGCACGCTGATCAAGACCCTGTCCGGTGTGCACCCGCCCGACGAGGGCGAGATCCGGGTGGGCGGCCGCCCGGTCCAGTTCTCCACTCCGGTCGATGCCCGACGGGCCGGGGTGGAGACGGTCTACCAGGACCTCGCCGTCGCCGACGACCTCAGCGTGGCCGCCAACCTGTATCTCGGCCGGGAGATCCTCCGCTCCGGGCCACTCGGCCGGCTCGGGTTGTTGGACAAACGCGCCATGCGCCAGGGCGCCGCCGCCGCCCTCGACGAACTCGGCGTACGGATCCCCCGGGTCACCACCCCCATCGCGATGCTCTCCGGTGGGCAGCGGCAGTGCGTGGCGGTGGCCCGCGCCATCATCTGGGCAACCAACGTGGTCATCCTCGACGAGCCCACAGCAGCCCTGGGGGTGGTCCAGACCGGGCGGGTGCTCGACGTCGTTCGGCGGGCCCGTGACGCCGGCATGTCGGTGGTGCTGGTGAGCCACAACATGCCGCAGGTGCTCGAGATCGCCGACCGGGTCGAGGTCCTGCGCCTCGGTCGGCGCGCTGCCCAACTCCGCGCCGACGAGGTCACCACCGACGATCTGGTCGCGGCGATGACCGGCAGCACCAACGTGGATCGGGACGAGCGGTGACCGCTGTCGTCCAGCGGGGTGCGCGCGACCCCGCCCGTTCGGCGGCCCGCAGCGGCGTCGGGCCGCCGCTGCGGCTGAGCCCACTGGGCTTCGGCGCCTCCCAGGGCGGCAATCTCTACCGGGCGACGTCGGAGGAGCAGTTCGCCGCCGCCGTGGACACCGCGTGGGCAGGCGGCATCCGATACTTCGACACGGCACCGCACTACGGGCTGGGCCTGTCCGAACGGCGCCTGGGCGCGGCCCTGCGCTCCCGTCCGCGCGGCGAGTACGTGGTGTCGACGAAGGTCGGCCGGCTGCTCGTGCCATCACCGGAGACGGCGCACCGGCGGGATCCGGAGGGGTTCGACGTTCCCGCCGATCATCGCCGGGTCTGGGACTTCAGCCGCGACGGCGTACGCCGTTCGCTGGAGGCGAGCCTTCGGCGCACCGGCCTGGACCGGATCGACGTGGTGTATCTGCATGATCCGGACGAGCATTGGGAGCAGGCCGCGCGCGAGGCGATCCCGGCGTTGGTGGAGCTGCGGGAGCAGGGCGTGATCGGTGCCGTCGGGGCGGGGATGAACCAGTCCGCGATGCTGGCCCGCTTCGTGGCCGAGACCGACGTGGACGTGGTGATGTGCGCCGGCCGGTACACACTGCTGGAGCAGGGCGCGCTGACCGACCTGCTCCCCGTCGCGCAGACCCGCCACGTCGGTGTGGTGGTCGCCGGTGTCTACAACTCCGGGCTGCTGGCTCGGGACGTTCCGCCGCCCGACGCCGTCTACGACTACCAGCAGGCGCCGGCGGAGGTGATCGATCAGGCCCGCCGGATAGCGCGGGTCTGCCAGATGTACGGCGTCACGCTGCCCCAGGCGGCGTTGGCGTTCGTCCGTCGTCACCCGGCCGTGGTCTCGACGGTCGTCGGCATGCGTGACGAGGCCCAGGTGACCGAGACCCTGCGTCGAACTGGTGTCGACGTCCCGGATCAGCTCTGGACGGCGTTGTACGACGAGGGGCTGCTCGACGTGCAGTCGTGAGGGTCGGCTGTCACGACCGGGCCGTCTCGACGCTGGCGTCAGCGTCGTCGGGTAACCCCTGCAACGACTCCTCCACGCCGATCAGGTGGTTCGCCATCCGGGTGCGCGCCCGCTCCGGGTCGCGCGCCACGAGGGCCTTCAGGATCGCCACGTGTTCGTGATGGGTGCGCAGGTCCGCGCCCTCCTCGTGCAGACTCCGCCAGAGCCGGCCCCGGATGGTGCGCCCGGCGAAGGCTTCGATCAGACCGACGAGCACCGGGTTCTCGGCGTGCACCGCGATGATCCGGTGGAAGGCGATGTCGATCTCCATGATCCGCTCGTGGTCCGGCGGTGACTGGCCGATCAACCGGGCTGCCTCTTCGAGCAGGTCACCCGCCTGGGCCAGGGCCTCGTCGGTGATCCTGGTCGCCGCCAGGCAGGCGGCCTCGCACTCCAGCAGCCGGCGAACGGTGTGGATGTGCCGGGGGTCGCCCTGGCCCTGGAAGTCCACGACGAAACCCATCGGGGCCAGCAGTTGTGGCGCGTCGAGGTTGGTGACGTAGGTGCCGTCGCCCTGGCGGATGTTGACGATGCCCAGGATCGACAGCGCCGACATCCCCTCGCGCAGGGACCCCCGCGAGACTCCGAGCTGCTCGGCGAGGTCCTTCTCGATGGGCAACCGGTCCCCGGGCCTGAACTGCCCTTCGAGGATCATCCGCTTGATGCCGTTGACCACTTCGTCAGTGCGAGACATGATCCCCCTAGCGGCCGGTGAGGGTGGCCTTCCCACCCGCGATCACGTACGCCGCCTCCGGAGATGACACGGTAGTCGGGTCTGTCGTCGCCCAGTAGTGGCCGTCGGGAAAGCGGTAGAGCGCTACCGACTCCTGACGCATCCGGGTGGAGTAGCCGGGCTGGCTGGGCAGAACGTATCCGCTGCCCGTGCCGGTGTCCCGGATGATGCAGGGATCGGTGAAGTGCTCGTGCAGGTGGTCGACGAACTCGGTGACCCGGTTGGTGAGGTCCCCCGAGATCGCGACGTAGTCGAGCACCGACACGTGCTGGACCATCTCGCACAGCCCGACACCGCCGGCGTGCGGGCACACCGGGACGTCGAACTTCGCGGCGAGCAGCAGCACGGCGACGATCTCGTTGATGCTGGCCAAGCGGCCGGTGTCCAGTTGGCAGAAGTCGATGGCCTCGGCCTGGAACAGCTGCTTGAACATCACCCGGTTGTGGCAGTGCTCGCCGGTGGCGACGCCGATCGGAGCGACGGCGCGGCGGACGGCCGCGTGGCCCAGGATGTCGTCGGGGCTGGTCGGCTCCTCGATCCACAGTGGTTTGAACTGGGCGAGGGCGGTGACCCAGTCGATGGCCTGACCGACGTCCCACACCTGGTTGGCGTCGATCATCAGGTTGCGATCCGGCCCGAGGATCTCCCGCGCGATCGCGCATCGCCTGATGTCGTCGTCGAGGTTGGCGCCCACCTTGAGCTTGACGTAGCCGTAGCCGGTGTCCACCGCCTCCTGGCACAGCCGGCGCAGCTTGTCGTCGCCGTAGCCGAGCCAACCCGCCGAGGTGGTGTAGGCGGGGTAGCCGGTCCGGTCGAGCTCGGCGAGGCGGGCCGCCTTCGTGCCCTCCTTGGCCCGCAGGATGGCCAGTGCCTCGTCCCGGGTCAGCGCGTCGGACAGGTAGCGCAGGTCCGCGATGTCGACGAGTTGCTCGGGGGACATGTCGACGAGCAGCCGCCACAGCGGCTTGTCGGCGACCCGGGCGACCAGGTCCCACGACGCGTTCAACACGGCCGCCAGGGACAGGTGGACGACACCCTTCTCCGGCCCGAGCCAACGCAGTTGCGAGTCGGAGGTGAGGAGGCGGTAGACGGCGCCCATGTCCGCTGCCATCGTCGCCACGTCCAGGCCCACCAGAAGCTGTGCCTGGTGGACTGCCGCCGCCGCGACGATGTCGTTGCCTCGACCGATGGTGAAGGTCAGGCCGTGCCCCGCGAGTGGCGCGCCCACGCCGTCGACGCCGTCGGTGTGCAGGACGACGTAGGCCGCCGAGTAGTCGCCGTCCTTGTTCATGGCGTCTGACCCGTCAGCGGTCAGGGAGGTGGGGAAGCGGACGTCTTCGACGGTGACGGCAGTGATCTGCGGCATGCGTTCCTCGCCCGGCTAGGCTAAAGATCAGATGATCACAGGGAGTATACGGAGCGCCGCTCCAGCCCGTCAACGATGTCGATCACCGTGGGCCCGCAGACGTATGATGTTTGCCTCGCCGGGTCGATCCGCCTCACCGTCCATCGTGCCCGTTGACGGGCGAAGGTGGCAGGGTGGCGAGCCCGTGGAGATCGGGCGTTCAGCCCACCTCAAGGCATAGGCAGTGGCATATGGGTGCGGTCTGCGGCACCGTGGCCTCGATACGCCACATCCCTGTCGAGTGTCGACACCAGCGCGCAGGGCCCCGTCTCCGGTGCCTGGCGTCGGTCGACGGGGTGTTGTCGGCCGGGGTGGTGACGGTGGTCACCGAGTCGGCCACCGACACGCCCGAGACCGACATGTGGGGTGTGACAACGGCTGCGTCCCTATATATGGTGTCGAGCGCAGCTGGTTCGGCCGCTCATCCGGGGCGGTCGAGGCAACAGGGAACCCGGTGGAAATCCGGGACTGTCCCGCAGCGGTGAGTGGGAACGACCGCCGTCATCAGCACTGGGCCATCAATCGGCCTGGGAAGCGACGGCCAGTAGGAGACCGGCGAGCCCGGTCGTGCCCGCGAGTCCGAAGACCTGCCAGCGCGCCGCGTACCCGCATCCGGGTGGCGCGGCGGTCCGAGGCCGCGTGGGACGGCTGACGCCACCTGACCCACGCCGGGCTGGCGTGGCGTCCGTCGGTGTCTGTCTCCTTGCGTCCGGGCCACCAGGTCTCGAACTCCGAGGAGCGAGTGGTGACAGTCACCGAGGTAGTCCCGGCCAGCGGCGACGCGACAGCGCGGCGGACGCCGATGCAGGTCCGCAAGCGCGACGGCGGCACCGAACCCGTGGACGTGAACAAGATCGTCCGGGCGATCGAGCGGTGGGCCGACGACCTGACCGACGTCGACCCGATGCGGGTGGCCACCCGCACCATCAGCGGGCTCTACGACGGCGCGACCACTGCCGAACTTGACCGGCTGTCCATCCAGACCGCCGCCGAGATGATCGGTGAGGAGCCGCAGTACTCGCGCCTCGCCGCGCGATTGCTGGCCGGCTACGTCGACAAGGAGGTGCGTCGACAGGGCATCACCTCGTTCAGCGCGGCGATCCGGGTCGGCCACGCCGAGGGCCTGATCGGTGACGACACCGCCGCGTTCGTCGCCGCACACGCCGCGACGCTCGACCACGCCATCGACCCGGACGGCGACCGCCGGTTCGAGTACTTCGGCCTGCGCACCGTGTACGACCGCTACCTGCTGCGCCACCCCATCAGCCGACTGGTGCTGGAGACCCCGCAGTACTGGCTGCTGCGGGTGGCCTGCGGCCTGTCCCGGACGGCGGACGAGGCTGTCGACTTCTACCGGCTGATGTCCAGCCTGGCCTACCTGCCCAGCTCACCGACCCTGTTCAACTCCGGCACCCGGCACACCCAGATGTCCTCCTGCTACCTGGTCGACTCCCCGCTCGACGAGCTGGACTCGATCTACCAGCGGTACGCCCAGGTCGCCAACCTGTCCAAGTTCGCCGGTGGCATCGGCATCGCGTACTCCCGGGTGCGCTCCCGGGGAGCGCTGATCCGGGGCACGAACGGGCAGTCCAACGGCATCGTGCCGTGGCTGCGCACGCTGGACGCGAGCGTCGCCGCTGTGAACCAGGGTGGCCGACGCAAGGGCGCGGCCTGCGTCTATCTGGAGCCGTGGCACCCGGACATCGAGGAGTTCCTGCAACTGCGGGACAACACCGGCGAGGACGCCCGACGCACCCACAACCTCAACCTGGCCAACTGGATCCCGGACGAGTTCATGCGGCGGGTCGAGGCCGACGAGCCGTGGTCGCTGTTCGACCCGCACGAGGTGCCCGAGCTGCCCGACCTGTGGGGCGAGCGGTTCGACGCCGCGTACCGCCAGGCCGAGGCGCAGGGTCTCTACGTGCGGCAGGTCCCGGCACGGGAGCTGTACGGGAAGATGATGCGGACCCTCGCCCAGACCGGCAACGGCTGGATGACCTTCAAGGACGCCGCCAACCGGCTCTGCAACCAGACCGCCGAGCCGGGCAACGTGGTGCACCTGTCGAACCTCTGCACCGAGATCGTCGAGGTGTCCAGTGACACCGAGACCGCCGTGTGCAACCTCGGCTCGGTGAACCTAGCCGCCCACCTCACCGCCGGCGGCATCGACTGGGAGCGGCTGCGCGCCACGGTACGGACCGCGGTGACCTTCCTCGACCGGGTCATCGACATCAACTACTACCCGACCGCGCAGGCGGCGGCGAGCAACCCCCGCTGGCGGCCGGTCGGACTCGGGCTGATGGGCCTACAAGACGTCTTCTTCGCGCTGCGGCTGCCGTTCGACTCGCCGGCCGCCCGGGAGCTGTCCACCCTGATCAGCGAGGAGCTGTACCTGACCGCGCTGGAGACCTCGGCCGACCTGGCGCGCGACTTCGGCGCGCATCCGGCGTACCCGCAGACCCGGGCCGCGCGGGGCCAGCTCCAGCCCGACCTGTGGGGTGTCGAGGGTACGCAGACCGCGCGGTGGGACGCGCTGCGCGAGCGGGTCGAGGCGTACGGGCTGCGCAACTCGCTGCTGGTGGCGGTCGCGCCGACGGCCACCATCGCCTCGATCGCCGGGTGTTACGAGTGCATCGAGCCGCAGGTGTCCAACCTGTTCAAGCGCGAGACCTTGTCGGGGGAGTTCCTCCAGGTCAACACCGCTCTGGTACGCGAGCTGAAGGCCCGCGGTCTGTGGACCGAGCGGATCCGTTCGGCGATCAAGCGGGCGGAGGGGTCCGTGCAGGAGATCGCCGAGCTGCCGGCCGCCGTACGGGAGCTGTTCCGCACCGCGTGGGAGCTGCCGCAGCGGGCGCTCATCGACCTGGCCGCCGCCCGCGCCCCGTTCATCGACCAGTCCCAGTCGCTGAACCTGTTCCTGGCCGCGCCGACCATCGGCAAGCTCTCCTCGATGTACCTGTACGCCTGGAAGGCCGGGCTGAAGACCACCTACTACCTGCGCTCGCGTCCCGCGACGCGGATCCAGCAGGCCACCGTCAGCGCTGTCGCGCCAGTCGTCGTCGACGCGGAGGCGCTGGCCTGCTCGCTGGAGAACCCCGAGTCGTGCGAGGCCTGCCAGTGACCCCCGCCGAAGCCGCCACCACCGACGCCAGCATCACCGACACGAGGACCACGCACATGCTGCTCGACCCCGGGATGGACCTGACTCTCCGCCCGATGCGCTACCCGCACTTCTTCGACAGGTTCCGCGACGCGATCCGCAACACCTGGACGGTCGAGGAGGTCGACCTGCACGCCGACCTCGCCGACCTGGACAAGCTGTCGCCGGCCGAACGGCACCTGGTCAGCCGCCTGGTGGCGTTCTTCGCCACCGGTGACACGATCGTCGCCAACAACCTGGTGCTCAACCTCTACCAGCACGTCAACAGCCCGGAGGGTCGCCTCTACCTGTCCCGCCAGCTGTTCGAGGAGGCCGTGCACGTCCAGTTCTATCTCAACCTGCTCGACACGTACGTGCCCGACGAGACCGAGCGCTTCGAGGCCTTCGCGGCCATCGAGAACATCCCCTCGATCCGTCGCAAGGCCGAGTTCTGCTTCCGGTGGATCAACTCCCTCAACGACCTGCGCGAGCTGCGCTCCCGCGAGGACCGGCGCACGTTCCTGCTCAACCTGATCTGCTTCGCCGCCTGCATTGAGGGGTTGTTCTTCTACGGCGCGTTCGCGTACGTCTACTTCCTGCGTTCCCGCGGCCTGCTGCACGGCCTCGCCTCGGGCACCAACTGGGTGTTCCGCGACGAGTCCATGCACATGGCGTTCGCGTTCGACGTCGTCGACACCGTTCGCGTCGAGGAGCCGGACCTGTTCGACGACGACCTCGCCGACCAGGTTCGCCGGATGCTCACCGAGGCGGTCGAGTGTGAGGTGCAGTTCGCCGAGGACCTGTTGGGCCATGGTGTGCCCGGTCTGACGTTGGCCGACATGCGGGAGTACCTCCAGCACGTCGCCGACCGCCGACTCGCCCAGCTCGGCATCGCGGCGCACTACGGGTCGAGCAACCCGTTCGGCTTCATGGAGTTGCAGGACGTGCAGGAGCTGTCCAACTTCTTCGAGCGGCGGGTGTCGGCGTACCAGGTCGGGGTGACCGGCACCGTCGCCTTCGACGACGACTTCTAGGCGGCAACCGATCCGGGGGCCTGGCGTCGCTTCGTGAGCCACCGCATCACGTGCAGGGGGTGCGACGCCGGGTCCGGGATCGGGTGGAAGACGTGTTCGACAGCGCCGTCGGCGACGATCAGGGTCAGCCGCTCGTAGAGCGTCATGTCGCCGGCGGCGCGGGTCGGCAGCCGCAGGGCGTCGGCCAGGGTCAGCCTCGGGTCGGGGATCAGCGGGTAGGGCAGTCGCAGCCGGTGGGCGAGTTCCCGCTGGTAACCGGTCGACTGCGCGGACAGGCCGTAGACCCGTGCGGCACCGGCCGCGCGGAGTTCCGCGTGGTGGTCGCGGAACCAGGCGGCCTGCTCGGTGCTGCCGCGCGCGCCGTGGATCTCCAGCAGCCCGTTGGGCAGGTCGACGCCCGGTCGTCCGGTCAGTGGGTAGACGAAGATGACGCTGCGACCGGCGCCGAGCGCGCCGAGATCGACCGGGCGGCCGTCGGTGCCGTAGAAGGCCAGCGGTGGCAACCGGACGCCGACCAGCGCGGTGGGGTCGGCGCCCTCGGCGGGACTGCCGGGTACGACCTGGGTCGCGGCGGCGTCCAGGCGGGCGTCCAGCGCGTCCCGCTGGGCGGTCAACTTGCCGATCCGTTCCTGCAGGTTGCCGATGGTGCTGCGGTACGTGGCCACCGCCGCGGCGCACACGTCGGTGTCGTCGGCGCCACCGGCGATCGACTCGACGAACGGGCGGGTCTCCTCGACGGTGAGGCCGAGCGCCATCAGCTCGCGGATCTGGGCCACCAGCCGCACCGCGATCGGGTCGTACTCGCGGTAGCCGTTGCTCAGCCGCCGGGGCACGACCAGCCCGGCCGACTCGTAGTACCGCAGTGCCCGGACCGTGGTTCCGGTCCGTCGTGCCAACTCACCCACCCGCATCCCGCGACCCTAAACCCGCACCCCGGGGTACGGGTCAACGTGTCCATCGTCGCGGTGCCAGGGCCGCCGTTTCCTGCCAGTCTGGCTGCGAACAGGCAGCTTGAGCAGGGAGTGTGTGATGACGGCAATCAGTCGCGTGCGTGGTCGGCAGATCCTCGACAGCCGGGGCAACCCGACGGTGGAGGCCGACGTGGTCCTCGCCGACGGGTCGACCGGGCGGGCGGCAGTGCCGTCCGGCGCGTCGACGGGAGCGAACGAGGCGGTCGAGCTTCGCGACGGGGACCTGACGCGTTTTCACGGCAAGGGGGTCAGCACTGCCGTCGCCGCGGTCAACGGCGAGATCGCCGACGCGGTGCTCGGGCTCGACGCGGAGGACCAGGCCCTGATCGACGAGACGATGATCGCTCTCGACGGTTCGAAGGACAAGGGTCGACTGGGTGCCAACGCGATCCTGGCGGTGTCCCTGGCGACCGCGAAGGCGGCGGCGTTGGCCCACCGGCAGCCGCTCTACCGCTATGTCGGTGGTGTCGGCGCCCGCCTGCTGCCGGTGCCGATGATGAACATCATCAACGGCGGCGCGCACGCCGACAATCCGCTCGACTTCCAGGAGTTCATGATCGCCCCGGTCGGAGCGCAGACCTTCGCCGAGGCGGTCCGGATGGGTTCGGAGGTCTTCCACACCCTCAAGGCGTCCCTGGCCGCCGCCGGGCACAACACCAACGTCGGCGACGAGGGTGGCTTCGCGCCAAACGTCAAGGGCGCGGACGAGGCGCTGCGGTTCGTGTCGCGGGCCATCGAGGAGAGCGGCTACCAGCCCGGCGCCGACGTGCTGATCTGCCTCGACCCCGCGAGTTCGGAGTTCTTCCACGACGGCGTCTACGACTACGTCGGCGAGGGCCGTCAGCGGACCGTCGACGAGCACATCGACTACCTGCTCGACCTTGTCTCCCGGTACCCGATCAGCTCGATCGAGGACCCGATGGCCGAGGACGACATCGCCGGCTGGAAGCGGCTGACGGCGGCGGCGGGGGAGCGCGTGCAGCTGGTCGGCGACGACGTCTTCTGCACCGATGTCGACCGGCTGCGCGACGGGATCGACGGCGGTTACGCCAACGCGATCCTGGTCAAGGTCAACCAGATCGGCACGCTCACCGAGACCCTGGCGACGGTGGACGCCGCCCACAAGGCCGGGTACCGGGTGGTGATGTCGCACCGGTCCGGGGAGACCGAGGACACCACCATCGCCGACCTGGCCGTGGGCGTCGGCTGCGGGCAGATCAAGACCGGCTCGCTGTCGCGCTCCGACCGTACGGCCAAGTACAACCAGCTCATCCGCATCGAGGAGGAACTCGGCCACCGCGCTGTCTACGCCGGAGGTCGCTGACGGCTGTGCTCCGGTCGAGTGGTGGGGCTCAGTTTGGTGAGGAGCTTCTCCACCCGGTCCCGGATCTCGTCGCGGATCGGGCGGACGGCGTCGACGCCCTTGCCGGCCGGGTCGTCGAGCTTCCAGTCCTCGTAGCGTTTGCCGGGGAAGACCGGGCAGGTGTCGCCGCAGCCCATGGTCACGATGACGTCGGAGGACTGCGCTGTCGCGTACTCCAGGAGTTTGGGGGTCTGGTCGGTGATGTCGATGCCGACCTCGCGCATGGCCTGCACGGCGGCGGGGTTGATCGTCTCGGCCGGAGCGGAGCCGGCCGAGCGGACCTCGACGGTATCGCCGGCGAGGTGGCGTAGCCAGCCGGCGGCCATCTGGGAGCGGCCGGCGTTGTGGACGCAGACGAACAGGACGCTGGGTCTGTCGCTCATGTCGGGGTTGCCTTCCGGTTACGTGGTCGCGGATCGCGGGGGAGTGAAGAAGCGGCGGCGCGCCCACAGGGAGACGTAGACGAGCCCGACCAGGACGGGCACCTCGATCAACGGGCCGACGACCCCGGCGAGGGCTTGGCCGGAGGTGACGCCGAAGGTGCCGATCGCGACGGCGATGGCGAGTTCGAAGTTGTTGCCGGCGGCGGTGAACGCGAGGGTGGTGGTGCGTTGGTAGCCGAGACCGATGGCCCGGCCGAGGGCGTAGGAGCCGGCCCACATGAGCGCGAAGTACACCAGCAGGGGCAGGGCGATGCGGACGACGTCCAGAGGCCGGCTGGTGATGGCGTCGCCTTGCAGGGCGAACAGGATCACGATCGTGAACAGCAGCCCGTATAGGGCGGCCGGGCCGATCCTGGGCAGGAAGCGGGCCTCGTACCAGGCGCGGCCCCTGGCGCGCTCGCCGAGGCGGCGGGTGAGGTAACCGGCGAGCAGCGGGATGCCGAGGAAGACGAGCACGTTGGCGGCGATGTCCCAGGCCGAGATCGTCAACTCGGTGCCGGAGAGCCCCAGCCACTGGGGGAGCACGGAGAGGTAGAACCAGCCGAGTACACCGAAGGCGACGACCTGGAAGACGGAGTTGAGGGCGACCAGGACGGCGGCGGCCTCCCGATCACCGCAGGCGAGGTCGTTCCAGATGATGACCATGGCGATGCACCGGGCCAGGCCGACGATGACCAGGCCGGTGCGGTACGCGGGCTGGTCAGCCAGGAAGATCCAGGCCAGGGCGAACATCACGGCGGGGCCGACCAGCCAGTTGAGGACCAGCGAGGAGATCAGCAGCCGGCGGTCGCCGGTGACGGTGTCGAGCCGGTCGTAGCGGACCTTCGCCAGGACCGGGTACATCATGATCAGCAGGCCGATCGCGATCGGTAGCGAGATCCCGCCGATCTGCACCGCGTCCAGGACGCTGTTCAACCCGGGTATCAGCCGACCGAGGAGCAGGCCGGCGGCCATCGCCAGACCGATCCACACGGGCAGGAACCGGTCGAGTCGGGAGAGTCGGCCGACGACGGCGCTCTCGCCCGGCTCGCTCCGCAGGGTCGTTGTCATGTCGCCGGCGCCACGGTGAGCAGTGCGGCGAGCTGGCGCAGGATGCCCGACCGGGCGCGGTAGTAGACCCAGGTGCCCCGGCGTTCGGCGTCGACCAGCCCCGCCTCGCGCAGTGTCCTGAGGTGGTGCGAGATGGTCGGACCGGTCAGGTCGAACGCGGGGGTCAGGTCGCAGACGCAGATCTCCCCGGTCTCGGCGGAGGCGATCATCGACAGCAGTTGCAGCCGCACCGGGTCGCCGAGGGCCTTGAACGCGGGCGCGAGCACCGCAGCGGCCTCGGCCGGTACGCGTCGCTCGGCCAGCGGGGCGCAGCACGACACGTCAGCCGCCGGACCTGCTTGATTCGACATTGCTCTAGGTTGACACTTCTCTAATCAGTGTGCAACTGTCTGATTCGATGGACGTCGAGACAGTCCTCTGATCTCTTCCGGAAGGGAACCCCGCTGATGGTTGACATCGCCGTGCGGCCCATGACCGACGCCCATGCCGACCGGGTCCTGGCGATCTACCAGGCCGGGTTGGACGCCGGCAATGCCAGCTTCGAGATCACCGCCCCGACCTGGGCGGCGTTCGACGCCGCGCGCCTGGCTGCGCACCGCTTCGTGGCCGTCGACAGCGACGGGGTGGTGCTCGGCTGGATCGCCGTCTCGCCGACCTCGACCCGCGCTGTCTACGCCGGAGTGGTCGAACACTCCGTCTACGTGGACCCGGCCGCCCAGGGGCGGGGCATCGCCCGACTGCTGCTGAGCGCGCTGATCGCCTCCACCGAGGCCGCCGGCATCTGGACCATCCAATCCGGAGTCTTCCCGGAGAACACCGCCAGCCTCACAGTCCACCAACGAGCCGGCTTCCGGGTCATCGGCGTACGCGAGCGGGTCGGTCGCCATCACGACCGCTGGCGCGACGTCGTCCTGCTGGAACGCCGCAGCCCCACCATCACCTGACCAGCCGTGGCCCTCGACCCGGGCCACCACACCGAGGAGCCACTGATGACCGCTCTGGACGACCTTCCCACCATCGTCATCGGCGCCGGTCCGACCGGTCTCGCCGCCGCCGCGCACCTGCACGAACGCGGACTGCCCTTCACCGTCCTCGAAGCCGGCGACACCCCGGGCGCCGCGGTACGCCAGTGGGGGCACGTGCGGGTCTTCTCGCCGTGGCGTTACAACATCGACCAGGCCGCCCGTCGGCTCCTCGACGAGGCCGGTTGGGTCGCCCCCGACCCGGGGACACTGCCCACCGGCGCGGAGCTGGTCGACGACTACCTCCGGCCCCTCGCGCAACTGCCGCAACTGAAGCCACACGTGCGGTACGGGGCACGGGTCGAGGCGATCAGCCGGCTCGGCCTCGACCGGCTGCGTACCGCCGGGCGCGACACCGCACCGTTCCTGCTCCGCCTCGCCGACGGCGACGAGCTTGTCGCCCGCGCCGTCATCGACGCCTCCGGCACCTGGAGCACGCCGAACGTCCTCGGCGCGTCCGGTCTGCGCGCGCGAGGGGAGGCGGAGGCGGCGGCGTACCTGGAGCACGCGCTGCCGGACGTCCTCGGCGCCGACCGGGGCCGGTTCGTCGGCCGGCACACACTGGTGGTCGGCGCCGGTCACTCGGCCGCGAACACCCTGCTGTCCCTGGCGGAGCTGGCCGCCGTCGAGGCCGGCACCGAGGTGACCTGGGCCATCCGGGCCGCCGCGCCGACGCGTACCTACGGTGGTGGAGACGCCGACGCCCTCCCGGCGCGGGGCGCGCTCGGCGCACGGCTGCGTGCGCACGTCGACGCCGGACGGATCCGGCTGCTCACCGGCTTCTCCGTGCGGGCGCTCACCCCGACCGACGGCCGGGTGAGTGTGGCCCTGCGGCATGGCGACGGCAGCGCCGAGTCGATCACCGTCGACCGTGTTGTCGCGGCCACGGGCTTCCGCCCCGACCACAGCATCGCCGCCGAGCTGCGGCTGGACCTCGACCCGGTGCTGGGCGCGACCCGTGCCCTGGCCCCGCTGATCGACCCCAACGAGCACTCCTGCGGCACGGTGCCGCCGCACGGCGTGGACGTGCTCGCCCACCCGGAGCACTGCTACTTCGCCGTCGGCATGAAGTCCTACGGCCGGGCGCCGACGTTCCTCATGGCCACCGGCTACGAGCAGGTCCGCTCCGTGGTCGCCGCGCTCGCCGGTGACTGGGCGGCCGCCCGCGACGTCCAGCTCGACCTGCCCGAAACCGGCGTGTGCAGCAGTGATTCCGCCGTCTCGGCGGGCGACGACTGCTGTGGGTCGCAACCGACGGGGCGTGGACTGTCCACGGGCATCTCCGGCGGGCTGCGGTCCGCGCCGATCAGCCTCGTCGCCCTCGACGCCGCGCCAGCAGGAGGTTGTTGCGCCAGCTGATCACCGGTACGACGGTGCCCGTGGCCCTCGCGGTCGGCGGGCGCCGTCACCGTCGGCTGGCGCAGGCCACGCAGGTACGCGCGGACGGGCGGGCGACGAGCCGCTCGGCGGGAATCGGACGGGAGCACCGTTCGCACACGCCGTAGCTGCCGTCGTCGACCCGTCGCAGCGCGACGTCCAGCTCGGCCAGGCGTCGGCGGGTGGCGTCCAGGACGGCGGTGAGCTGCGCGCGTTCGAAGGCGATGGTGCTGCCCTCGGGGTCGTGTTCGTCATCGGCGTTGGACGACCGGGACGCCTCGAAAAGACTCCGCAGGTCGCCGTCCAGGGCGGTGGCCTGAGCCTCGGTCTGCTCGCGAAGCCGCAGCAACTCCTCGCGGACCGCGCTGATATCGCTGTTCATGACCATTCCACAGTACCTGGGGGATGACAGCGGTCACATCACTGGCATTCCGAGACGACCGGTCATATCGTGGTGTCTGTCAGTCAGCCGGTACCCCGGGCGAGAGGAGGGCCACGAGATGCCACGACCGAAGTCACCGGCCTCCGTCGGAACCCGGCAACGGTTGTCCGACGCGGCGTTGGACCTGTTCCACCTGCGCGGCTACAACGGCACGAGCGTCCAGGACATCGTCGCCGCCGCCGGGGCGCCCAAGGGCACCTTCTACAACCACTTCGCCAGCAAGGAAGACCTCGCCCTCGACTCGGTGGCGAGATACTCAGCGGCGATGGGGCTGGAAATGCTCGACGAGAAGCGGGGCGGCACGCCGCTGGAGCGGATCACCGCTCACCTGAGATACATCACCGGCCTCGGCGACACCATGGGTGATCGCGGATGCCTGCTCGGCAACTTCGCCACCGAGATCCCGGCACACAGCGATGTTCTGCGGAACGCGGTCGACGCCGGCTTCGGCCGCTGGGTCGCCGCGCTCGCCACGGCGATCGAGCAGGCGCGGGCCGCCGGTGAACTGCACGGCGACGAACCCGCCGCCGATCTCGCCGGCTTCGTCGTCTCCAGCTACGAGGGCGCGGCAGCGCGGGCGAAGGCATCCGGTGACCCGGCCGCACTCCAGGAGTTCTTCACGATCACCACGGCCCGGATCCTCACCTGATCCGGGTCCGATCCCAGCGGTGACAGCCCGCGTCGTCCCATCGGCGCGGCGCGTACCCAATCCAAGACGACCGGTCGTACGCCTTCGACCGGGAAGCAGCACCCCGCACCTGAGGAGTGAGACATGAGCACCTACCTGATCAACCACCTGCGTATCCCGGGCGGAGTTCCGACCGAGGATTCCCTGCGTTACCTGGAGCAGGTGCAGGCCACCACCGAGGCGTACGGCGCCAAGTGGCTCGTCCTGGACGCCGAGGTGCAGGTCCTCGAGGGCAGCTGGCCCGGTTCGGTCGTGCTGATCGAGTTCCCGGACGCGGAAACCGCCAGGACCTGGTACAACTCACCCGAGTACCAGGCGATCCTGTCGCTGCGCGTCGATCACACCATCAACGACCTGGTCCTGGTGGACTCGGTCGGCCCGGACTTCACTGTGGCGGGCTACGCGCGTCAGATCCGGACCCTGCTCGGCCAGTGACCAGCGCTCGCTGACCTGCCGTACCGCGATCCCCGCGCACGCCGTGCCGTGCGCGGGGATCGGCTACATGAAGTTGCGGGTGTGCAGGGCGGAGAGCGCCGCCGCCTCGTCGACCCGGAAACCCAGCCGGACGAGGCGGCGCTGACGGCCCTGATCCATCGCGTGCTGCAGAGCCCGCACCCGGTCGAAGCCGGCGGACACGTCATTCGGCTGCCAGCCACCCGCCGCGAGCACCACCAGCGCGTCGAAGACATCAGCGTTGAGCCCAGCCGTGTCGACCAGCGCGTCGTGGCGGCGGTGGATGGCCGCCCGCAGCCGGTCCCGCAGCAGCGGATCCAGCTGCGCCTGATGCTCCAGGTGTGCCATGCCGAACACCACGTGCCGGCGCTCGTCCTGCATCGCGAGCCAACAGATCCGGCGGGTCACCGGGTCCGGGGCGACCTCGTGCAGGAACGAGAGCAGATCGACGAAGCTGCCCTCGCCGAGCACGGAGAGCAGGAACGACGCCAACGCGAAGTCCGACTCCGCGACGAGGGTGAACAGCGACTGGCGACCGCCAGCGGATGACGTGCCCATCTCGGCGCCCCGCAGCAGGGCCCGCCGGCTGAAGACCTCCATGTGCCGGGCCTCGTCGGCCATCTGCACGGCGAGCAGCTGCACCACCTCCCGAAAGTGCGGATGGATGCGCCCCACGAACCGGGCCGGCACGACGAGGGCGGCCTGCTCGTTCTCGACCAGATAGGTCATCACCTGCACCACAGCGGCCTCGACGTCGGCCGGCAGCGCGAACGGGTCGTCCCACGGCACCGCGGTCTGCGGGTCCCACTGTCGGGCGGCGGCCTGCGCGTACAGGTGTGGGGCGATGTCGGCCCAGACCAGGTCGCGGTCGTCCAGGTCGAACCGGGCCTCCGGACCACCGGCTTCCAGGAGCGCGCCCCGGGCGCCGAGCCCCCACCTTGCGGGCGGACGGCTGCTCAGCGCCGACGGCAGGGCCGACCCGGCCCGCTCAGCGCCGAACCAGCGGTCGTCATCCGTCGACCCCCGGACCACCACCGCCACCAGCTCGTTCGCCTCGCTCCGATCAGGCCATTCGACCCGATGACCCCGGCCACGACACCAGGCCGGCAGGTGGACGCGCAGCGCCGGGTCGCGACCGGAGACCGCCAACCGGCCGCCGGGCGGCAACCCGGCCAGGGCGCGCTGCACCAGCAGGTGCGCGCCACTGCCGAAACCCAGGTCACCCAGGTCGACAGCGGCGACAGGTGTCCAACTCACGGCCGGTAGTGCGGGGCCGTCACCCGCCCGTCGAGGGAGTAGAAACCGCTGGCGTCGACAGCGGCGGCGAGGGCGTCATACCCGGTGGTGCGGCCCTCCCGCCAGGCCGTCAGCCCCTCCAGGTCGAGCAGTGGACGCACCTGCGGATCGGCGTACGACATGCCGAGCAGGAGCGTGCCGAAGAGCCGGACGCCTTCGGACTCCGGCGCGCGGACAGTCATGTTGCAGTGGTCGTAGCGTGCGGTCTGGGCCACGATCCGGGTGCCCTCGGGCGGTAGCGTGCCCTCCTGGACGAACGCCAGGTGGTTGGCGTCGATCATGCAGGCGGCGTCGACCTCCCCGGCCACCAGGGCGCGCGCCGCGTCGCGCTCGCCGCCGATGTGGTCGCCGTGCAGGCCGACACCCACGTCGAAACGGCGTACGTCGACAGTGACCCCGGCCGCCGCCAGGTGGCCCAGCGGAATGAGCGTCGCCTGTGGACTGTCGATCGCCCCGACGGCGACCACCCGTCCGGCGAGGTCGGTGAGCTGGCGCACCGGCGAGTCCGCGCGAACCACGACGATCGAGGTGAGGTCCTGGTCGGTGTCGCGCATGGTGAGCGCGCGCACGCCAGTGCCGTCGGCGGCCGCCAGTCGCTCGGCCCGCAGCCAGGCCAGGGGAGAGTTCCAGGCCGCGTCGATCCGCCCGGCGACGAGGTCCTCCACCTGTCGTTCGTAGTGCGAGTAGAGGACGAAGTCGAAGTCCAGGCCCCGCCCGCGCAGCCAGGTGCGGAAGCCCTCCCAGATGGTCACCACCTTCGGGTCGTACGCGACGGCGCCCATCAGGACGGTAGGCGCGGGCATCAGCGGTTGGCCTCGTCGAGCAGCGGCAGCCCGGTGGCGAGCCGACCGACGAAATCGTGCAGCGCGTCGGTGGTCGGCGCCATCACCCGGGCCGCGCGGGCGTCCCGGAAACGACGCTCAAGGCCCAACTCCTTGCGGAAGGCGCTGCCCCCGCAGAGCTGCATCGCGCCATCGGTCACGTCGGCGACTGTCTCGCCGGCGAGCGCCTTGACCTGGAGCACCCGCAGCATCGCGTCGTCCCGGCCCGTCTCCAGAGCGGTGAGCGTGTCACCCAGGAAGGCACGCAGCGCGTCGGTGCGGATCATCAGCCGGGCGAGGTCGCGTCGGGTGACTGGCGCGTCGCGCAGGGCGGCGCCGGTGTGCGCGAGCGTGGTCCTGGTCAGGTGTCGACTCGCCTCGGCCACGGCGCTGTCGGCGAGACCGAGGCAGAAAGCGGCGTTGAGCACCAGGAACCAGGGCAGGACCGCGCCGAGAGCGGTGTCGAGCCCGGCCCCGTCGGCGGCCATCCTCGCCGTCGCCGGAACCCGGAGCCCGTCGGCGGTCATCGGCCGAGAGCCGTTGCCCCGCAGACCCAGCCCGTCGAAGTCGCCGGCCACGCTCAGGCCGGCGCTGTCGGCCGGCACCAGCCACAAGGTCATCGGACCGGCGTCGAGGGTCAGCGGAAGGCTCGACCAGACGTAGCTGTTGGCCTCGCCGGCCGAGGTGACCCAGCTCTTACGGGCGTCGAGGCGGACTGTGTCGTCGTCTGCGGCTGTCGCGGTGCCGGTCGGCGACCAGAAGTGGCTGCGCGATCCGTACTCGGAGAAGGCCAACGTGGTGAGGTGATCCCCGGCGGCGATGGCGGCGCGGACGTCGCGCGGGGCGTGCGCCTCGACGACGGCGGTCGCCGCGTAGTGCATGAGCACCACCATCGCTGTGGACCCGCACTCGGCGGCCAGCCGCTCGATCACCTCGGCGACCGTCCGCATGCCGTGGCCGGCGCCACCGACCTCGGTCGAGGAGGCCAGGCCGAGCAGGCCGGCTGCGGCGAGAGCGTCGACACCCGGACGGGGGAAGGCCCCGTCCCGGTCGACGATCGGCGCCTGCGGGCGGATCACGTCGTCGATCACCGTGCCGAGCGTGTCAGTGGGATCGGTGGCGGTCTGGACATTGTCGACACTGGTCGTCATGCTCGGTTGCCCCTTCAGGGAGGCCGATGGGACCGCCGTCGACACTATCCGAACCCGTAGACGGAGCGCGAGCGTCGGATCACCGTCCGGCGCGGGCGTTGTCCCGATGGGGTCGGCCGTGCCCGTCGTCCCGGTCGATGCGCAGCTCGCGCTCCAACTCGGTGATGACCGCCCGCAGGTCGTCAAGCCGTTGGGTGAGCGCGATCCGGTCCACCTCGTCCGGTACGCCGTCGCCGTCCTCGTCGTATCCGGGGGCCAGTCGCTCGGTCATCTCCAACCGGCGAGCCTCCTCCATGGAGTTCACGATGACCGCGATGAGGATGTTGAGCAGCAGGTTGACGGTGATGACCACGTAGCTGACGTAGTAGAGCAGCGTCCATGGTGAGATCGCCAGGCCCTGCTCGATGAGGTCCGGCAGCGTCTCCAGCGACAACAGCACGAACAACGTCAGCAGCGACCGGCCGATGTCGCCGTACTCCTGCGGATACCTGGTGCCGAAGATCAGCCAGCCGGCCATGCCGTACACGTAGAGCGTCACGACGGCCAGGGCGAGGAACCCGGTCACGCCCGGCAGGCTGCGCCACAGCGCGGAGACGATGGTCCGCAGACCCGGCGAGAACCGCACCAGGCGGACCATGCGGGCGACCCGGACGACCCGCAGCAGCGCCGGATCGCCGTGCAGACCCGGGATGAAGATCGCCGCGATCACCACGAAGTCGAAGACGTTCCAGCCGTGCCGGAAGAAGTCCTGTGGGCGTCTGCCGTAGGCGGCCAGCCGGATGGCGATCTCGACGACGAAGACGGCCCGGAAGAGCAGTTCCAGCCCGTGCAGCGCGGTGCCCGCCGGGCTCAGATCGTCGTACGTCTCCAGGCCGAGAACGATGCCGTTGGCAAGGATGACCACGACGATGGCGATCTCGAAGGGCCGTGACCGGGCGAGCTGGTCGCATCGGTCGGTCCAACCCGAGCGGTTGCCCGGTGTGGACGGCCCACCCCGCGGGGTGGGCACTGCTGCGTCGCTCACCAGTCGACCGGCTCGATCGTGTGACGGCGCGGGTGGTGTGCGGGCATGCCCACCAGCCTAGCCAAGATCAATGACGGTGTGCGATCGCGCGACCGCTCAGGAGTGCGGCGTCCGCCGCGTCGTCACGGGCGCCGCGAAGAAGTCGGCGAGCGGTTCGACGATCCTCGGGTGCGCCCGGTTGATGGCGTCGTGGCCACTGCGCGGGATCATCAGTGTCCGGGCGCGCGGTAACGCACGGGCCAGCGCCGCGTTCTGTTGCACGTAGTAGGGCGGGCCGTCGGCTCCGCAGGCCAGCAGCACCTCGGCGCTCACTTCGGCCCACCGGGTGGCCGGGCCGTCGTGCGCCAGGATCAGCGCCGCCTCGTCCAACGTCGTCGGCAGCAGTTCGCCCATCGTCCGGCCGATCGGCGTACGCAGGAACGCGCGGATGATCGCCACCCGGACGGCGAGTGGGAGTCTCGCCGCCGCCATCTGCGAGTTGATTCCCGCAGTCGTGATGGCGAGGCTTCGGGCGGTGTCGCCGGCTTCTAGTGCCGCCCGGGCGGGCGCGAGCCACGCCGATGGGAAGCTGCCGTCGATCGAGACCGCGGCGTCGTAGAGGGCGAGCCGTTCGATCGGCAGTCGGGGCGCGGCTTCGAGCGCCAGGAAACTGCCGCCGCTGTGGCTGATGACGTTGCCGGACCCGGTGCGCTCCAGCACCGCGCCGAGGTCGTCGACCTCCTGCTCGACGGTGTAGGGCATCGACCTCGGTGGTGCGTCGGCCCGTCCCCGTCGGTTGTAGAGGTGCACCGTGAACCGGTCGGCGAGCGCCCTGGCCAGCCGCCGGTAGACGTCGATCGTCACGCCGCCACCGTGCACCACGACGATCCCCGGCCCCGCCCCCGTCGAGTGCAGCACGATCGTCGCGCCGTCCCGTGCCCTGACCTGCTCCATGTCCGGTCCACCCTTCCCGCGCCGACAACAACTGCAAACGACGTTCGCAGTTTACAGTAGATCAGTGAGTGACGCACCCGCGAGTACCGGTGACGCCGACCCGGACCGGCAACCGATCTGGAGCAGACCCGAACGCGGCAGCCGCGGCCCCGCGCCGGCGCACAGTCGGGACGCCATCGTCGCGGCCGCCATCGCCCTGGCCGACGCCGAAGGACTGGCGGCGGTGTCGATGCGCGCCGTGGCCGCCGCGCTCGGCACCGGCGCCGGGTCCCTCTACCGCTACCTGACGTCCCGTGACGACCTGCTGGACCTGATGACCGACCGGGCGGTGGGGGAGCTGCGCCCGTACCCGCAGGTGGAGGGCGACTGGTTGGAGACGATGGTGCTGCTGGGACGACGGCAGTTGGCGCTGTTCGGCACCCACCCGTGGTTGCTCGACGTGATCCACCGGCCCTCCGGCATCGGCCCGGAGGGCCTGGCCTGGTTCGACAACTGCATCCGGGTGCTGGAACCCGTGCGCTGCCCGGTCGCCGCCAAGTTCGAGGCCATCGCGATGATGACAGGCGTGGTAAGCCTCTTCGCCCGCCGTGAATCCGCCGCTGGGGCGTTCAGCTTCGCCGGGCTGGATCTCGCGGCACACCCGCACCTGGTCGCGGCGTTCAGTCAGCCCTCCGGACCTGCCCCCCGCGCGGACCTCGTCGAGCGGACCCTGCGCAGTCTGCTCAGCGGCCTGCTGATCACGGAGTCGACCGAGGTGGGCTGAGCGGATCGGCGCGCAGGCCGTGTCCGTTGTTCCTGCGCCACCACGACATCCCCTGGTCTAGGTTCTCGATGGTGAGCGGGACCAGGCCGGCCCACGCCAACTGCGAAGAGGTGCGCGATGTCCGACCCTGATCTTGCCGACCTGCGCCAACGGGCCAAGGACGGTGACCGGGACGCTGTCGACCAGCTCGTCGAGCTCGCGGGGGAGCGGGGTGACCTCACGGAGTTACGTCAGCTGGCCGAGGACGGCAGCGCCGACGCTGCGGCTCAACTTGTCGAACTCGCCACCGAACTCGGCGACATGAACGAGCTGCGGCGTCTCACCGACCGGGGCGACAAGGACGCCGCTGACCAACTCGTCGAGTTGGCCGCGGAGCGGGCGGACGTCGGCGAGCTTCGCCGGCTCGCCGACGGTGGGAACCGGGACGCGGCCGACGTCCTGGCCGAGCTCACCGAAGAACAGGACGAGGCGGAGTAGCCGGCCGGGACGCGGGAGCGCCCGGTGTCACGTCGCGGTGGGTGAGGTACCTGCGGTAGCCGAGCGCGGACTGCGTGAACCCGACGGACGCGTAGAACCGGTGGGCATCGGTCCGCGCGGCGTTCGACACCAGTTGGACCTTGTAGCAGCCGGCTGCCGTCGCCTCGTCGAGCGCCGCCAGCATGAGGGCCCGGGCAACCCCACGGCGGCGCCAGTCGGGCGCGATCACCACGTTCTCCACCACCATGTACGGTCGCGCGCCGTGAGTGAGGTTGGGGGCGACCAGGGTGTCGAGGGTGCCCACGAAGGTGTCCCCGGCGACGGCCAGCAGGAGCCGGCGGCCGGCTTGGGCGTGCAGGTCACGCCAGGCGGCGGCGAGCCGGGCGGGATCCGGCCGCGCGTCGTCGGGAGCGAGTTGCCTCAGCACGTCGAAGACCAGTTCGGGGTCGTCCTGCGCTACGGCGGCCCGGACGACGAAGTCGTCGCCGCTCACCGGGTCGTCGCCGGAGTGTCCAGGTCGGACCGCACGGCGTGTCGACATGGCGGCTCGACGGGCCGGGGGAGCAGCTCATCGACGTGCCTCACCATGCCGTCGAGGATACGTGTGCGGTTTCACCGGGTGACGGGCGACGGGGGACGGAGGCCCCGCCGCCCGCTTCGGTGATGGATCCGGTTCAGACCCGCGCGGCCCGGATGGCGTCGCGCAGCGGGGTGCTCGGCCGGCCGAGCAGACGGCTGAGGTCGTCGCTGTCGGTTGCCAGCTCGCCGTTGGCGATCGAGTGGTCGAGCGCGGCGACGAAACCGGCGGTGCCCGCGTCCAGGCCGACGTTCTCCAGGGCCGAGGCCAGCTCGGCGGCGGACATGTCCTGGTGGACGACTCTGGTGCCGGTCACCTCTGTGACGGCCTCGGCCAGCTCGTCGAAGGTGAACGCGGTGCCGCCCAGTTCGTGGACGGCGTTGCCGTCCTCGTCGCGGGTCAGCGCGGCCACGGCCGCCCCCGCGTAGTCGGCCCGGGTCGCGGTGGAGATCTTGCTGCCGCCGGTGGCACCGAGGATCGTGCCGGATCCCAGGTACTGCGGGAGCTGGTCGGTGTAGTTCTCGGTGTACCAACCGTTGCGCAGCACCGTGTAGGTCAGACCGGACGCGGCGAGGACCTCCTCGGTGGCCTTGTGCTCCGGGGCGAGCGGGTTCGCTGTGGTGTCGGCCTTCAGGATGCTGGTGTAGACGAGACGCTCCACCCCGGCGAGCTTGGCGGCGTCGATGACCGCGGTGTGCTGCGCGACGCGCTGGCCGGGAGAGTCGCCGGAGATGAGCAGCAGGCGGCGTACGCCGGCCACGGCGCCGGGCAGCGTCGACGGGTCGTCGTAGTTGGCCTTGCGGATCTCGACCCCGCGCGCGGCCAGGTCGGCGGCCTTCTCCGGGCTGCGGACGATGGCGGCGATCTCGGCGGCGGGTACGCCGCTGTCGAGCAGTTGCTCGATCACCAGGCGGCCCAACCGGCCGGTGGCGCCGGTGACGGCATAGGTGGGCATGGGAACCTCCGGAGGGTGGGGACAGATCAGTAAGCACTTACGAATCTACAGCACTAACCGATGGGAGGCATGAGATAGGCTGGTGAGGTGAGCGACATGCCGGCCCAGGACCCGGCGGGGCCTACCCAGGATTTCGTCAGCGATGTCTTCGCCAGGGGTTGCACCTCCCGGGCGGCCTTCGAGGACGTCACCTCGAAGTGGGCCTCGCTGGCCCTGTTGGCGCTCGGCGAGGGCAGCTACCGGTTCAACGCGCTGCGTCGCCGCATCGACGGGGTCAGCGAGCGGATGCTCTCCCAGACCCTGCAGACCCTCGAACGCGACGGGATGCTCACCCGCGAGGTGCTCACAGCGATCCCACCGCGCGTCGAATACTCGCTGACCCCACTCGGGGCCCGGGTCGCCGAGCAACTGCGTGGCCTCGCCGATCTGCTGGAGGCCTCGGTGCCCGAGTTGCAGACCGCCCGCGACAGCCGCGAGCGCGACCGGGGCTAGGACGATCCCGCGCCGGCCTCGCGTCGCGCCAGGACCGTCCTCGGGCTCTGGCGGATGCGCTGGGTCGCCACGACACATCCCAGCACCACCAGCGCCGCCGCGATCGAGGCGGGGGAGACCGCCTCGCCGAGCAGCAGCGCCGACCACAGCAGGGTCAGCACCGGCTGGGCGAGTTGGACCTGGCCCACCTGCGCTATACCGCCCCGGGCCAGGCCCGCGTACCAGGCGAAGAAGCCCAGGAACATCGAGACCGCGGTGAGATAGCCGAACGCCGACCAGGCGAGAGCGTCGGCCCGCATCGGGCTGGTGGCGGCGGCGAATGCCGTGACGGGAACGGTGATGGGCAGCGAGAGCAGCAACGCCCAGCAGATCGTCCGAGCGCCGCCCAACTCGCGGGCGAGCGCGCCGCCCTCGGCGTAGCCGAGGCCGCAGAGCACCACCGCCGCGAGCAGGAACAGGTCGGGCACTGTGAGGGCTCCGCGTACCGCGCCGCTGACGCCGAGGAAGGCGAGGACCGCCAGCAGTCCGCCCGCGCTCACGATCCAGAACAGCGGCGGTGGGCGTTCGCCGGCCCGCAGCACCGCGAACACGGCCGTCATCGCGGGCAGCGCGGCGATGACGACAGCGCTGTGCGCGGAGGTCTGGGTGAGAAGCGCCATCGAGGTGAACAACGGAAAGCCGACGATGACGCCGAGGGCGACGATCGGCAGCCGTTGCCACTGACCGCGAGTGGGCCGCGGTGCGCCGGTGAGACGCAGGTACGCCAACGCCAGCAGCCCCGCGCCGACAGCCCGGCCGAAGGCGACGAACCACGGGTCGAGCTGCTGCACGACGATGCGGGTGGCCGGAAGCGACAGGCTGAAGCCGAGCACGCCCAGGGCGCCGAGGCCGAGCCCGAGGACCCGATCCGCTGTTACCGTGTTTCGGGCAGTAGCGCTACTCTTGTCCCTCATGGAAAACGGTAACGCAGCCCAACGCGTTATCCAAGATCTGCGGGGTCTCGTGGTCGCCGCCGGTCCCGGTGCCCGGCTGCCCTCGGTACGCGAGTTGACCGCCCGACATCAGGCCTCGCCGGTCACCGTCGCCGAGGCGATCCGTCAGTTGGCGGCCGAAGGGCTGATCGAGGCGCGACCCGGCCGAGGCACCTTTGTGGCCACTTCACCGGACGAGCCGGAGGTGCCCGACCTGTCCTGGCAGACCGTCGCGCTCGGGCCCCGCCGGTTCGGTCAGGACGAGATGCAGGCGCTGTTGGCGCTGACGCCCGCCGGAACGATCCCGCTGTCCGGTGGCTACCTCCACGCTGACCTCCAGCCCGCCGCTGCGCTCGGCGCCGCCCTCACCCGGGCCGCCCGCCAGCCGGCGAGCTGGCAGCGCGGGCCGGTCGAGGGTCGCACGGACCTGCGCGCCTGGTTCGCCCGCGAGGCCGGTGCGGGGCTGCACGCCGAGGACATGCTGATCTGCCCCGGCGGGCAGGCGGCTCTGTCGTCCGCGTTGCGGGCGCTCACCGCGCCCGGCGACGCCCTGCTCGTCGAGTCGCCGACCTACCTGGGTGCGTTGGCCGCGGCCCGCGCGGCCGGGCTGCGGGTGGTGCCCGTGCCGGCCGACGCCGACGGGGTACGGCCCGACCAACTCGCCGCCGCGTTCGCCCGCACCGGCGCCCGGCTCTTCTACTGCCAGCCTCTGTACGCCAACCCGCACGGCGCGACACTGGCGCAGCACCGCCGGGCGCAGGTCGCCGAGGCGGTACGCGACGCGGGTGCGTTCCTGATCGAGGACGACTACGCCCGTGACCTCACCATCGACGATCCGGTGCCGCCACCACTGGCCAGCGACGATCCCGACGGCCACGTCATCTACCTGCGCTCGCTGACCAAGTCGACAGCCCCCGGGCTGCGCGTCGCCGCCATCGGAGCCCGGGGCCCGGCCGGGGCGCGACTGCGCGCCGCCCGGCTGCTCGACGACTTCTTCGTCGCCGGTCCACTGCAACAGGCGGCGATCGACTTCCTCACCTCTCCGGCGTGGTCGCGGCATCGCCGGGCACTGCGCGCCGCTCTGCGGACACGCCGGGACGCGTTGCTGACCGCGCTACGCCGGCATCTGCCAGGCCTTGCCCCGCAGTCGGTCCCACGTGGCGGCATGCACCTCTGGGTGCCCCTCGCCGCCGGCACCGACGACGCGGCGCTGGCCGCTGCCGCGGCGGCCGAGGGCGTCGCCGTCTTCCCGGGTCGGCCCTGGTACGCGGCCGAACCCCCGGCCCCGCACCTTCGCCTCACCTACGCGGCAGCCGCACCCGAACTCATGGACGAGGCCGTTCGGCGTCTCGCCCGCGTCCTCAGTTGAACACCGGGCGCCTGGTTGGTTGGCGTCCTGGTCGGGGGTCTCAGGTGTTCAGCGTCTCGCGCGGCGGCACACCGAAGCTGGCGTGGTATCGCGCGGTGAACCTGCTGTGGCTGGCGAATCCCCACCGACTGGCGATCGCCGAGACCGTCTCCTGGCGTGGGTCGGCGTGCAGCAGGTCGTGGTGTGCCCGGACGAGCCGGACCCGACGCAGGTAGGCCATCGGGGTGGTGCCGAGGTGACGGCGGAAGGCGAGTTGCACCGCCCGGAGGGAGACGCCGGCCGCGCCGGCGATGTCGGCCGCGCTGATGTCCCGTTCAGCGTGCTCCTCCAGAAACGTGATCGCCCGTCGCAGCGTGGCGGTGGTGGCGTCGTTCCGGTCCGCGGCGGTCGGTTCGGTGAACGCGGTGTTGGGGAAGACCGCGAGCGCCGCCGCGGCCAGCATCCGGGCGGCGTTGCCGATCACCAGCGACTGTGCCCCGGCGGCCGGGCTGTTCAACACGACGTCGCGGACGAAGCTGGTGGTGTTGCGCCACTGCCGGGCGAGGGCTGCGCTGGCGGCACCCAGCTCGGTGAACTCGATCCGGCCGGGCCGGCGGGCCGGGGCGGTGGTGGCCACCTGCGCCAGCACCGACAGGTCCAGTACGCAGAGCTCCACCTCACCGGGATGCCAGTGGACGGTGCATGGCTCCTCCGGCCTGGTGACGAGGAAGACCTCGCCGGGGCCGAACCGGTGGGCCGATCCGGCGCAGGAGCGATCGACGTGTGCGGTGCGGGTGTGACCGATGACCAGCCCGCCGAGGGTGCTGGCATCGATCTCGAGGTGCCCGGTCTGGCGGGTGGTCGCGATGGCAAAGGGGCCGGTGTCCGCGCGGTGGTGGGTGAGCCGGTATCCGTTCCTGCTCTGGATGCGCAGTTTCGGGTCGTACGTGGCGGACAGGAATCCCTGGATGGCCGCCGGGTCGCGGCTGTCGAACTGGTGGGTCTGCACTGGCGATGACGTCATCCGCTGTCTCCGTCCGGTGGAGGTGCCGCCGGGTGCTGGAACGGGTGCCGACGGCAGGTTCGGGACGTGCCGGGGTGCTCGGCGGTGACCCGGCACATCGTTGGCCGGCGGTGCGGTGGGATGGAACGTCGCGAGCGGGACGGCAGCGACCGGTTGAGGGTGTCGGATCTGGTCTGACCATTCACTGACGCTGAGGTGCAATATCCGTAGATGGGAATGTCACCATACGACAATCACCGACGTGGCGTCCTCCGAATCACTGTGATGTGTCGGCAGGTCGACTTCGTTTTCTGGCTAGCGCGCCGAATGGTTCTACGTCTGCTGTCCTAGCCGCCCTCGCGTCCGACAGCGAAATCTTGTTCATGATTCGTCGGAGGATGACCGGGTCACTGCCGGGAGCCGATCCACGGAGGGGGAAGCGTTGGACAGTACCGATCCTGACCGCGTCGTTCGGCTGGCCGTCGCCGAGGCGCTGGCCCGGGTGGCGGACGAGGACAGCCTGGGTCTGGGCGAGGGGGACGCGCTGGAGAGGCTCGGACGTGGGCTCCGTGAGGTGCTGCGCCGTGCCCTCGACGATCGGGTGCCACTGACCACGCCGGAGTTCGTGGACCTCTGCCGCGACCTGGGTCTGCACCGTGACGCCTTCGACCTGCTGGGGCACTACCTGATGACCGCGTTGCTGACCCAGCACGTCGGACCGGACGCCCTGATCCGCGTCGGGGTGCTCTTCGGCACCGTCGGGCGCTACCTGCCCGGTGCCCGCCCGGTGGCCCACCGCAACGAAGGGCCCGCGGCACGGCGACGCGACGTGCGCTCGGACAACAGCGTCGTCGGTCGGTACCGCCGCGCCAAGCTGCCGGAGCACCTCCCCAACCCGCCGAGCTGGACCTGCACCGGATGCGGCCGCGAGTGGCCCTGCGCCACCAAGCAGAGCCAACTGCTCGCCGAGTTCGGTGGAGCGCGCGCCTCCCTCGCGGTCTATCTCGGCTCCTGTCTCGTCGCCGCCGCTCAGGATCTGCCCACGATGCCGTTGCCCCGGGTCCGGCTCCGATTCCTGGGCTGGCTGCCCCGCGCCCGGATCTGACCGGGTGGCGGTGCGGCCTCAGTCCTGATCGGCACTCCGCGCGGTCGCGGTGTGACCCGCCGCCGTCCCGGCCCGGCACTCCGACAGGTCGGGGCAGGCTGTTCATCGTGCGCACCCGCTGCGTACGGCGGGCGTTCACCGACCTCTCCGAAGCTCCTTGATCGAAAGAGCATTCGCTTGATCGAGGAGAGGCTCTCACGTGAGAGACAAGCATCCCGAAGAGACCGAGCACGCGCAGCTGTCCCGGCGCAAGCTGGTCAAGTACGCGGGCGTCGGCGCGACGCTGGCCGCGGCCAGCCCACTGGTCGGCGCCGGCGCGGCGTGGGCCGGCGAGGAGCGCCGGCCGGGTGACGACGACAAGACCGACCGGGGTAACTCCAGGAACCGGGCGTGGCGTGCGGGCGACCACCACATCCACTCCGAGTACAGCGGTGAGTTCGACACCACGAAGTCCCCGATCGTCTTCCACAAGGGCGCGGATGCGGTCTACCCGATCGTCACCAACGCCATCATGGCCAAGAACTTCGGCCTGACCTGGGCGATGTGCACCGACCACGGTGGACCGACCCACTCGAAGGTGAACATCGAGCAGGCGTACCCCGACCTGCTGCGGTCCCGCAAACTGGTTCCCGAGGTGCTCCAGTTCTGGGGCATGGAGTTCGACGCGCCCTCGCTGGACCACCACACGCTGATGATCCCGCGCCACGAGGACGAGGCGAAGCAGCTCTTCGAGCTGGAGAGCCGGTTCGCCAAGTACGACGCGTTCCCCACCGACCCGGCCCGCGACACCGAGGCCAAGATGGTGGAGTTCCTCAAGGTCGCCCGGGGCATGCCGCACAAGCCGCTGGTGATCGCCCACCACGCGTCCCGCTCGGCGCCCGGTCTCGGCGTCTACGGTCAGGACACCCCGCGCGAGTTCCGCAACGGCAACAACGCCGCGCCGGACGTCTACATCGGCTTCGAGGGCGCGCCCGGTCACCAGGCCGGCCCGCTCAACGGTGGCAAGCGGGGCGGCTACGGCAACCATCCCACCTACGGCGGCTTCGACCAGATGACCGCCCGGGTCGGCGGCCTGTGGGACTCACTGCTCGGCGAGGGCCGGCGCTGGTGGATCACCGCGACCTCGGACTCGCACGTGCACTGGACCCGCGGCGGCTCCGACTTCTGGCCGGGCGAGTACAGCAAGACCTACGTGCACGCCCGCCAGGACTACGGCGACATCATGGACGGCCTGCGCAACGGCCGGATCTGGGTCACCACCGGTGACCTGATCCGCAGCCTCGACGTCACCGCCACGTCGCAGGGCAGGACCGCCGAGGTGGGCGAGACGATCACGGTGAGCCGTCGGAACCGTACCGATGTCGACATCGAGATCACGTTCCGCCCGCTGGGTGGGGTGAACGCGAACGGCGACCGGCCCGAGGTCCGCCGGGTCGACCTGATCGTCGGTCAGATCACCGGCCCGAGCGCCAGCCTGGACGCCGACACCAACCCCACCACGAAGGTGGCGGCGCGGTTCGGCCCGCGGGACTGGCGTCGGCAGGGCGACAGCTACGTCATCCGGCACACACTGCGCAATGTCGAGGCGGACACCTACGCGCGGGTGCGCGGCACCAGCACCGACGAGGCCGAGCCGCTCGCCGACGGGCTGGAGAGCCCGTGGGAAGACCTGTGGTTCTACTCGAACCCGGTGTTCGTGCACGTGCGCTGACCCGGCGCGGTAGCGACATCGCGGGCCTGTCCGGCACCGCTCGACTGACGACGTCGGGCCGTGGCGGGCGGGCCCGCAGTATCCGCAGGTCAGTCGGGCGTGCCGCGGCGGGCTCGGGGGGTGGCGGTTCGTCCGCTGCGCGCCGTCGCGGCACCGGTCCGGCGCGCGGCGGCCGGTGCCGTCGCCGCGTCCGCCTGTGCCTGTGTCACCACCTCGCAGAGGTCGCGCAACGGGTCCACCGCCTGGGCCGAGCAGGCGACCTTCTGAAGCAGTGACCGCAGCGTCGCCGACTCGGTCGAGGTGAGCGCCCCCAGCAGGTGCGCCTCGACCTGCCGCAGCGCCAACCGCCGCTGCTCCCAGGCGGCACGGCCGGCGTCGGTGACCTCGATCAGCCGGTTGCGCCGGTCAGCCGGGTCCGCGCGCCGGGCGACGAACCCGGGCCGCTCCAGGTCGTCGATCAGGTACGTGAGGACGGTGCGGTCGATGCCGATCTCCTCGGCGATCGCGCCCTGGTTTCGGGCCGGCCCGTTGCTGGCCGCGGTGAGCAGTTGGTAGCCGCGAGGGCCACCGGGGAAGTCGGCGAGCGTGTGCTCGGCCGCCCGGACGTAACCGCGGAAGACGATGCCCAGCATCCAGCCCAGGTCGTCGTCGAGCGGATCGGGCCGGTCCGGCCGGTGAGAGGCACCCGTCATCCCCCGACAATACCGCAGCGGCGCAGACCTTGTTGGCAGAAGATGTTCTGTGTGACATAAGGTTAAGGCCGCGACGCATCGTCCGAGGCGTCGGAAAATCGGGAGGCTCGCAGATGAGCGACTACGGCCACGACCTGGTCTTCGGCTCCTTCGTCACGCCCAGCGCTGACAATCCGGACCGTACGGTCGGTGTCGCCGTCCTGGCCGAGCAGGTCGGGTTGGACCTGGTCACCTTTCAGGACCACCCGTACCAGCCGGCGTTCCTCGACACCTGGACGCTGCTGAGCTTCGTGGCGGCCCGCACCAGCCGGGTGCACCTGTCGGCGAACGTGACGAACCTGCCACTGCGCCCGCCGGCGGTGCTCGCCCGCAGTGTGGCCAGCCTGGACCTGCTCAGCGGTGGCCGGGTCAGCCTCGGCCTCGGGGCGGGGGCCTTCTGGGATGCCATCGAGGCGATGGGTGGCCGGAAGCTGACTCCCGGCCAGGGCGTACGAGCGCTGGAGGAGGCCATCGAGGTCGTCCGTCAGCTCTGGGACGTCGAGACGCGCGGCGGAGTGCGGGTCGACGGTGAGTTCCACCGGGTGGTGGGCGCCAAGCGTGGTCCCGCTCCCGCCCACGCGGTGCCGATCTGGCTGGGTGCGTACAAGCCCCGGATGCTCCAGCTCACCGGTCGCCGGGCCGACGGTTGGCTGCCCACGCTGGGCTACCTCCAGCCCGGCGACCTGACCAGGGGCAACGCGATCATCGACGACGCGGCGCAGCAGGCCGGCCGGTCCCCGCGGGACGTGCGTCGGCTGCTCAACATCGCCGGGGAGTTCTCGCGCGTCGGGCGCAGTCCGCTGAACGGGCCCGCCGAGCAGTGGGCCGAGGAACTGGCGGAGCTGGCACTGGAGGAGGGCGTCGGCACCTTCATCCTGGGCAGCGACGACCCCGACGACCTGCGCCGCTTCGCCGGCGAGGTGGCCCCCGCCGTCCGCGAGCTGGTCACGGCAGAACGTGACCGGGGCGCGACTCCGCAGCGTACGCCGGAGCCGGAGCCGGAGCCGGAGCCGGTCGCTGCGCCGCCGGTCCGGGCGAGCCGCGCCACCGCGACCGGTGGCGCGTTCGCCGTGGTGCCCACCCCTGACGACGGTGTACGGCGAAGCGAGCAGCAGGTGTGGGACGAGTCGACCCGGCCGACCGGGCCCGCGCCCGACCCGCAGCGCACCTACACCCCGCAGGAGCAGGCCACCGGGGCTCATCTTGTGCAGATCCACGACGGCCTGCGTGCCGAGCTGGCCCAGATTCACGACCTGATCGAGCAGGTGGCGGCCGGCGAGATCGACGCCGGCGCGGCCCGGTCCCACATCAACACGATGACCATGAGGCAGAACCGGTGGACCCTCGGGGTCTACTGCGAGTCGTACTGCCGCATCGTCACCACCCACCACACGATCGAGGACCAGTCGTTCTTCCCCAGGTTGCGGGCACGTGACCCCCGACTCGGTCCGGTGGTCGACCGGCTGGAGCAGGAGCACCACGTCATCCACGACGTGCTGGAGGGTGTCGACCGGGCCCTGGTCGCGTACGTCGGGTCTCCGGACGGCCTCGCCGAGCTGCGGGCCGCGGTGGACCTGCTGACCGACGCCCTCCTGTCGCACCTCAGCTACGAGGAGCGGGAACTGGTCGAGCCGTTGGCGCGGTTGGGCATCGCCTGATCAACGCGGCTCGGGGTTGCCCCGATCCTACCTGAGAGAATACTCTCGAAACATGTCTCTCAAGAATCCGTACGGGGATTTCGAGATCAGCGAGCCGCAGGCGCTGCGGGCGTTGGCCCACCCGGTCCGGCTGGCGATCCTGGAGCACCTCCAGCGGCACGGCCCGGCCACGGCCACCGGCCTCTCGCCGCACGTCGGCGCCACACCATCGGTGGTCAGCTGGCACCTGCGGCACCTCGCGACGTTCGGCCTGGTCCTCGACTGGGACGGTGCCACCAGCAAGCGGGAACGCTGGTGGCAGGCGGCAGCCCGCGGCTTCCGTTTCACGGTGCCGGAGGGCACCGAGGGGCAGTCCGCCGGCCAGCAGCTCCGCGGCGAGATGTTCGCCCGCAACGCCGACGCACCCCAGCAGTGGCTGCTGCATGAGGAGCCCCGACTGGACCCCGAGTGGCGCGCGCTGGCCGGCATGGCCGACACCCGGTTCGTGGCCACCGCCGACGAGCTGCGGCAACTGGAGGAGTCCATTGAAGAGCTGATCGCCCCGTACGTACGGCGCAAGGACGAGTCGGCCCCGCCCGACGCGCGGATCGTCCGGATGCTGCGCTACCTGCTGCCCGAGCCGGGAGACGAAGCCCCGGCCGAGCCCGCTGACGGCCCGGCCGCGTCATGACCGCCACCGACGCCCCCGCCGACACCGCGCCCCCGCCGGCCCTGCACCGTGACCGGCGGTTCCGCACCTTCTGGATCAGCGAGACGATCTCCAACTTCGGCGATCGGATCAGCGAACTGGCCCTACCGCTGATCGCCGTCACCCTGCTCACCGCCACACCCGTGCAGGTCAGCGTTCTCACCGCGCTGATCTGGCTGCCCAACCTGCTGGGCCTGTTCCTGGGCGCCTGGGTGGACCAGCGCACCCACAAGCGACGACTGCTGATCATCGCGGATCTGCTCCGCGCCGCGGTGCTGCTCAGCCTGCCGGTGGCCTATCTGTTCGACGCGATCACCCTCACCCAGCTCTACCTGGTGGCACTGCTCACCGGCTTCGGAGCGGTGCTCTTCGCCATGGCACGCCAGGCGTTCTTCGTCGGCCTGGTGCCGAGATCGGCGTACGTGGACGCGAACAGCAAGATGAGCATGAGCCGGTCGCTCTCCTTCATCGCCGGTCCGGCCGTCGGCGGTGGGCTGGTCCAGGCGCTCAGCGCGCCGGTCGCGATCGTCACCGACGCGGTCAGCTTCCTCGGCTCCGCGCTGCTGCTCAGCCGCATCCCGGTGACCGAGCCACCGCCGGCACCGCGTCGGACCTCCACCCTCGGCATGGTCCGCGAAGGGCTCGTGCTGGTACTGCGGCACCCGGTGCTACGGGCCGCCCTCGGCTGCACCAGCACCGTCAACTTCTTCACCTTCATCGCCGGCGCGCTGCTGGTGCTCTACGCCAGCCGCGAACTCCACCTGTCGGCGGGCGCGATCGGCATCGCCCTCGGCTTCGGAGCGATCGGCGGATTTGCCGGCGCGGCGCTCGCACCGAGGGTCTCACGCGCCATCGGTCTGGGCCGTACCGCAATGATCGGCGCGATGCTCTTCCCCGCGCCGCTGGCGCTGACCGCGCTGGTGTCCGGACCCACCTGGACGAAGGTGGCCATGCTGGCGGCCATCGAGCTGGTCTCCAGCGTCGGGGTGATGCTGATGGACGTGAACCTCAACGCCCTCCTCATCGCCGTGACCCCCGACGACGCGTTGGGACGGCGGGCCGGTGCCTACAGCGCCGTCAACTACGGCATCCGACCACTCGGCGCGCTGGTCGGCGGGGCGTTGGGCACCACCATCGGGCTGCGGCCCACCCTGGCCATCGCCGGCCTGGGTGGCGTGCTCGCCGTGCTGTGGTTGCTCGCGTCGCCGGTGCGCCACATCCAGACCCTGGATCCGGCCTGAGGGCTGCGGCGGCGCTCGATGGTGCCGTCGTCAGCGGCTCGGCTCGCCCTGGCCTGGGCCGCGGGCGCAGGCCAGCGAAGGTCAGCCGGCCTGCGCCAACAGAATCCGGGCCAGCTCGGTGGGCTGGGAGAACATCGGCCAGTGGCCAGTGGCCATGGTGACCAGTCGCCACTGGTCGCTGGTCAGCAGTTTCGCCACAGTGTCGTTGGGCTCAGGCCCGTCGAGCAGGCACTTGACGTACGTCGCCGGCAGCTCACCCAACGGCCGGGCCAGCACGGCCGGCTCGGTCAGGGTGGCCCCCGGATGCGGCGTGCAGCCCTCGATCAGCCGGGCGACCTGCTCGTCGGTGAGACCCTGACCGTCCGCGTCGGCCGCGCCGAGCGGAGCCCAGTAGCCGTTGTTGGAGGCGATCTGCGCCTCGAAGGCCGCCTGGCCCTGCCACCAGCCGGAGGCGAACGACCCACCGTCGACAGGCACCTCGGCGTCCACGAAGACCACCCGGCTCAACCGGTCGCCGATCCGCTCGGCGGCCTGACCCACCGGAATGCCCGAGTAGCTGTGCCCGACCAGCACCACGTCGTGCAGGTCGCCGCGCTCGATCTCGTCGACGATGTCCTGCACATGGGTCTGCTGCCCGGCGGGCACGCCCTGCTTCTCGGCGAGGCCGGAGAGGGTCAACGCGTGGGTGCCGTAGCCGGCCGCCCGAAGTGGTGCCACCACCTCGTCCCATGCCGAGGATCCCAGCCACGCCCCTGCCACCAACACGAAATCAGCCATGGCCGGGAGCGTAACCCCGACCTGCGACAGGTCGGCGGGTCACGACCAGGTGCGGGCCTCGGCCGCGAACACCTCCGGCGGACTCGCCACCGGAAGCACACAGAGCAGGTGGCCACCGGGCGCCCGCAGGATCCGGCACTCCAGCCACCGCGACACCTCGGTGGCACCCAGAGCCATCAACCGCCCGGTCTCGGCCGGCACATCGTCGGTCTCGATGTCGAGGTGGAAGCGCGGCGCGTCGTCGACCGCCTGGACCGCGGTGACCAGCCCCGGCAGCGCCTCGTGCAGGCCGACGAACTGCGGCTCGGCCGGAACGGGCCGGGTGCCGACACCGAGCGCCGCCGACCAGAACTCCGCAGCCTGGGCGGCCTCCGCCTCGGGAGCGTCGATCAGCAGCGCGTACACACGGCTTCGGTGCATGCCGGCCAGGATATCGAGAATGTCGATGTGTTGCGCGACGCGATGCGTGGCACCTGCGCGACGACGACCGCGCTGGCTCACCCGGTGGCATCGAGGTGGGCCGCGATCCGCCTCGGCAGCGGATAGCTTCGTTCGGCCGGCAGGTGGTCGGTGGCCGCTCGCACGTCCCGTGCCCGCACCAGTTCCCGTACACGGTGGACAGTGGGGGTGATGTCCGTGATGCTGACCGTCCAGTCGTCGACGTAGCGGGCGACAGCTTCGCCGGACAGCCCGACCTGCAACGACCGGTAGGGCAACGCGCTCAGGTGCAGTGTCCGTTCCGGGTCCCACTGCACCCGTACCGGGCTGGCCTTGAGGTGCCGTGACCACGTGGCCCGGTCACCGTGCAGGCTCCGGTCGTAATGACTCAGGCAGGCTCGCGTCAGCGCCCACTCGAAGCCCTCCCGTGTGATGTCGATGGACAGGACGCGCTCCTGCCCGGGCTTTGTGGCCCAACCGCAGCGGTACATCATCCACAGGAAGGACGGCTTGATCCAGGTCATCCGGTCACGCTTGAAGGGAGCCACGAAGCGACCGGCGGCCACCGCCGGCAGCGCGATCTCCGGTGGGTACGCCTGGTACACGGTGATCGTGTCTGTCGAGTAACGAGCACGGATCTGACGCGCGGGAACGGACACACCCTGATCTTCACCCGTCGGACCGCACTCTCTCCACCGGCATTTTCGTACTCAGGCCGGGGCTGCCCGGTGCGAACCGGCGGCTGCCGGACTGGGCACTCAGGGGTGGTCCCGGGCGGGTGGCCCGGCCTCGACCGGTATCCGGTAGATCTGCACGGGGTAGTCGACGGCCGAGACCCCGCCGTTGAGCCCGGCGGTCAGGTGCAGCTGGGCCGCCGGCATCCAGAGCCGCGCGTCGGCGTCGAGCCACATCGCGTCCACCCAGGCCAGCCGGGGGTCGGCGACGAGCGTCCGCACGCTGCGGTCGGGTGCGAGGACGAGGACGCGCCGCCGTTCCAGATCGCTGAGGTAGATGGTGCCGTTGGCGTCGATGGCAGTGCCACCGGTGCTGGGTGTGTCACACCAGCGTTCGACAGTCCGGGCCAGCTCGTCGGCGGACACCGACGGGTCGTCCAACCAGCGGGTGGCGATCCGGGACATTCCGCCCGAGGCCGGCTGGTAGTAGAGCCAGCGACCGTCCGGCGACACCTCCAACTGGTCCACGTGCAGGTGTACCTCGGCGCCGTCCGGGTCGCGCAGCACGCGACCGTCGGCGACCACCGGGCCGCCCGCCGTGCTCGGATGCCCGTCCAGCACCCGTCTCGACCGACCCGAGTCGAGGTCGAGCACGATGAGGCCGGCCGCCCCGGCGTCGCTGCAGTACGCCATCCGGCCGTTGAATCGGACGTCGTCGACGTAGCTGCCCGGGTGCACCGCCTCATCGAGGTGGTAGACCCGCTCCACGTTGTCGTCGTCCGGGTCGACAGCAATCAGCCGAGCACCGCCCGGCACCTGCGCGCCGCCGATCTGCGGCGAACCCGAGTCGACGATCCACAACCGGCCATCCGGGCCGACGCGCAACCCGTTGACGTGCACGAACGCCCCACTCGGCGATTGGTTGGCACTGTTCCACTCGGCGTCGGGGTAGGGGACACGACGGCCGTCCGGCTGCGCCTCCACCACCTGCACGCCGGGCCGATCCGCCGACGGGTAGCTCAGGAACACCCGCCCGCGCACTGTGGTCACGCCCGTGCACACCCGGTCTTCCTGGAACACCGGCGTCAACCGGTGATCCTCCTCGGTGGGCAGCGACGACATGGACCTGCTCCTCACCCGCCCGGCGGCGCCTCGGTTTCGGCCGGTGACCGACGGCTACTGCCATCCGGCGCGGTATCCCCGGAGCGCGCCGGCCGAAACCGCCGGCCGCAGGACACCGCCGGCGCTGATCCGGCGAGAGGGTGCCAGCGGCGCTCAACCTGTCGGCGGTGCCGGGAGGCCGATCCGGGCGGCGAGCCGCTTCGGGGCCATGACGACGTAGCTCTCGGTGAGCAACTCACCCACCTCCTCCCAGTCGGTGTTCTCGTCCAGGACCATGCCCATCACGTTAGGACTCCAGTCCGGTTTGTAGAAGGGGTGCCCGGTGGCGAGGAGCCCGGCGATCTCGTCGAGTGGCGACCGGAAGGTCAGCAGGCAGGCGGGCTGGTCGAGTGCGGCGGCCCGTGCGTGCACCGGCTGGCGGTCGGGGTCGACGGTGAGCACGTGGGCGATGGTCCGCTTGCGAATCCGCCAGCGGGTGCCGACCCAGGCGGGCTCCTCGTAGGTCTCCGGCAGCCCGAGGCAGATCGGCCGCAGCCGGTCGAGGACCTCGGGCGGGACGTCTCCAGGTGCGCTCACGGGCAACGACGCTAGGCGGTCGGTGTGACAAGTTCCGCTCGTCGAAGCCGGCCCGGGCCGGTGGTGCGCGTTCTGTGGATCCGCCAGGATGGGCGGGGCGACAGTGGGCCGTCGCCCCGGCCCGACCCGCCCCCGTGCCCGCTGAGGAGTGCCGTGCCGTCCACCCTGCTCTCCCGCCGTGACCTCGACTTCCTGCTGCACGAGTGGCTGCGGGTGTCCGAGCTCGTCGAGCGGCCCCGCTACGCCGAGCACTCCCGGGAGACCTTCGACGACGCCCTCGATCTCGCCGAGCGGGTGGCCACCGAGCAGTTCGCCCCGCACAACCGTGCCGCCGACCTGGCCGAGCCCACCTTCGACGGGCAGCGGGTGCGGCTGATCCCGCAGGTCCGTGCGGCGTTGGACAGCTTCGCCGAGACGGGCCTGCTCACTGCCGGGCTGGACGCCGCTGTCGGTGGCCTGCAACTGCCGCACGCCGTCGCGGCGGCGTGCTTCACCTGGTTCCAGGCCGCAAACGTGGCCACCTCGGCGTACCCGTTCCTGACCCTGGGCAACGCCAACCTGCTGCTGGCCCACGGCAGCCCCGAGCAGGTGGACACCTACGTCCGGCCCATGCTGGACGGCCGGTTCTTCGGCACCATGTGCCTGTCCGAGCCGCACGCCGGCAGTTCGCTGGCCGACATCACCACCCGCGCCGAGCCGCAGGCGGACGGCACGTACCGGCTCTTCGGCACCAAAATGTGGATCTCCGGCGGTGACCACGAGTTGGCCGAGAACATCGTCCACCTGGTGCTGGCACGCATCCCGGGCGCGCCGCCCGGCGTCAAGGGCATCTCGCTGTTCATCGTGCCGAAGGTGCTGGTCGGACCGGACGGGTCGCTCGGCGAGCGCAACGACGTGGCGTTGGCCGGGCTCAACCACAAGATGGGATTCCGGGGCACCACAAACACCCTGCTCAGCTTCGGTGACGGCGCGCACGCCCCGGCCGGCCGCGCCGGAGCCGTCGGTCACCTGGTCGGTGCGCCGCATCAGGGTCTGGCGCAGATGTTCCACATGATGAACGAGGCCCGGATCGGGGTCGGGGCGGGCGCCACCGCGCTGGGTTACACCGGCTACCTCAAGAGCCTGGCGTACGCGAAGGAAAGGCCGCAGGGCCGGCCGGTCGGCGCGAAGGACCCGTCCGCCGCACAGGTGCCGATCATCGACCACCCTGACGTCCGACGGATGCTGCTGGCCCAGAAGAGCTACGTGGAGGGGGCTCTGGCGCTGGTGCTCTACTGCGCGCGGTTGCTCGACGAGCAGAAGACCGCACCGGCCGAGGCCGACCGCGAGCGCGCGCACCTGCTGCTGGACGTGCTCACCCCCATCACCAAGAGTTGGCCGTCGCAGTGGTGCCTCGCCGCCAACGACCTCGCGATCCAGGTGCTCGGCGGTGCCGGCTACACCCGCGACCACGATGTGGAGCAGCACTACCGGGACAACCGGCTCAACCCGATCCACGAGGGCACCCACGGCATCCAGGCACTGGACCTGCTGGGACGCAAAATGATCATGCAGGGCGGCGCTGGTCTCGCCCTGTTGACCACGACGATCGGTGACACGGTCGAGCGGGCCCGGAAGGTCGGGGGAGAGGCGTCCGAGCTGGCGGACCGGCTGGCCGCCGCGGTGGACCGGGTCACCGCTGTCACCCGCCGACTGTGGGCCGACGGTGACCCGGTGCTCGCACTGGCCAACGCCAGCGCCTACCTGGAGGCCGTCGGGCACGTGGTGATCGCGTGGATGTGGTTGGAGCAGGTGCTGGCGCTGCCGGCGGAGGGCGTCGGCGACGCGTTCCACGCCGGCAAGCGGCAGGCCGCCCGCTACTTCTTCGCAGTCGAGTTGCCCCGCACCGGCCCGCAGTTCGACCTGCTGGCGAACATGGACCGAACCACGCTCGACATGCGCCCGGACTGGTTCTGACCGGCCCCGCCGCCGGTCACCGTCGGCGGGACTGGTGACTCATGGCCTGCCGCCCCTTGACGAAGCCCCAGACGATCACGATCACCAGCGCGATCACACCGATGATGATCAGCCAGCGGACCGCCTCGAGAACCAACCCGAGCAGGATCAGCACGCCGGCGACCACGCCGACAACCCAGAGCAGTGCACGCATGTCGACCTCCCGTAACCGGCCGCGCCTGGTGCGGCCGGCCCCGGCTTCTCGTTCCCCGTCCGGCCGACACCATGCGCGCGCGGCACACCGAAGTCGATCAGGAGCCGGTACGCGCCACGTAGACGGTGTTTGCCGACTCCCCGCCGGTCAGCGGATTGGCGAACGGCACGACATGCGCGCGTACGCTCACGAACACCTCGGTGAGCGCGGCGGTGAACTCGGCGTCCGGCGGGTCGTCCGACCAGAGCGCGAAGACGCCCTCGGGGCGCAGCAGGGCGGCCAGGCGACGCAACCCGGCCGGCGGGTAGAACGCCGCGTGGCTCGGGTGCAGGACGTTGCGCGGGGAGTGGTCGACGTCGAGCAGCACCGCGTCGAACCGCCGGCCGGGCACCTCTGTGTCGAAGCCAATGTCACCGGCCACCGCCGCGAAGAAGTCGGCCTGCACGAAGCGGGTCCGCGGGTCCTCGGCGAGCCCTGCCGCGAACGGCAACAGCCCTCGTTGGTGCCAGTCGATCACGTCCTCGATCGCCTCCACCACGAACAGTGAGCGCACCCGGGGGTCGCCCAGCGCCGCGCAGGCGGTGTAGCCCAACCCGAGACCGCCCACCACCACGTCGAGCGATTCACCGGCCACCTCGGCGAGACCGAGCCGGGCCAGCTCGATCTCCGCGACCGGGAAGAGGCTGGACATCAGGTACTCGTCGTCGAGCTTGACCTCGTAGACCTCGACCTGGAGTGCCGGGTCCCGGCGTCGGCGCAGGCTGATCGCGCCGATCGGGGTCTCCCGCCAGGCCAGCTCTTCGAAACGCGCGCCCACGGATGCCCTCTCGCCGCCGGATTCGTCCACGGATGGTACCGGTTGCCCCGCGCCGGGCGGCCACGCAGGGTCCACGGGACATCGACGCAGCGCATATCCTGTGCCCGGCCGATCCACTGGAGGGGAAGTAACTGCTGGCGTTCTGACGGTCAGGAGTGTTCAGTGGTCGTCTAGAGGGGCGGTGTGAACTTGAAGGAGTGGGCGGCGGCTACCGGCGTCTCGTACGCGACGGCGGTACGAGTCCGGGACGTTGCCTGTTCCCGCGTACCGGCTCGCCGCGCGGCCGAGGTGGTCATCGAGGATCCGACGTGAAGACGATCCAGGCTTACCGGTTCGCCCTCGACCTCACCCCAGGCCAGGAACGCGCCGTGAGGGCGCATGTGGGGGCCGCGCGAGTGGCGCACAACTGGGCGCTCGCCCGGGTCAAGGCGGTCATGGACCAGCGCGCTGCGGAGCGCTCCTATGGGGTGCCGGATGAGTTCCTGACGCCGTCACTGCCGTGGTCGCTCGCCGGGCTGCGCAAGGCGTGGAACGAAGCGAAGGCCAAAGCGGCGCCGTGGTGGGGTGAGGTGTCGAAAGAGGCGTTCAACACCGGCCTGGACGCTCTCGCCCGCGGCTTGAAGAACTGGGCTGACTCCCGTCAGGGCGGGCGGGCCGGCAGGCCGGTCGGTTTCCCCCGCTTCAAGTCCCGCCGCCGTGGCACACCGTCGGTGCGGTTCACCACCGGCGCGATCCGCGTCGAGCCCGACCGCCGGCACGTGGTGCTGCCGAGGCTGGGACGGTTGAAGCTGCACGAATCCGCCCGCAAGCTCGCCCGCCGTATCGAGGGCGGCACCGCGCGGATCATGTCCGCCACCGTGCGCCGCGACGGCGGACGGTGGCACGTCTCGTTCACCGTCGAGGTGCAGCGGACCGAACGGCAACCGGCCCGGCGCGGCTCGGTGGTGGGGGTGGATGTCGGGATCAAACATCTTGCGGTGTTGTCCACCGGCGAGCGGGTCGACAACCCGCGCCACCTCGTCGCCGCGCAGGCCCGACTGCGGGCGCTCGGTCGGGCGTCGTCGCGGAAGTCCGGCCCCGACCGGCGCACCGGCTGTCGCCCCTCGAACCGCTGGCAACGCGCCTCGGACCGACTTGGTCGCGCCCATGCGCGAGTCGCGAACCTGCGCCGCGACGGGCTGCACAAGCTCACCACGAGGCTGACACGCGAACACGGCACCATCGTTGTCGAAGACCTGAACGTCGCGGGCATGCTGCGCAACCAGCGGCTGGCCCGGCACATCGCTGACGCCGGGTTCGCCGAGATCCGCCGTCAGCTGGCATACAAAACCAGGTGGAACGGCGGCCGGTTGCTCGTGGCCGACCGCTGGTATCCGTCCTCGAAAACCTGCTCGGGTTGCGGCGCGGTAAAAGCCAAGCTCGCCCTGCACGAGCGTGAGTACGACTGTGAGGCGTGCGGTCTGGTCATCGACCGTGACCGCAACGCCGCACTCAACCTGGCCGCCCTCGCGGCCGAGCTCAACACCGCCGGGAGTGGCTCGGTGGCAGCACGCGGAGCCGACCAGAAGACCCACACACAAGGGCAGGTGGCTGTGAAACGTGAACCCGGCACGGCATCCGCCGGCAAGACCGGGACCGCCCCCACCGCAAGGCGGGGCAACCAATCACGCGCTCACTAGAGCGCACCGAAAGGTAACGGACTCATGCCGTCGCGGCAGGACCAGCTGCACTCCTACCAGTTCAGCGTCCAGCGGGCGGTCGCCGCCCTGGTCATGCGGGAGACCGACCCCGCGCAGTCGCCGTTTCGGCGGCTGGCCGGCGCCGGCCTGGCCAGCGTCCTGGTCGCGGCGATCGGGCTCGGTGGTTTCGCCCTCTACGGCCTGTTCGCCGGCGGCGGCAAGGGGTGGCGCGACCCGGGCGCGGTGATCGTGGAGAAGGAGTCCGGCGCCCGGTTCGTCTACCGCGAGCAGAAGCTGCACCCGGTGCTCAACTACGCCTCGGCGCTGCTCATCGTCGGTGCGGACCGCTCGAAGACGGTCCTGGTGTCCCGACGCACGATCGACGGAGTGCCGCGCGGGCTGCCGTTGGGCATCGCCGACGCACCCGACTCGCTGCCCGCCCCGGGCCGGCTCGCCGCCACGGCGTGGACGGTCTGCTCAACGGTCCCGGCCGGTGCGGGCGGCGAGGCGCCCCGCTCGGCGTTGCTGATCGGCACCGAGCCCGACGGCGGTCGGCAGTTGGGCGACGACGCGCTGCTCCTGCGTCACCCCGACGGTGGGCTGCACCTGGTCTGGCACCAGCGCCGCTACCTCGTCCGTGATCCCAGCCGGGTGCTGGCGGCGCTCGCCACCACCCGCGCCCAGGCGGTCCGGGTAGCGCCGGCACTGCTCAACTCGCTGCCCGCCGGCACCGACCTCGCCCCGCTCGACCTGCCCGCGCTGGGTCGGCCCGCCACCCGGGTGCCGGGTGCGGCGATCGGCACGGTCTACCTGGTGAGCAACTCCGGTGGCGGCCGGCAGTACGCGGTGGCGCTCGACGCCGGTCTGGCCGGCATCACCGAGTTGCAGGCGGGGTTGCTGCTGGCCCGCACCGGGCAGGTCGAGCCGGTGCCGATGACGTTGGGTCGGTTCGCGGCGCTGCCCACGGTGCCTGATCTCGCCCCAACCGGTCCGAACGCCCCACCACCGGCTCCGCCCCGGCTCGCGGCCGGCGACGGCGGGGCGCTCTGCACCCGCATCGGCGACGATGGCGGCGTTGGTGAGGTGCGCTGGGGCGTACCGCTGCGGGACCTGACGGCCGTGCCTCGCACCGCGACGACCGGCGGCGCGGTGCTGGCCGACCATGTGGTGGTGGAGCCAGGCCGCGGCGCTGTGGTCGAGGCCGCCGCAGCGCCCGGCGCGACCGGCGGCGCGGTCTCCGTGGTCACCGACCTGGGCCGACGCTACGTGCTGGCCGACCGCGAGGTGCTCCCGATGCTCGGCTACCGCGACGTGCGGCCGGTGCGGCTACCGGCTGGGCTGGTCAGCCTGGTGCCTGCCGGCGCCACCCTCGACCCGGCCGCCGCCCGCGCCGTCGCCGCCGGGGACTGAGGGCGACCCGGCCCTGCGGCGGAGCAGCGCGCGGCAGACGGTGCTCAGTCGGCCGGGCGGCGCAGGACGGTGACCGCGAACGGCGCGTCGTCACGCCACGGGCGCAGGTCCCAGGTGGCGAAGCGCTGCTCCACCCGCAGGCCGGCGGCCACCGCGTCGGCGTCGAACGCGGTCAGCGGGTAACCACGCTCGGTGCCGAAGCCCACGGTGAGCACCCCGTCGGGCCGCAGGTGCATCGCGACCCGGCGCAGCACCTCCGGTTCGGTGCCGACGGCGACGAAGGCGAGCACGTTGCCGGCCAGCACCGCCGCGTCGAACGGCTCGGCCTCACCCAGCGCCGGTAGATCCAGTTCGGCGAGGTCGGCGACCAGCCACGTCGGGCCGGGATAGTCGGCGCGGGCGGCATCCACCAGCGCGGGGTCGGCGTCCACCCCGACCACCGTGTGACCCCGCCCGGCCAGCGCGGCGCCGACGCGGCCGGTGCCACTGCCGGCGTCGAGAATGCGGGAGCCGGGCGCGACGAGGGCGTCCACCAGTCGGGCCTCGCCGGCCAGGTCAGCGCCCTCGGCCGCGAGCTTCCTAAACCGGTCGATATACCACTGTGAGTGCTCGGGACCGGTGTCGGTCGCCCAGCGGGTCGGGTTGGCCATGAGGCCACCGTATCCGGGCCGGTGGCGGCCGGGCGGGCGACCGGGACGAGACGATCATCCCTTCTCCGCGCCGCTGGTCAGCCCCTCGGTGAGCAGCCGTTCGCTGGCGAAGAAGAGGATCACGATGGGCAGCGTGAGCACTACCGACCCGGCCATCAGCACGGTCTTGGGGACCTCCACCCCGTCGGCGAGCAGTGACAACCCGAGTGACACCGTCCACCTGTTCGGTTTGTCGACCAGGAACAGCAGGGCGAAGAGGAACTCGTTCCAGGCGATCATGAAGTCGTAGAGCGCGACCGCCATGATCGACGGCATCGCCAGGGGCAGGCTGACCCGGCGGATGATGCCGAGCCGGCCGGCGCCGTCGATGGCGGCGGACTCCTCCAGGCTGACCGGAATGGTCTCGAAGTAGTTCTTCAGCATGTAGACCGACACCGGCAACGTCTGCGAGATGTAGACGAGCACCAGACCGAACAGCGAGCCGCGCAGCCCGGCCCGGGTGAAGACCACGAACAACGGGATCGCGATGACGATCGACGGGAACAGGTAGACCGCCAGGAACAGGAAGTCCACCTGTCGCCGGCCGAAGAACCGCAGCCGGGCCACCGCGTACGCGCCGGGGATCGCGACCAGGAGAGTGAGCACTGTCGCCGCGACGGCGACCATTCCGCTGTTGCGGATGAAGGTCAGGAAACCCTGGCCACCGTCGTCGGTGGCCTTCAACACCTCGGCGTACGTGGCGACGGTCAGCTCACCGAAGCCGACCACCAGCGCCCCGGGGTCGAGCAGCAGCCGCTCGATGGGGCGCACCGAGAGCACCAGCATGTAGTAGAAGGGGAAGACCGTGATCACCAGGAACACGGCGATCACCAGGCGGCGCAGCCAACGCAGGCTCACCGTCTCGACCACGTCCCGGTCCATCAGCTCACCCTCCGTCCGAAGAAGCGCAGATAGATCAGCACGAACACGATGAGCACCACGGCCAGCACGACCGCCTGCGCGGCCGCGGCCCCGATGTCGGTACGGGCGGTGAGGAACTCGTACACCCGCACGCTGACCACCTCGGTGCCGGCCGCACCGCCGGTGAGCAGGTAGACGTCGTCGAACTTGTTGAACGTCATGATGAAGCGCAGCACGCCCAGCAGGGCGATCACCGGCAGCAGTTGCGGCAGCAGGATGTGCCGGAACCGCTGGGTGGGGGTGGCGCCGTCGACCCGGGCGGCCTCCTCCAACTCGCCGGGCACCGCCTGGAGCCGGGCCAGCAGGAACAGGAACGCGAACGGGAAGTACCGCCACGCCTCGAAGGCGATCACCGTGGCCAACGCTGTCGACTCCTGGGTGAGGAACGGCACCGGGGCGTCCCAGCCGAGCAGGCGTTGACCCCACGCGTTGACGATGCCGAGCTGTGGGTCGAGCATCACCTGCCAGACGAACGTCACGGCGACCACCGGCGCCACGTACGGCAGCAGCATGGACGCCCGGACCAGGGTGCGACCACGGAACGGCCGGCGGACGACCAGTGCGGCCACCAGGCCGAGCACTATCGACCCGACGGTGCCGCCGATGCTGTAGATCAGCGTGACCCACAGCGTCTCGGCGAAGCCGGGGGTGTGCAGCACCCGGTCGATGTTGTCCATCGTGAAATCGCCGAACAGACCGGTCTTGCGCAGAGTGGCCAGCCGGACCCGCTGGAAGGCGAGCACCACCGTCCAGACGATCGGAATGCCGATGACAGCGATGGTGACGAGCAGTGTCGGTGCGACCAGCGCGAGCCCGGCCCGGGATTCGCGGCGGCGCAGGGTCAACTGTCGGCGCCGGGGCGGCGCCGACCGCTCCCTGGTGGGGGAGCGGCCGGGGCCGGGCGCGGTGGTGGTCAATTGACGCCGGCCTTGATGGCGTCCACGTCCTTCGTGGCGCGGTTGGCGGTGGCCGCCGCGTCGGACTTGCCGGAGACGAGGTCGCCCAGGGCCTTGGGCACCGGCAACTCGCCGAGCATGGCGCCGACGAGTTTGCCCTGCCCCTGGCTGAGCCCCCAGCGCCCGAAGGTGTCCGGGCTGCGGCGCAGCGTGGCCAGCACCTCGTCGCCGTACACGTCGGTGAGGGGCTTCTTCGCGTCCACGCCCGCCTGGCTGGTGTTCCAGGCGGTCAGGTACGCCTCCGGCTCGGCGGGGGTGCCCTTGCGCACCGGGAAGCGGCCCTCGGGGGACACGCCGAACCAGCGCGGGTAGCCGTCACTGAGCATGTACTCCACGAAGGACTTCGCCGGGTCGCTCACCGCGCCGTCGAGAACCGCCCACGAGCTGATCTCGCCGTACTGGGCCGGTTCGGTGCCGTTCGGGCCCTTGATCGCGGTGACGAACCCGCTGTTCTTCGCGAGGAAGGCCGGGTCCGCCTGGCACTGGGGGCAGGTCGGCTTGGCGTCGTTGCGCAGCCCGGCCAGCTCGTCGAGGATGAACGGTGACCAGATCACCATGGCGGCCTTGCCCGCGAAGTAGGTGGCCCGGGTGGTGTCCACGTCCTGCGCGCCCTTCACCGAGCTGGTGCGGATCAGGTCACCGTAGAAGCGGAACGCCTCGACGCACTGGGGCGAATCCAGTGTCACCTTCCCCGAGTCGTCGGTGAGCTGGCAGCCGTTGGCCAACGCCAGGTGCTCGAAGGTCTGCTGGGTGAACACGTCACTGGGGGCGGTCGCCGCGGTGATGCCGGCGACGCCGCCGGTGTTCAGTCGGGCCGCGGCGGCGGTGATCCGCTCGTACGTGTCGGGGGCGGGCAGGCCGGCCGCGGCGAACAGGTCCTTGCGGTAGACGAGCAGTTGCCCCCAACCGTCGCTGGGCACGGAGAGCTGTTTGCCGTCGTCGGAGGTGAGCTTCAGCGCTCGGGGGGAGAACGTCTGCTTGCCCAGCTTGTCGACGACCTCCGCGTTCGCCGAGGTGTGCAGCAGCTCGTTGCCGGCGAGCGTACGGATGCCGGCGAGGGAGACCGACCCGACCACGTCGGGCAGGTCGCCGGCGGCGGCGTTTGCGGCGATCAAGGAGGGGAACTGGTCCTCGTTGACGGTCACGAGATCGACCTGGATCCCGGTCTTGGCGGTGAAGTCGGCGATGATCGCCTTGGTGGCGGTGACCCGGTCGGCCACGTCCTCCAGGCTCCAGACGGTGATCTTCTTGCTGTTGCTGTCGGGTTCGTCGTCGCCGCAGGCCAGCAGGGTGGACGCGGTCAGTGCCAGGATCACTGTGGTGGCGAGTATCCGCCTCGGAGGTGCTGACATCGGTGGCACTCCTCTCGAAGGGTACATGCCGGATTCAACACCTTCGATTGATCAATAACAAGACATATCGCGATTTTGTGTCTATCCTGGAGCCCAGTGCTACCGGGATGTGACACATGGGCAACTGGGTGGTCTCTCTCGCCGGGCCTCGACGCATCAGCCTCGAGCCCTGCCCGCCGGATCCGCTCGGCCCCGGCCAGGTCCGAGTCCGCACCTGCTACTCGGGCATCTCCGCCGGCACCGAGCTGACCCTCTACCGGGGCAGCAATCCCCGGCTCAGCAAAGACTGGGACGACGCCGCCCGGATGTTCGTCCCCCGACAGAGCCCGGTTCCCTACCCGTTGATCGGCTTCGGCTACGAAGAGGTCGGCGAGGTCGTCGAGGTCGCGCCGGACGTCACCGACCGGCATCCGGGGCAGCTCGTCTGGGGCATCTGGGGGCACCGGGCCGAGGCCGTGCTCGCCGCCGACGCGGTCCGCGCGCTCCCCGCCGGGCTGGATCCGCTCGCCGCTGTCTTCGCCCGCCCCGGCGCCATCGCGCTGACCGCCGTGCTCGCCGGTGACCTGCACCTCGGTGACTGGGTCGGCGTCTTCGGCCAGGGCGTCATCGGGCTGCTCGCTACCCGGCTCGCCGTGCTCTCCGGGGCCCGGGTGGTGGCCGTCGACCCGGTTCCCGACCGGCTGGAGCACGCCGCCAGATACGGCGCAAAATCCACTGTGGACGCCACCGTCACCTCCGCCGCCGCCGTGTTGCGCCAGGCCACCGACGGCCGGGGAGCCGACGTCTGCCTGGAGTTGTCCGGCGCGTACCCGGCGCTGCACGAGGCGATCCGCTCCACCACCCACGCCGGCCGGGTCGTGGCCGCCGGCTTCTACCAGGGCCAGGCCGACGCGCTCGGCCTCGGCGAGGAGTTCCACCACAACCGCATCCAGTTGGTGGCCGCCCAGGTCTCCGGGCCCACCCCCGCGCCGAGCATGGCCGGCCGGTGGACCGGAGACCGGGTCGCGCAGACCTTCATGGACCTGGTGGCCGACCGCAGCGTCGACCCGCTGCCGCTGGTCAGCCACATCGTCGACGCCAGCGCGGTCGCCGACGCCCTCGCGCTGCTCGACCGCGGCGCCGGTGACGTCCTCCAAGTCGTGCTGAGGTTCTCATGACCACCATCGCGCTGGCCTGCCAGGAACAACTCCTGCCGGGCACCAACCTGATCCAGAAGTACGCCCTCGCGGCCGCCCTCGGCTACCAGGGCATCGAACTACGCGGCCGCGGCGACCTGGCGTTCGCCCGCCGGCTGCCCGAGCTGCGCCGGGCCCGCGCCGCCGGGGTGGTGATGCCCACCGTCTGCGTCGAGATGGACCATTTCATCGGCGACTTCGACAGCGCGCGGTCCGCCGACGCCGTCCACAACCTGCGCTCCCAACTCTCGGTGATCGCCGAGCTGGGTGGCGTCGGGGTGATGACCCCGGCCGCCTGGGGGATGTTCTCCCGACGACTCCCGCCGTTCGAGCCGCCCCGCCCGCCGGACGGCGACCGGCAGGTGCTCCTCGACGCCCTCGGCGAGCTGGGCGAACACGCCCGGGCCGAGGGCGTCACCCTCTTCCTGGAACCCCTCAACCGGTACGAGGACCACATGGTCAACCGTCTCGACGAGGCGGTGGCGCTCTGCGCCGCGCTCGGGCTGCCGTCGGTCCGGGTGGTCGCCGACACCTTCCACATGAACATCGAGGAGGACGACGTGCACCGCGCGCTGCGCGCCGCCGCGCCGTACCTCGGGCACGTCCAGGTCAGCGACTCCAACCGGTACCAGCCCGGCGCCGGGCACCTGGACTGGACGGCGCTGGTGCGTACCCTGCTGGAGCTGGACTACCGGGGGTGGCTGTCCCTGGAGTGCCGGCTGCGCGGCGACCCGGTCCGCGCCCTGCAACAGGCGGCCACGGTGCTGCGACACGCGCTGCCTCGGCGGGCCGCCGCGTGAGCGCCGACGCCGGGCCGACAAGCGTCGACGCGACCGCCGGTGTCGGCCTGCCCGCCGACGCCGGGCCGACGCGCACCGACACCGCCGGTACGGGTGGCCCGGCCGACGCGGGCGGGCTGCGTCGGCTCGCGATCGACACGCTCGACGCCAACTGGGAGCACGACCACACGGTGCCCTCACGCACGCTCTACCCGCACCAGTGGAGCTGGGACTCCGCGTTCATCGCGATCGGGTTGGCCCAGGTCCGCCCCGACCGTGCCTGGCGGGAGCTGGCAAGCCTGTTCGGGGCGCAGTGGGCCGACGGACGGGTGCCGCACATCGTGTTCAACCCGGCGTTGCGGGTCGGCGCGTACTTCCCGGGGCCGGAGATGTGGCGATCGGCCGACGTGCCGGGAGCGCCGACGGTGGCCACCTCCGGCCTGGTCCAGCCGCCGGTGCACGCGCTCGCCGCGTTGTTGGCGTACCGGCGGACGCCCGACCCGACCGCCCTGGCCGCGCTGCGCGTGCTCTACCCCGCGTTGGTCGCCCAACAGCGCTACCTGGCCGACCGGCGGGACGTGGCCGGTGACGGACTGGTCTGCGTCGTGCACCCGTGGGAGTCGGGGTTGGACAACAGCCCGGCGTGGGACGAGCCGATGGCCGCGGTGCCGGCCGAGGCGGCAGTGATGCGGGCGTACCGTCGGCACGACACCACGCACGCCGACGCCGCGCACCGCCCCACGGACCTGGACTACGCGCGCTACCTGGCGATCGTCGCCGCCTACCGCGACCACTGCTACTCCGACCGGGACCTGGCCGGCGGGCACCCGTTCCTGGTGGAGTGCCCGCTGTTCAACGCGGCGTTCGGGGCCGCCGAACACGCCCTCGCCGAGATCGCCGCGCTCGTCGGTGGGGACCCCGGACCGCACCGGGTCCGCGCGGCCCGCATCACCGAAGCACTGGTACGCCGGCTGTACGACCCTGACACCGGCACGTTCCAGCCCCGTGACCTGCGCACCGACCGGCTGGTGAGCGCCCGTACCGTGCTCGGGCTGACCCCGCTGATCCTGCCCGACCTGCCGACCCGGAATGTCGACGCGCTGGTCGTCGAGGCCCGGTCGGTGCGCTTCGGGGTGGCCCGTCGGATGGACCGGCCGCTGCCCACCTACGACCGCACCGCACCCGACTTCGAGCCGCTTCGTTACTGGCGTGGGCCGAGCTGGCTGAACATCGGCTGGCTGGTCCGGCGTGGGCTGCTCGGCCACGGGCACCCGGAGTTGGCCGCCGGGCTGCGCCGTTCGATGATCGGTCTGGTCGCCGGGGCCGGCTGCCACGAGTACTTCCACCCGGACACCGGCGCCGGGCTGGGCTCACCGGCGTTCAGCTGGAGCGCCGCGCTGCTGCTCGACCTGCTCGCCGACTGAGCGCGGCGCCGGGTGGTAGCGTCCCCGATCCCGGCGGCCGTAAGGAGCATCGTGCGCGAGATCGACAAGGTGGCCTGGATCCTCGTCGAGGACGGTCGGGTGCTGAGCACCCGGTCGGTGGGCAAGGACGTCTGGTACCTGCCGGGCGGAAAGCGCGAGCCGGGCGAAACCGACCTGGAGACCCTGCGTCGGGAGATCGACGAGGAGTTGAGCGTCGAGGTCGACGTGCCAGGTGCCGTGCACCTGGGCACCTTCACCGCACAGGCGCACGGCCACACGACCGGCATCACCGTCCGGATGACCTGCTACCGGGCCGACTATCGGGGACAACTGCGACCGGCCAGCGAGATCGCCGAGATGGCCTGGCTCGGGTACGCGGACCGACACCGCACCTCGCCGGTCGACCAGATCATCTTCGACCACCTGCTGGCGGAAGGGCTGCTGACCTAGCAGCAGTTTGTCGCGGCCGGCCAGGGGTAACCGGCCGAGCGTGACCGACGGCGACGGGTTCCCGTACTTCATCGACGCGGTGTCCCAACGGTCCGGCCTGCCGGCCGAGGAGGCCGGCGTGCTCGCCCGCGCCGTGCTCCAGACGTTGGCCGAGCGGGTTACCGGCGACGCGCCCGGGGACCTCGTCGGGCACCTTCCGAACGAGGTCGACGGCTACCTGAGCGGCCCGGCCCCCGATGCGGCCGGGGCCTTCGGTCCGGCCCCGGATCCGGCCGGTACGGCCCTTCCGGCCACGGATCCGGCAGGGGTCCTCGGCCCGGATGCTGGGGCCGATGGGTTGACCAGCGGGGTGGGCCTGGGGGTCGGCGGTGCCGGAGCGACCCCGATGGAGGCCGGCCCGACGGAGTTCCTTCGTCGGGTCGAACAGCGTGCCGGGGTGGACCCGGCCACCGCCCGGGCCGGGACCGGCGCCGTCTTCGCGACGTTGCGCACGGCGATGACGGTGCGGGAGTTCCGGGAGATGGTGGCGCGACTGCCGCGCGACGGCGGCTTCTGAGCTGACCTCGTGTCTGCCGGAGCACCCCGGCCGCCGGCTGGTCCGCGAGTCAACTCATGCCTCGGGCACCTCCTCGGGCTCGGCGACCCAGGCGGAGAAGACCGGTACCCCGTGCCACGGGCCGGTGACGCCGTCGGCCCGGCTGTCGGTGGCGACGGCCACCACCGCGTACGGGTTGCCGAAGCGCAGCTCGGCGGTGCGGGCCACACCCTCCGGCGGCATGCTGGTAATTCCGGCCATGCCGGTCACCGCCGCCGCCTCGAAGCCGTACCTGTCGAACCGGGCCACCGCCGTCTGCCGTGCCGTGAAGTCGTCTATCCGTAGCGCCAGCGCCGCCGCGAGCGTGGTGGCCGCAGCGGGGAAGCCGAGCGCCGAAGCGGTCAGGTCATGGTCGTTCCGAGCGGACCAGCAGGGGAGGACGGCGTTGTGCCGTTCTTCGCGGCCGTCACGGTCCCAGGTGTGTACCCGCTCCTCGGTCAGCGTCCAGAGCGGAGTCTCGCCGAGCGGCAGGTCGAACAGCGAGCGGCTGCCCGCTGGTTGCGCGCCGTCGGCCGCGTCGGCACTCAGGTCGTACGCGATGGCCAGCACCTCGGCCGGTGGCACCTGCGGCGCGGCGGCCACCGAGAGGACCACCAGCCCCGCGCCGTCGGTCGTCCGGGCCGGTGCGGCGTGCACGATCACGTCACCGGCTTGCGCGGTGGACACGATGGCGCAGCGGTGGCCCTGGCTCGGGCTGCGCAGCGCCCGCCGTAGTTGGCCGGCCCACGGGCTGCCGGCGCCGAGCGCGCGTGCATCGGCGACGTCGAACGGGGTCGCCCAGGACACCCGGGTCGCCAACGCGCTGGCCAGGATGAACACCACCTCCGATTCGACCTTCAGGGGAAACGTCTCGATCAGGCCGAGGGTGTGCTCGCGCGCCCAGGCGTTCAACCCGGCCTGATCGGGCAGTGCGCCGACCTCGGTCGCGCGGGGCAGCGCGGCCCGCCACGCCGCCGATCCGTCGTCGCCCTGCCCCGCTGTGTGCCAGAGCGCGGTGGCGGACCCGACCAGCGGGTGCGGCGCGTCCAACAGTGTTCGGGCCACCTCGGCCGCGCTCGGCAGGTCGGTGCCCAGCGCCTGCGCCAGCTTCACGGCGGCTCCATCCGCTACGGCCGGATCAGGGTCGGCCGTCGTGGCGGTGACCGCGAGCAGCAGCCAGGCGCCGAGCGGGGAGGCGACGTGGTGCCCGTCGCCGACCGTCGCGTGAAGTCGCGCGGCGTACGCGGACAACGGGCCGTGCAGATCGCTCCTCATGCCCACACTCTGCCCGCCGACCCGGCTCACGACCACAGTTCGAACGGCTCGTCGATCCGCGTGCCGGCGAGAAAGGGGGTGATCAGCCGGGGGAGATGCCCGGGGTAGAAGCGTTCCCGGCTGGCCACCACCTCGGGCAACGGCCACCAGCGGAAGCCGAAGTAGTCCTCCCGCTCGTAGTCGAGCCGGTGCGTCTCGTCCACGTCGGGGCCGGGGCCGGCCAGCCGTACGGCGACGACAACCTCGTCCTGGACGTGCCGCACCTGGCGGTGCAGAAAGCTGGCCCGCCGCCGCCAGTTCGGCGCACCGACCTGGTCGGCGGTGATCACGATGCCGGTCTCTTCCCGCAGCTCCCGTACCGCCGTGTCGCGGTAGGTCTCACCGGGATCCATGCCACCGCCCGGCAGTTCCCACCAGGTGCCCAGCCGGGGGTGGTCCGGGTCGCGGGTGTGGAACAGCAGGACCCGGTCGGTGCCGTCGGTGACCACGACCCGCACCGCGCGTCGCTCCAGGATCGGCAGGTCGCGGGGGAGCTCGTCCATCGGGCCAGTCTGTCGCACCCGCCCGCCGCGACGGCGGGTAGGCTGCCCGCCGTGGCTGGTCTGTTGAGGAATGTCGCGGCGCGTATCTCCCGGGTCGGTGCGGTGATCCCGTCGCCCCGGCGTACCGGGCCGGCACCGGCGCAGGTGGCCCGCCGCCGTCAGGTGAGCGCGTTGCAGCGTCGGGAGCTGACCTACGCTCCGGAGCGGGACGGTCAGGCCGACCCGGGTGAGATCGTCTGGACGTGGGTGCCGTACGAGGACGACCCCCGCCAGGGCAAGGATCGGCCGGTGCTGGTCGTCGGGCGGCACAGCCGGACCCTGTTCGGGCTGATGCTGTCCAGCCAGAGCGATCGGGACGGGCAGCGGCACTGGTTCGCGCTCGGGCCGGGGGAGTGGGACCGGGACAACCGGCCGAGCTGGGTCCGGCTGGACCGGGTGCTCACCATGCGCGAGGACAGCATCCGCCGGGAGGGCGCCGTGTTGGACCGGCCCCGGTTCGACCGGGTCGGGCAGGCGTTGCGCGCCGGCTACGGCTGGCGCTGACCGCGCCGGGTGCGGCTGGGGCGGAGCGGTAGCGAGCCGCGCGCAGGGCTGCCCCAGCGGTGGGGCACCTTGCGGGTGAGGTCTATTCGCGGCTCGGGCCGACCCCGGCACCCTTCGCGTCCGGCGGCGGGTAGGGCTGGTCGGCGAGGAGTCGGGCCAGGTGCGCGGTGTTGAGCGCCAAAGCCTTCGTGGTGCGGCCGGTGGTGTCGGGCTTGGGGCCGGCGTCACGGTAGTCCACTGTGTGCAGCGCCTCGCCGACCCAGTAGGTCGCGGCGGCGGCGGCGATGGTGAACCCGACCTCGTTGAGTGCCTGCTGCACCTCGCCGATGGTGTGGTGGGCGCCGTCCTCGTTGCCGACCACGGCGACGCCGGCCACCTTGCCGTAGGTGCGGAGCCTGCCCTCGGCGTCGGTCTCGGACAGCTCGGCGTCGAGGCGTTCGAGGACCATCTTGCAGACGCTGGAGGGCTGACCGAGCCAGATCGGCGTGGCGATGATCAGCACCTGGGCTGCCATCAACTTGGCGCGGATCGCCGGCCAACCGTCGCCGTCGCCCTCGTCCGTGGACACCCCGAAACGCACATCGTGATCGACGACCCGGATCATTTCGCCCTCCACGCCCTGCGCGGCCAACTCGGCGAGCACTTCCCGACCGAGCTGCTCGGCGCTCGACGGCCCAGGCGACGGCTTGAGGGTGCAGTTGAGTACGAGGGCGCGGATGGTCGCCACGTCGGGTCCTCTCGGCGGTCGTGATTCGAGTACTGGGTTCCCATACCCGAATAGGACGTCTCAGAACACCCCGGCGACCGACAAAACCGCTGGGTCGGTGGCCGGAGCGCTGGCATGGTGTCCGCATGGTGCAGGACGTCACACGGCAGGTGGCCGAACAGGTACGGACGGGCTTCGGCCTGCAACTGTCCGCAATGGAGATTGTCACCTCCGGTGCGGACCAGCACGCCCGACTGTGGCTCGCTCAGGCCGCCGACGGCTCGCGGTACGCGGTCAAGCTGAGCGGTGGCGGCACCCCGGCCGGTCTGGTCGTGACGGCGTACCTGGCCGGACAGGGCGTGCCGGGCATCGTCGCGCCGCTGCGGGCCGACGACGGGCGGCTGTCGATCGACCACGACGGCCGCCGCCTGTCGGTGGTGCCGTGGGTGTCCGACCAGCGGGCGCTCGACGGTCCGATGACCGGCGCGCACTGGCGGGCGTACGGCGAGGTGTTGGCCGCCGTGCACGCGGTGCCGGTGACCGAGGAGCTCGGCCGGTTGCTGCCGGCGGGCGGGGCGGCGTACCCCACGATCGTGACCGCGACCCGGGCGGTGGCCGCGCGGCTGCGCGACCCAGACCCGGGCGATCTCGCGGACCCGCTGGTCGCGGAGCTGGCGGGGGTGTGGTCAGCGGTGGCGGACCGGCTGCGGTTCCTGACCCGCGAGGTCGAGCGCCGCGCGGCCGAGCAGCGCGACCGGCCCGGCTCGCACGTCGTCTGCCACGGTGACCCGCACCTGGGCAACCTGCTGCTCGGCGCGGACGGACAGGTCTGGCTGATCGACTGGGACGACGCGGTGCTCGCCCCGCCCGAGTGCGACCTCATGTTCGTGCGCGGCGGGGTGCTCGCCTTCGCGCCGATCACTCCCGACCAGCAGCGGGCCGTGCTCGACGGCTACGGCACGGCCGAGGTCGACAGGGCGCGCCTGGCCTGGTTCCTCGCGGTCCGCGCGCTCGACGACCTCAGCGACTGGACCCGGCAGGCGTTGGACCTCGACGCCGAGGCGGCCGACCGGGACCGGGCGGCGCGGATCGTGCGCGGGCTGGTGTCACAGGTGGGTCTGGTCACTCTGGCCCACGCGGCGTTGCGCGAGGCGTGACCGGCGGTTCTGAGCGGCGAGCGGCTCGTCTGCACCTGACAAGACAGTAAGGCAAAGAGCGAACCCGCTCCCTGCCACCTCCAACATATATCGCACCCGGGGCCTTGCGGCAAGACCCGGGTGGTGCAGCAGAATCTCCAGCCGACGCCCAAATCTGGAAAATCGGGGGATTCCATGATCGATGTGATCATTGCTGGCGGTGGGCCGACCGGCTTGATGCTGGCCAGCGAGTTGCGGCTGCACGGGCTGCACGCGCTCGTGCTCGAAAAGGAGACCGAGCCGACCAGCTACGTCCGCGCGCTCGGCCTGCACGCACGCAGCATCGAGGTGCTGGACCAGCGAGGTCTGCTGGAGCGGTTCCTCGCCCTCGGACAGCAGCACCCGGTCGGGGGCTTCTTCGCCGCGATTCCCAAGCCGTCGCCGGGCGGGCTGGACACCGCGCACGCGTACGTCCTCGGCATTCCGCAGACCACCACCGACCGTCTCCTGAGCGAGCACGCCGACGAGGTCGGCGTCGAGATCCGGCGCGGCAGCGAACTCGTCGGGCTGAGCCAGGACGACAACGGGGTGACAGTGCGGCTGGCCGATGGGACACAGTTGCGTTCGCGCTACCTCGTCGGCTGCGACGGCGGTCGCAGCACCGTACGCGGGCTGCTCGGTGTCGGCTTTCCCGGCGAGCCCAGCAGCGTCGAGACGTTGCTGGGCGAGATGGAGGTGGGCGTGCCGCCGGAGACGGTGGCCGACGTGGTGGCCGAGGTCCGCAGGACCCATCTCCGATTCGGTCTCGGGCCGCTCGGGGGCGGGGTGTACCGCGTCGTCGTCCCGGCCGAGGGGGTGGTCGAGGACCGCACGGTCCCGCCGACCATCGACGACTTCAAACACCAACTGCGGGTGTACGCGGGCACCGACTTCGGTGTGCACTCACCGCGCTGGCTCTCCCGCTTCGGTGACGCCACCCGACTGGCCGAGCGTTACCGGGTCGGCCGGGTGCTGCTGGCCGGCGACGCGGCGCACATCCACCCGCCGACCGGCGGGCAGGGGCTCAACCTCGGCATCCAGGACGCCTTCAACCTCGGCTGGAAACTGGCCGCCGAGCTCAACGGCTGGGCGCCGGAGGGGCTGCTGGACAGCTACCACAGCGAACGGCATCCGGTGGCCGCAGACGTGCTGAACAACACCCGGGCGCAGATGCTGCTGCTCTCACCCGAGCCGGGGCTGCGGTCGGTGCGCCAACTGTTGTCCGAGCTGTTGGACTTCGAGGACGTCAACAGGTACCTGATCGAGAAGATCACCGCGATCGGGGTCCGCTACGACTTCGGCGCGGGCCACGACCTGCTCGGGCGCCACCTGCGTGACGTACGGCTGGCGCGGGGGCGCCTCTACGAGCTGATGCACGGCGGCCGCGGCCTGCTGCTCGATCAGACCGGCCAGCTCTCGGTCGCCGGCTGGGCGGAGCGGGTCGACCACGTCGTCGACGTCAGTGAGGAGTTGGAGGTGCCCGCCGTGCTGCTACGGCCCGACGGTCACGTGGCGTGGGTGGGCGACGATCAGAGCGACCTGCTCAGCCAGCTGCCCAGGTGGTTCGGCGCGCCGGTCAGCTGAAACGGTCAGCGCTCGCCGAGGAACGCGCTGTCGACAAGTTGGCGGGGCGATCGGGCGCCGCCGAGGCTCTTCGCCTGGTACATGGCCGCGTCGGCGCGGCTGAGCGCGTCGGTGAGCTGGGCCGGGCCGGTCACCGGGGCGAGCCCGACGGACGCGGTGACCCGGACGCTGCACCCGCTCAGCCGGATCGGCGCGGCGACGGTCTCGCTGAGCCGGCGGGTCGAGTGCTCGATCCAGCGCCGGTCGACCGTGGGGCTGGAGAGCAGCCCGGCGAACTCGTCGCCGCCGAGGCGCGCCACGAGGTTGTCCCCGGCGAAGCCGGCGAGTCGTTCGGCGACACTGATCAGCACCTGGTCGCCGGCGGCGTGCCCGTACCGGTCGTTGATCTGCTTGAAGTCGTCCAGATCGAGCACCACGGCGATCAGCGGCTGGCCGGCGGCGTCGGTGAGCAGGGCGGCTGCCAGGCGGTAGAAGGCGCGTCGATTGGGCAGCCCGGTGAGCGGGTCGTGACTGGCGGCGTGCCGTTCGGCGGCCAGCTCTGCCTGGAGGTGACCGATCTCGGCCTCGGCGCGCACGGCCCGTCGGCGTAGTTGCCAGGAGGAGAGCAGCGCACCCGCCGCGCAGACGCCGGAGGCGACACTCATCGGATCCGGCACGAACCCTCCCATCGCCGCGACCGCCTCCAGCCTTCGGTTGACGCGGCACGCCGCGTCGAGCCCAGTTTTGCCTGATCGTTGCCCGTGCGGGGGTAACACAAAGTGAACGGATGGGCACCGATCATGTGCGTTATCATGCTCGCCGTCGGATGCAGATGCAATAGCAGATGCACGTGCAGAACCGTCCAATGTCGATACCGCACCCCCTCGCCGTTACCGCTCCTCCCACGGCCACCGGCGGGCTCGTAACAGAAAGACGCCCCCATGCAGCAGCCACCCAATGGCGTACCGATCCACCAGTTGCCTCCGCTGAGCTGGCAGAAGAGTCGCCGCAGCAACCCCAGCGGCAACTGCGTCGAACTGGCCGAACTGCCCGAGGGAGCGGGCATCGCGGTCCGCAACTCACGACACCCGGAAGGGCCGGCCCTGATCTACACGGTGGATGAGATCGCCGCCTTCGTTCTCGGTGCGCGAGACGGAGATTTCGACCATCTGATCAACTGACCGGCCGGTGGTGGGTCGTCCCGGCGACGGGACCGATTCACCGGTGCGGAGGAGTTCACCTCACTGTCGGTCCATGGCATGCTTACACGTCGGCCGGGCCGGGGCGCCCGGCCGTCGTGGGTCGGTGTCCGGAGGTCCGCACGTGACGATGGTTCCCGCCGAGGGTGGCCCGACAACGGGGCCGACAGTGCTGCGCATGCTGCTCGGTGCCCAACTGCGCCGTCTGCGGGAGTCCAGCGGGGTGACCCGGGAGGGTGCCGGCTGGGAGATCCGCTCCTCCGAATCCAAGATCAGTCGAATGGAGCTCGGCCGGGTCGGCTTCAAGGAGCGCGACGTCGCCGACCTGTTGACCCTCTACGGCGTCACCGAGGACCACGAGCGTGACGCGCTGCTCAAACTCGCGCGGGACGCGAACAGTCCCGGCTGGTGGCACCGCTACGGCGACGTGTTGCCGTCCTGGTTCCAGTCGTACCTGGGCCTGGAGGCCGCCGCCGCGCTGATCCGCAGCTACGAGGTGCAGTTCGTGCCCGGCCTGTTGCAGACCCCGGAGTACGCCCGGGCGGTAGTGCTGCTGGGGCACGGGACGGCCGGTCCGGGTGAGATCGACAGGCGCGTCGCGTTGCGGATGCAACGCCAGCAGTTGCTGCACCGGGAGAATCCGCCGCAGCTCTGGGCCGTGGTGGACGAGGCCGCGCTGCGCCGGCCCATCGGTGGCACAGAGGTCATGCGCGGTCAGCTCACCGCGCTCATCGAGGCGACCAAGTCGCCCCACATCCGGTTGCAGGTCATTCCGTTCGCCGCCGGTGGCCACGCCGCCGCCGGGGGCGCGTTCACCATCCTGCGCTTCGGCGACCAGGAGCTTCCGGACATCGTCTACATCGAACAGCTCACCAGCGCCATCTACCTGGACAAGCGCGACGATCTGGATTACTACGCGGTGGCCATGGAGCGGCTCTGCGTCGAGGCCGAGCCGCCCGAGCGTACGGCGGAGATCCTCGGCGGCCTGCTGGACGACACCTACCCTGCCTGACCCCGCGGTCGCAGGCCCCCGCAGACGGGACTCTCAGCTCACGTATTGACCGACGCCAACCGGTCGGGCTAGTCTCTGTATCGATACAGACTGGATCGATACAGAGGGGTGCCGGTGAAGCCAACACTGCAAGCCGTGGCCGACGCCGTGGGCGTCTCCCGCAGCACGGTGTCCAACGCCTACAGCCGCCCCGACCAGCTCTCCACCGCCCTGCGCGAGCGGATCCTGGACGCCGCCCGGCAACTCGGGTACCCCGGCCCCAACCCCACAGCGCGCTCCCTGCGCCGAGGTTTCGTCGGGTCGATCGGGGTGCTGTTCACCTCGCGACTGTCGTACGCCTTCACCGACCCGTTCGCTGTCCGCTTCCTCGCCGGTGTCGGCGCGGCGGCCGAGCGGCACGGCACCAGCATGCTGCTGGTGCCGCTACCCCCGGCGGTGACCGACGCCCGGCAGGCGGTGGAGAACGCCGCCGTCGACGGGTTCTGTGTCTACTGCGTCGCCGACGAGGAATGGGCGCTGGACGTCATCCGCCAACGCGGGCTGCCGTTCGTCAGCACGGCCGCCCGCGACGACGCCGGCGCCGACGAACGGTTCGTCGGCATCGACGAGCGGGCCGCCGCCCGCGGTGTCGCCACGCACGTCGCGGGGCTCGGGCACCGTCGGGTGGCGCTGCTCGCCGACTCCGTGCTGCCCGACGCGCCGGCCGGCCCGCTCACGCTGGCCGGGGTCGACCAGGTGCCGCATCCGACCACCCGAGGTCGGCTCAGCGGGTTCGCCGAGGCCTTCGCCGAGGTCGGCGTCGGCTGGGCGGAGCTGACACTGGTCAACGTCCCCGGCAACAGCCGCCCGGCGGCAGCCGCAGCCATCGCCGGGCTGTTCGACAGACCCGCACCGCCGACCGCCGTCCTGGCCTGCTCCGACGTCCTCGCGTTCGGTGTGCTGGACGCCCTGGCCGCACGGCCGGCCCATGATCGTCCGGCCGTCTCGGTGACCGGCTTCGACGACGTCCCCGATGCCGCCGCAGCCGGACTCACCACCGTCCGGCAACCGGCCGAGGAGAAGGGCCGGATCGCCGCCGAACTGCTGCTCGACCCGCCCGCGGACGCCGCGGCCGGTCACGTGCTGCTGCCCACCGCACTCGTCGTCCGGGCTTCCACCGGACCTGTCCCAAGGAGTTGACCATGGAACTTCCCACCGGATACATCACCGCGCTCGACGCCATGAGCCGGCACGTCAACTCGGCCCGACCGGACGCTCCGGTCCAGGTCGAGCACCCCCGCCGGGCCCTGCTCGCCCCGACCCGGCAGGCCACCGCCCTCGCCCTGCGCCGGCTCGCCGACCGCATCCAACCACGACCGCTGCCCGGCACCCCGCGCTGCTCCTGACCCGCACCAATCCCATTCCGGCACGGACGGGACGAACAGTGTGGGGCCGGGCACGCAGAGTGGTCGGAGGCGGTGTTACCAGGCAGACTGGTGAAGCCATGTCGCCGCTCACGCCCACTCTCCGCCTCCACGACCGCTACGTACTGCACGAGCGGATCGGTCTCGGTGGCATGTCCGAGGTGTGGCGAGGCGACGACGAGGTGCTCGGGCGGCCGGTCGCGATCAAGGTGCTCGCCGGGCAGTTCGCCACCGACCCACAGCTGCGGGCCACCATCCAACGCGAGGCCCGCGCCGCCGCCCGGCTGACCCACCCACACGTGACCCAGGTGTACGACTACGCCGAGGCGAGCCTGGCCGGCGGCGTCGTGGTCCCGTACCTGGTGATGGAGCTCGTCGACGGTCACAACCTGGCCGACCGGCTGCGGACCGGGCCGCTGCCCTGGCCGGAGGCGGTCCGGGTGGCCGGGCAGATCGCCGCCGCGCTGGCCGCCGCGCACCGCATCGGCGTCGTGCATCGCGACGTCAAGCCCGGGAACGTCATGCTCACCGACACCGGCGCCAAGGTGCTCGACTTCGGCATCGCCGCGCTCGGCGGCCTCGACAGTCAGTCCGGCGAACCGCTGATGGGCACCCCCGCCTACTTCGCCCCGGAACGGCTGACCGCCGGCCCGCCCGACCCGGCGAGCGACGTGTACGCCCTCGGCGCGCTGCTCTACCGCACCCTCACCGGGCGGGCGCCACTGCCCGTGCAGAGCTGGGAGGACGCCCTGGAGGTGCACCGGCGGGGCACTCCGGTGCCGCCGCTGCGGGTGCCCGGCCTTCCCGCCGACATCGCCGAGCTGACCGTCGCCTGCCTGGCCGCCAACCCGGCCGACCGGCCGAGCGCCGCGCATCTGGCCCGCCGCTTCGGCGCCGGTCAGCCGGTCGAGCCACCCACCGAGCTGCTGCGCATCCGGCCGGCCGCCCACCCGCCCACCCTGATCGACCGGTCGGTGGTGGCCCGACCCGCCCCGGCAACCGCCGCACCGGCCCGCCGCCGCTCGCGTCGGCCGCTCGCCGCGCTCGTCGCGGCCGTGCTCGCCGTGCTGACCGGCGTCGGCGTCCTGCTCGCGCAGAATCCGCTGGGCAACCCGGGCACACCCGACCCTGCCGAGATCGCCGCCGCGCCGTCGACCTCCGCCCCGGCCCCGGCGCCCACCACACACTCGCCGACACCTGCCGCACCGTCCTCACCACCCCCCGCCGCCAGCACCGCGCCCCCGACCGTCGGGCAGCAGCTACCGGTCAGCTTCCGGGAGGTGAGCAGCGAGTTCGCCGCCGTCCTCGCCACCGCTGTCGCCCGCGGTGACGTCGACCCGAAGACCGCGGAAGACCTGCGTGACGACCTCGCCGACCTCAACCGCCGCAACAGGGACCGCGCCGAGCGCACCGCCGACCTACGGAAGCACATCGCCGAGCTGGTGCGGCGGGACCGTCTACCAGCGCAGACGGGCGCGAAACTGGACGCTCTGCTCGCCCGGGCCGGCAGCTTCTCCACCAGCCGTACGGACGACTGATACCCCGGTCGATACCGCTGGCATGATGTCCCGATGCGGACACGTCTGATCTTCGTACGACACGGCGAGTCGGTCCACCAGCTCGAAGGAATCGTCGGTGGGCCACGTGGCTGTCGGGGCCTCACTGCCCTCGGCCACGAGCAGGCACACGACCTGGCCAACCGGCTCACCGGCGAGGTCGCCCCCGACGGTCCGGTGGCGGTCTACTCGTCCGTGCTGCGCAGGGCCGTCGAGACCGCGCAACCGATCGGCGCAGCGTTCGGCGTCCGGCCCGTTGCCGACTGCGGTCTCTGCACCTGGCACACACCCCCGTACGCCGACGGCCTACCGACCGCCCTCTTCCGTACCGACCACGCGGTGGCCGGTGGCGGCGTGTTCCGACCGTTCGAGGAGGGCAACGAGACCTGGGCCGAACTGGTGGTCCGCGTCAGCCGCGCGATCATGGAGATCGCCCACCGGCATCGGGGCTCCACAGTGGTCCTGGTCGGCCACAGCGAGACCGTCGAGGGCGCCTTCCACGCGCTCGGCGCGCAGCCGGTGTTCCGGGCGTTCGACCTGGACGTGCCGCCGGCCTCGATCACCGAATGGACCACCGACCACGACCCCGGCGGTTGGCCGCCGGCCCGCTGGACGCTGCGTCGCTTCGCCGACACCGGCGGGTGGGTCAGAGGCTGATCCAGCCCACGCGACGTCCGACCGGCTCGGGCCTTCGGCGGCGCTAGTCGGCCGCCAGGATCTGCTCGCGCAGGATCTCCGCGTGCCCGCAATGCTGGGCAAGCTCGCGCAGCACGTGCAGGTAGACCCAGCGCAGCGGCAGCGGGCCGCGCCGGTTGCCGCGGAGCAGGTCGTCGAGGCCCAGCGTGGACGTGGCGCGGCGGGAGGCTTCGCAGGCTTCCCGATGCGTGCGCTGGATGGTGGCGATCGTGTCGCCGTCGTCGAGGATGAACGACTCGTCCGGCGTGGCCGGGATGCCGATCTCGGTCCGGGACCGACACGTGACGGCTTCGTCGAACCAGACCTTCTCCACGAACGCGGCGTGCTTCACCAGACCCAGCAGCGTCGTCCGGGACGGCACCAACGACCGGCGCGCCTGCTCCTCGGTCAGCCCGTCCAGGTAGCCGTTGAGCGCTCTGCGGTGCTCGTCGATGAACGCCTCGAACTGCGTCTGGGCTGACTGGCCGACGACATCATCGGCGAAGGTTCCCGGGAAGGACGTCATTCCCGAAGCATTCCAAAGATCATCGTCAGCGCGCAAACACGATGCTCAGCCGAAGGAGAGGAGAGCGCCACGCTCGTCGAAGCGGGCCGTGCCCGCCCAGGCGATCTCCCAGCGGTTGCCCTCCGGGTCAGCGATGTAGCCGGAGCGCCCACCCCAGGACCGGTCGGTCGGCTCCGCCACCACCGTCGCGCCCGCCGCGACGGCAGCGGCGAACGCCGTGTCGACCTCGTCGCGGCTGTCGACATTGCAGGCCAGGGTGACCCCGGACCAACCTGCGGCCGGCGCGGGCACGCCCGGCGCAGCCTCGGCGGCCAACTCCGGCAGGGGGTAGAGCGCGAACAGCACACCGCCGAGCAGGAAGGCCGACCAGCCGTCGTCACTCGCCGGCAACTCGGGCCACCCCAACGACCGGTAGAACGACCGCAGCGCGGCGACGTCGCGGGCTCCCACGGTGACCACGGACAGCCGGGAGGGCACAGTGCTCATGAGCCGATCCTGCCGCAGACGTACGACAGGTTGAGGCGCGGTCAGTGGAGGCTGACGTTGACCGACTCGCCCGGTTCGGTGCCCGCGCGGGCGTACACCTCGCCGTTTGGCGTCCAGACGCCCGAGAGCCCCGCCGCCTCGGTGTAGCCACCGCCGGTCGACCCGGCGAAGCTCGCCACCGCCACCCAGACCCGGTGCGCGGTGGAGATCCGGTGCGCCCGCTGGTCTATCACCGCGGCGTCGCGGGCCGACTCCAGGACGCCGGCCGCGTACACGTCGATCCCGAGCGCGGCGGTCCGCGCCGCGTGCGCGGCCACGCCGGTGTCCTTGCAGATCGCCAGCCCCAGCCGCCAACCGTCCACATCGAGCACGACCGGGGCGTCGCCCGGCCGGAACCGGCGGGCCTCCGCGTCCCCCAGCCACATCTTCCGGTACGCCACCGTCGCACCGCCACCGGTCACCGCCAGCATCGCGATGTGGTCACCCGCGACCGGCGCACCGGCCAGGGCCAGCGCGTCCGTGTCGGCGCACGCCTCGACCAGCGGCGCCAAGCGCCGGTCGTCGACCGACACGACCGGCGCGTCCAACTCGTACCCGGTCAGCGACAGCTCCGGAAAGACCACCACCCGGGCGCGCGCCGCGCGGACCGCGGCGGCGTGCGCCCGCGCGTTCTCCGCGACATCCAGGGGTACGCACGGCGGCTGCGCCACGGCGAGCCGAAGCGGGGTGCGGTTTTCCGCACCCCCACCGGTGTGGTCGACCCGCGCGGTCGGGCGGTCGGCCTCATGGTCGGCTCTCAGGATTACTTCGTAACGTGGGCGCATGATTCGAACGTCCCACGCCGTGTTCGCCACCGGAACCCCCGCCGCCGCAGCGGAGCCACCACAGGACGGGATCGTCGGCTACGTCACTGACCTGGTGGAACGACTCGGCGGGCCGGGTGCCGGCCTGGCAGTGGCGTTGGAGAATCTCTTCCCGCCGATCCCCAGTGAGGTGATCCTGCCGCTGGCCGGGTTCGTCGCCGCGCAGGGACGGATGAGTCTGGTCGGCGCGATCTTCTGGACCACGCTGGGTTCGGTGCTGGGCGCGCTGGCGCTCTACCTGATCGGCGCGGCGCTGGGACGCGACCGGATGCGTGCCATCGTTTCCCGGCTCCCACTGGTCAAGCTCAGCGACGTGGACCGGACCGAGGCGTGGTTCCTGCGGCACGGCGTGAAGGCGGTCTTCTTCGGCCGGATGATCCCGATCTTCCGGAGCCTGATCTCCATCCCGGCGGGCGTGGAGCGGATGCCGGTGACCACGTTCCTGCTCTACACCACGCTGGGCAGCCTGATCTGGAACACCACCTTCGTGCTCGCCGGTTACCTGCTGGGCGACAACTGGCACCTCGTCGAGGGCTACGTCGGCACGCTCCAGAAAGTGGTGATCGTGGTCTGCGTGGCGGCGGCCGCCTGGTTCGTCGGGTCGCGCGTGCTGAAAGCCCGCCGCGCCGCGCGGAACCCGGAGCCGACCGAACCTGAGCAGAGCGCACTGAACGCGATGCCCGACCCGGGTGGTCGCGGCACCCTCTACCGAAGCGGATCGTGGGCCTCGGACGAGCGCTAGCCGACCCCTCTCTGGTTTCCTTTGCTCTGCTTCACCCCAGGCGTCACCCGAGGTCGCCTGCGGGCGCGTCACCTGACGCAGGGCAAGGGGGAGCAGGCTCGGTGCGGAAGGTGGACGAGGTGGCAGGGGAACCGCGAACCGGCAGGTGGTGGGTCCGGCTCCGGCCGCCGGTCGGCGTCGCCGTCGGCATCGCGACGGCCGCCGTCGAGTTCGCCTTCCTCGCGGTCGCGGCCGTCGCGTTCAGCGTGTGCGTGTTCGCGCCTGCCGCCAGCCGTCGGGTCGCCGGCCTGACCAGCAGGTACGGGGGTTGGCTGGTGCGGATGGAACATCGCCGCCTCGTCGGGCTGCTCGGCGCGGAGGATCTGCCCGCGCCGAACACCGTGGCGACCCGCCGTCAGCTCGGCTACCTGGCCGTCCGACTGTTACCCGGCACGCTCGGCCTGCTGGCGTACGCAGTGCTCGGCGTGGGCGTGGTGCTGGCCGGGATCGTGCTGAGCGCGGCGGTACGCGGAGAGCTGACAGTTCTCGACGCCCTCTCCCAGACCGCCGTCGGGGCAGTGCTGTTACTGCTCAACGTTCAGGCCGTAGCCAGCATCGCCGCGCTGGACATCCGGCTGGCGCGACGACTGCTCGGCGCGGGAAGTCGGGCAGAGCTGACCCGGCGGGTCCACGAGCTGACCACCAGTCGGGCCGGGGTCATCGCCGCTGTCGACGCCGAACGGCAGCGCATCGAACGCGACTTGCACGACGGCCTCCAACAGCGGCTGGTCGCCCTCGGCATGCTGCTCGGCCGGGCCCGACGCGCCCGCGACGCCGACCGCACCCACGCGCTGCTCACCCAGGCACACGAGGACGTGCAGCGGGCCATCGAGGAGTTACGCGAGGTGGCGTGGCGGGTCTACCCGTCAGCACTGGACGACAGCGATCTGGGCGAGGTCCTGGCCATCGTCGCCCGCGGATCCGAGGTGCCGGTGCGGATCCGCTGCGCGCTGCCCGTCCGCCCCGAGCGGCAGGTCGAGACGGTGTTGTACTTCGTGGCCTGCGAGGCGCTCACCAACGCCACCAAACACGCCGCCGCTACCCTGGTCACGGTCGACATCGGAGTACGGGATGGGTGGATCCGGATGCGCGTACACGACGACGGCGTCGGCGGGGCGGAACCGACCGGACGCGGCTTGTCCGGGCTCGCGCGACGGGTCGCCGCGCTGGACGGTCGGCTGCTGGTGACCAGCCCGGCCGGCGGTCCGACGACCGTGCTGGCGGAGTTGCCGTGCGACTAGTCCTCGCCGAAGACTCGACGCTGCTCCGGGAGGGCCTGACGCGGCTGCTCGCCGACGAGGAGCACGAGGTGCTCGCGGCGGTAGCGACCGCAGACCAGCTTGTCGAGGCGGTCGAACGGTCCCGTCCCGACGTGGTCGTCACCGACGTCCGGATGCCACCCAACCACACCGATGACGGGCTACGGGCCGCCCTGGAGATCCGTCGTCGGTGGCCCGACACCGGCGTCCTCGTGCTCTCCCAGTACGTGGAGCGGCGTTACGCCGGGCGGCTGCTAGCGGACCGTCCCGAGGGGGTCGGCTACCTGCTCAAGGACCGGGTCGCCCAGGTGGACGACTTCCTCGACGCACTCGACCGGGTCGCCGCCGGAGGCACCGCCCTCGACCCGGAAGTGGTCCGTCAGGTGGTGGCCGGCTCCGACCGGCCCGACCCGTTCGGTCGGCTCACGCCGCGGGAACGCGACGTACTGCACGAGATGGCGCAGGGGCACACGAACCTCGCCATCGCCCAGCGGCTGCACGTATCGCAGAGCGCGGTCGAGAAGCATGTGAACGCCATCTTCGACAAACTCGACCTGGCGCACACAACGGGCTATAGCCGACGAATCCTCGCAATCCTGCGCTACCTCGGTACCTGATCGGGGCCTACGACCGGCCGCGCCCTTCGGGGGGCGCAAAACCGGGCCGGCCGGCTTGATCGACTCGGGTTTCATGATGTCGGGGTGTCCGGGAGTCCGGGATGCCCCGACTTCCGTGAACCCGAGTGGATCACGCCGGTGAGGGGCGATTCGACGCCTTGGACGCGGCGCTGGGTGGGTGGTTTGTCCGTTGGTTGGGGTTTGTGGGGTGTGGCCGGGTGCACTCGTGGGTCGGAATCATGGCCGGGGCGGGGTCGTTACATACCCTGACGATCGCAGTACCACCGGCCCGCCGCCCGCCCCCTCGGGGCAGGTCGCGCAGGTTGGAATGCCGGCCAACGCCCGGTCGTTACAGTCCCCACGACGACCAGCGGGCACCGCCTTGATGAGGGTGCCGGCGGGTGGGCCAACCCGGAATGACCCCGGCCCCCCGGTCGTTACACAGGGTCCCGGCGCCACGAGCCCCCCCCCGGCTCGGCAGGTCGCCGACCCGACGCCCTGATGGGCGTCACCCCCCAGACTTTTCCCCTTTGTTTGTGCAGCGCCGGACGAGGTGCTCACACCCCGCCGCCGCCCCCCATGTGGTGGTTGGGTGTCCTAC
>NZ_JBFASO010000010.1:0-331181 GCF_040677775.1 Micromonospora sp. NPDC053740
TGCCCACACCCCCTTCGTGCGCCCCCGATCTGGGCGCGGGGCGCGGGGCGCGGGGCGCGGGGCGCGGGGCGCGGGGCGCGGGGCGCGGGGCGCGGGCCGCAAGGCGGGTCGCGGGGCGGGGTGCGGAAGGCGGGGTGCGGCAGCGCGGGCGTGTGGGCGGGCGGGCTCGCGGGAGCCCGCCCGCCGCGGGTCAGCAGTTGCGGAGTTCGGGGGACTGGTTGAGCAGTTGGCCACGGGTCGACACGAAGCGGCGGTAGCGCTCACTGTCGACGGCTGACGGGCGGAACGCGGCGACGCGGTGGCAGTTCTGGAAGGCCAGGCGTACGCCGAAGTGCCGTTCGAGACCGCCGCGGATCGCGTCGCTCGCCAGCGCGCGGAGCAGTTGGCCCCGGTCGGCGTCGGTGGGCGGCGGGACCACGTTGTCGGCCAGGTCGGCGTCGCTGGCTTCCAGTTCGGCGACGACCCGGCTGATGGTGGCCCAGGCGTACGGCAGTGAGTCACGGACGCAGGCGATGAACGCCTCGTCGTCGATGGGGCCGCGTTCGGCGGCGTCGAGCAGGGCGGGCGGGACAGTGAGCGACATGGTTCTCCTCCGCTTCAGCTAATGATTACCGTTTTCAACAACGGTGTCGACTGAGCAGACCACGTCTCTCGGACAACGTCAACGATGTCCCGGCGCGCCGCGCCGGCGACCTACACGCGAAGCACGTGCGAACGCGCCTGCGAAGCACCCGTGCGAAGCCGCCCGCGGGACGTGCACGCGAAGCCGCCCGCGGGAGCGCGGACGCGAAGCCGCCCGCGGGACGTGCACGCGAAGCCGCCCGCGGGAGCGCGGACGCGAAGCCGCCCGCGGGAGCGCCCGCGCGACCGCACGCGCACGCGCACGCGACCGCACGCGAAGGCGACCGCACGCGAAGGCGACCGCACGCGAAGGCGACCGCACACAGCACGTGCGACGGCGTTAGGAAGAGAACCCGCGACGGGCACCGCGAATGCGCCCCCACGGAGAGCGCGCGGACGACCCGTTACGACCTCAGGGCCGGCGGGGGTGGCCCTTGAGGTGCCGGCCCAGCTCGCGGGCGATCTCCCGGTTGGCGTCGCGCTCGGCCAGGGTCTGCCGCTTGTCGTAGGAGCGCTTGCCCTTGGCGAGGGCCAGTTCGACCTTGGCGTAGCCGTTCTCGAAGTACATCGACAGCGGAACGAGGGTCACCCCGCCCTCGCGGACCTTGTCCAGGATGCGGTCGATCTCGGCACGGTGCAGCAGCAGTTTGCGGTTGCGGCGCGGGGCGTGGTTGGTCCACGTGCCGTAGGTGTACTCGGCGATGTGCAGGCCGTACAACACGATCTCGCCGTCGCGCTCGTGCGCGAACGCGTCCACCAGCGAGGCCCGCCCCTCGCGCAGCGACTTCACCTCGGTGCCGACCAGCACGATGCCCGCCTCGTACGTGCGCAGCACCGTGTACTCGTGCCGGGCCTTTTTGTTCGAGGCGATCAACCGGCGGGCGGGTGGCTTGGACGGAGTCACCAGGCGACGATATCCGGCTGCCGGAGCAGTCGTACCGGCCGGCTCAGTCGCGTGCCGGGTGCGCGGGGCGTAGTCGTGCGGTGAGTTCCCGTACCGCGTCCGTGAACGCCTCCTGCGACTCGCACGGCCAGTGTCCGAGGATCGGTGGGGGAACGCTGTCGCTGGGCGCCGGCACGACGTCCTGCGGGTCGGTCAACCGCCGGTCCACGCTTGCCGGCGGACCGGTCAGCGTCTCGGCCTCCCCGGGGCGGTGGGAGGCGAAGATCCAGCCGCCGATCGGGTCGGTGTCCCGCCACAGGTTGATCCAGCGCCAGCCGATTCGTTCGCCGATCTCCCGCAGCGCCGGCTCGTCGGCGTAGGCCGGGAAGAGCCGGGAGTACAGCCGGCCCAGCGGTGACCCGTAGGTCAGCAGGGCTACCCGCTCGGTGATCCGGGTGGGCAGTTGCAGAACCGTGGCGGCGAGCAGCACCGAGCCGTGGCTGTGCCCGGCCAGCAGCACACCCTGCCCCTGTTCCACCAGGTAGGTGATCCGCTTGGCCAACTCCGGCACGGCCCGCTCGGCGTAGCAGGGCGGCGCGAACGGGTGCGCCGCCCGGGGCCAGAAGGTGCCCAGATCCCAGAGCACGCCCACGTACCGACGGAACTGCGCCGTCCGGTACGCGAAGATGCCGCCCACGACCAGGCCGAGCAGGATCGCGGCGATCACGTAGCTACCGGAACCGATCAGGAAGTTGACCATGCCCTCCGGCACGCCGACGTAGCGCTGCGCCACGTCGCCGGGTAGGAGTTGGAGCAGGCCGAGCACGCTGGTGGCCAGGCCGAGCGCCGCCAGGCCGGCGTACACCACGGAGAGCGGTTCCAACCGTTCGGTGAAGCGGGCCCGGGCCACCGCCTGCTCGACCCGCCGCAGCCGGCCCGCCGCGTTCGGCGGCGCGTCCGGGAAGTCGGCGGCGACGATCGCCCGGGCGGCCCGCCGCCGCCCGCGCCGGGTCATCCTGGTGACCACGCCGGCCACCAGCAGCGCGGTCACCACGGCCAGGAAAAACCCGAAGATCGCCCATTTGTACGCCAGCGGAGGGCTGGTTTCCAGGCCGTCCGCTGTCGTACCCTCGCGATCGAGCAGGTCCGACACCCGGTAGACCAGCTCGGCCGAGAACGCCACCGCGAGCCCGGCCGAGATCGTCATGAAGACCGGCGCTCCCAGCGCGCGTATGGGTGACCGGCTCTGCCCGCCGCCCCGCCGCCAGATCACCAGCGTGGCGAGCGCGACCACCAGCACCGTCTGGCTGACGAACAGCCAGGCCACGATCGCGCCGTAACCGGGCAGCGCGCCGCCTTGCGGCCATGGGGCCGGGCTGATGACGATGTGCACGATCACCAGCATCGTGAGGCCGCAGGCGATGGTGCGCAGCCCGCGGAATACGCCGTCCACCCGGGGTGACGGGTCGGTGCGGTCGATGCTCGGCACCACGGTGACCAGGGCCAGGCAGGCCAGCAGCACCGCCGCGGTGGCGGTCAGCAGGATCACCATCACCCACGAGCGGTGCTGGCTGGCCCGCGCGGCGAGCAGGCTGCCGCTCAGCGTGCCGAAGGCCGCCGCGACGTGGACGGAGCGCAGCCGACCCACCAGCGGCTCGCCGTCCCACTGGCCGACGGCGCTCAACCGGTGTTTCGACGCCCGGCTCGACGGCGTCCGGAACGCGTCGAACGAATGGCCCGGGCGAGCGCCCAGCCACCAGACGAGCCCGATGGCGGCGACCGGCACGAACGCCAGCACACCCAGGCGCAGACCGGTCGGTCGCCCGCCGAGCCAGGACAGCCAGCTCCGGCCGGCCAGGCACGACGGGGTGTCCATGCAGCGCCAGGCGATCAGGTCCAGCGCCACCCCGACGATGGTGAGCACGTAGAGCATGGTGAGGGTGAGGGCGAGCACCCGGCACAGCGCCATGAAACCGCGCTTCGAGACGGTGTTCGCCGGGCGCATCCAGAGCGCCACGTTGCAGAGCATGAACGGCAGCAGGAAGACCAGTGACAGCGTCCGCACGGCCGTGCCGGACGGCAGGTCACTCCAGCGGTACGCCTCCAGCGTCACCCCGTCCGTCCCGGTGGAGTCCGGATAGCCGGGGCGCGGTCGGTAGAAACCTCCGCTGCGGTCCCCGGCGACCTGGTGCACGTACGGCCGGTCCAACACCTGGTCCGCGCCCGCGCCGGAGACACCGTGCACCCGTAGCTCCACGATCCCGCCCGACGTCGTCGGTCCGGTCGGTGTCGCGTCCGCCATGGGCCCCCCGAGGTGTGCGCGGCAACCGGGCGGGTCGTCGATGTCCGGCCACCCGCGCGGCTCCCCGGCTTACCCGTCTGCGGGGCGGTCAACCGTGGGCCGGGCCTCGGCGATGGTGCGGTCGACCCTCGACAGGTGATTTCATGGCGCCATGGCGAACCCGGTGATCCTGACCGTCGACGACGACCCCGTGGTGTCCCGGGCGGTGGCCCGGGACATCCGGCGCCGGTACGGCGACCGCTACCGGGTGTTGCGGGCGTCCTCCGGCCCGGAGGCGCTGGACGCGCTGCGCGAGGTCAAACTGCGGGGCGAACAGGTGGCGCTGCTGCTGGCCGACCACCGGATGCCGGAGATGACCGGCGTCGAGTTCCTGGAAGCGGCAATGGACATCTTCCCGGCGGCCCGCCGGGTGCTGCTCACCGCGTACGCGGACACCGACGCCGCGATCGAGGCCATCAACGTGGTCGACCTGGACCACTACCTGCTCAAGCCCTGGCACCCGCCGGAGGAGAAGCTGTACCCGGTGGTCGACGGGCTGCTGGAGGCGTGGGCGGTCACCCCGGACGCGGCCAGCGCGGAGATCCGGGTCGTCGGGCACCGCTGGTCGGCCCCGTCGTTCAAGGTCCGCGACTTCCTGGCCCGCAACCTGGTGCCGTACCGGTGGCTGTTGTCCGACGACCCGGAGGGGGTCCGGTTGCTCGACGCGGCCGGGGCCACCGAGGCGGACGTACCCCTGGTGGTGACGCCGGAGGGCAAGGCGTTGGTCGCCCCGAGCGAGGCCGAGTTGGCCGCGCTGGCCGGGTTGACTGTGGTGCCGGCGTGTGACTTCTACGACCTGGTGGTGATCGGCGGCGGCCCCGCCGGTCTCGGTTCGGCGGTGTACGGCGCGTCGGAGGGGCTGCGCACCGTGCTCGTGGAGCGACGGGCGACCGGCGGTCAGGCCGGGCAGAGCAGCCGCATCGAGAACTACCTGGGCTTCCCGGACGGCGTCTCCGGCGCGCAGTTGACCGATCGGGCTCGGCGGCAGGCGGTCAAGTTCGGCGCCGAGCTGCTCAGCGCCCGGGAGGTGGTCGGTCTCAGCGAGGCCGGCGGTGCCCGCCTGCTGCGCTTCGGCGACGGCACCGAGATCGCCGCGCACACCGTGGTGCTGGCCACCGGCGTGTCGTACCGGGTGCTCGACGCACCTGGGCTGGCCGACTTCACCGGGCGGGGGGTGTTCTACGGCGCCGCCGCCACCGAAGCGCCGAGCTGCGTCGAGCAGGACGTCTACATCGTCGGCGGGGCCAACTCCGCCGGCCAGGCGGCGGTCCACTTCTCCCGGTACGCGTCGAGGGTGCACCTGCTCATCCGTGGTGCGGACCTGACCGCCTCGATGTCGCGTTACCTGATCGACCAGCTGGAACGGATCGACAAGATCATCGTGCACCCGCACACCGCCGTGGTCGGCGGGGCGGGGGAGGACCACCTGGAACGGCTCACCCTGTGCGACACCCGCACCGGGGAGGCCCGCTCAGTCGACACCTCCTGGCTGTTCATCTTCATCGGCGCGGAGCCCCGCACCGACTGGCTGGACGGGGTGCTGGTCCGTGACGACCGTGGTTTCATCGTGACCGGTCCGGATCTGCTCGCCGGGGGGCGGCGGCCGGCCGGCTGGTCGCTGTCGCGCGACCCGTACCACCTGGAAACCAGCGTGCCGGGCGTGTTCGCCGCCGGGGACGTGCGGGCCGAGTCGGTCAAACGGGTCGCCTCGGCCGTTGGCGAGGGTGCGATGGCGGTGTCGCTGGTGCACCGCTACCTGGAGGCCCAATGAGCCGGTGTTGCGAGCCCCGCAGTCGCGAGCGAAGGAGTCCCTGTGCCCACCGAATCTGACCGCCTGACACCGGCGCAGTTGCGCACCCTGTTCCTGTTCGAGGCGCTCGACGACGGGCAGCTCGACTGGCTGGCCGAGCACGGCCGGGTCGAGCAGCGCGCCGGCGGCACCCTCGTGTACGGCGAGGGTGAGCCCGCGACCTGCTTCTTCGTGCTGGTGCGCGGGGCGGTGGCGTTGAGTCGCCTGGTGCGCGGCGACGACGTCGAGGTCAGCCGAACCGACCAGCGCGGGGTGTACGGCGGGGCCACTCAGGCGTACCTGGGTGACCAGGTCGAGCAGATCTACCGCAACAGCCTGCGGGCGGTGACCGACGCGGAGTTCTTCGTGCTACCGGCGGAGGACATGGCGTACGCCCTGCGGTCCTGGTTCCCGATGCCCATGCACCTGTTGGAAGGGTTGTTCTTCGGGATGCGGGACAGCCAGGCCATCGTCGGTGAGCGGGAGCGGTTGCTGGCGCTCGGTTCGCTCTCGGCGGGGCTGACCCACGAGCTGAACAACCCGGCCGCGGCGGCGGTGCGGGCCACGTCGGTTCTGCGGGACCGGGTCGCCGGCATGCGGCACAAGCTCGCCATGATCGCCGACGGGCGGCTCGACGGAAGCGCCCTGCACGGCCTGGTCGCCCTGCAGGAGGAGGCCGTCTCCCGGGTGGCCACCGCGCCGAAGTTGACCCCGATGGCCACCTCCGACGCCGAGGACACCCTCACCGACTGGCTGGAGGAGCACGGGGTCGGCGGAGCCTGGGACCTGGCGCCGATCCTGGTCGGCGGTGGACTCGACGCAGCCTGGCTGGCGCGGGTGAAGGACGCGGTCGGGGCCGCGGACCTGGAAGCGGCGGTGCGGTGGCTCACCTACACCGTCGACACCGAGCTGCTGATGCGCGAGATCGGCGACGCGGTCACCCGGATCTCCGGGCTCGTGGACGCCGCCAAGCAGTACTCGCAGCTGGACCGCGCGCCACACCGGGTGGTGGACGTGCACGACCTGCTCGACGCCACGCTGGTGATGTTCAAGGGCAAGATCCCCGCCGAGGTCAAGCTGGTCCGCGAGTACGACCGGGACCTACCACCCGTCCCGGCGTACGCGGCCGAGCTGAACCAGGTGTGGACCAACCTGATCGACAACGCGTTGGGCGCGATGGGGGAGAAGGGTGTGCTGACCGTCCGCACCGGACGCATCGGCGACCAACTGGCGGTGGAGATAGTCGACACCGGGCCGGGCATTCCGCCGCAGGTGCGCCCGCGCATCTTCGAACCGTTCTTCACCACCAAGCCGGTCGGCGCGGGCACCGGTCTGGGGCTGGACATCTCGTACCGGATCGTGGTGCACAAACACCACGGCGACATCAGGGTGGAGACCGAGCCGGGACGCACCATCTTCCGGGTCCTGCTGCCGATCATCGAGGGCGCACCGGACGCGCCCCACGACCCGCCGACCACCTAGCGGCAGCACGTGGTCCCGGGCACGATCAGGCGGCGCCCAGATCAAGCAAGTCCCCTCGGCCCGCCCCGCGGCCCGCCCCGCGGCCCGCCCCGCGGCCCGCCCCGCGGCCCGCCCCGCGGCCCGCCCCGCCCCGCCCCGCGCCGCGCCGCGCCGCCCCGCGCCGCCCCGCGCCGCCCCACCCCGCAAGATCATGCTCGATCCTGGATGTAGTGGCCTCGGCGGTCGTTGATGCCACTACAACAAGGATCGAGCGCGATCTTGCGCGCGTTGGGGCCGTTGGGACCGTTGGGGCAGCGGGGTCGGGCGAGTCGGGCGAGGCGGTGAGGCGCGCGGAGGCCGGTCGGTCAGGCGAGGCGGTGGGTCAGGCGGGCCACGCTGAGGTGAGGAAGTCGGCGAGGACGCGCGTGTGGGTGTCGAACGCCAGCTCGACCGGGTCGGTGAGCACCAACCACTCGGTCGCCTCCTCGGTCGGGGCCGACGGTGGCAGGTCCTCGGCCGCCCGCTCGGGCAGCACCCCGAAGACCATCATCGTGCCGCCCGCCGGTGCGCCGTGCACCGCGAACAGGCGGGCGTCCTCGGCCGCCGCGATCAGGCCGGTCTCCTCCCGCAGCTCCCGCACGAGTGCGTCGGACCACTCCTCGCCGTACTCGATGAAGCCGCCCGGCAGCGCGAGCAGGCCGCGGGCCGGTTCGATGTCGCGGCGGACCACCACCACACCCAGGCCCTCGGCCGTGCGGACCGGCAGCACCGCGACCGCCACCGGCAGCGGGTTGCGCCAGACGGTCTCGCCGCAGACCGCGCAGACTCGCGGCCATCCGGCGGCCGGCGGGTAGGCGGCGCCGCAGTAGGAACAGTGCGAGTACGGCGTGCCGGTCATGCCGCAGCACGTTACTCCGATCCCCGCCCAGCCCGCCGCGCCGCCGCTTCGTCCTGCGCTCAGCCTGCCGCGCCGCCACTTCGTCCCGCGCTCAGCCAACCGCGCCGCCGCTTCGTCCCACGCTGAGCCTGCCGCGCCGCCGCTTCGTCCCGGCGCTCAGGCTGCCGGGTCGCCCGTGTAGAAGGCGGTGGTGCGTTCGGCGGCGGCCTTCGCCTCGTCGGCGTCGGTGCCGGCGGCGATGCTCGCTTCGCACCACAGTTGGCTGCTCAGCTCCATGGCCCGTCGTCCCTCGGCGGAGGCGGTCCACTCGGCGCCCTGTTCCGGGGTGATCCCGCTGCCGTCGCCGGCCAGGTGTGAGGCGAGGCCGAGCAGCCCGAGGTCCCAGCCGACACCGACCGCGCCCGGCCCGAACTGGGCCCACCGGTCCTGGTCGACGTGCGCGATGTGGTCCAGGTCGAGGCGGGCCTGCTCGTCGCCGACCGGGGTGACCCGCACCTCGATCCAGCTCACCTCGCCGCCCATTTCCCAGGTGGCGGTGAAGCGGTGCGGCGGCTCGCAGCTCTCGACGGTGCCGTGGGCGTTGCCCTGAAGTTGGTAGGTGCCGCCCAGCCGCAGGTCGCCGGAGATCGGCAGGAACCAGCGCGGGATGCGCTCGGCGCTGGTGCAGGCGTCCCACAGGTCCTCGGCCGTCGCCTGGTAGGTCTGGCTGATGGTGGTGACCCGCGCCTCACCGGCTTCCAGGGTGCGGCTGCCGACCTGCCGCTGGACGGCGTTGATCTGCTCGGTGGCGTCGAACATCAGGTGTTCCTCTCGTCGGGTGGGTCGGCCGGGCCGCGCAGCCGACGTTCGCGTCGGCCCCGGGCCAGCTCGGTGGCGAGTGCCGCCAGGGGTGGGGTCCAGAACCGGCGGAAGTGCTCCAGCCAGCCGTCGACCTCGCGCAGTGGGCGTGGGTCGACCGCGTAGAGCCGCCGGGTGCCCTCCGGCCGCACTGTGGCGAAGCCGTTGTCGCGCAACACCTTGAGGTGTTGGGACACGGCGGGCTGGGAGATGCCGAACTCCTCGCGGATGACCGCGCTGACCGCGCCGGCGGTCTGCTCGCCACCGGCGAGCAGTTCCAGGATGCGGCGCCGGACCGGATCGCCCAGCACGTCGAAGGCGTGCACGACGACAGTTGTATCACTGACGGCTTATTTAAGCCAAGTCTGATAGTCCGATGAGCTTGTCCAGCCGGATCGGCAGCTCCCGGACCCGTACGCCGGTCGCGTGGTGCACCGCGTTGGCGACCGCCGCCGCGGTGCCGACGATGCCGATCTCGCCGATGCCCTTCACCCCGGCCGGGTTCAGCTCGTCGTCGCGCTCGTCCAACCAGTACGCCTCGATGGACTCCACGTCCGCGCAGCCGGTGATGTGATAGGTGGCCAGGTCGTGGTTGACCCAGTCGCCGTACCGCTCGTCGAGCAGGCCCTCCTCGTGCAGCGCCATCGACAGCCCCATCGTCATGCCGCCGATGAGCTGACTGCGCGCCGTCGTCGGGTTCACCACCCGCCCCGCCGCGAACACCCCGAGCATCCGGTTCAGCCGTACCTCGCCGGTGTCCGCGTCGACCCGCACCTCGACGAACTGCGCCCCGTACGCGTAGCGGGGCAGCGCCGGCTGCCCACCCATCTCCTCGGTGGTGTCCGCATCGGCGGTCACCTCGCCGGTCGGCGGCACGCCGTCGCGCAGCTTCTCGCGCAGCGCCTGAGCGGCCCGGATCACCGCCCAACTCCAGCTGGAGGTCCCCATCGAGCCCCCGGCCACCGGCGCGGTCGGCAGGGCGCTGTCGCCGATGCGGATCTCCACCCGCTCCGGTGGCACCCCGAGCGCGTCGGCGGCCACCTGCCACATCGCCGTCCGCGCGCCCGTGCCGATGTCGGTGGCGTTGACCTGGACCAGGAAGCTGCCGTCGGGCCGGGCGGTGGCCGTCGCCGAGGACGGCCGGGACCGGGCCGGGTAGCTCGACCCGGCCACCCCCGTGCCGATCAGCCAACGCCCGTCGCGCCGGGACCGGGGCGACGGATCACGGCCGGCCCAACCGAACCGTTGTGCGCCCTCGCGCAGGCACGCCACCAGGTTGCGGCTGGTGAACGCCCGCCCCTGGTCGGGGTCGACATCGGTGTCGTTGCGGATGCGCAACTCCACCGGGTCGATGCCGGCGGCGACGGCCAACTCGTCCATCGCCGACTCCAGGGCGTACGCGCCGGGGCACTCGCCCGGGGCGCGCATCCAGAACGGCGTGGGCACGTCGAGGCGGACCAGCCGGTGCGTGGTGCGGCGGTGCGGCGCGGCGTACATGCTACGGGTGTAGACGGCGGTCTGCTCGGCGAACTCCTGGATGGTCGAGGTCTGGCTGATCGCGTCGTGGCAGATGGCGGTGAGCCGACCGTCGGTGTCGGCGGCGAGGCGGACCCGCTGGATGGTGGGGGTGCGGTAACCGATCGGCCCGAACAGTTGCTGGCGGGTCAGCGCCAACTTCACCGGGCGGTCCACGTGTCGGGCGGCGAGGGCGGCCAACACCACGGCGGCCTTGGCATACCCCTTGCTGCCGAAGCCGCCGCCGACGTGCTGCGCGACGACCCGGACCGACTCCGCAGGCAGCGCGAACAGCTCGGCCAACGTGGCCTGCACCGACGAGGCGCCCTGATTGGAGTCGTGCACCAGCAGCCGTCCGTCGCGCCACTGCGCCGTCGTGGCGTGCGGCTCCATCGGGTTGTTGTGGTACGCCGGAGTGCGGTACGTGGCGTCCACCCGCACCGGGGCGGCCGCGTACCCGGCGTCGAAGTCGCCCTCGGCGGTGTCCGTCGGATAGCTGGGGTTGACGTGGTCCGGCTTGTACAGGCCGGGGTGGTCGTCGGTGAGCACAGTGCTGTGCGGGCCGGTGTCGTAGTCGATGTGGACCAGCCGGGCGCCCTCGCGGGCCGCCTCCAGGCTGGTGGCCACCACGACGGCGACGTACTGTCCCCGGTAGTGCACCGCGGGCTCCTGCAGCAGCCACAGCTCCGTCTGCGGGCCGGGTGTCAGCCGTGGCGCGTTGCCGTGGTGCAGCACCGCCAGCACACCGGGCGACGCCAGCGCCTGCGCCGTGTCGACGCGGGTGATCCGGCCCCGCACCACCGCCGACGGCACCGCCCAGCCGTAGCTGACCCCGTCCACCGGGTACTCCACCGCGTACCGGGCCGTGCCGGTGACCTTCGCCGGGCCCTCCAACCGGGGGTACGCCCGTCCGACCGCCCCGGCGCTCATGACGACGCCAGTTCGGTGAGCGCGCGCACGGTGATGGCCCGGGTCAGTGGCAGCTTGAAGCCGTTGTGCCGCAGCGGGCGCGCCTCGGCCAGCTCCGCGTCGGCCGCCCGTGCCGCCAACTCGGGGCTGAAGGGACGACCGCGCAGCGCCTCCTCGGCCCGGTACGCCCGCCACGGTCGGTGTGCCACCGCCCCGTACGCCAGCCGCACGTCGCGAACCACGTCCCCGTCGAGGTCCAGCACCGCGGCCACCGAGCCGGCGGCGAAGGCGAACGAGGCGCGGTCGCGCACCTTGAGGTACGTCGAGCGGCGCGCGGCCGGTAGGGGCGGCAGCCGGACGGCGGTGATCAGCGCGCCCCGGGCCACTGTGGTCTCCCGTTCCGGGTGGGTGCCGGGGGAGCGATAGAACTCGGCGATCGGGATGTCACGGGGGCCGTCGGCCTCGTGCACCTCCACCACGGTGTCGAGGGCGGCCAGCGCGACGGCCAGGTCGGATGGGTGGGTGGCGACGCACTGCTCGGACCAGTCCAGCACCGCCAGGTCGCGGTTCTGGCCGTGCAGAGCGGCGCAACCGCTGCCCGGCTCTCGTTTGTTGCACGCCTTGCCGGTGTCCTGGAAGTAGACGCAGCGGGTGCGCTGCAACAGGTTGCCGCCGGTGGTGGCCATGTTGCGCAGCTGTCCGGAGGCGGCGGCGAGCAGGGCGCGGGCCAGCACCGGGTAGGCGCGGCGTACCACCGGGTGGGCAGCGAGGTCGCTGTTGCGGACTGTCGCGCCGATCCGCAGACCACCGTCGGGCAGCTCCTCGACGGTGTCGAGTGGAAGCCGGGTCACGTCCACCAGCACGTCGGGGCGTTGCACCCCGAGCTTCATGAGGTCCACCAGGTTGGTGCCGCCGCCCAGGTAGGCGGCCTGTGGTTCGGCCGCCAGCACGGCGACCGCCTCGGCCACGTTGGCGGGCCGGTGGTAGCGGAACGCCTTCACGAGGACGCCGCCGTCTCACGTACGGCCGCGACGATGTGTGGGTACGCGGCGCAGCGGCACAGGTTGCCGGCCATCCGCTCGCGGATCTCCGCGTCGGTCAGCTCGGCTGACGTGTTCAGGTCGTCGGTGACCGCGCTGGGCCAACCTTGGGAGACCTCGTCGAGCATGCCGCGGGCGGAGCAGAGCTGCCCGGGGGTGCAGTAGCCGCACTGGAACGCGTCGTGTGCGATGAAGGCGGCCTGCAACGGGGACAGCTCGTCCGGCCCGGCCAGCCCCTCGACTGTCACCACCGACCGGCCGTCGACGGTGACCGCGAAGATCAGGCAGCTCTTCACCCGGCGGCCGTCGAGCAGCACCGTGCAGGAGCCGCACTGGCCGTGGTCGCAGCCCTTCTTCGCCCCGGTCAGGTCGAGGTGCTCGCGCAGCGCGTCGAGCACCGTGGTGCGGTTGTCCAGGGTCACCTCGCGGGACGCGCCGTTGACCTCGAACGTCACCCGGGACGAGTGGCGCTCGTCGATCGTCGTCGTGTTCTCCGGTCCGCCCTGCACCGGCCCAGACTAGCTTTGTCGGTATATCTCAGGGCGAATAACGCAAAGCCCCTCGCACGGGAGGTGACGACGGTGACTGCCGGACTGCTGCTCGCCGCCGGCGCCGGGCGGCGCTACGGCCGGCCGAAGGCGCTGGTCGAGCTGGACGGCGAGCCGCTGGTGCGGCGCGCGATCCGGCTGCTCGCCGACGGCGGCTGCGCACCGGTGCACGTGGTACTCGGCGCGGGCGCCGACGAGGTGCCCGACCTGCCCGGCGCGGTGTCTGTCCGGCACGATCGCTGGTCGGACGGGCTGGGCTCGTCGCTGCTGCGTGGCCTGGCCTCACTGCCCGTCGACGTGCCGGCCGCCGTCGTGGTCCTTGTCGACCAGCCGCTGCTCAGCCCGGTAGCGGTGCGCCGGGTGCGCGCGGCGTACACCGGTGCGGCGGTCGTCGTGGTCGCCACCTACGCCGGTCGGCCCGGGCACCCGATCCTGCTGGGTCGACAGACCTGGCCGCTGCTGAACCGGTACGCCGTGGGCGACCGGGGTGCCCGTGACCTGCTGCGTGAGCGGCCGGACCTGGTGGTCGAGGTGCCCTGCGACGACGTCGGCACACCCGTCGACGTGGACACCCCGGCCGATCTGCGCGCGGTCACCGACGCGTCAGCCACCGAGGCAGCCCCTCGCTGGTCACCGCGTGATAGCTGATCATGACGATCACACCGATCAGGCCCAGCAGCGGGTTGACGAACCAGCCGAGCAGACCGCTGAGCCCGTACAGGACGAGGCCGGTGACCGGTCGCAGCCGCTGCGCCCGCACGTACCCGGGGCTGACCCGACGCTCCAGCAGCGCCGGGTGTCGGTGCAGGTAGCCGAAGAACACCAGCCAGGGCGCCGACATCAACGCCGCGGAGAGCGCGTACAGGGCGACCGCCGCGCGCTGGTCGTCGATGTCGCCCCGGGTGAACGCGGAGGCCAGCACCGCGGTGGGGAAGGGAATGATCACCGCGCCGAAGAGCACGCCGAGGTTGATCCAGCTCAGCGCGAGGGTGGTCCGGCGGATCAGGCGCAGCAGCGCACGGTGGTTGAGCCAGAGCACCCCGATGTAGACGAAGGACACCACGAAGGCGAGGTACGAGGGGCCCTCGTCGAGCAGATCGGTCAGCAGCTCACCCTCGTGGTACTCGGGCACCCGCAGGTCGATGACGAGCAGCGTGATGACGATGGCGAAGACGCCGTCGCTGAACGCCGCCATCCGCTCGGTGCCGGAGACCCGCCCGGTGGGCTCGGGCTGCTCGATCTCGTCGGGCGCTGCGGACATTGCCGCAGGCTAGCCACTCGGCGCGGCGGCCGGTGGCGGTTTCGCCCGACCGGGACACGAACGGCCGCCCAGGGTCACCCCCGGGCGGCCGTCGCGCTGCCCGCCGGTCAGGCCACCGGCGTCGCGGTGCCGGTCGTACCGGCGAGCCGCTGGTGGGCGCGGATCACCTCGGCGTAGCGCAGACCGCTCGCCTTCACCGTCCGACGCTGGGTGGCGTAGTCGACGTGCACCAACCCGAAGCGCTTGTCGTAGCCGTACGCCCACTCGAAGTTGTCCAGCAGCGACCAGACGAAGTAGCCGTCCAGGGGTACCCCTCGGGCCACCGCCGAGGCGCACGCGGCCAGGTGCTGCTCCAGGTGGTCGGTGCGTTCCTTGTCCTCCACAGTGCCGTCGGCGGTGACCTCGTCCGGCCACGCCGAGCCGCTCTCGGTGACGATGATCCGGCCCGGCCGGTACTCCTCGTGCACGTCGACGAGCAGCCGCTCCAGGCCCGCCGGGTACATCTCCCAGCCCATCGCGGTCTCCACCGACCCGGGCACCGGCACCTGCCGGGCGTACGGCGCCGCGCCGGTCGGGTCGTCGACCACCAACTGCCGGAAGTAGTAGTTCACCCCGAGGAAGTCCGTCGGCGTGGCGATCGTCGCCAGGTCGTCCCCGCGTACCGGCGGCTCGACCCCGTAGGTGGCGATCATGTCGGCGGGGTAGCCGCGCCCGTGGATCGGGTCCAGCCACCACCTGTTGACGTGCCCGTCGGCGCGCCGGGCCGCCGCGACGTCCTCGGGTCGGTCGGTCGCCGCCTCGATCGGGCTGAGGTTGAGCACCAGCCCCACCGAGGCCGGCCGGGCGGCGTTGGCGCGGATCGCCTGGGTGGCCAGGCCGTGCCCGAGCAGCACGTGGTGCGAGGTGTGCACCGCGCGGGTCAGGTCCCGCTCGCCGGGGGCCATGTTCCCCTCCAGGTGCCCGATCCAGGACACGCAGAGCGGCTCGTTGACTGTGCACCAGTCGGCGACCCGGTCACCGAGCCGGCCGGCGACCACCGCCGCGTAGTCGGCGAACGCCTCGGCGGTGGCGCGCTCCGGCCAACCGCCCCGGTCCTGCAGCACCTGCGGCAGGTCCCAGTGGTAGAGCGTGACGAACGGCCGGATCCCGTCGGCGAGCAACGTGTCGACGAGCCGATCGTAGAAGTCCAGCCCGGCGGCGTTGACCCGCCCGACGCCGTCGGGCATGACCCGGGGCCAGGCCACCGAGAATCGGTACGCGTCCACGCCGAGGCGGCGCAGCAGCGCCAGGTCCTCCGGCCACCGGTGGTAGTGGTCGCACGCCACCGCGCCGGTGTCGCCGTTGTCGACCTTGCCGGGAGTCGCCGAGAAGGTGTCCCAGATGGACGGCGACCGGCCGTCGACGTCGACGGCCCCCTCGATCTGGTACGCCGCCGTGGCGACACCCCAGAGGAAGTCGGGTGGCAGCTTGGACAGGTCGGGCACGGGTCGGTTCTCCTCTGGGGTTGGATGACTCACTTGACAGCGCCGGCGGTGAGGCCGGCGACGAAGTAGCGCTGCAGGGCCAGGAACCCGACGACGACCGGGATGCTGACCACCAGCGAGGCGGCCATGATCTGGTTCCAGTAGACGTTGAACTGGGTGGAGTAGCCCTGGAGGCCGACGGCCAGGGTGCGGCTGCCCTCGTCGGTCATCACCGACGCGAAGAGCACCTCACCCCACGCGGTCATGAACGCGTACACGGTGACCGCGACGACGCCGGGCACGGCGGCCGGCAGGATGACCTGGAACAGGGTGCGCAGCGGACCTGCGCCGTCGACCTGCGCCGCCTCGTCCAGACCCCGGGGGATCGAGTCGAAGTAGCCGACAAGCATCCAGATCGAGAACGGCAGCGAGAAGGTCAGGTACGTGATGACCAGGCCGGTGCGGCTGGCGTACAGCTCGATGCCGGTGGCGTTGCCCAGGTTGACGTAGATGAGGAACAGCGGCAGCAGGAACAGGATGCCGGGGAACATCTGCGTGGACAGCACCGTCACCGTGAAGACACCCCGACCGCGGAACCGGTACCGGCTCACCGCGAACGCGGCGAAGATGGCCACCGCCACCGAGCAGACCGCCGCGATGCTCGACACCACCAGGCTGTTCACCAGGTACCGGGCCAGCGGCACGGTGCTCCACATGTCGACGAACGGTTGCAGGGTGGGCCGGCTGGGCCACCAGGTGAAGCCGTTCTGCACGTCCTGCAACGGCTTCGCCGCCGAGGTGACCATGACGTAGAGCGGGATGACGACGAAGAGGGCGAGCAGGGTCAGCACGATGCGCCGACCCCAGCGCTCACCGGCTGTCTCACGCATGGTCATCCCTCCGACGGTTGGTGATCAGCAGGTACACGGCCGAGACGACAAGCAGGAACAGCAGCAGCGCCACCGACATGGCCGACCCGGAGCCGAAGTCCCAGGTCTTGAAGGAGCTGCGGTAGATGTGGATGGAGATCAGGTCGGCCTGCTCGGGCGCGGAACCGCCGAACAGCACGAACGGGGTGTTGAAGTCGTTGAACGTCCACAGGAACAGCACCAGCAGCAGCACCAGGTTGACCGGCCGCAGCATCGGCAGGGTGACCGAGCGCAGCCGGCGCCAGAATCCGGCGCCGTCGATAGCGGCGGCCTCGTACAGCTCACCGGGCACGTTCTGCAACCCGGCCATCAGGCACAGGAACGCGAACGGCCAGTTACGCCAGACCGACACCACCAGCAGCGACCAGAAGCTGTTGTCGCCGATCAACCAGAACGGCCGTTCGTTCATCAGCCCGAGCTGGTCCACGAGCACGTGGTTGACCAGGCCGGTGTCGCGTTGCAGCAGGAAGCTCCAGGTGATCACGGCCGCGTAGACCGGCAGCGCGTACGGGGTGAGGAACAGCGCCCGCAGGATCGCCCGTCCACGGAACGGCCGTTGCAGGACGACAGCAGCCGAGATGCCGAGCAGCCAGGCGAAGCCGACCGAGAGCAGGCTGTAGGCCAGGGTGACCCAGAACGAGTGCAGCAGTTCCTTGCCGGCGGCGCTGTTCAGGTCGAGCGTCGCCCGGTAGTTCTCCAGCCCGATGAAGGGCGCGGTGGACCAGTCGCGAATGTGGAACTGGGTCAGCTCCAGCAGGCTCATCCAGACCCCGACCACCATGGGGATGACGTGGATGGCGAGTTCCAGCACGACGGCCGGTGCGAGCAGCAGGTACGGCAGGAGCGAGCGGCGGGGGCCGCGGGGCCGGCGGGCCGGCCCCCGGGCCGGCGACCCGGCCCGGGGTTCGCGCCGGTCGGCGTCCGGCGCGGTGGTGCTGGTTGCCATCGGGGTCCTCTCGGAGGCGGTGGCCGTGGCCGGGCTCAGCGCCCGACCACGGCCACCGGTGACGCCTGGGTCAGCGCATCTTCTGCTGCGCGTCGGTCAACTTGGCCTTCACCGACTCCTCGGTGACCGGCTTGCCGCTGGCCGCGTCGGCGAACAACTCCTTCATCGCGGTGCCGACCAGGGTCTCGAAGGTGCTCTCATCGGGCACCTGCGGCAGCGGGGCCGCGGTGGTGACGAGGGTTTCCTGGATGGTCTTCTGCTCCGTGGCGCTGAACGCAGGGTCGGAGGCGGCGGTCTTCACCGCCGGCAGCGAGCCGTACGTCTTGTTGAGGATCGTCTGCTCCTCGTCGCTGGTCATGAACTTCACGAAGCTCAGCGCGCCGTCCTTGTTCTTGGTGTGCTTGAAGACCGCCATGTTGATCCCGGCGACCATGCTGTTGACCTTCTTGCCGCCGGCCGGCGGGCTGGCCAGGAACGGCACCGGGGCCACCCCGTACGCGTCGGCGGGCATGTTCTGCGTCTTCAGGTTCGACCCGGCGGACTGCCAGAGCAGCATGGCGGCCTTGCCGTTGGCGAAGTCGGAGACCGACTGGTTCTGCGCGTACTCCGCGTTGCTCGGGTTGGTGATCTTGTCGGCGGCCATGAAGTCGATGTACCGCTTGATCGCCGAGACGTTCTGCGGGGTGTCGAAGGTCGGCTTGCCGGCCGAGTCGAACCACTCGCCGCCGTACTGCTGACTGAAGGTGAAGGCGTGGTGGGCGTTCTCCGACGGGTTGGCCCCCTCGATCGCCAGGCCCCACTTGCCGCCGGTGCTCAGCTTCTTGCCGTACTCGGCGAGCTGTTCCCAGGTGGTCGGCGGCGCGGTGATGCCGGCGTCGGCGAACGACTTCTTGTTGTAGTACAGGCTGTACGCCATGCTGTAGAGCGGCACGGCGGCCGGCGGCTTGCCGGGGGCGCCGGCGGCGGCGAGCGCGGCGGGCACGATCCGGTCCTTGCCGCCGACGGCCTGCAGGGCGGCGTCGTCGAACTCGACCAGCGCGCCGGTGGCCTGCAACGACGCCGACCAGGTGTTGCCGATGTTGACAACGTCCGGGCCCTTGCCGGAGGCGGCGGCGGCCAGCAGGCGGTTGAGCAGATCCGACCAGGGGACCACCTCCACGGTGACCTTGATCCCGGTCTGCTTCTCGAACTTGTCCAACTCCGGCTGGAGGGTGGTCTTGTCGGCCTCCAGGCTGGCGCCCTGGTTGCTGGCCCAGTAGGTGAGCGTCTTGGGCGACGAGGCGGAGTCGTCGCCGGAGCCTCCGCAGGCGGTCAGCGAGGCGGCCGCCAGTACGGCGGCGGTGAATATCCCGAGGTGTCGTCTCGACACGGGTCAGCCCTTCCGGTGCGTGGTGGGGGTCCGCCGACCTTCGTCACCGATAGGGGTCGGGCGACGGGGGCCGGCTGCGGACAGGGTTCGGGGGTGCGCCGTCGGGGTCCGTCGGCGTTTCCCGGGAGTTACATCACGGCTTAATTTATGTCGTCATTAAAGTTGCTGGCAGGTGGGTCGTCAAGCACGAGGCGGTTACAGTCGCCTCGAACGGCCGACGGGAACGAGGTGACGAGTGGAGCTGGCGCGTGCCACCAACCGCAGCGTGCGGTTGCGCAACCGGTCCGCCCTGCTGACCAAGCTCTTCCTGGACGGCCCGCTCACCCGCCAGGACCTGGTGCGCAGCACCGGGCTGAGCCAACCCGCGGTCAGCAACGTGGTCGCCGACATGATCGACGAAGGGCTGGTCGTCGAGGCCGGCGCCGCCGAGTCCGACGGCGGCCGGCCCAGCATGCTGCTGCGGATGGCGCCCCGCTTCGCCTTCGTGGTCGGCGTGGACGTCGGCGAGACCCGGGTCCGGGTGGAGCTGTTCGACTTCGCGATGACCCTGCTGGCCAGCGTCGAGTACCCGCTCGACCCGGCCCGCACCGAGCCCGACCTGGTGGCCGGGCGCGTGCTGGCCGGCATCGACGCGGTCACCGGCCAGGCCGGGGTGGCCCCCGGTGACGTGCTCGGCGTCGGCATCGGCGTCTCCGGCGTGGTCGAGCAGGGCACCGAGGCCGTCGTGCACGCCCAGGCCCTCGGCTGGGACCGGGTGCCGCTGGAGCGCCTGATCGGCGCCGGCACCGACCTGCCACTGCACATCGACAACGGCGCGAAGACCCTGGGCCAGGCCGAGATGTGGTTCGGCGCCGGCCGGGGTGCCCGGCACGCCGTCTTCGCGCTCGTCGGCTCCGGGGTGGGCGCGTCGGTGGTGACCAACGGCGCCACCTACCGGGGCGCGTCCAGCAGCGCGGGGGAGTGGGGGCACACCACGCTGGTGTACGGCGGCCGGGCCTGCCGGTGCGGCGCGCGCGGTTGCCTGGAGGCGTACGTGGGGGCGGAGGCGATCATCGACCGCTACCGGGAGGCGCGCCGGGGTCGACCGGTGCCGGGCGAGGACGAGGAGTCCCAGATCGCCGCGCTGGTCGCCGCCGCCGAGACCTCGGCTACCGCGCGACGGGTGCTGGCGGACACCGCCGGCTACCTCGGCGCCGGGGTGGCCAACCTGATCAACCTGTTCAACCCGGAGCGCGTGGTGCTCGGCGGCTGGGCGGCGATGGCCCTCGGCGACCTGCTGCCGGCCGTGCGGGAGGCCGCCGGTCGGCAGGCGCTGCGCCAGCCGTACGAGCAGGCGTCGATCGAGCTGTGCCGGCTCGGGGTGGACGCGGTGGCGTTGGGCGCGGCAACCCTCCCGATCGCCCGCTTCCTCACCGAGGGTGGCGTCCGCCGCTGAGCGGGGGACGACGGCAGCGCCGTCGCCAAATTACCCAAAAAGAATCCTCGGGATAAATAACGAAGTTATAGATCGATGTCTTGACGCCGTCGCAATCTCGCCGCAACACTCCTACGAGAGCGCTCTCCGACCCGCGACGCCGCATCGGCGGCACCACCCACGGCGCCACGGGGCGAGCCGATCCCATCCACGCGGCACCCCCTCGTAGCCCCCTATCGACAGGCGATGTCATGACATCTCGTGCAACATCCGTACGCCCGCGTCCTCGACGCGCCGTCCGGCACCTGCTGGTCGGGCTCACCGTGGCCCTGGTCGCGGCGCTCACCCCGACCGGCGCCACAGCGCCCGCACAGGCCGCGCCCACCCTGCTGTCCCAGGGCCGCCCCGCCACCGCCTCGTCCACCGAGAACGCCGGCACCCCGGCCTCCGCAGCCGTCGACGGCAACACCGGCACCCGCTGGGCCAGCGCGTTCAGCGACCCGCAGTGGCTCCAGGTCGACCTGGGCGCCCGGGCCACCATCAGCCAGGTGAACCTGCTCTGGGAGGGCGCCTACGGCCGGGCCTTCCAGCTCCAGACCTCCGACGACGGTGCCACCTGGACGACGATCTACTCGACCACCACCGGCACCGGCGGCACCCAGAACCTCACAGTCACCGGCGTCGGCCGCTACGTCCGGATGAACGGCACCGCCCGGGGCACCGGCTACGGCTACTCGCTCTGGGAGTTCCAGGTGTACGGCGAGACCGGCGGCAGCACGCCGACCTGCGGCAGCACCAACGTCGCTCAGGGCAGCCCGGCGACAGCGTCGTCCAGCCAGGACGCCGGCCTCGCGGCATCCGCGGCAGTCGACGGCAACACGGGCACCCGCTGGGCCAGCGCCGCCAGCGACCCGCAGTGGCTGCGCGTCGACCTGGGCAGCACCCGCACCATCTGCCGGGTGGTGCTCACCTGGGAGGCCGCGTACGCCCGGGCCTTCCAACTCCAGACCTCGGCCGACGGTGCCACCTGGACGACGATCTACTCCACCACCACCGGCACCGGTGGCACGCAGTCCCTCACCGTCACCGGCAGCGGGCGCTACCTGCGGATGTACGGCACCGCCCGGGGCACCGCCTACGGCTACTCGCTTTGGGAGCTGGCGGTGAACACCACCGGCGGCGGCACCAGTGAACCCCCGGTCGACACGACCGACCCACGCAACCCCAACCTCGGGCCGAACACGTTCGTCTTCGACCCGAGCACACCGACGTCGACCATCCAGGGTCGACTGAACACCCTCTTCACCCAGCAGGAAACCAACCAGTTCGGCCCGCAGCGCTACGCGGTGCTGTTCAAGCCCGGCACCTACACCGCCGACGTCAACCTCGGCTTCTTCACCCAGGTCGCCGGCCTCGGCATGAGCCCCGACGACGTCAACCTCAACGGCCACGTGCGTGCCGAGGCGTTCTGGTTCGGCGGCAACGCCACCCAGAACTTCTGGCGGGCCGCCGAGAACCTGTCGGTGACCCTGCCCGCCGGGCAGACCGTGGAGCGCTGGGCGGTGTCCCAGGCGGCACCGTACCGGCGGATGCACCTGCGCGGCGCGCAGAACCAGATCCAGCTCTGGAATGGTGGCGACGGCTGGTCCAGCGGTGGCCTGCTGGCCGACACCCGTATCGACGGCCTTGTCGTCTCCGGCTCGCAGCAGCAGTGGTACTCCCGCAACAGCGAGTTCGGCAACGGCTGGACCGGCTCGGTGTGGAACATGGTCTTCCAGGGCGTCAACGGCGCTCCCGCGCCGAGCTTCCCCAACCCGTCGCACACAGTCATCGGGCAGACCCCACAGGTACGGGAGAAGCCGTTCCTGTACGTCGACGGCACCGGTGAGTACCGGGTCTTCGTGCCGGCGCTGCGCACCAACTCCACCGGAACCAGCTGGTACAACAAGACCCCGGCCGGCTCGTCCATCTCGCTGTCGCAGTTCTACGTGGTCCAGCCGGGCACCAGCGCCGCCACCATCAACGCGGCCCTCGCCCAGGGACGGCACCTGCTCTTCACCCCGGGCGTGCACCACGTCACCGAGCCGATCCAGGTCAACCGGGCCGACACGGTGATCCTCGGCCTCGGCCTGGCCACCATTCAGGCCGACAACGGCGCGGTGGGCATGCGGGTGGCCGATGTGGACGGCGTTAAGGTGGCCGGCCTCATGTTCGAGGCCGGCACGACGAACTCGCCGGTGCTGATGGAGGTCGGGCCGTCCGGCTCGTCCGCGAGCCACGCCAGCAACCCGACCTCGCTGCACGACGTGTTCTTCCGCATCGGCGGGCCGCACGTCGGCAGGGCCACCAACACGCTGACCGTCAACAGCGACAACGTGATCGGTGACCACATGTGGCTGTGGCGGGCCGACCACGCCGCCAGCGGCGTACCGACCGGGTGGACGCTGAATACCGCCGACACCGGGCTCACCGTCAACGGCGACAACGTCACCATGTACGGCCTCTTCGTCGAGCACTACCAGAAGTACCAGACCATCTGGAACGGCAACGGCGGGCGGACGTACTTCTACCAGAACGAGCTGCCCTACGACGTGCCGAACCAGGCGGCCTGGATGAACGGGTCGACCCGGGGCTACGCCGCGTACAAGGTCGCCGATTCGGTGACCAGTCACCAGGCGTTCGGGCTGGGCAGCTACAGCTACTTCAACGTCAACCCAGCGGTGGTAGAGGAACGGTCCTTCGAGGTGCCCACCAACCCGAACGTGCGCTTCACGAACATGGTGACCGTCTCGCTCGGCGGTGTCGGCACCATCAACCGGGTGATCAACAACGCCGGTGGCACCGCGAACGCGGCCAACCAGCAGGTGTACCTGACCACCTACCCCTGACCGGGGCGCCCGCGCCGGCCGGTCCTCCGTGACCGGTCGGCCGGGTGGCACCCAGGGCCGTGGCCGGCCCGGTCCCGCCGAGACCGGGCCGGCTGCGGTCGTGCCGCTCAGCCGGCCAGCACCTCGGCCGCCGCCCGTTCACCGGCGCGCACCGCGCCCTCCAGGTAGCCACTCCAGCGGGTGGCCGTCTCGGTGCCCGCCCAGTACACCCGCCCCACCGGCGTCCGCAGGTGCGGACCGTACGTCCGCCACGTGCCCGGGGTGAGCGCACCGGAGAAGCAGCCCCGGGTCCACTCGTCGGCCGACCAGTCGTACTCGATGAGATCCACCGGGTCCCCGGCTCGTGGCCCGACCACACTGGCGAACGCTTCCAGCAGGCATTGGCGACGCCGCGCGGGGGACATGCCGCGCAGCGTGGCGGCGTCAGTGGAGTAACTGAACCCGGTCAGCACCCCGATCGGTGAGGTCGGGGTGGAGTTGTCGACCGTCTCGGTGAGCGGACCGGCGCTGGTGGTGGCCACACCGGAGCGCCCGTCGGCACGCCAGAACGGTTCCGGGTAGACGGCGTGCACCTTCAGCGCCGAACCCATCGGCATGCGCTGGGTGAGCCCGTCTCGCAGCGGGGGCAGCGGAGGGTCGTACCGGATCCGGCCGGCCAGCGCTGGTGCCAGCGCGACCACCACCGCGTCGCCGTCGACGCGCCCGGTGTCGGTCCACGCCGTCGCCCCGTCGACTGTCTGTTCGATGCCCCGCACCGGCGCGGCCAGCGTCAGCGCGCCCGGCGGCAGGGCGGTGGCCATCCGTTCGGCCAGCGCCGCCGGCCCGCCCACGATCCGGTCCTGCTGCGCGCCGCCGGCCATCCCCAGCAACGGCCCGGTCCCGCCGGCGCTGCGCAGGTAGAACAGCAGGTGCAACAGGGACAGCTCGTCCACGCCGGTGGCCAGCAGCCCGCCGGCGAGCACCCGCCCCAGGTAGTCGGCGGTGACGTCGTCCCCGGCCGTGGCGGCGAGCCACCCACCGAGGGTCGTCCGGTCCCACAGTGCGGCCTCCGGCGTCGCCCAGGGTGCGGCCGGGTCCAGTCGTGCGGCGTACTCGTCGAGCAGGCCGAGCACCCGGCCCACCTGTGCCGGCGGCTCGGCCCGGGGCGCACCGGCCCAGAGCAGTGTGGGCGCGCCGACCGACGCCGAGGCGAAGGTGGCCAACCCGTGCTCGGCGACCAGCGCGTACATCCGGTCCTGGGTCGGACCGATCCACTGGGCCCCCAGGTCGAGTTGCGTGAGCTCGGGCAGCCATCGGGTCAGCACCCGACCGCCCACCCGGTCGCGGGCCTCAAGCAATCGCACCTGGGCGCCGGCACGGCTGAGCGCCAGCGCGGCGGCGAGCCCGGAGAAGCCGGCGCCGACCACGACAACCCGCAAGCCGTCGGTCACACCCCGGGTCTACCCACAACCGTCGTAGGCATGGCTACCGGCTCCGTCTCAGATGCCACGCTGTCCGACCCCACGGGTACCGTCACAAAACCAGACACGGGATACAGTCCTCGATGTGGCGACGACCCTTCATCCGGATCCGCGTCCGTCCGCCTCGCGCCTGCCGGCACGACCGTGGTTACCGGTCGCCGTCGCCGGCTTGACCGGTGCCGCACTCGGGGCCCTCGCCTGTTACTCCCTGTTGACGCCCCGCTGGGGGGTACCGCACGCGGTCACGGGCACCGTCGTAGCGGTCAACGCCGACGCCAACGCGTTCGTGGTCCGGCCCGATGGGCGGCAACCGTCGGCGAACAAGGCCGACGACGGCGGCCATGGCTATCAACTGGGCCCGGTGGAGTGGGTCGACTACGCCGGTCAGACCCACCACGAAGGAACACCCGTCTGCCTGGCTCCGCTCTCCGAAGGGGCCAAGGTCGAGCTGATGGTGGTGGATGTGCGCGGAGGCGCCGGTGGGCCGGACGCGCTGATCACCCGGGTCCGGTGCCTAAGCGCCCGGTGATCGACCGACCGCGCGAATTCCCGGTCGTCGCGCAGGAAGGCGAGCACGTCCTCGTCCAGCGTCCTTCTCGTCGCACCACCCGGGCCTGGCCACCGTCGCCTCCGTGGGTGCAGAGCAAAGGGCACGCCAACACCGGGGTCGGGTCGCACGCCGAGAAATTTCTGCCGGTCTGTCGATTCGGGCGGCGGCCGATCGTGTGGAGGATGAGAGGTCGGTGACGGGCCGGCCGTCCGTGAGGAGGAACCATGACGCTCTACCTGCTCAGCATCCACCAGCCGCAGGGTGAGCTGCCGCCGGAGCCGGAGTTCCTGGCCGACGTGATGCGTCAGCTCGGCGAAATGCGCGACGAGTTGGCGTCCACCGGGTCGTGGGTCTTCGGGCAGGGCCTGCACGGCCCGGAGACCGCCACAGTGCTGCGGCCCCGCGACGGCGAGGTGCTCATCACCGACGGACCGTTCGTGGAGGGCAAGGAATACCTCGGCGGCATCACCATCATCGACGTGCCGGACCTGGACGCCGCCCTGCGCTGGGGTCGCCGCTACGCGCTGGCCACCACCCTGCCGATCGAGGTGCGCCCCTTCCACGGCGGGGCCGGCGACTGACAGTGCCCGACGTGGAGGCGGTGTTCCGCGCGGAGTACGGCCGCGCGGTCGCCGTCCTGGTCCGCCTCCTCGGCGACATCGACCTCGCCGAGGAGGCCGTCCAGGAGGCCTTCGTCATCGCGGTGCGGCGCTGGCCGTGCAGCGGCCCGCCGCCCAGCCCCGCCGGTTGGATCATCACCACCGCCCGCAACCGGGCCATCGACCGGCTGCGGCGGGAGGCGTCGCGGGCCGACCGGCACGCCCAGGCGGCCCTGCTCTACGCCGCCGACCCACCTGAGCAGGAGGGGCCGGTGCACGACGACCGGTTACGTCTGATCTTCACCTGCTGCCATCCGGCGCTCGCCCCGAGCGCCCGGGTCGCCCTCACCCTGCGGCTGCTCGGTGGTTTGAGCACCGCCGAGATCGCCCGAGCCTTCCTGGTGCCGGAGCCGACGATGGCGCAGCGGCTGGTCCGCGCCAAGTCGAAGATCCGCAACGCGAGGATCCCGTACCGGGTGCCCTGCGACGCCGACCTGCCCGACCGGCTGCACGGCGTCCTCGCGGTGCTCTACCTGATCTTCAACGAGGGGTACACGGCGAGCGCCGGCCCGCACCTGGTCCGCGCCGAGCTGTGCGCCGAGGCGATCCGGTTGACCAGACTGCTGGTGGAGCTGATGCCGGACGAGGCCGAAGCGCTCGGCCTGCTCGCCCTGATGCTCCTGACCGAAGCCCGCCGGGCGGCGCGGACCACCACCGTCGGCGACCTGGTGCCGCTGGCCGAGCAGGACCGGCACCGGTGGGACAGCACCCTGATCGCCGAGGGCCAGGCGCTGGTCCGCCGCTGCCTGCGCCGCGACCGGCCCGGCCCGTACCAGATCCAGGCCGCGATCGCCGCCGTGCACAGCGTCGCGCGGAGCGCCGCCGACACCGACTGGGCCCAGATCCTTCAGCTGTACGACCAGCTGAGCGTGGTCGCCCCCAGCCCGGTGGTGGCGCTGAACCGGGCCGTCGCGCTCGCCGAGGTGGCCGGTGCGGCGGCGGCGCTGACCGAGGTGGACCGCCTCGACCTGGTCGGCTTCCACGTCTACCACGTGGTCCGCGCCGACCTGCTGGCCCGGCTCGGTCGGGGCGGGGAGGCCGTCGAGGCGTACCGGACGGCCGTCGCCCTGACGGACAACGCGGCCGAACGGGCCTTTCTCACCGCACGCGCGACGGCCCTGGCGACGCCCTGAGGGCGCGTTTGCCGCAGGGGCGGCCGGGAACCCGAGGCACCGCCGCAGCAGGGGATGGGGAGGGGCCATGGCGTACCGACAGACCGCCGTCGACACCGCGCCCGACCTGTCCATCCTCACACTCGGTGTGGAGGAGGAGTTCCTGCTGCTCGACCCGGACAGCGGCCGGAACCTGCCGGTCGCCGACCAGGTACGCGGCGCGTTGCGCGGCCCCGCCCGGGAGCAGAGCCGCCAGGAGTTCCGGCACAGCATGGTGGAGATGGTCACCCCCGTCTGCGCCGACCTCACCGAGCTGCGCGCGCACCTGGTGGCGCTGCGTCGCTCCGCCGTCGAGGCCGCCACGGCGGCCGGCGCCCGACTGGTGGCGGTCGGCGCCACCCCGGTGGCCGAACCGCACCGGACGGTCCCCGACGAACCGCGCTACCACGCCATGTCGCGCCGGTACGGGCCGGTGGCGCACGACCCGGCGGTGTGCGGCTGCCACGTGCACGTCGGGCTGCCCGACCGGGAACTGGCAGTGCAGGTCTGCAACCACCTGAGGGTGTGGCTGCCGGTGGTGCAGGCGATCACCACCAACTCGCCGCTGCACGACGGGTACGACACCGGGCACGCCAGTTGGCGCTCGATGCAGTTGGAACGCTGGCCCAGTATCGGTCCGACGCCGCACTTCGACTCCGTCGCCGACTACGACAGCACCGTCGACGAGCTGATCGCCGCCGGCATCATGCTCGACGCGGCGATGGTCTACTGGTACGCCCGGCCGTCGTCGACCTACCCGACCGTTGAGGTGCGGGTCGGTGACGTCTGCACGGAGGTGGACGACGCGGTGCTTGTCGCCGCGCTGGTCCGATCCCTCGTGGCAACCCTCGCCGACGACGTGCGCGCCGGGGTGAACGCCCCGAACGTCCGGGACTGCCTGGTCGCCGCGGCGCACTGGCGGGCCGCCCACGACGGTCTCGACGGCGAGCTGATCGACCTGCGTGCCGGCGGCACCCGCCCCGCCTGGGCGCTCGTCGACGAGCTGATGGCGGTGATCGCCCCGGCGCTGCTGCGCCACGGCGACCTCGGGTACGTGTTGGCGCAGCTCGCCCGGCTGCGTCGCGACGGCACCGGCGCCACCCGGCAGCGGCGGGTGCTGGAGCGCGCCGGGGACCTGCACGCGGTCCTCGACGACCTGGTGGCCCGCACCGCCGCCGGCTGACCGCCGCCACTGCCCACCGGGGTCAGCGGATGTCGTGGGTCTGTAGCCACAGCTCCAGCAGGCCGAGTTGCCACAGCTTGTTGCTGCCGGCCGCGGCCTCCGCCCGGTCCGGCTCGGCCAGCAGATGTGCCACGTACTCCGGGCGGAACAGCCCCCGCTCGCGCGCGGCCGGCGCCTGCAACGCCTCGGCAACCAGCTCGCGCACCGGGCCGTCCACGTTGCGCAACGCCGGCACCGGGAAGTAGCCCTTGGGCCTGTCGATCACCTCGGCGGGCAGCACCTCACGGGCGACCTCCTTCAGGACGCCCTTGCCACCCTGACTGACCTTGTGCTCCGGCGGGCAGTGCGCGGCCAGGGTGACCAGGTCCTGGTCGAGGAAGGGCGTACGCACCTCCAGACCCCACGCCATGCTCATGCTGTCCACCCGCTTGACAGGGTCGTCGGGGAGCATCAGGTGGGTGTCCAGGCGCAGCACGGCGTCCAGCGCGGTCTGCGCCCCGGGCGCGGCGAGGTGCCCGGTGAGCAGGTCCCGGCTGGCGTCGTGCTCCAGCGCGTACGCCGGGCCGACGATGCGGCGCAGCTCGTCGTGGCCGCGGTCGAAGAACGCGGCCGCGAACGTCTCGGCCGCGCCGTGCCGGGGCGCCTCGACCAGTGGCTGGTGGTAGCCGTAGCCGGCGAACACCTCGTCGGCACCCTGCCCCGACTGGGCCACCTTCACGTGTTGCGCCACCTGCTCGGAGAGCAGGTGGAAGGCGACCACGTCGTGGCTGCCCATCGGCTCGGTCATCGCCAGCACGGCCCGTCGGACGGCGGGCACCAGGTCGTCGTCGGCCAGTCGGATCCTGTGGTGGTCGGTGTCGTACGCCCGGGCCACCAGATCCGAGAAATGGAACTCGTCGCCGGACTCGCCGTCGCGGCTGTCGAAGCCGATGCTGAACGTCCGCAGGTGCTGCTGACCTGCCTCGGCGAGCAGCGCCACGATGAGGCTGGAGTCCAGTCCGCCGGAGAGCAGCACCCCCACCGGCACGTCGGCGACCAGCCGTCGGCGTACCGCCGCGCGCAGCGCGTCGCCGATCGCGGCCCGCCAGTCGGCGGCGTCCATCCCCGCGTCGGCCGGCTCGCGCACGTAGTCGGGCCGCCAGTAGACCTCCTCGCGGCTGCGCCCGTCCGCCTCGATCACCCGCAGGGTGGCCGGCGGCAGCTTGCGCACGCCGCGCAGCACGGTGCGCGGCGCGGGCACGATGGAGTGCCAGGACAGGTAGTGGTGCAACGCCACCGGATCGATGCCGGTGTCGACGTCGCCGGCCGCCAGCAGCGCGGGCAGGGTGGAGGCGAACCGCAGCCGCCCCGGCGTCTCGGCGAGATAGAGCGGTTTGATGCCGAGCCGGTCGCGGGCCAGGATCAGCCGCCGCCGGACCCGGTCGACCAACCCGATCGCGAACATGCCGACCAGGTGGTCGACGAAACGCTCACCCCAGTGCGCGTACGCCACCAGGATCACCTCGGTGTCGCTGGTGGAGTGGAAGGCGTACCCGGCGCGGCGCAACTCCTCGCGCAGCTCCGGGTAGTTGTAGATGCAGCCGTTGAAGACCAGCGCCAGGCCCAGGTCGTCGCGGACCATCGGCTGCCCGCCCGCGTCGGACAGGTCGATGATCGTCAGCCGGCGGTGCCCCAGGGTCACCCAGCCGTCGGCGAACAGGCCCTCGTCGTCCGGCCCGCGTGAACGCATCGTCTCGGTCATCCGGGTGACCGCCGCCGCGTCGGGCGAGCGGCCGTCGAATCGCGCCTCCCCGCTGATCCCGCACATCAGGCGAGGCGGTGCTGGTTCAGGGCAGACATGGCCCTCCTGTCAGGTCTCCCCGACTGGTGGTGGCGGGGCCCGCGGTGGGAACGGGGCCGCTGGCTACCCGAGCATCGGGCGGGCAAACGCGCAGGTGATCCTGCGCGTCCGGCTCAGTCGAGCAGGGTGCGCAGGATGCGGGCCAGTTCGGCGCGGTCGGTGTCGTTGAGGTGACCGAAGAAGCGGTCGGCCTCGGCCCGGCGCGCGGCCCGGATGGCGGTGCTGACCCGGTCGCCCTCCTCGGTGAGCGCGACAAGGGTCGCCCGACGATCGGCCGGGTCGGGTCGGCGTTCGACCAGCCCCCGAGTCTGGAGGTCGTCGACGACCTCGGTCGCCGAACGGGGCGCGATGCGCAGGTGCTCGGCGAGGGTGCCGGGGCGTACCTCGCCGTGCCGGGCCAGCACACCGAGGGCCCGGGACTGGCTGGGGGTGACGTCCCAGGGCGCCAGTGAGTCGCGGGTCTGCCGGCGCAGACGGGACGCCACCGCCCAGAACGTCTCCGCCAGGCTCTCGTCGTCGGCGCTGTCGACGGTGTGCTCGATCACCGGAATACGGTAGCAGGATATGTGGTTGCTCCCTCATGATGAGGTAACCTCAGCAATATTGCCGACGAAAGGTAGTGCCCCCTTGGAACCCACCCCGATGGGCCGCGACCGCGGCCACCGCACCCTCAGCACCGAAGAGAAGACGCAGGCCCGTCAGGTGTCCCTGCGCCGCATCGGCCGCCTGTTCACCCCCCACCGGCCCGCGCTGGCCGCCGTCACCGCGATCATCGTGGTCTCCTCGATCATCGCGATGGCCACCCCGTTCCTGCTGCGTGCCGTGATCGACCGGGCCCTGCCGCAGGGCGACGTGACACTGCTGGTCTGGCTGGTCCTCGGCATGGTCGCCGTCGCGGCGGTGACCTCCGCCCTGGGCGTCGTGCAGACCTGGATCTCCACCCAGGTCGGCCAGCGGGTCATGCACCGGCTGCGCACCGACGTCTTCAGCCATCTCCAGCGCCAGTCGCTCGGCTTCTTCACCCGCACCCGCACCGGCGAGGTGCAGTCCCGGATCACCAACGACATCGGCGGCATGCAGTCGGTGGTCACCTCCACCGCCACCGCCGTCGCCGCCAACCTCACCACAGTGGTCGCCACAGCTGTCGCCATGGTCGCGCTCTCCTGGCAGCTCTCCCTGGTCTCGCTCGTGGTGCTGCCGCCGGCGATCTGGCTGACCCGTCGGGTCGCCCGGATGCGCCGCGAGATCACCGCCCAACGGCAACGCGAACTCGCCGACCTCAACGTCACTGTGGAGGAGGGGCTCTCGATCAGTGGCGTACAACTGGCCAAGACCCTCGGCACCGGCCCCGCGCTGATCGACCGCTTCACCGCCTCCTCGGCCCGCCTGGTCGACCTGGAGCTACGCAGTGAGCTGGCCGGCCGCTGGCGGATGGCCTCGATGAGCATCATCTTCGCCGCCGTACCGGCGGTCATCTACCTCGCCGCCGGGCTGCCCGGCACCGCCGGCACGCTGAGCATCGGCACCCTGGTCGCCTTCACGGCCCTGCAGGGTGGCCTGTTCCGACCGCTGATGGGCCTGCTCAACGTGGGCGTCTCGCTCACCGCGTCGCTGGCGCTCTTCGCCCGGATCTTCGAATACCTGGACCTGCCGGTCGACGTGGCCGACCCCGCCGAGCCGGTCCGCCTCGACCCGGCCCGGGTCCGCGGCCACCTGCGCCTGGAGGACGTCACCTTCGGCTACCCGGGCAGCGACACCGCCGCCCTCGCCGGAATCACCCTCGACGTGCCCGCCGGCACCAGCCTCGCCCTGGTCGGCGAGACCGGCTCCGGCAAGAGCACCCTCGCCGGGCTGGTCAGCCGGCTGCACGACCCCACCGCCGGCCGGATCACCGTCGACGGCGTCGACCTGCGCGACCTGCGCCTGGCCGACCTGGCCGCGATCGTCGGCGTGGTCAGCCAGGAGACGTACCTGCTGCACACCACCGTCCGGGAGAACCTGCGCTACGCCCGGCCGGAAGCCACCGACACCGAAATCGAGGACGCCGCCCGCGCCGCCCAGATCCACGACCTGATCGCGGGCCTGCCCGACGGGTACGACACGGTGGTCGGCTCACGCGGCCACCGGTTCTCCGGCGGCGAGAAGCAGCGCCTAGCGATCGCCCGCACGCTGCTGCGCGACCCGCGCATCCTGGTCCTCGACGAGGCCACCAGCGCGCTGGACACCGAGACCGAACGGGCCGTGCAGCGGGCCTTCGACGTGCTCGCCCAGGGGCGCACCACCATCACCATCGCGCACCGGCTCTCCACAGTCCGCGACGCCGACCAGATCGCGGTGCTCGACCACGGTCGCATCGTCGAGGCCGGCACCCACGACAGCCTGCTGGACCGCAACGGCCGCTACGCCACCCTCGCCGCCTGAACGCCGAATCACAACCGTCTCGAAACAGTCTTACAACTGTCTCGTCATGGCGCGGTCAGGTGCCGGTAGACGGTGGCCCGGGAGACCCCCAGCGCGGCGGCGATGGCGTCCACCGAATGGGTGCCCGCCGCGTGCATCCGCCGGGCCGCCTCGACCTGCTCCCGGCCCAGCGCGGGAGGTCGTCCCGGCCGCCGACGCCGGTGCGCCACCGCACCGGCCGCGTCCGGAGTCGTCGCCGCACTCGTGTTTCGCGCGGCGGCGTCCCGCGCGGTCCCGGGCGCCGGGTTTTCGCGCGCCGACGCCGGGACCGTCGTGGTCGCGTGCCGCCAGGCCGCGGCGTCCGCGTACGGCCCGGCCGCCGCGTCCGCGGGCAGCGGGGCGGCGGCGTCCGCGGGCAGCGGGGCTGCGGCGTCCGCGGGCAGTGGGGCCAGCAGCCGGCGTACGCCGTCGAGCATGTCGGCGCGCAGCACCTCGTCGGACACGTCGGTGAAGAAGACGATCGGATCACTGCACGCCGCGACCGCCTGCACCGCCCGGACCCGCTCCCGACGCCCGGCTTCCGGTCCGGCGATGAGGTCGTTGGCCCGCATCGCGATCACTATCAGGCGGTGGTACGTGTCGCCCCGGCCGACCAGCGCGATGTCGTGGAAGAGCATGCCGAGTGGCCGGCGATGGGCGAGCATGATGTCCACCCAGCCCTCCAGCACCGTCCACCGGGCCTGGTCGGTGGGCTGGGTCTGGGCCGAGTCGAGCAGCGCCTCCAGGTCCGCCACCAACGGCTCCACCAGGGCGGCGAGCAGGTGTTCCTTGGCCGGGAAGTGGTACAGGACCGCGGTCTTGGTCAGCCGCAGCCGCTCGCCGATCTGGCGCAGCGAGGTGCGCTGGTAGCCGTGTTCGGCGAACAGGTCGAGCGCGGCGCGCAGGATCCGGGTGCGGGTGTCGTCCGCGGGATCGGCCGTCATGCCGGCCAGCCTAGCGACGTCCTGACCGGTGGGCACGATCACCGTTGATTCGGCTGACCGTTGGTCAGTACAGTGAGATCGGTCGACGCAGCCAACGGCAGGAGGGGCGATGCCCGTCATCTCGATCGGCAACCTGGTCAAGACGTTCGGCGCCATCCGGGCACTCGACGGGCTGGATCTGCGGGTCGAGCAGGGGGAGGTGCACGGCTTCCTCGGGCCCAACGGCTCCGGAAAGTCCACCACCATCCGAATCCTGCTCGGGCTGCTCCGTCGCGACTCCGGTGACGCCCAGGTGCTCGGCGCCGATCCGTGGCGCGACGCGGTCCGCCTGCACCGCCGACTGGCGTACGTGCCCGGCGACGTCAACCTCTGGCCCAACCTCACCGGCGGGGAAGCCATCGACCTGCTCGGTAAGCTGCGCGGCGGCCTGGACCGGCAGCGCCGCGACGAGCTGCTGCACCGCTTCGACCTCGACCCGACCCGCCGCTGCCGCACGTACTCCAAGGGCAACAGGCAGAAGGTCGCCATCGTCGCCGCCTTCGCCTCCAACGTGGAGCTGTACGTGCTCGACGAGCCGACCTCCGGCCTCGACCCCCTCATGGAGGCGGTGTTCCAGGACGAGGTCCGGCGGGTCAAGCAGGCCGGCGCCACAGTGCTGCTCTCCAGCCACGTGCTCGCCGAGGTCGAGGCGCTCTGCGACCGGGTCAGCATCATCCGCGAGGGCCGCACCGTCGAATCCGGCACCCTCACCGAGCTGCGCCACCTCACCCGCACTGCGGTGACCGTCGAGACCGCCCGCCCGGTCACCGGCCTGGACGCGCTGCCCGGCGTGCACGACGTGCACGAGGTCGACGGCCGCACCCACCTGGAGGTCGAGCCCACCCACCTCGACGCGCTGCTCGGCCAGCTCATCCGCTTCGGCGTCCGCGCGCTGACCAGCACACCGCCCACCCTGGAACAGCTCTTCCTCCGCCACTACGGTGACGACCCCGCCGCCGCAGCCACCGGCGCTTCCGCCGACGTCGCTGCCACCGGCGCTTCCGCCGCCGGTGGCTCGGGCGCTTCCGCCGCCGAGGCCTCGGATGCCGATGCTCCAGCTGACGCCCCACGGGGCGGCGTCCGGTGAGCGCCCTCACCGGCACGACCCGGCTGGCCCGGCTCGTCCTGCGCCGCGACCGGATCCGCCTCGCCATCTGGATCATCGGCACGCCCCTGCTCGGCTACGCCCTCGCCGGCAGCGTCGCCGGCATCTACCCGGACCAGGAGGCCCGGCTTGGCTACGCCACCACCTCGGCGTCCAGTCTGGTCGCCCGCGCCTTCAACGGGCCCATCCACGGCACCGACCTCGGTGCCGTGGTGGTCGCCGAGACGTACGTGACGCTGGCCCTGATCGTCGCGCTGCTGAGCACCTTCGCGGTGACCCGGCACACCCGCCAGAACGAGGAGACCGGCCGGGCGGAACTGCTCGGCGCGAACGTGGTCGGCCGGTACGCGCCACTCACCGCCGCGCTGCTCGTCATCGTCGCCGCGAACGCCCTGGCCGCCGCGCTGCTCGCGCTCGCGCTGGTCGGCGCCGGCCTGTCGCTGGCCGGTTCCCTCGCGGCAGCCGCCGCGATCGGCGGCGTCGGGGTCGCCTTCACCGCGATCGCCGCCGTCACCGCCCAACTGTCCGTCACCGCCCGGGGCGCCAACGCGCTCGCCGCCGCCACCGTCGGGCTCTCCTTCGTGCTGCGCGCCGCCGGAGACGTCCTCGGCGAGCAGAGCGCCGACGGCACCCGGGTGCGCAGCGCCTGGCCCTCATGGATCTCCCCACTCGGCTGGGGCAACCAGGTACGAGCCTTCGACGGTGAACGCTGGTGGGTCCTCGCGCTGCCCGTCGCGCTGCTGCTCGCCGGGGTGACACTGGCGTACGCCCTCGCCGAGCGCCGCGACCTCGGCGCCGGGCTGATCGCGCCCCGACGCGGGCCAGCGAGCGGTGCGCCACGGCTGCTCAGCCCCGCCGGGTTGGCCTGGCGGACGCAGCGCGGCACGCTGCTCGGCTGGGCGGTCGGGGTGGCCGCGCTCGGCCTCCCCATGGGCGTCGCCGCCGACGAGTTCAACGACATGATCGACGCGAACCCGGCCGCCGCCGAGGCGATCAACGCGATGGGCGGCGGAGACGACCTGATCAACGCGTACCTGACCGCGATGCTCGGCCTCTTCGCGCTGACCATCGGCGCGTACGTCGTGCAGGCCCTGCTGCGCGTCCGCGGCGACGAAGCCGACGGGGTGCTGGAGGCTGCCCTCGCCACGGCGGTCAGCCGCACCCGCTGGCTCGGCACCCAGGTGCTCGCCGCGACACTCGGCGCGATCGTCCTGCTGCTCCTCGCCGGCGTGACCACCGGCCTCGGGTACGGCATCGTCACCGGAGACCCGCTCGGCCAGGCCGTCGAGCTGGGCGGTGCCGCGCTGCTGCGGCTGCCCGCCCTGCTGGTGATCGCCGGGGTGGTGACCGCGATCTTCGGGCTGCTGCCCCGCTGGTCGGTGGTGCTGTCCTGGACGGCGCTGCTGGTCTTCCTGCTCCTCGGGCAGCTCGGCGCGGTGCTGGAACTGCCGCAGGCCGCGCTCAACGTCTCGCCGTACACCCATGTGCCGGCCGTGCCCGCTGTCGACCCGGCGGCGCTTCCCCTGCTGGTGCTGGCGGCGGTGGCCGCGGCCCTGCTCGCCGTCGGCGTGGCCGCCTTCCGCCACCGCGACGTCCCGTCCTGAGCGGGCGTCTCGTGATCGTTGGCAGCTGAGCGACCCCACACACCGACGCCGGCCCTGCTGAACTGCCACCGATTACCTGAACTAGCACAACTGGGCCGTGGAGGGGCGTTGTGCACAGGGGGGGCTGTAACTGCGAACTGGTACGGGGACCTGACGAGGGTCTGCCGCTGGCGGGCCGAGCCTGCTGGCGCTCATCCCACCACCGAGCGAGCCGACGCCGTCGGCGGTGCAGCGACAGCGGCTGTGTCGCACACAGCCGCCACACTGGGGCTTCCTCGACCGGAGAGGTGCCTCGTGCCGTACGTCAGGTCACACACCAGGAAGGGCGGCGCGCGAGTTCGGGCCCACTACCGACGGCGGCGCACCGGCAGTGTTCGGCGCAGGTCGACGGTCCGCCGCATGGCCGGTGGCGGCGGGTCGGCCAACGGCTGGCTGCTCGCGCTGGGTGCCGTCGTCGCCTTCGTGCTCCTGCGTGCGGTCGTCGACGTCGTGCGCCGCCATCCATACTGGACCGCGCTGCTGGTGAGCGTCGTCGTCGCGACGGCGGTCGCGGTGGTTGTCGTGGTGTCGAAGCAGCGGGCCCGCGAGCGGGCCTACCAGGCCCAACGGGACCGGGTGATAGCGGTGACCGACACGATGAGCGGCCCCGAGTTCGAGCAGTGGTTCGCCCGGCTTCTGGTCGCCTCCGGGTTCCGTGACGTGAGGGTGTGCGGCAGCTCCGGTGACCGGGGAGCCGACGTCACAGCGACAGCCCCCGACGGCCGACGGGTCGTGGTGCAGTGCAAGCGGCAGAGCGTCACCAACCGGGTGGGCAGCGCCGCGATCCAGCGGTTCGCCGGCACCTGCCGGGTGATCCACGGCGGCGAGATCTGCCTGCTCGTGACGAACAGTTTCTTCACCGCCGGCGACGGCATCCAGATGGCCCGACAGCTCAACATCGACCTCATCGACCGGCACGCGTTGCAGATGTGGGCCTGGACGGGAATATCCCCGCTGCGGTCCGGCACTGGAAGATCGAGGACAGCGAATTGACAGTGCGGGAATTACTGTCTCGACATGGCACCGTCCATTCCCAGAAGTGTCAGTGCGAAAGACGTTGCCGACCCACTGAGCGGCCGTAGCGGCGGAGGGTCGACGCTGCCCTCGGTGCCGAAGGACCTGGCCAGCCGGCAGATGTGCTGCGCCATGCATCTGCGTCCGCCGTTGGCGGCGCAGGTGTTGCTGCTGTACAGCCTCGACAACCCGAAGGCATGGTGTCCCTCTTTCGGGGTGGACGCGGTCGCGCTGGTGCGCCACGCCCAAGCGGCCGACACCCATTGGCGGAAGCTGTACGACGCGGTCGCGATGACGCGTTATGCGTTACTCGGTCTGGTCGGGCTGGGCATCCTCCTTCTCTGGCGGGACGGGCCGGTGACGGCGCTGCTCACGCTGCCGCTCATCGCGGTGGCGTGCGGGGTCGGGTGGCGCACCACCTTCCTCAGCCTCCAGGAGACCCGCGCGGCGGCGATCGACACGATGGCGGAGGAGAAGGTGCTGGCCGCCCAAGCGTCAGAGGTCGAGTCCGAGCTGGAGGACGAGCTCACCGCCCTGCAGGACGCCAACATGATCGTCTTCGAGGTTGCCGCGGGCAACCCGTTCGTCGGCAGCGGCACCGAGATCGGCCGCTGGGCCCTGCCACCCATCGAGGTCAGTCGCGGCCGAGAAGAGAACCGAGACGGTACGCGGCCATCCGCGACCTTCTCCATCCGCGACCTGCACGACGATCTGATCCGGCTCGCCCGGTCACGGCTCGGGCTCAGCGACATCGAGGTCACCAAGCGGATCTACGTGCGGGGGGACGTGCTGCCGGACTGTGAGGGGTTGTTCCACCCCGACGAGGTACGCCCGCCGTCCCGACTGGAAACGTCCTGGGTTGATCTGGGCAGCGATGCGCCGGGGGACCAGGCCAGGACGTACGTGTGTCTGGCGAAGAGCCTCGTCGGTGGTCAGATCGTCGTCACCCTCTTCGCCCGCTACACCCTCGACCAGGGCATTCTGTCCTGCGAGTTCGCCGCCTTCGTGCTGCCGCCCGTCCGTCGCGACTCCGCGCCCGCCACCGGCTTCTACGGCCTGTTCGGGGAGGATCTGAGCCCGCTTCACGGGCGCTCGACCACCTCGGCCCTCGCCCTCGCGGCGTGGCGCACCTACCTTGCCCAACTGTTCCTGCGCTCGGACCGGGGCATCGACCTGGCCGAGGCGCACGAGGAACGGACGCAGCATCACTACGAGGCGCTCCAGGAGGGGCGACGCTACGACTACGGGGCGCCCTTCAGCGCCCGGGAACTCGCGGCCAGCACGAGCATCGAGAGCTATTTCGAAGTCGCCGACGTGCGCGACTGTCTGTTGCGGATGCAGCGAGGAGTGATCGACTGTCTGGTGGCGTTCCTGACGGACAAGGGCATCGACACGTCCGAGATAGCCGCCGGAAAGCAGCGGATCATCAACAACATCACCAACATCGGAGAGGTGTCCGGTCGGGGCAACATCTTCGGAAGCCACGGACGCGTGACGAATGTCGATCGCGACGACCAGACGGACTGATCGATTGATGTCCCGCAGGCCCGGCCAGCGGGTGACCCGGAAGGACGAGTCAGTGAGTCAGTTCAACTTCGGCGGCGACATCAACGGTGAGGCGAACGTCTTCGGTGACCACGCTCAGGTGCACAACCGGAGCAACGATTTCAGTCGGGGCTCGGACCTGTCCGGGCTCGTCGCTGCCCTGGTCGACGAGATCGCGAAGCACCGGACGGAGGTTCGCGAGGCCGAACGGCTGACCCAGTTGGCGAGCACGGCTGCGGCATACGCCGCCGAGCCACGCCCCAACGTGGAGGGCATCCGCAGCCTGCTACCGGCCCTGCTGGCAGGTGCCGGAACGGTGACCGCCGTCGCCGACGCCGTGCTACGCGTCTCCCAGGCCGTCAACAGCCTGTAGCGGATGTGAACGTTGCCCTGGCGGCCTCAGCGTGGGTGGGCGGCGCAGTCTCCGGAGGTGGCAGGTCGAGAGTGAGAAGGCGGCCCGACACCTGACGACCGTTGGGCCCCTTCGCGCACGGCCGGTTTCCCGACAGCGTTCGCAACCCCAACGGCGTACCGTCCGGGTCCAAACAGGGGGGAGTCGGATGAGTTTCCTACGGCAGGCAGAGCGGTCCGCGGACACTGAGCGGATGTTCGATACCGACACGAAGGCGATGGGCTACCTGCCCAACTACACCAGGTTGTTCGCCCACAATCCGGCGGCGTATCTGGCATGGCAGCAGCTCAACGGTGCGGTGAAGGACGGGATGGAGTTGCGCCGCTATGAGTTGGTGACCCTCGCCGCGGCCCGGGCCCTGAAATCCTCCTACTGTGGTCTGGCACATGGAAAGGTCCTGCGCGACAAGTTCTTCGACGCGCCGACTGTCGCCGCCATCGCGTCGGACCACGGCAGCGCCGGTCTCTCCGCGCAGGAGGTCGCAGTCGTCAACTTCGCCGGCAAGGTCGCGGCCGATGCGAACTCCGTCACCGAGGCCGACGTCGCGGGCCTGCGTGCTCACGGCCTCGATGACACGGATGTCTTCCGCGTCATCCTCGCCGTTGGCGCCAGATGCTTCTTCAGCACCGTCCTCAGCGCGGCGGGGGCTGAGCCCGATCCGCAGTACCAGGAGAGCCTGGACGCGGATCTGCGGCAGGCGCTGCGTTTCGGCGGTTAGATTCACCGAACACGCACCGACCGGCTGTCCGAGTGCCAGCGGGGCGCGCGGAGGTAGCTCTCGTCTCTCGCGGCGCCCCTACGCGACGGATCACCTGACCTTGCCCGTCTTGGCATCGCTGAGCACCTGTGGGCCACGGACCCGCGCCCCAGGACGGAGGGCAGGCTTGAACGTGACTTCGAGGTCGGCGACCGGGCGGCGGTGGAGTTCGACAACGGCCGGATGAACATCCTCGCCGATGCGATCATGGTGGACCCCTGGGACGAGATATCGCGCAACGGCCTGGAGGCGCTGCGGGTGATCCGGCGGCAGCAGGGCAAGGGCGTCGTCGTGACAGACCCGAAGACCTGGATGCGGGAGCCGTAGGTAGCGAGCCGGCGAACGTGAACGAGCCGGACCTCGCCGCAGGCAGGCCGGTACCGGGCGGGGTGGTGTATCCCTCGCCTGGGCGGCGATTGTTCGACTGGTTTGAGGCTGCGCTGGTGGAGAAACCGGAGGCTGCGCCAAGGGCCTTGACGGGCGCCTACCACGATTGACCGCCACCCGAACGGCTGCCCACAGGTGCCTCCGCTGTCCACAGCAGCCCGCGCAAGGGCGGGGCTTCACGCCAGGGTGAGCCGGTGGATGCGCGGATTCAATCCCTCCTCGTCCGTGGCGATGGGCTGGTCACTCGACGGGACATGCTGCGGGTGGCCCCGGCGTGGACGATCCAGACCGCCCGGCGGGCGGACCTGCTGATCCGACTGCTGCCCGGGGTCTACGGCGACGCCGCGCTGCTCCGCAGTCCCAACGCCGACCTGCCGATGCTGGCCCGGGTCGCGCGGGACGTCGCCCGACGCGCTGCGCTGGCGTACGTCGACGAGCGTGGGGCGCTGAGCCGCCTGACCGCGCTCGAGGTGTGGGGCCTACGCCGCCAGCCACCGGGCGAGCCGGTGTATCTCGACCTGCCGCGAGGATCAGGCCTGCGTGATCGGGCGCATCTGGTCGTAACCCACCGGTCCGACTTCGCGGTCGCGCCGCCGCAGGTGGTGACACGGGCAGGACTGCCGGTCACCCGGCTCGACCGGACCCTGGTGGACTGTTGGCCGCTGCTGCCGCCGATCGCCCGATCGAGCTTGCTCATCCGTGCGGTCAACGATCGGATGACCACGCCGCGGCGCCTGGCCGCCGCCCTTGCCGAGGTGGCGAGAATGCCCGACCGTGGAGCACTGAGCGGTCTGCTGGACCGGCTCGCCGCCGGGTGCCGCAGCCCGTTGGAGATCTGGGGCCACGACCACGTCTTCACCGGACCGGGTATGCCGACGTTCATCCGGCAGGCGCGGGTACGGGTCGGTGCCCGGACGATCTACCTCGACATGTTCGCCGCGGTGGAACGGGTCAACATCGAGCTGGACGGCGCGACCAGCCACGGCGACCCGGCCGAACGCGAGATCGACCTCCGCCGCGACGCCCTGCTCGCCACCGTCGGCATCCTCGTCGTCCGCTTCAGCCACCGCCGCCTCACCGCTGCCCCGGTCCAGGTCCGCCAGGAGACCCTCGCTATTCTCGCCAACCGCCCAGCCTGATGATCAAGTGATGAGAAATAGCTCCCACAGGCCCTCCACACCTACTTTTCATCACTTGATCATGGGGGAGTGGGAGTGGGAGTGGGGGAAGGGCGGGGAGGGCTAGTCGGGGGCTGGCGGTGTACGGGTGGGGTGGGTCTGTTGTGGGGGGATCCTGGGCGTTGGTGCCGACTCTGGTGAGGGGTTGGCGTGGCGGTGGAGGAGTTCGGCGATCCAGCGCGCGGCTTCGCTTTGCGCGGTGAGCAGGTGTTCGCGGGCGTCGGCCAGGTCGTCGTCGTCCGCGTGATCCTCCAGGATCGTCGCCCACTGGCGGCTCAGCTCCTCGGCGTACCGGGCCTTTCGGATCTGCTCGTCGAACTGGTACTCCAGCTTGACCAGGCGGTCGACGTGCGGCTGGAGCGCCGGCATGATCCGTTCGTCGAGTCGCACGGAGGCGTCGGGTCGGCAGGTGAGCGTGATGTCGCCCCGTTGGTAGTGCCACAGGGGGTCCTCTGCCAGCGCCCGCTGCAACGCCACCTCCAGGTCTCCGGCCCGGTGCGGCGGCAGGTCCCGGGCGGCGTCGGCGGCGAGCCGGGTCAGCCGTTGGATGGCGTTGGCTTGGAAGTACTGCACGTACCAGCTCAGCACCTCGGACCGCAGGCTCGCCGACGACGACCAGGCGAACGTGGCGCGGATGTAGAACGAGTACACGTACCCGCGTGCGGGGACCGCGATCAGCCGGGGTGCGTCGCGTTGTTCGACGAGTGGACCGGACGGTGACGGCGCGGCAGCGGAGCCGACGGGCGCCTCGTCCTGGAGCGCGGCGACCAGCCGATCCCAGTTTCGCGCCCACCACCGCCAGCCGCGCACGCTGGCGTCGCGGGCGACGGTCAACCCTCGTACGCCCCGGTGTCGCCACTGGTCCGCTGGCCTCGGCCTCCCGTCGGGGGCGTCCGTCATGGCACCCTCCCCGGTCACGGATCCGCGTTTCACGCTAACAACCGGTGACCGATATGCCTGCCGCCACGCCGTCACCGAGCGGACCGCATATCGGTACGAACCAGGCCATGCGCGCCGTCGACGGTGGGGCGGCCGACCCGCCGAGACAGATGATCATTCGGGGTTTACCGAGCATTGTGGAGCAGTTGGGTTGCCGAGGGGTGTTGTCGCCGACCGGCAGCGGTGAGACTGGGTCCGGTCCGACAATCACACGGATCGATGGATCGAATGGTCTGGAGGCAGCCTGTGTCCACCCTCGTGTCCCCGCTGGCCACGCTCGGCGCGATCCGCCGGCGTACCACCACCCTCGCCCTGCTCCTGGCCATGGTCGCCGCCGCGCTGGTCGGCCCGTCCGTGGTTTCCCCTCGGTTGACCGACCCGGCCTCGGCGGCGGTCTACAGCTCCTGCACCATGAGCCGCTGCGCGGACGCCCGCACCGCCCGTTCGGGTTGGTCCGCCAAGGGATTCCCGACCAGCCGAGGCTGGTACTCCTGGAGCGGCGGGAAGTCCAACTTCGCCGGCGGCCAGTTCTACAACTACGAGGGTCAACTGCCCACAAACGCCACCTACTACGAGTACGACGTCTACCCGCGCACCCAGGGCGCCGCCCGGGACGCGTACCGGATCGTGGTGAACCGCAGCACCGGGGTCACCTGGTTCTCGCCCAACCACTACACCGACTTCTACCGCCTCTGACCGGTGTGGGGGGTCGGCCGGCCTCGGCCGGTCGGCCCGCTGCGGTTGGTAGTTCCGGTCAGTTGTAGCACCGGTTGGATGTCGCTCTGGTCAGCTCAGGAGGAACGTGATGGTCGAGGAGCACGCGGGTCGGGTGCCCGACTGGCTGATCGTCTGCCACGACGGTGGCCTCGACGTTCCCGGCGCGGTGGTGCTGGCCGGTGCGGCGACCCGGACCAGGGCTGGCCTGTTCGCGGCGCTCGCCGCCGTACTGGCCCTGCCGGCGTACCTGGGGGAGACCTGGGACGCCCTCTCCGACGTGCTCCGGGACCGGCTCGCCGCCGGGCCGCTCACCCTGCTGGTCACCGGTGCCGGCCAACTGCTCGTCGACGAGCCGCCCGATCAGTACGGTCTGCTGCTCGCCGTGCTGGGCGACCTCGCGACCAGCGCACCGCACCCGCTGCGCGTCATCCTCAACGAGGCTGTGCCCTCCTGACCGGGCCCGGACACGATCGGCCTGGACGTCAGCCGGCGTCGCGCTGGCCCCTCGGGGCACGAGGGGTGGTGGCCCGGCGGTGCGGGTGGGTGCCACCCGCACCGCCGGGCATCGGGGTCAGTGCGTCGCGGGCGGGATGCTCTGCTCGTACTGGAAGACGTTGTGCGGGTCGTACTTCGCCTTGATCTTGCGCAGCCGGGGGAAGTTGTGCCCCCAGTAGGCCTTCTCCCACTCGGCCATGCCGATGTTCGGCACGTTGACGTAGGCGCCGTCCACGTAGGGCCGCAGCGCCTGGCTGAACTCGGCGATCCAGGTCTGGGCGATCGGCGTGACGGCATCGTCGCTGTCGGGCTCGCCGCGTTTGCCCCAGCCGACGCCTGGCTCGGAGTAGAAGAGCGCGTCGCGGTGCGGGAAGGCGGCGCCACCGAATGGCTCCTGCCGTTGCGCCCCGCGGCCGAAGGCCTGGGTGAAGAAGTTACTGTCGGGCGAGGGCGCCTTCTCCATGAACTCACGGACGATGCTGACCGCCTTCTCCGGGAACGGCTCGCGGGTGAACTGGGAGAAGAACTTCCACTTCGCGGGCTCGTCCTCGTTCGGGATCTGGAAGCCGGCGTAGACGTCGCCCCAGCCGCCGATCTGCACTGTGACAGTGGGGTTGCCGATCGACAGGATCGGCGCCAGCAGTTTCCTGGCCTCCGCCTCGGATCCCTCCGCGAGCACCGCGAACAGCAGGATCGAATCCGGGTGGACCTCGACCTGGGTGCCGAGGCGCGGGTCGGTGAAGGGTGCGACGCGCTGCCAGGCGTCGAAGACCTCGTGCAGGTCGCCGAGACCGGGCCAGGTCACCTGCAGGTAGGCGACGCTGGTGAGCGGAGCGACCTGGTAGGTCAGGGAGGTGACGATCCCGAAGTTTCCGTTGCCCGCGCCGCGCAGCGCCCAGAGCAGGTCCGAGTGGTTCCACGGGTCCACCTCGAGCACCTTGGCGCCGTCGGCGCCCGCCGCCACGACGATCTCCGCGCCGATCAGGTTGTCGCAGGCCATTCCGAGGTAGCGGGTGAGGAAGCCGAAGCCGCCGCCGAGGGTGGCCCCGGAGAGGCCCACTGTCCCCTCCGTTCCGGTCGTCGCCGCGAGGTCGTGTTCCCCGAGGGCGGTCACCGCCTCCGACTGGTTGAGCCCCGCGCCGACCTTCGCCGTGCGGGCGGCGGTGTCGATGTGGACGTCCTTCAGCTCGCTGACGTCGATCACGATGCCGTTGTCGACGTTCGACCAGCCTTCCAGGTTGTGCCGGCCACTGCGTACGCGCAGCGCGACGTCGTGCTGCCGCGCCCAGGTGAGCGCGTTGACCACGTCCTGGGTTTCCTGAGCGAAGACGATGACCAGCGGATAGTGCACGAACAGTTCGTCCCAGCCGAGGCTGGCCTCCGCGTAGTTGGGGCTCTGCGGGCGGACGATCCGGCCGGTCAGCTCTGCTGGCGGAAACCTCGTGTCGGAGGGCCACCCGGGACCGTCGGCCGCGATGGCCGAGCTGCCGGCGATCACGCTCGGGATGGCGACCGCCCCGGCGCCGACGGCCGTCGCCCTGAGCAGATCACGACGGGAAAGGTCGCGCATGGTCCGAATCCTCTCGATTGGTGACACGCCCGAAAAGTGAACTGAGAGGGGCATTTCCTCTCATCTGGCGCGAAACTAACCGTAAGGCCCGAGGCTTCCTGGCAGATCCGAGAACTTGTCACGGAACCCGGTCGGGTGATCCGGGGACGGGTCAGTTCGGGGCGGGCTGGTCCAGGATGGCGCTGAACCGCTCCTCGGCAAGGTCCAGTTGGCCGAAGATGTGCCGCTTCACCGCTGGCGACAACGGGGTGTCCGGCCGGCCGATCAGGTCCCGGAACAGCGGCACCAATGGCCGGTACTTCCGGGCCGACGAGATCACCTTCGGCCCGACCGTGTGGATCACGCCCACCCCGTTGTCGGTGAAGTCCGACACCTTGATCACCCGGGCCCAGGGCTCCCGGTCCAGACTGACCGCCAGGTGCTCCCGGTACTGCGCGTTGCGGTCCCGCTCGGGGTCGTACACCGGATTGGTGACAGCGGCGACCAGGGTGGCCACCCGTGGCCCGAACCGCGCGGCGAGCGCGGCCAGCGCGGCCCCGGTCGGATCGGTGCCCGCGTCGCCGTCGGCCAGCTCGACCGGATGGTCCTCCACCGCGTCGTGCAGCAGACCGGCGACGATCACGTCCACGTCCCGCACCTGGTAGTGGTGCATCAGCCTGATCGCCACCCGCAGCAGGTGGTTCAGGTACGGCTCGCGGACGCGTCGATCGTCGCGGTGCAGTTCGGCGGCGAGGTCGAGCGCGGCGGTCAACCGTGCCCGGGCGGCGTCGTCGAACTGCTGGACCTCCAACCGGAAACGCTCCAGCAGGCCCGGTTCGCCGTGGATCTCGGTGATCGCGTGCATCGGCATGCTGCCCAGGTGCGGCGGGAAGTCCATGCGTCACTTATAGCCGATCATCACCAGATCGATGAGCCCGTACGTCGCCCACCCGACCGCGAGTTGCGGGCGCGCCGAGCCGTCAGATCGGCAACCGGTCGGCCCCGGCGAGCGGGCCCACCAGGAGGGGAACCAGCGGCGCCGGCAGCACGGGGTCGCGGCGCAGGGTGGGCGTCCAGCCCGCGTCCGCGGCCAGGTCGGGGTCATGCGTCGCGTTGTACGCCGCCAGCAGGTCGACCGGTCGGGCCGTGCCGCCGCCCCGGCGGACCCAGGAGCCCCGCTCGGTCAACGCGGTGCCGCCCCAGTCGTAGAGCAGGTCCGCCGGGTCGACCGCCGCGTCCACTGTGAAGAAGTTGTTCTGCGCGTAGATCGCCGACTGGACGCCGACGCCGAGCGCGTACTGGAAGGCGTCCCCACCGAGTCGGTAGTGGTTGTTGTAGACGTCGACCTGACCGAAACGTACCCGGGGCAGCCGTTGCAGGACGCCGTCGAAGAGATTGTGGTGCAGGGTGACCCGCAGCCGGCCAACGTCCGGGCCGACGGTGTTGGACGAGCCGATCAACAGCAGCTTGTCCCGGCCCGTGAACCGGTTCCACGACGCGGTGACCAGGCTGGCGGTGTGTGTGACGTCCAGTGACCCGTCGTGCACCTGGTACGGCCGACCGAAGTACACCGGCTGAGCGCTGTCCGGGTTGTCGCCGTCGGTGAAGGTGTTGTGGTCGACCCAGACGTTCTCGCTGCGGCGTACCGAGATCTGGTCGTACTGGCTGTTCCAGTTGCCTGCCTCGCCGTCGGTCGGCGACCAGGCGGGGAAGCAGTCCCGGGCGTCGACGAGGGTCAGGTTGCGGACGATGACGTTCGACGCCCGGTCGATCATGAGGGTGAGGCCGCTCAGTCGAGCGCCGCGCAGACCGATGACAGTGGTGTTCGGCCCGACATTGATCTGGGTCTGCCGGGTCTGGTTGGTCACCGAGCGCACCCGAGCCTCCTCCAGCGGCCCGCTCGGCGGCACCCGCCCCCACACCGCCGGGTCGTACGCGGCCAGGTAGGCGTCCAACCGGTAGGCCGGGTCGGCCAGGTCGGCGCAGCTCAGCGGCGGGCCGCCGGGTCCTTCGAAGCCGTCGATGGCGCCGTCGACGTAGATGAGCTTCGGGGTGGCGTCGGCGGCGTTGCCGGCGTTGTCGCCGCCCAGCGCGGCGACCAGTTCCCCCCGGTTGTGGACCACCCGGGTCCGCTCGGGGGTGGCCGCCGAGCCGCCGGTGGTGCCGGGGCCGTCGGCCGCCCAACCGTCGCGCTCGGGCAGCGTCTGCCGCCCCAGGTGGTCGGCCAACCAGGAGAGCCGGTCGGCGGACGGGACGTCCGGACGGGTGGCGGCGGCGGCCGGGGCGGCGCCGAGAAGTAGGGCGACCACTGTGGCGCCGCCGAGGATTCTGCGCATCGACTCACTCCATTCGTTGGTGGTGGAGGTCGGTCCCAGGTGGTGTCTGACCGCTATCCGGTCAGCTCGGCGCGGTACGCGCCGGACGCCCACGGCACCCCCAGTTCGCTCGGCAGCGCCCCCCGCTCGGCCGCCCGGCGCAACACGTCGACGACGCCCCGCAGGTGGCGGACCCGCTCCCCGCCCTCGCCGCTGGTGGTCACCAGCCCGCCGTCGAGCAGCCGGGGCTCCGGCGCGGGCCGCAGAGCGTCCAGCAGCGCGGTGAACGGCGCGGTACGGGCCAGCGGTGCTATCAGTGGAACGCCCGACGGGTCGGCCCGGTGGGCGAGCAGGTTCTCCAGCAGCCCCAGCCGCCCCGGCACCCGGCGGGTCACCACATCCCCGGGCAGGCGCAACCGGTCGGTCGGGTACTCCAGCACCGCCTGCCCCGTCGTACCGGTCACCACCACCTCGCCCGCCACGAACTCCTCGGCGGCCAGGGTCACCGCCACCAGCACCGGCGGCCCGGCGCGGAACCGCACCCGCAGCACGGCGGTGTCCTCCACCTCGATCGGCCGGACCCGGTAGCGTTCCACCTCGATCGCGACCGGCCACGGCGTCGCCCCGGCGAGCGCCTCGGCGATCGCCAGGCACTGCATCACCGCGTGCGCGAGCGGGTTGACGAGCGCGCCGTCCAGCACGGGTCGGCCGTCCACACTCCGTCGACCGGCCCAGGGAGAGCGGGCGTAGTAGGCGTCCGGCCGAAGCCACGCGGCGATGGCGGAGATGCCGGTGACAGTGCCCAACCGGCCGGCGGCGAGCGCGTCGGTCAGCGCGGTGAGGGCCGCCGAGCCGAGCGCCTGGAAGCCCACCTGGGCCACCCGACCGGCGGCGGTGAGGGCCCAGGTCAGCTCCTCGTGCTCGGCCAACGACAGCACCGGGGGCTTCTCCAGCAGCAGGTCCGCGCCGGTGGCCAGGGCGTCGCGGGCGATCGCCAGGTGGGTGTGCGGCGGCGTGCAGATCACCACCACCTCCGGCCGGGTGGCGGCGAGCATCGACCGGTGGTCGGTGAACACCGCCACCCCGGGCGGCACCGGGGCTTCCGGGTCGTCCTCCACCGGCCGGACGTCGACCAGGCCGACCAACCGCAGTCGACCGGCGGCGTGCAGGGGCGCGATCACCCGCCGGTGCCAGCGACCGTGCCCGTTCGCCCCGATCACCGCCACCCGGGGCGGCGGGGTCGCCCCGCTCACCGCCGGCCGGTCCGGGTGGACCCGGTCACCGGGCACCGGCCAGGGTGGCCTCGACGCCGTGCCGCTCCAACGCGGTCAGCCAGGCGATCACGTCGGCGCGGACCTCGTCGTCCTCGGCCACCTCCAGCGGGATGACGTCGCGCAGCGCGAAGACCGCGTCGACAGCGCCCGCCGGGCTCTGCGCCCCGGCGTCCAGCGCGGCCCGGATCGGCCCGGCCAGTGGGTCCTGCAGCGGCAACGGCCGACCGTCGTCGGCGTACCCCAGCGCGAAGCGCAACCAGGACGCCACGACCAGCGCGCCCCAGCGCGCGGAACGCCCGGCCGCGCGCAGGTCGGCGATGGTGTGCAGGACGCGCTGCGGCAGCTTCTGGGAGCCGTCGATCGCCACCTGGAGGGTGCGGTGGTGGATCGCCGGGTTACCGAACCGGGCGAGGGCCTGCTCGCCGTAGTCGATGACCCGCACCCCGTCCGGCGGGGTGAAGCTGGCCGCCACGTCCTCGGCGACCAGCCGGCGCAACACGTCACGCAGGTGCGGGATCTCCAGCGCGTCGGCGATCGTCTCCCGACCGGCCAACGCTCCGAGGTACGCGATGGCGGAGTGCACCCCGTTGAGGGCCCGCAGCTTCAACCGCTCCCACGGACCGGCGTCCTCGGTGAGCACCGCCCCGGCGAACTCCCAGCCGGGCCGGCCGCCGGGGAAATCGTCCTCGATCACCCACTGCGCGTACGGCTCGGCAGCCACCGCGGCCAGGTCGGTCACTCCCAGCGCAAGCCGGGCCGCCTCGATCGTCTCCGGGGTGCTGGCCGGCACGATCCGGTCCACCATGGTGCCCGGGCAGGTGACGTTGCCGGCCACCCACTCGACGAGCCAGGCGGGCACCCCGGCGGCCCGGCCGACCGCCTGGTCGAGCATGCCGCGCAGTCGCCGACCGTTGGCCGGCAGGTTGTCGCAGCTCACCAGCGCCACCGGCCCGGCGTCCGCGGCGGCCCGGGCGGCCAGCCCGCGCAGCAGCAGCCCCGGCACAGTGGTCGGCGCTCCGCCGCCGGCCAGGTCCGCGGCGAGCGCCGAGTCCGGGGACAGTCGGCCGGTCACCGGGTCGAGTTGGTACGCCTTCTCGGTGACGGTCAGTGTCACCACGCGGACCGCCGGGTCGGCGAGCAACGCCACCACGGCGTCCGGGTCGCTGGGCGCGTGCCGGACGCCGCTCAGGGCACCCACCACCCGGGTGGAGCTGCCGGCCGCGGAGAGGGCGCTGACGCTGAACAGGTTGTCCTGCGCGGCGATCGCCTCGACCACTGCGGTGCTGCGCGGCGCGACGGCCACGATGCCCCAGTCGCCCCCGGCCGCGCCGACCGCAGCCTCGGTGAACACGGCCTGGTGGGCCCGGTGGAACGCGCCCAACCCCAGGTGTACGACGCCGGTCGGCACGGTGCCCGGCCGGATCAGCGGGCGGGCCTCGGCGGGCAGGCGGCGCAGCATGCCCAGGCCGAGCCGGGAGGCCCCGACGGTCACCGCCATGCCGGACCGTCCGGGAAGCGGAACTCGGCGATCGACGCGGGCTTCATGGTGGCGCTGTAACCGGGCCGCTCGGGCAGCAGATAACGGCCACCGCGGGTCCGCACCGGATCGACGAAGTGTTCGTGCAGATGGTCGACGTACTCGATCATCCGGCCGTCCAGGCCGGTGCCCACCCGCAGGTAGTCGAAGATCGCCAGGTGCTGGACGTACTCGCAGAGGCCCACGCCACCGGCGTGCGGGCACACCGGCACGCCGAACTTCGCCGCCAGCAGCAGCTCGGCCAGCACCTCGTTGACGCCGCCGACCCGGCAGGCGTCGACCTGCATCACCCCGATCGCCTCGGCCTGGAGCAACTGTTTGAAGATCACCCGGTTGGCGGCCACCTCCCCGGTGGCCACCCGGCAGCGGCCGGCGGTCAACTCGGTCACCGCGCGGGCGATCCGGGCGTGCCCGAGGATGTCGTCGGCGTGGGTGGGCTCCTCGATCCAGTACGGGTCCACCTCGGCCAGCGCCGCCATCGCGGTGATCGCCTCGTCGACGTCCCAGACCTGGTTGGCGTCCATCATCAACAGCGCGCCCGGGCCGATCTCCTCCCGGATGATCCGGGCCCGCCGCAGATCGTCGGCGAGCGGACCGCCGACCTTCATCTTCATCGCCCGCCAGCCGTCGGCGTACGCCTGCCGGGTCAGCGCCCGCACCTTGTCGTCCGGGTAGCCGAGCCACCCGACCGAGGTGGTGTACGACGGGAAACCGTCACGTTCGAGGGCCGTCAACCGGTCGGTCAGCCCGTCACGTCCCTTGTCGAGGATGGCGGCTGCCTCGTCCGGCGTGAGCGCGTCGGTGATGTGCTTGAAGTCGATGCTGGCCACCAGGTCGTCGGTGGGCAGCTCGGCGAGGAAGCGCCACATCGGCTTGCCGGCCAGTGTTGCCCGCAGGTCCCACACCGCGTTGACCAGCGCGCCGGTCGCCATGTGGATGACGCCCTTCTCCGGACCCAGCCAGCGCAGCTGCACGTCGGCGCTGAGCGAGCGCCAGAACGCCACCGGCTCGGCCGTGATCTCCTCGATGGTGCGCCCCTGGACGTGGTGGGCCAGGGCACGCACCGCCGCGCAGGTGATCTCGTTGCCCCGGCCGTTGGTGAAGGTGAACCCGGCGCCGGTCGGGCCGGCGTCGGTGCCCAGCTCCACGTACGTCGCCGAGTAGTCACCCCGGTTGATCGCGTCGGAGCCGTCGCCCCGGGCGGCGGTGGGGAACCGCACGTCGTGCACCTCGACGGAGGTGATGGTGACCGTCATTGCTGGTGTCCTCCGAAGTTGAAGACCCGCTTGGGCAGCCGGTACGCCAGGTCGACGATGGTCTCGGCGGCCTCGTCCATCGGCAGCCGGTGCTCGGCGACGAGCCGGGCCAGGAAGCCGGCGTCCACCCGGCGGGCCACGTCGTGGCGTACCGGGATGGAACAGAACGCCCGGGTGTCGTCGACGAACCCGGTGGTGTTGTAGAAGCCGGCGCTCTCGGTCACCGTCTCCCGGAACCGGCGCAGCACCTCCGGGGAGTCCAGGAACCACCAGGGCGCGCCGAGCAGCAGCGCGGCGTACCCGCCCGCGAGGGGCGCCAACTCGCGGGTGAAGGTGTCCTCGTCGAGGGTGTAGAGCACCAGTCGCAGCCGGGGGTCGTTGCCGTAGCGCTCCAGCAGCGGGGCGAGCGCGTGCACGTACTCGGTGGCCTGTGGGATGTCGCCGCCGACGTCGCGGCCGTGCCGGGCGTGCAACCACCGGTTGTGGTTGCGCACCGCGCCGGGGTGCAGTTGCATGACCAGGCCGTCGTCGAGCGACATCCTGGCGAACTCCACGAGCATGTGCGCCCGGAACGCCTCCGCGTCGGCGGCGTCGGCCTCGCCGCGCCGGCCCCGGTCGTAGAGCCGCTCGGCCTCGGCCGGGGTCAGGTCCAGGGTGCGCGCGGTGGGGTGACCGTGGTCGGAGGAGGTGGCCCCGGCGGCGATGAACGCGGCGCGTCGGGCCCGCAGCGCGGCCAGGTAGCCGGCGTACGTGCCGGTGTCCTCGCCGGCCCGATCGCCGAGACGGTCCACGTTTGTCGACCAGCCCTCGAACTCCATGTCCACCACGTCGTCCGGGCGGAACGTGGTGACCACCCGGCCGCCCGGCCCACCCCACCCGTCGGCGGCGAGCTTGGCGTGCTGCGCGAGGTCGTCCAGCGGTGACTCGGTGGTCGCGAGGACCTCGATGTTGAACCGCTCGAACAGCGCCCGGGGCCGGAAGTCCGGCTCGGCGAGCCGGGCCGCGATCTCGTCGTAGAGGGCGTCGGCGGTGCTGGGACGCAGTGGGGTGTGCACCCCGAACACGGTGCGGAAGGTCTGTTCCAGCCAGAGTCGCGACGGGGTGCCCCGGAACAGGTGCCAGAGCGCGGCGAAGCGTCGCCAGATCACCCGGCCGTCGGTCTCCACCGGGCTGCCGTCGCGGGTGGGCACCCCCAGATCCGCCGGGGGCACGCCCTGACTGAGCAACATCCGGGTCAGGTAGTGGTCGGGCACGATGAGCAACTGCGCCGGGTCCGGGAAGGGGCGGTCCTCGGCGAGCAGGGCCGGGTCGACGTGCCCGTGCGGCGAGATGATGGGTTGCTCCGCCGCCAGGGCGTACAGCTCCCGGGCCAGCGCGCGCTGGCCCGGCTCGGGCGGCAGGAGCAGGTCGGTGTGGTCGAACGTGGGCACGGAGTGGGGCTCCTCGTCTCCTGTGTCAGCGGGGGGTGAGCAGGTCGGCGACGCGGACGGGTTGGCCGGTCTCGAAGGACCGGTTGGCGGCCAGACCGGTGAGCAGGGCCAACGCGCCGTCGTCGGCGGTCGCGGCGCGGCCCAACGGGTCGGGTTGACCGCCGAGGAGAACCCCTGTCATCCGGGCGTCCGCGCCACCGTGCCCGTGCCGACTGCGACCCTCCACCGGGATCTGCCGGGGCGGGGCCCAGAACGGGCGCAGGGTAAGCGTCGCACCACCGCCCTCGGCCGGCGCCTCGACGCCGTGCAGGGCGGCGCCCTTGACCGCGCCGGAGGTGCCCCTGTCGACGTAGTCGTTCTCGGCCACGTCCAGCTCCAGTCGGCCCCGGCTGCCGTTGACCATCACCCGGTAGCCCTCCCAGGGCGCGTACGCGGTGAGGTGGTAGGTCATGGTGGCGCCGGTGGAGTAGCGGGCCAGCACCGCCATGTCGTCCTCGATGCTCACCCCGGGCGCGAAGACGTTGCGGTCGCGTTGGTAGCCGTCCTCGGCCTCGGCGTCGAGGTACAGCTCGCGCAGCCGGGGGTGCGCGTCCAGCCGCAGCGCGAACGGGTCGTCGACGGCGGCGGGGGAGCCGTGCGCCCGGTCGTAGTCGCGGGCGTAGCCGTGCCGGCGACCGTCAGCGCCGTAGAAGAAGAGTCGGCCGGCCGCGTACACCTCGACGGGTGTGGCGGCCAGCCACCAGTTGACCAGGTCGAAGTGGTGGCTGGCCTTGTGCACCATCAACCCGCCGGAGGTGGCCTTGTCGCGGTGCCAGCGGCGGAAGTAGTCGGCGCCGTGGCGGACGTCGAGCAGCCACTCGAAGTGCACCGAGCCGATCTCGCCGACCGCGCCCTCGGCGAGCAGCCGGCGAACCTGTTCGTGCAGCGGGTTGTAGCGGTAGTTGAAGGCGACAGTCACCCGGCCGCCGGTCTCGGTCACCGCGTCCAGGATGCGCCGGCAGCGGGCCACGTCCACTGTCATCGGTTTCTCGGTGACGACGTCCCGGCCGGCACGCAGCGCTGCCACCACGTACTCGTCGTGGGTGACGTCCACGCTGGTGACCAGGACGACGTCGACGCGCTCGGAGTCCAACATGACCGCGAAGTCACCGGCCGGGTACGTGGGCACCGGGCGGTGACCCAGCTCGCCCAGCCAGCGGTTGTGCGCGTCCATGCGGGCCTGGTTGACGTCGGTGAAGGCGACCAGCTCGGTGGTGTCGGCGTGGTCGAGCACCAGCGCCCGGACGAACATCTCGGCCCGCGCGCCGGTGCCCACGACGGCGTACCGGGCCCGTCCGGCGGCTCTCGGTGACATGCGGTCGCCTCCCGTGATGCTGCAAAGGTTTGCAATGAAGTAATCACGATCGATCCGTTCGCGTCAACGACGACAGCGGGATCGGCGTCATTTGTCAGCGTTTGAGGGGCAGCAAGTCACTAGGGGGAGTGTGGGTGCAACGAAGCCGTAACCATTGACCGTTGACACTGGCGCAACCGTTTGCATTAATGGGCCACACCTGCGTGACCGCCACCACATCGGACGAAGGGGTCGCCGTGCCAGTCACCATCCGGGACGTCGCCCGGGCGTCCGGTGTGCACATCTCCACCGTGTCCCGCACCTTCTCCGCTCCACACCTGGTCAACCCGGAGACCCGGGTCCGGGTGCTGGCCTGCGCGGAGGATCTGGGCTATCGGCCCAACCGCGCCGCCCGGGCCCTGATCACCGGGCGGACACACAACATCGGGCTGATCATCGCGGACATCGCGAACCCGTTCTTTCCGCCGCTGATCAAGGCGGCGGAGAGTCAGGCCCGGCACCGCGACTACCACGTCTTCGTGGCCGACACCAACGAGGACCCGACCGCCGAGGAAGAACTGGTCCACGCCCTCGCGAAGCAGGTGGACGGGGTGCTGCTGTGCAGCCCTCGGATGAGCAACAGCCTGATCGAGCAACTCAGCCGCGAGGTGCCGCTGGTCGTGGTGAACCGCCAGGTGACCGGCCTGCCCTGCGTACTGATGGACGTCGGGCAGGGCGCCCGTTCAGCGATCGAGCACCTGGTCGGCCTGGGACACCGCAGCATCGCGCTGCTCGGTGGCCCGCGCAGCTCGTGGACCAACCGGGAGATGCGCCGTGCCGCCGCCGCGGCCGCCCGAGCCGGCGGCGCGGAGCTGACCATGCTCGGCCCCAACGCGCCCACCGAGGTCGGCGGCTCCGCCGTCGCCGAGCAGGTGCGACGCAGTGGTGTGTCGGCAGTGCTCGCCTACAACGACCTGATGGCGATCGGCCTGATCGAAGGGCTGGACGCGCTCGGGGTCCGGGTGCCGCAGGAGGTGAGCGTCGTCGGGGTCGACGACATCACCCTGAGCCGGCTGACCCGCCCCAAACTGACGACGGTGGCCACACCCACCGGGGCCGCCGGCCGGACGGCCGTCGACATGCTGCTGCAACAGGACATCGAGTCACCGCGCGCCGCGCGGGGGGCCGGTGCCGGCACGGCGCTCGGCGTCCGTCGTACCACAGCACAGGTAATGCTCCAGACCGACCTGGTCATCCGCGACTCGACCGGCCCGGGCCCGTACGCCCGACCGGCACGTCCCCTGGCCGCACCACGTGGCCCGGGCCCGCATTGCCCTGCGGACCCGGGCATCCCGACTGCGGCCACCGGTGACGCCGTCGCCTCCTAATGCCGAGGAGTGAGCGCACATGCACCCCGCAACGCCCCCCACCACTGACGCGCCCGTCGGGCGCGCCCACCGTACCCCGCTGCCTCGGCGGCGCCTGCTGCGTGGCCTGCTCGCCGTGACGGTCGCCGCACCGCTGATGTTCGGCGCCGCCGCCTGCGGAGACGACGGCGGCGGCGCCGCCGACCCGAACGCGCCGGTCAAGCTCTCCATCTTCTGGTGGGGTGGCGACGCCCGGGCCAAGCTGACCGAGGACGCCCTCGCGCTCTACACCAAGAAGCACCCGAACGTGACATTCGAGAAGACCTGGCAGGCCAACCAGGGCTACTTCGACAAGCTGGCAACGCTCACCGCCGGCGGTAACCCGCCGGACCTGTTCCAGATCGACGACAACTACCTCGCCGAGTACGCGGCCCGCAACACCACGCTCGACCTGACCTCGTATCAGGAGTCCGGGAAGCTGGACACCTCCAAGTTCCCCAAGAGCCTCTGGCAGTACGGCGTCGTCGACGGCAAGCTCGCCGGCCTGGCCGCCGGGGAGAACACCCAGGGTCTGGTCTACAACAAGACGCTGCTGACCAAGCACAGCCTGCCCGAGCCGACCACCGGGATGACCTGGGAGCAGCACATCGCCTGGGCCGAGCAGGTCACCGCCAAGACCAAGGTGCCCGGCACCCAGGACCCGAGCGCCGACTACAAGGCGCTCTGGGTCTGGCTGCGCCAACAGGGCAAGGACCTCTACAAGGGCAAGGAGCTGGGCTTCACCGCCGAGGACGTGACCACGTGGTTCGACCTGTGGAAGGGCGCCCGGGACCGCAAGGCCACCCCGAGCGCCGACGTCATCCACGAGGGCAACTCCAGCGACGTCACCAAGCAACTGGTGGTCACCGGTAAGTCGGCGACCTCCTGGGTCTGGGCCAACCAGATGCCCGACCTGAAGAAGAACACCAAGGACGAGCTGGGCGTGATCGCCTACCCCGGTGACCCGAGCGCGCAGTGGGCCCGCGCCTCGATGTACTGGTCGGTGTTCAAGGGCAGCAAGAACAAGGACATCGCGGTCGACGTGATCAACTTCCTGAACAACGACATGGAAGCGGTCAAGCTGCTCGGCACCGACCGTGGCCTGCCGTCCAACCTGGATCTGCGCCGGGTGGTCAGCGACGACACCACCGACCCGGCCATGAAGCAGTCCATCGCCGTCGAGGCGGAGCTGACCCAGAAGTTCGGCGAGTCGCCGCAGGTGCCGATCAAGGGCCACAGCAAGGTGAAGTCCGAGCTGATCAAGGCGGCCGAGAACGCGCAGTACGGCCGGGCCACCCCCGCCGAGGCCGCCGCCCAGTTCGTCGAGGCGTGCAAGTCCGCCATCGCCTGACCGCCCGCGAGGCGAGGAGAGGAGCTGTTCGTGGCGTTGACCACGGCACCCGACCCGACCCGACGCGGCCCCGGATCCGACCGGGCCCACGCTGAGAGGCGTGGGCCCGGACGCTTCCGGCACAGCGAAGGTCTGGCGGGGTACGTCTTCCTGTCGCCGTGGCTCATCGGCCTGATGGGTGTCACGGCAATTCCCATGCTGCTGTCGCTCTACCTGAGCTTCACCAACTACGACATCCTCACCCCCTTCTCCGAGGTGGAGTGGGTGGGGCTGGCCAACTACGAACGGATGTTCACCGCCGACCCGTCGTACTGGCACGCGGTGCGGGTCACAGTGACCTTCGCGCTGATCGCCGTACCGCTGAAGCTGGCCGCGGCGCTCGGCGTGGCGCTGCTGCTCAACCGCGCCTGGCGCGGCGTCGGGCTGTTCCGCGGGCTGTTCTACCTGCCGTCCCTGCTCGGCGGCAGCGTCGCGCTGGCCATCGTCTGGGTCAACATGTTCAACCGCGACGGCGCGTTCAACTCGCTGCTGAGTCTCTTCGGCATCACCGGCAAACCGTGGGTGAACGACCCCGACTGGGCCCTCGAAACACTGATGGTGCTGGCCATCTGGCAGTTCGGCGCACCGATGGTGATCTTCCTGGCCGGGCTCAAGCAGGTGCCCACCGAGCTGTACGAGGCGGCGTCCGTCGACGGTGCCAACCGGTTCCGCCAGTTCCGCAACGTCACCCTGCCGATGCTCTCCCCGGTCATCTTCTTCAACCTGGTGCTGGAGACCATCAACGGCTTCCAGGGCTTCACCGCCGCGTTCGTGCTCAGCAACGGCACCGGCGGCCCTGTCGACTCCACCCTGATGTACACGCTGAACCTCTACATCACCGGCTTCACCGACCTCAACATGGGCTACGCCTCGGCGATGGCCTGGGTGTTCCTGCTCGCCATCGCGGTCATCACCGCGATCTTCTTCAGCACCGGACGGTTCTGGGTGCACTACTCCGACGGGGAGGACCGGTGATGGTGACGGTGACCCCGACGACCACAGCGCCGACCGCAGCGCCGCCGAACGCGCGCCGACGGCCCGGCGGACGGCCCGTGCTGCGGCTGCTGATCCTGGTCGCGATCGTCGCAGTGGTGCTCTACCCGCTGATCTGGATGGTGGGCACCTCGCTGAAGTCCCAGGAGGAGATCGTCAACAACGTCGGGCTGCTGCCCGAGCGGTTCACCCCGGGCAACTACACCGCCGGGTGGTCCAACTTCGACGTCAGCTTCGGCCGGTTCTTCCTCAACAGCGCCATGGTCAGCCTGCTCACCGTCGTCGGTAACGGGCTCTCCTGCCTGCTGGCCGCGTACGCCTTCGCCCGGCTGCGGTTCCGGCTGCGCGGCATGTGGTTCGCCGTCATGATCGGCACACTGCTGCTGCCCCAGCACGTACTGATCGTTCCGCAGTACATCCTGTTCCGCACGCTCGGGCTGGTCGGCGGCGACTGGCCCTACCTGCCGCTGCTCATCCCGCAGTTCCTGGCCACCGAGGCGTTCTTCGTCTTCCTCATGGTGCAGTTCATGCGCGGCGTCCCCCGGGAGCTGGACGAGGCGGCCCGCATCGACGGCGCCGGCCCGTTCGGCATCTTCCGGCACATCATCCTGCCGCTGAGCCGCCCGGCGCTGGTCACCACGGCGATCTTCTCGTTCATCTGGACCTGGAACGACTTCTTCCGCCAGCTTGTCTTCCTGTCCCAACTGGAGGATTACACGGTCCCGGTCGCGCTGACCCTGTTCATCGACTCGACCAGCCAGAGCGCTGTCGGCCCGATGTTCGCCATGTCGGTGCTGTCGCTGCTGCCGGTCTTCCTGTTCTTCGTCGCGTTCCAGCGGATGCTCGTCGAGGGGATCAACACCAGTGGCATCAAGGGCTGAACCCGTGGACACCGGCGGGCGGCGGGACTGGCGCGACGTCGCCCGTGACGCCGCCGACCTGGCGCTGCTGGGCATCCTGTTGACCCTCGCGGCGGTGCCTCTGCTCACCGCCGCCGCGGCGGCGGGCACCGCCAGCGCGGCGGTGCACGACTGGACGCGTACCGGCAGTTGGCCGTCGGCGCGCACGACAGTGCGCCGGTTCGGCCGCGCGGTGCTGCCCGGTGTGCCGGTCAGCCTGCTCGCGCTGGTCGGCGCGGCGCTGCTCGCCGCCGACCTGGCGGCGCTGGCCACCGGCCGGGTGCCGGGCGGCCCGACGGCGCTGCTGGTGACGGCGCTGATCGCGGCCGGCCTGGCCGGGTACGGCGGGCTCGTCGTCGTCGAGGTGGGCGGCAACGGGGGCGGGCGGTGGCGGGCCTCGGCCCGCTGCGCCGCCCGCGCCTGCCTCGACGCGCCCACCCGCTGGGCGGCGCTCACCGGCGTCGTCGCGCTGGCCGGGCTGCTCACCGTCCTGGTCACCCCTGTCGCGGTGCCGATCCTCGCCGGCTACACGGTGGCCGCCCTGCACGCAGTCGCCGCCCGCCGGCCGGTCTCCGTCGCCGGAGGCCGGCAGAGACCAGCCGCCCCCGACGCCCGTCGGCCGGTCCCGGTCGCCGTCGCCGTCGCCGGTCGTCGGGAGCTGCCGTGAGCGGGGAGCCGGTGCGGCTGACGGTCGGGGCCACGGAGGTGGCCGAGTACGTGCTCGACCCGGCGGTGGACGCGCGGCACGGGCCCCGACCGTATCTGCACCCGGTACGCACGCTCGGCGGAACCGTGGTCACCGACGCGCTCCCCGCCGACCACGTGTGGCACCTCGGCGCGTCCCTCGCGGTGCAGGACGTCGACGGCAGCAACCTCTGGGGCGGGCGCACCTACGTCCGCGACGTCGGTTACACCTGGCGGGACGACCACGGCGTCATCGCGCACACCGGTGAGGTCGAACGGTCCCCGGGCCGGTACGCGCATGATCTCCAGTGGCGTGACTGGGCTGGCAGGGTGCTGCTGACCGAGCGGAGGTGGCTCACCGCGTCGGTGGTCGCGCCGGACGCCTGGCGGCTCGACCTGGAGTCCGTCCTCGTCGCCCCCGACGACCGGGAGATCCGGCTGGGCAGCCCGGCCACCAACGGCCGCCCGGGCGGGGCCGGGTACGGCGGGTTCTTCTGGCGGGCCGCCGCCGACGGCGAACCGGCGGTGTTCACCGCCGACGCGGCCGGCGAGGAGACGGTCAACGGCGGCGCGGCGCCGTGGCTCGCGCTGACCGGCGTCCGGTCGGGTGCCGGGGCGTACACACTGGTCTTCGCGGGCCTCGGCCGCGCCGACCGGTGGTTCGTGCGGACCGGAATGTATCCGGGGGTCTGTGTGGCGTTCGCGTTCGACAGTCCGGCGGTGGTGCCGGCCGGTGGGAGCCGGCACGGCCGGTACCAGGTGTGGGTGGCCGACGGGACCCTCGACCGGGACGGCGTGGCGGCCCTGGTCGCGGCAGTGCGGTGACAGTGCCCAGCGGTCCCGGTCAGCGCGAGCGGTCGGTCAGCTCGCGGACGGCCACCTGGTACGCGGCCTGGGTGTGGTAGGGCCAGTGCCCTTCGATCGGCGGCGGCACGGTGTCCGCCGGGTCGATGGTCAGGCTGCGGGGGTCACGCAGTCGAATGTCGACGTCGACGCCGGGCGGTGCTCCGTCCGGGCCCGGAGGAAAGATCGGCCCACCGATCGGGTCGGTGTCACGCCACAGGTTGCGCCACCGCCACCCGATCCGCTCGCCCAGGTCGCGGAGCGTCCGCGGCCCGAGGTACGCCGGGTAGAGCCGCGCGTAGGTGCGTTGCAGCGGTGAGCCGTAGGTCAACAGCGACACCCGGGCCAGCACGGACGGCGGTAGTTGCAGGATGGTGGCGGCGGCGAGCACCGAGCCGTGGCTGTGCCCGGAGATGACCACCGGTCCCCGCGCGGTGAGCCCGGTGACCCGTTTCGCCAGCTCCGGGACAGCGCGGGCGGCGTAGCAGGGCGGCGCGAACGGGTGGACGGTTCGGGGCCAGAACGTGCCGAGGTCCCACAGCACCGCCACCACCCGCCGGGTCTGGGCGGACCGGTACGCCCGGAAACCGAGGATCATGAGGCAGATCACCAACAGGCTGATCACCCAGACTCCGGCGTCGGTGACGTACGCGGCGAGCACGGCGAACGCGCCCCCGTGCCCGCCGAGGCGGGCCGCGAGCTGGGTGGGACCGATCCCGATCACGTCGAAGGCGACGGTGGCCAGCCCGAGCGACGCGATCACCAGGAACGCGATCAGCACCGGGCCGAGCTCCTCGGTGATCCGCGACCGGGCGATGGTCTCCCGGACCAGGCTCAGCCGGCGCCGGTCCTGCGCCGGCACGTCGGGGTAGTCCCGTTCGATGATCCGCGCCGCCAGTCTCCGTCGTCGCCGACGGCTCAGCAGAAGGGTGGCCGAGGTCACCGCCGCGCCGATCAGCAGCGCGGCGAGCCCGGCGAGGGCCGCCCACCAGTAGGCCACCGGCGGTTCCAGCGGGCCGACCACCGGCGGGTTGGGTCGGATCGGATCGGGGATGTCGCCGTGGTCGAGGGCGTCCGCGACGCGGTACACCAGGGTCGCGGTGAAGGCCGCGCCGACGCTCACGGCCGCCGCCGCCGCGATCGGGGTGCCGAGCCCGCGCAGGAAGGGGCGCTCGTCGTCGCGGGCGGCACGCTGTCGGGTGTACGTGACGATGGTGAGCACGACCAGCAGGACGCCCTGCGTGGCGACCACCCCGGCGGCGGCGCCCTCGTACCCGGGCAGCTTGCCCAGACCGGCCGGTGCCGGGTCCGCGAGCGTGGCAGTGCCGAGGCAGCACACGGTCACCACAGCGGTGGCCGCCCAGAGGGGGCGCAGGAGCCGTCGCGCCCTCGCCGGGCTGGCCGGCACGGGAAGGGCGAGCAGGACCACCTCGACCACGAGCAGCCCGACGGCGATCCCGAACAGCACGCCGTGACCGGGCGCGCCCACCCCACCCGGTGCGATGCCGGCGAGCAGGGCGACGTTCAGTGTCCCGACGCCCAGCACCACGTGGAGCTGGCGCAGCCAACCGGTGGTCTGTTCGTCCTGCCAGAAGCCGGGGTCGGTCAGGCTCTCGGTCCGTTCACCGGCCAGGCGTTGCGCCGACGACGGGCCGAACCCCTCGAAGGCCCGCGCCGACCTGGTGCCGATGGCCCAGACGACCCGCAGCGCCAGCAGCGGAACGATCGACAGCAGGGCCAGTCGGGGTCCGGTCGGGAGGGCGTGCAGCCAGGCCAGGTAGGGGCGGCTGGCCCGGCACCCGGGGTACGGCACACACTGCCAGCCGACCAGGTCCAGCGTGACGCCCACGGACGCCAGCACGAACGTGGCCGTCAGGGTGCCGGCGAGCAACCGGCACAGCGCGCCGAGCAGCCCCCACCGGTCGTGCCCCGGCGGGCGGAGCCAGATCGCCAGGTTGCTCAGCATGAAGGGCAGCAGCAGCAACATCGATGCCGTCCGGACCGCCGCGCCGGCGGTCAACGAACCCCAGCGGTACGCCTCGACGGCGACTCCGCCGGTGGCCCCGCCGGCGGTGCCGCTGCCCGGCCGGGGCCGGAAGAAGCCGGCGTGCGCGTCTCCGGCGACCCGGACCACGATCGGGTGGTCGAGGATCCGTTCGGCGGTGACCCCGGAGATGCCGTGTACGCGCAGCTCCACGGCGTCGCGCCCCGGCGTCCTGTCCACGCCGTCAGGGTCACAGACAATCCACCGGGCCGCTGCTGATACGGCAAATCAACGGGGCGAGGGGGTGGTGGTGCGGGCTGGTAGGGCCGCGGTCACCCGGACGGCCTTGACGATCGCCGGGATGGAGCCGATCAACAGCACCAGCCCCCAGATGATCGCGATGATCGCGAAGACCAGTGCCGCCACGTCGTCGACGATGCTGACCAGGATCACCGGCACCAGGTTGTGCAGGAACTCCAGCACCACAGTGCACAGCAGGGTGGTGAGGATCAGCAGGACGAGGCCCTTGTTCTGCAGGAAACGCGGCTGCGCCAGCACCAGCATCCCGGCCCACACCAGCTTGAGCAGCAGCACCAGCCCGAGCAGCACCGCCGCCTCGCCGACCGGGAAGAAACCCCACAGCGCCAGGTACGCCAGGGTGCCGAACGGGACGGCCAGGAACAGCGACACCATGATGGACAGCTCCACGAACGCGACAACCAGCGCGATCAGCCCGACGATGATCAGGATGATCGAGAAGATCAGGCTGGCGACGCCCTGGACTCGACCCTGGACGCGCTCGGGCAGCAGCAGGCCCAGGCAGAACAGCCCGGTGCTCCAGACCGCCACCGCGTCGATCAACGCCAGGTAGCCGGTGCCCCGGCCGGACGGTTCGCTGACCCCGGACACGTCGTCGATCTCCACGTCCAGCGCGCCGGCGCTGTCGGTGAGGGCCGCGCCGGCGTCGGCGCCGCCGAGCAGCAGCCCGGCACCGAGTTCCACCCCGATCGCCAGGACGATGGCGAGCATGGCCATCAGCAGGAACGGCTTGCGCAGGTCACCCACGGCGGCACCTTCCTCTCGGTCCCTGTCGGGTCAGGACGTGGCCACGACGACAGTGCAGCCGCCCAGGCCGGGGCAGACCAGGCCCACCTCGCTGGCCTGGTCGACGGCGATCTTCGCCACCGCGCCGGTGCCGTCCGCCGCCGGCTCGACCTCGTCGCGGATGGTGAGGTCGGCGTCGCCGGGCGCCGGGGCGACGACGGTGAACCGGGCCGCGCTGCGCAGCACCAGGGTGCGCAACCCGCCGGGGTCCGCGACCCGCACCACGCAGTTGCCGGAGAACTCCAGCCGGCCCGCCTCGTCGGCGCAGTCGGCGCTGACCCTCGCCGGATCCACAGCGGAACGCTCGCCGCCCAGCGCGCCCAACCGGTCGACGAACCCGTGGCGGGCCCCCGGATCACCCCGGTCGTCGCGGCCCGCGCCGACCGCGACCACGAACAGCGCCACCAGCAGGACGGCGAGCAGCCCCAGCACCGCCTTCTGCCGTCCACTCATCGGGCCACTGCCTTCGCCACGATCTCGGTGAACCGGATCTCGTCGACGCCCGCGAAGTAGCGGTTCGTGCCCTGCGTCTTGCCGACCACCAGCAGCGTGACCTGGTGGGGGCCCTTGGCGAGCCGGACCGCGCCGACGTCGAGGAATTCCGTCTTGCGCACCGTTGGCGTGAAGCCGAGGAACGTCCCGCCGACCTGGGTGCCGTCGATGACGAAGACGGTGTTGGCGTAGTCGAGGGAGGTGGTGCGTACCGCGGCGAAACGCCAGGTGCCGTCGGCCGGGATCTGCACCGTCACGGTGACCTTGTCGCCGATGGCCAACCCCTGGAAGAACAACTGCCTGTCGCCGGACCAGGTCACCCCGCAGCAGTTGGGCTGCGCCTCCACCTTCGCCCCGTTCTTCGCCGGCGAGTCCACCACCGCGCCCGGCACCAGGCTCTCTGCCTCGACGGTGACCACCCGCGGCTCGCCGGGGGTCGGTTCGCCGTCGCGGGTCAGCAGCACCACCCCCACGGCGACCACCACCAGCACCAACGCCGCCGCCGCGGCGATCCACAACCACGGGGTACGCCGCGGCGGCGCTACCGCCCGCACCTCGTAGGTGACCCGGCCGCTGGAGCGGGAACTCTCCTCCGGCGCGGTGTTCGCCGAGTACGCGAACCCGGTCATGTCGTAGCGCCGGGGCGGGGTGCCGGCCGGCACGGCGAGCTTGACCAGGAACGACACCGAGCCCTGGCCGGGTACCACCCGTTGGGGTTCGGCGACGGTGAACCACGCCCGCTGGGAGCCGTCACCGGGTGCCACGTCGAACACCACGGTGTCCGGCGCGTTGCCCGGGTTGGACACGGTGAAGGTCAGCTCGCCGCTGTTGCGCGGGTCGACCGTGAACTGCTCGGCGGCGGCGACGACCGCCCACTCGGTGGTCATGACGACTCCTCTTCCAGGACGATCTCGACGGTGGCCGACGCGGGTTTCTCCGCCTCGACGATGCGGGTGATCACGGCGAGCTGACCGGCGGCGGCGACCGGCACCCGCACCACGACGTGGAAGGCCCGCTCGGCGGGCTCGTCGATGACGAAGCCCGACGCCCCGGTGGCCAGTTCCAGGGCTCGTCGCATTCCGTACGGGGTGCCGCGCCAGCGGGCCAGCAGGGCGGCGTTGGCCACCAGGTCGCGCAGCCGACCCACCGGCAGCGGCAGCGGGGTGTCCGGCCGGGGCGAGGTCACCACGTGGTCCATCGCCACCCAACGGGTGAGCCGCACCACCAGTCCGTCCGGCGCACGGTACGGGTCGAACAGCGCGTCCACCTCGGCGAGGATCGCCTCGTCCGGGGCGTGCAGCCCCTCCATCACGTCCAGCAGCGCCCAGAGCACGCTGCCCGGCACGCAGGCCCGCTGGTAGGCGGCGGGCAGCAGCCGCTCAATCGCCGAGCGTCGCATCCTGGCGCACCACCTCGATGTCGTGCTCGCCGGAGCAGAGCAGCCAGGTGTCGGGGACGGTCACCACGTCGGCGGTGGCCTGGTTGGCGCTGGGCGTCCAGGTGACGGCGTCGGCGCTGCGGTGTACGCCGCGTTCGCCGCCGGCCAGGATCAGCCGCTCCGTCGGGCCGGTGCCGCCAGCCGCGGCGCCCCCGGCCGTCGAGCCGCTCACCGCGATGGCGTCGACCGGCACGAACCGAGTCCGGTCCCGCAACGGCAACCCGCAGTTGACAGATACCGCCTGCCACTGCGGCTGGGCGGCCAGGGTGTCCAGCCTCAGCACCCCGCCGCTCTGCGTGGCCGCCACCGCCTGCTGACCGGTGAACGCGAGGTCGCGGCAGGTGCCGCCGATCCACCCGGCCTGCATCGACTGCCACTTCACGTCGGACTCGAACAGCCGGGTGCGGTGGCAGCCCTGGCCGGGCTTCTTCGGGTCCGGTTCGCCGGCGCCGCTCCACAGCAGGGTGGCCGGGCCGTCGTACTGCACGGCGAGGACCCGGTTGTCCACGTTGGCCAGACCGACGTGACCGAAGCTGCCGGGCCGGCCGCCGCCTGTCGACAGGTACACCCCGAAGCTGGCCTGCGCCGCCACCGCCACTCCCGGCGCGCCCCGCTCGGAGACGAACGTGCGGACCGCGTAGAAGCCCCGGTCGGCGTCGGTGGGGTCGACCAGGATCTGCAACGGCACCGCCCCGGGCAGCAGCGACACCTCGTACAGGCCGGTGTCGGTGGCCACCAGCAGCGCGCCGGCGCCGTCGCGGTCCAACCAGGCCACGTCGGAGATCCGCGAGTCCAGGTCGGTGAGCAACGACCACGTCTCGCCCAGGTCGGTGCTCAGGTGCACCCGGGAGCCGCCCGAGGCGCGCAGCGTCACCACCGCCACCGAACCGGGACGCGCGACGATGCCCGGCCGTACCGGCGCGGGCGCGGGCGCGACCCGCAGCACCGTCTCGCCGTCGAACCGACCGGCCGGCTCCCAACCCGAGCCGCCGTTGCTGGAGCGGAACAGCACCGGGCCGCGCCCGGCGTACCAGGTGCGCGGCTGGTACTGGTCCACGGCGAGGGCGCGGACGTCGGCGTCGGGGGCCTCGTCGACCACGAACCGCACCGACTCGACGTAGCGCACCCCCGGCTCGGCGTGCTCCAGCAGCCGGTACACGTTGGAGGCCCGCAGTGGCTCGCCGAACGGCCAACCGGTCGGGTTGAGCGCGGTGGGCAGCGGGCTCAACGTCTGGTGCAGCCGGTCGTGGATGCGGCGACGGACCGCGTCCACGTCCTCCTCGCGGCGGACCACCACCCGGGCCCGCACGGACACCGCCTTGAACCTCGCCCAGGTGGCCCGGGAGCGGATGCCGACCATCCGGCGTTCCTCCAGGTCCGCCTCGACCCGATGGCGCGCCTCGGGTACCTCGTGCTCGCGCAGCAACGCCACCGGCAGCCGACCGCCCGGTCGGGCCGCCTCCGGCACGTACGGCACCAGCACCACCTCGACCTCGCCCGGCTGGGCGAAGCTGTACACCGCCGCGCGGGTGAACGCCCGCGCCCGCGCCACCGCGCCGGAACTGGTCGCGAGGATCTCGAAGTCGCGGGCGGTGACCGCCCGTTGCTGGGCGAAGAACTCGTACGGGCCGCGTAGCAGCACCGACTCCAGCGCCTCCATCTCCCGGCCCCCGGCCGCCGGGGCGGGGTTGTCCACGCGTACCCCCGGTAGCGGGTCGCGCAGGCTGGTCAGCGTGCCCGCCGCCACGTTGCCGGTGGGCCCGCCACCGGCGCGGTACCAGAGCCGGATCTGCCGTCCGGCCGGCGGCACCGCCGCGACGGTCACCGGCGCTACGGTGCTCGCCGGTGCTGCCGCGTCGGCAGTGGCCCCGCCGTGCGGGGTCGCCCCGGCCGGGGGTCGCAGGTCGAGGGCCGGAGCGAAGATGACAGTGCCGGAGCAGCGATCGACAAGGTACGCCTTGGCCTGCGGACCGAGCCCGGCGAAGCTGTCCACCGGCTGCCAGATCTCGAACGTACGGGAGTCGTGCTCGCGGGCCGCCGCACCCAGCTCGACAGTGCCGGCCGGCACCTCCACCCCGAGCAGCAGGTCCAGCGCCTCGGCGGTGCGTGTCAGCGGCGCGCGCGTCGCGCGCAGAACCTGCCCCGGCTGGCCGGTGCCGACCCCGAGCAACTCGGCCTCGACCGGCTCGCAGTGGTGCATCCGCACCGTCACCGACGCCTCGTCGGCAGGCAGCAGCGTCGGCTCGGTGGTGACGAACACGACAGGCCGAGGGTCCGCGCCCCGGGCCGCGGCGACCCGCAGCCCGGCCGGGATCCGGACCGCACCGCGGTCGGTGCCGGTACGGGTGAACCGGACGTCCGCCCAGGCCGCTGTCGGCGCGTGCCGGGTGACCCCGAGCAGGTTAAGAAACGAGACGTACGCCTTCTCCGGCAACTGGTTCAACCGGTAGATCATCACCTCGGTGAGGTGCGCGAACGTCTCCACCAGTGCCATGCCGGGGTCGTGCGCCGACAGGTCGGTCCACGCCGGGCAGGACTGCCGGATCCGTTCCCGGGCCTCGGTGACCAGGTCGAGGAAGCCGCGATCGTCCAGGTGCGGCACGGGCAGCGTCATGATGCTCCTCCCTGAGCGGGCTCGTCGACCGGGAGCAGATCCACTGAGAAGACCAGTTGCCCGGGGGTCAGGCTGGCCCGCACCCGGTAGTCCAACCGGATCACCAACCGCCACGCGTCGTCCGGGTCCGGACCGGCGTCCACGTCGATCACCTCGACCCGGGGCTCCCACCGGGCGATGGCCTGCCGGACGTAGTGAATGGCCAGGCCGGCCGTGGTGTCGTCGTTGGGCGCGAAGACCAACCGGTGCAGCCGGGAGCCGTACCCGGGTCGCATCAGCCGCTCGCCCGGCGTGGTCGACAGGAGCAGGAACAGCGCCTGCCGTACGCTCTCGTCGCCCTCGGTCATCGCCAGGCCGCCGGCCGCGGTGAGCGCCAACCCGCCGGTGCGGCCGGCGTCGAAGCCGGCGCCGACGAAGCGGAACGCCCTCATCGGTCCGCCCCCAGGAACTGTTGGCGGGGGTCGCGCACCGTGTGCTTGACCAACCCCGGCGGTGTGCCGTTGGTGAACCCCTCCAGGTGTGACAGCACCACCCGGTGCCCGTCGACGCGGATCCAGTCGCTGTAGCCGACCCGGACGGTCAGCGTCGTCGTACACGGCTTGATGGTCGGTCCGTAGTTCGGGCAGGCGACGATGGTGCGTCCCTCCGGGTCGTCGTCCACGAGCACTGGCACACCGGTGACGGTCACCCACTGCCGCGAGGGTCGGTTCTCGACCCGGCCGTCGTGATCGCAGGTGATCACGGAGTCACTGTGGATCCAGCGCATCAGCCGCCTCCTTCGTGGTGGGCGCGGGCGAGCGAACGGGCCTGCTCCGCCGCGGTGGTCGGGTCCTCGGTCGAGTCGGCGTGCAGGAAGTCCACGCTGCGGGCGCGCACCACAATGGCCCGGCCGGGTGCGGAGATCACCAGGTCGGACGCCGCGTGCAGGGTGGCCAGGTCGGGGGTCAGCTCCAGGAAGCTGCCGCCCTCGGTGCCCAGCCGCAGGCTGCGCCGCACGTCGTCGACGACGATCGACTGTCCGCCGGCGGTGCGCATCGTCCAGCGGCGGGCCCTTCCGTCGTCGATGCCCGCGTCGTACGGCTCGACGGCGCCGAACAGCGAACCGAGCACGATGCCCGAGGCCGGCTCGCCGCCGGGCAGCACCACCAGCACGGTGTCGCCCGGATCGGGCAGCGCCACCAGACCCTTGCCCGGCCCGGCCCCGGGGCAGAGCACGGCGAGCCAGCCGGCGTCGAGGTCCCCGTACGCCGGCAGGGTCAACCGGACCCGGCCCAGCCCGTCCGGGTCGGCGACGTCGGTGACGCTGCCGAGGGTGACCACCGCCCCGCCGCCCGGGGTCGTCGGGGTGGCCGGCGGCGCAGTGGAGAAACGGGTCAGGTGCCCGTTGCCGTCCACCGTGTGCACCACCTCGGTCAGCACGTACGTCCCGGCGACCGGGTCGGGCACCCCGCCGAGGTCGACGCGCCGGCCCGGCCGTAGCGCCGGATCGCCCTCGGCCACCCCCTCGGCCGTGGCCAGCGCCGCCGCACGGGTGTCCAACCGGGCCTGGGCCAGCGCCGCCAACTCGTCGTCACTGCGGCCGGGCTGGTCCACGGCGGTGCGAACGCCGCCGGCACCCACGTCGGCCGGGTCCGGGCGGTCGTCGGCGGGTCGGCCGCAGCGCGCCTCGTCGACCTGCTGGCTGATCACCTCGGCCCGCTGCGGGTGCCAGCCCAGTGCCGCACTGGCACCGCTGGCCTGGTCGGTGTTCGTGGACAGTCGCAGGGTGTGCACCTCCGCGCCGAGCGTCAACGCGACAGGCTCCCCGTAGCCGGCGAGGGTGACCAGCCGGACGCCGTCACCGTCGGCGGCCAGGTGCAGCCCGGCCCGGCCGGCCACCTCGCGCAGCAGCTCCAGGTCGCTGTGCCGGTGTTGGAGCAGCCGCTCCAACCGAGGGCCGTCGACCTCGGCGGTCACCGCCAGCCCCACCGCGCCGCACAGTTCCCGGGCCAGCTCGACGGCGGTCACCGCGGTGAAGACCCGTAACCCCTGCCGCTTGCGCAGCCGGTGCAGCGGGTCGTACGCCCGCAGCCGCAGCACCGCCGCCCCGTCGGCGGCGAACTCCACCTCCACGCAGGTGACCTCGCCGCTGAACAGGGCGTCCGCGTGGTCGGCGAGCCGTACGTCGAGCGCTGTGCCGGGACGTACCACCGGGTCGAACGCGCCGGTCCCGGCGGTGGTGGCGAGCACCAACTCGGCCTGGGTGGGCTGGTTGAGCCGGGCCGCCACCCGCACTGAGCGGACCCGCTGACGAGCCGCGCCGACCAGCTCGACGCCGTCGAGCAGGACGATCAACGCTCGGGGCGCGAGGCTGGTCACGGCGTACCCCCGGGACTGCCGGACCCGCTCGGAACCGAGCCGGTCGGGCCGGTGGCCCCGTCCCACGGCGCTCCGGCGACCGAAGCGCCCAGGTACGACGCTCCCGCGCCCACCGCACCCGCCACCGACCGCGCCAACCCGGTCACCGAAGCGGTGCCGGCGGTCGGTGGGACGGCGAGGGTGGTGCCGGCCGGCACGGCGAGGGGATCGGTGATCCGGTTGTGTTCGGCAAGCAGCCGCCAGCGCAGTGGCGAGCCCAGCGCGTCGTTTGCCAGCAGGTCGAAGCGCACACCGGAGCGACCCGGCTCGGCCGCGCCGTCACCGGCGGCGATCACCGCGCTGCCCGGCGCGGCGGTCGGGGTGCTCGCGGCGGCCAGCTCCTCGGCGAAGCCGGCCTCGGCCTGATCGGCCGTCTCCGCGGCGCGGACCAGCTTCAGCCGCAACCAGGACCGCCGCGGCGACCCGGTGCCGGTGAACGCGTCGAACCGTTCCGCCACCGCGACGATCACACCCGGCACGTTCCAGGTCTTGCCCCAGACCAACCGGACCAACGGCGGTCGCAGCCATCCATGCTCGGCAGTGGAATTCTCCGCCAGCATCCACAGCGGACGCGTGAGCACCCGGACGTCGGCCGGACGCAGTTGCGCCTCCACGAAGTCGACGTCGAAGAGCAGGTCCAACACCAGCTCGGTACGGCCACCGCCGGTGAAGACCAGCGGGTCGTCGGCCAGACCGGACCCGGTGAGCTGCCCGCCGCCGGCACCCCGTTGGCGTACGCCGGCGAGCCGGGTCACCTGCACGGTCTCCGGGTTGAGCAGGCAGTCCACCCGAACGCCCGAGGAGTCGATGAGGAAGGCGACGCGTTCCATCAGTCACCCGCCTGTTCCCGGTCCAGTCGGGTCAGCTGGGCGTTGTCCACCGACGCTCCGGCGACCGACCACAGTGCGGTGTCGTCGGGCAGTGCCGGCCATGGGTCGACACTCCGCGTCGCCGCGCTGGGCGACGGCCCGTCGACGCCCGACGCTCGTCCGCCGGCGGCCGCTCCCGTCAGTGCGTCGCGCAGCGGGGCCACGGGCCCGGGTGGTGCCGGTTCGCCGGGCAGGGCCAGCCAGGGTCCACCGTCCCCGAGGCGATCCAGTTCGCCGCGCGCGGATGATGACGGGTTCCCGCCGCTCGTCACCGTCGCACCCGCCCAGGATGCGTCGACCCCGCCCCGGGTCGGCCCGTTCACGAAACGGTGCCCAGCCACCGCGTCCGCCCGCGACGTGCGCGCCGTGCTCGGCGCACCACCAGGCGGGTGCCCGCTCGCATCCCCTCTCAGCCGGGCCTGGCCGTCCGCCGGGTCGCCCCGGAACCCGTTGTGACCTGCCGAGAGTCGATCGGCGGCGGGTAGTGCGGTGGACGAGTCGGCGGAACGCCGGTGGGCGACCTCGTCGGGCCACTGTGCGTCAGGGTGCGGGTGGGAGGTGGTTCGGGTGGCTTCGGCCTCCGCCCGGCGCGGGCGACTGCCCGGCGACCCGTGCGGCCCGAAGACCATGGAACGGACCGGCTGTCGGGGCCCATCCGCCCGGGGCAGCCCGCTCGCGTCGAGGGCCGTGCTGTCGAGGGCCGTGGTGTCGACCCGGGCCGCTCGCAGTACCGGAGGCGCCGCCGCGCCCGGTCCCGCCTGCCGTGTCGAACCGGCTGGCGGGGTCGACGGGTCCGGCCAGGTGGACCCGGCCGGCGTGGTGGTCAGGTCCGAGCTGGTCGGGGGCGTCCCGTCGCCGGATGGGCAGGCAGCACCGGTGCCCGTACCGTCGGGCTGGTCACCGGCTCGTGACGGGTGGCCTGCCCTGCCGGTTCGGCCCTCGGCCCGCGACCTGGTCGACCCCTTGTCTCCGCTCGCACCCCGACCGCCCACGTCTCCCGCGTCGCCGAGCCTGTCGGACCTGCCGAACCTGGCGTTCGCGACCGGGTCCGCGCCGTCGGCGTCGACCCGAGCGGCCGGCTCGCCCTGCCCGCCGTTGCGGACCCCGGCCTCGGCGTTGCCGGTCGGGGACGGGTCGAGGTCCAGGTCGTGCAGCAGGCCTGGCGCGTGGGCCGCGACCAGGTCCAGCCAGTGCCGTGGAGGCTCCCCGAAACGGCGGGGGGCCACCACTGGCGTCTGCGACGGCGGCGGAAGGTGGCCGGCGGGCTCGACCCGTACGGCGAGGCGCTGCACCGCCCCGGCCGCCGAGCGCAGCCGGCCGGCCAGCCAGCTACGCGGGCGTCGGCGCGGTGGCACCGCCGGTCTCCAGCTCCAGGCCCTCGTAGCGCAGGGTCAGCGAGGCGATGGCGATCTCGTGGCTGAGGGTGTTGAGGTGTGCCCCGCGCCACCGGGTCGGCCAGGCGTCGATCAGGTTCCAGCGCAGCACCTCGGCCGTCCCGACCGAGTCGAGCAGCACCACTGACACGTTGCGCCGGTTGAGAGTGCCCTGGGCGGTGGCGTTCACCCAGTCCCACAACTCACGGGAGGCGGTGAGGCCGAAGTGCAGCGTCACCGGCTCGTACTCGGCTTGGCCGGGCACCATCCGCATCCGACCCAGGCCGTGCTCCCGGTACGGCTGCCCGGGGATGTTCACCTCCAACCCGGTCATCTCGGTGAAGTGGCCGTTGGTGACGCCGTTGATGAGCAGTCGGAAGTTGTACGCCCGGTACGGGTCGACAGGGGCCCCGGGTTGCGGGGTGGCGGTGGTGGGCATGTCAGCCTCCGATCGTCTCGGTCTCGGTTCCGCCGGCCCACTGGCTCAGCTTGAACACCACGAATTCGGCGGGCTTGACGACCGCGATGCCGATGTGGGCGATCACCATGCCCGCGTCGCGGACGTCCGGCGGGTTGGTCTCCTCGTCGCACTTGACGAAGAACGCCTCCTCCGGGCTGCGCCCCAGCAACGCGCCGTCGCGCCACACCCGGGTGAGGAACGCCCCGATGTCGCGCCGGATCGAACGCCAGAGGGTGAAGTCGTTGGGCTCGAACACCATCCACCGGGTGCCGTTGGCGATGGCCTGTTCGATGGCGATGCTGAGGCGTCGGACGTTGAGGTAGCGCCACTCGCTGGCCTCGGCGGCGAGCGTACGGGCGCCCCAGACGCGGATGCCCTCGCCGGCGAAGTAGCGGATCACGTTGACGCCTTTGGGGTTGAGCACGTCGTGTTCCGGTCGGGTGACCAGGTAACCCAGGTCGACGGCGCCGCGCACCGGTTCGTTGGCCGGTGCCTTGTGCACCCCGCGCAGGGCGTCGGTGCGGGCCCAGATGCCGGCCAGGTGCCCGCTCGGCGGGGTGAGTTCCAACTCGCCGCTGATCGGGTCGCGCACCCGTAGCCAGGGGTAGTAGAACGCGCCGAACTCGGACTGTCGCGGCCGGTAGGCGGCCCCCTCGTGGCCGCCGGAGCCGCCCGGCTGGGCCGTGCCGCCGCCGGGACCGCCGCCCGTACCCTCGGCGGGTTTCGGGGGTTTGCCGGAGGACGGTGTGGCCACCCGGGTCAACGCGGAGATGTCGTCGATGTCCGGCGCCGGGTCGCAGATCGCCACCATGGTGCGGGTGCGTTCGGCCATGCTGAGCAGCGCCTCGTGGGACACCACGTCGTGGAAGCCGGGCGCGGCGATGATGGAGATCTCGTCGACGGCCTCCAGCAGTTGCAGACCGCCACGGCGTTGCCCGCTGCCGGTGATCGCGCCACCCTCGCCGACGTTCACCACCCAGCAGCGGGCGCCCCCGTTGTCCAGGAAGCCGAAGACCGCCCGGGCCAGCGGGGTGCTCTCCACCCTCTCGCCGGTGGCGAAGAGCCGCAGGAACTCCGTCCAGTTGTTGACCGGCACCGCCTTGCCCAGGTGGGCGGAGCGGTCCGGGGCGACGCCGACGAAGGCGGCGATGCTGGTGCTCGCCGGCCCGATCGGTCGGGCGCCGCTGGGGACCTCCTCGACATAGATGCCGGGGGAGAAGTAACTGGGCATCGGTCCTCCTGTGCCTGTGGGTGTCAGTGGGTCGGTGGCGCGCAGACGATGACGATGTCGTCCTCGGCGGGGTCGACGTCGGCGGTGAGGACGAGCCCGCGTCCGGTCAGCCGCAGCCGGACCGGGCCCGGGTGCTCGGGGTCGTGCGGGACTCCGACGATCAGGAACCGGCCCTCGGTGTCGGTGCGGGTGGCGGACCCGGTGGCGGGTAGCTCGATCCGCATCGCGGCCAGTGGCTGCTCCTGGGGGCCGACCACCCGCCCACTGAGGCTGCGCACGTCGAGTTGCCGCAACCGCAGCGGTTGCAGCACCGGTGGCGCGGCCGGAGTCGGGTGCTCCACCTGCGCCGCCACGTCGATCAGCAGCGCCGGTCGGGGCGCCGTACCGAATGCCGTCCACAGTGCCGGATCGCCCGCCTCCAGCACGACCGGGTAACTGCCGTCGCTGGTCGCGGCGGTGAGTACCCGGTCCAGCCGGGGCAACCCGGCCGGACCGGTGACGCACAGCAGGTGGCGGACAGTGAACCGGTACGGTTCGCGGACCGCGCCGCTGGAGCGGGTCTGCCGGGCGGTGCGCAGCTCCATCGGCCAGAGGGTGAGCCCGTCGGCGTCGTCGCACGCGCGGGGCGGGCCGATCGGGACCGGTTCCCCCGCCGCGCTGGTCACCCAGGCGACCAGCGCGGCGGTGGCGGTCTCGATCGGTCCGCGCCCGTGGGTGGTCATCGCGGCGGCGTCCCCTGGATCCGGTACGCGATGGCTTCGTTCCACACGTGCGGGTAGACGCCGATCTCGAAGTACCGGGTGAAGCGGTTGATCGGCGCGTTGGTGTGGTCGTGGTAGAGCAGCCACACCGGCGCGATGGTGAACAGGACGTAGTTGGCCAGCACCAGGGGGATGTAGAGCGGACCGAGCAGGCGACCCTGGAAGATGTGCACGTCCTCATGCCGCTGGATCCCGGAGCTGGAGCCGGCGCAGACGGTGCCGATGGTGGTGGCGTAGCGGGGTGAGACCCCCTCCACCACGCTGACCCGTCCGCTGCCCAGCGACGTGGGCCGGTCCAGTGAGTGCCCGAAGATCAGGTGCACGGTCAGGTAGATGGCGCCGACGACAGTGTTGAGCAGACTCCAGGTGTGGTCGACGACGAAGAGGAAGATGCCGCGGGCGTCCGAGGCGTACACCCCGGCGGAGGCCACCGACCAGCCGAAGACCGCGCCGACCACCAGGCCCACGACGGCGCCGATCAGCAGCCCGATCGAGCCACCGGCGAGGAAGCCGAGCAGGGCGGCGAAGCCGACCTGGATGGCTGCGCTGAGAATTCCGAAGACCATGACGGCACCCCTCAGACCCAGGAACGGAAGACTCGGGGTTCACGGCCCTGCGCAACCTGGGTCGGCGACGGTTGGGTCGCCTGCCGGTTGCCGGGCGGGAACTGGTTGACGCCGAGCGCGGCGGAGAAGATGACAAGCGCGTTGAAGAACGCGATGACCCACTTCTCGCCGCCGGCGTCGTCGGCGAACGCCGCTGTCAGGTAGGACAGCAGCAGCGCGATGGCGATGGCGATCCACTTGCGGAGCTTGTCGCCGCTCGGGCCGATCAGCCCGCCGATGACGTTGGTGGCCAGCAGGGTGGCGGCGCTCGCGCCGGCGATGGTCCCCAGGGCTGCCCAGGTGAAGAGATCGTTCATGACGATCCCCCTTCTGCGATGGTGCGACCGGGATGTGGTGGTGGTGAGGTCCGGTGTCCCTGCGGGGAGCACCGGGGCCGGTCGCCGTCGTTTCGGGGGCGGCCGGGGCCGGGCGTGGCCGGCTGAGCCGGCCACCAGATGGATCAGCCGGGCCCCGGGGCGCCGGCGGGCGGGCCCGGCGGCGGGGTCGGACCGGGCGCAGCCGGCGCCGCGGGGTGACGGCGGCGAACCAGGAGTACGCCCACCGCGGCGAGCAGCAGCAGGAGGAGGACACCGCCGACGACCAGCAGCCAGGGGAACCCGCTGTCGTCCTCCTCGCCAGCGGCAACCGGTGAGGAGGACGGTCGCGCTGGCGCCTCGGCCACGGCCCGCAGTTCGGCTGGCTTCTCCTGGTTGGGGTCGACCTTCCAACTGACCGAACGGCCGTTGACGGTGCCATTGCTGTCGATCACCCGGCCGGGAAATGTCACCGAGATCTCGAACGACATCAGCTTGAGGAACGCCTGTTGATTTTGCGGATTCTGCTCCGCAACCTTTCCGCCGTACTTCTTGGGATCGAGCGGCAGCGTGAAGCGGTACAGATCCCCGTCCCTGACCAGTTTCACGCTCTCGGTGTCGAACCCGGCCAGCGGCGCCTTGCGGTAACTGATCTGGGACCCGTAGAAAGTGTCGTCCTGGTAAAGGGTTTCCTCGCCCGCCGGTAGGGCGGGGATGTTCTGCCGCAGCTCCGCGAAGGCGACCGGGAGGTTCTTGTTACGACCACTCAGCACGGACTTCTGGGCCGTCAGCAGGAGCTGCCCGTCGACAGTGTCGTCGGCGTTGACTGTCAACCCCATGTTGAGTTGCATGCAGCCGCTCAGCGCGGCGAGAAGAAGGAGGCACACCGCGACGCGGAGTGCCCTGCCGCGGTTGACTCTCCTGTTCATGGGGTCAGTGTGTGTGATCGCTTTCACCATCAGCAGTCAGCGATCGGTCACAACGAAGTCGCCGATTGTACCGGCGCACTGTCGCCTTTGATTAGCCCCGACGGCGACCCGAATGACTATTCTGGAGCTTTGGGGCCGCGACGGTTCCTCGCCGGCCGTAGTCTGGTCGGATGAGAATTGTCGCGTGCGTCCTGTTGGTAGATCCCGACGGGCAGTTGCTGCTGCAACTGCGCGACGGCAACGCGACGCACCACCCGAACGTGTGGGGGCTGCCCGGCGGCCACGGCGAGCCGGGGGAGACACCGGAGCAGACCGCCGAGCGGGAGTTGTGGGAGGAGACCGGCCTGCGGGCCGACGGCCCACTGCGCCCGGTCGCCGTGCAGTCGCTGCCCGAGCTGGCCCGGGTGAAGCACTACTTCCTCGGCAGCACCAGCGCCCGGCAGGAGGACGTGGTGCTCGGCGAGGGCGCGGCGATGCTCTTCGTCCCCGGTGCCGAGGTGCTCGACGGTCGTCAGTGGACTCCGGGCACAGTGGAGGTGTTGACCGAGTTCCTCGCCTCAGCCGAGTACACCGCCCTGGCCACCGGCCGGATCGCCGGGCCGGCTCAGCCCGCCGGTGGTCGCCAGTCCGCGTAGCGAGCCATGCTGCGCAGGGCCAGCCGGCTCGGGATGAGCCGCAACGCGACGGTCCGCATCGCGAAGGCAATCGGGTTCTGCAGCTGCTGTCCGAACCGCCCGGCAACGTAGGAGGCACGGGCGACGGACTGACTGCGTGGTCGACGCTGCTCGTCGTATGCGGCCAGGGCGGCGGGTACTTCCTTGGCGCCGCCGGCGCAGACCGCGCCGAGCACCACCGCGTCCTCGATCGCCTGCCCGGCGCCCTGCCCGAGGTTGGGTGTCATGGGATGGGCGGCGTCGCCGAGCAACGCCACCCGCCCCCGCACGTACGAGGGCAGGGGCTCGGCCAGGTAGTGGATGTCGTTACGTAGGACGGCTTCGGGCGGGGTCGCGGCGAGAAGCTCCGGGATGGGGGCATGCCAGTCGCCGAAGCGCTCCCGCACGGCCGCCAGTTCGTCGGGGGCGTGGCCGCCCGGCGGGGCGTTCAGCGCCCCGTACCAGTAGAGCTGGCCGTCACCGATCGGCACCATGCCGAACTCGGCTCCCGGCCCCCAGGTGATGGCGGCCGGGATCGGATCGGGAAACGCGATGGCCGCTCGCCAGGTCGTCGATCCGGCGTACACCGGGCCGGGGTGTTGCGGCCAGAGTTGGGCGCGGACCCGGCTGCGCAGGCCGTCGGCGCCGACCACCAGATCGGCGGTGAGGGTGTGGGGGCCGTCCGGCCTCTGGTAGCGCACCTCGGCGCGGTCCGGGCCCGACTCGACGTGCTCCACCGTGGCATTGGTGTGCAGGGCCGACGCCGGCAGGGCCTCGCGCAGGGTGCGGTGCAGCGTGGCCCGGTGTACGCCGAGCGCCGTGGTGCCCAGCTGCCTGATCATCTCCGAGGCGTCCACCCGGGACAGCCACCGCCCGTGCCGGTCGCGCATTCCGCCGGGTGCCTCACCGTGTCCACCCCGGCGCAGGGCCGGGCCGAGACCGAGGGCGTCCACCCCGCGTACGGCGTTGGCCATCAGGCTCAGGCCGGCACCGACCTCGCGCATTTCGGGGGCGCGCTCCAGCACTGTGACCCGCCACCCGTGCCGGTGCAGGGCGAGCGCCGCGCTCAACCCGCCGATGCCGGCGCCCACCACCACCGCGTGTGAGTCGTCCATGCCGATCCTCCTTCTACATCTGTAGAAGAGCGATACTACCTGCGGACCACCGGAAGGGAGGAGAGCCATGACGGCGCGGGCGAACCGGATCGCGACACTTACCGATGCGGCCATCGAACTGATCGCCGACGGTGGCATGCGCGCCCTGACCCACCGCGCGGTCGACGGCCGCGCCGGAATGCCGCCGGGCACCACCTCCGCGTACCTGCGGACCCGGCAGGCGCTGATCGAGGCGGTCGTCGGACGGCTCGCCGAACGGGACCGGGCCGACCTGGCCGCGTACGACCTGCCGACCGGCCCGCCACCCCCGACCCCTGCCCCCCGGCTCGACAGCGGCGACCTCGACGCGCTCGCCGCCGGCGTCGCCGAGGTGCTCGACCGCTGGTTGAGCACCGGGCGCAGCCGGAGCCTCGCCCGCTACGCCTGTCTGTTGGAGGCGGTGCACCGGCCCGAGCTGCGCGGCATCCTGCAACACGGCACCGGCCTGCGGGTGCAGGCCCGGGACCTGCTGACCCGGGCCGGGGCCACCGACCCCGAGCGGCAGGGCGACCAGTTCGTGGCGTTCGTGGACGGGCTGCTCTTCGACCGGCTGGCCGGCGCGGGCGCGCTCACCGCCCCACCGCCCGGCACCGCGGCCAGCCGGGCCGACCTGAGCTCCGCCGTCCGTACGCTGCTGCGCGCCCTCACCGGAGCCTGACCCGGACGGCGCGCCCGTCGTCGATCAGGTCGCCCGGCCCGGCATCGTGCGGACCCGTCGGCCCGCTGGCACCCGGGTGGGCAGCAACGCCCTGGCACCCGGGCGGGTAGCGACGCGCTGGCACCCGGGCGGGTAGCGACGCGCTGGCACCCGGGCGGGTAGCAAGCAGCCCGGTGATCAGGTCCGACGCGTGATGGGAGACGATCGCCTCGGGACGCCGCCGGCCGCCGGCATGGTGCCATGGGCCGGCCCTTTGGAGCTGAATCGTTTACGACATCGAACCTGATGCGTTTACGGCATCAGCTCCAAAGGGCGAACGGGCGGCCTGCTGCGGTGAGCCAGCGGCGTGGTGTCGCACTTCCGGCGGCGCGGCGGACCGGCCGGCCGGCGTGGGCGGGAGAGGGTGGGCGATGACGCGGTTCAGCGGCCTGCGGACGGCCAGCGGGCGGTTGCGGCAGGGCTGGCGGCCCGTGCTGGAGGCGACCGTCGCGGCGACCGTGGCCTGGCTGCTGGCCACCCGGTTGCTCGGGCACCCGCAGCCCTTCTTCGCGCCGGCCGCCGCGCTGATCGTCCTCGGCCAGGCCCGGGGGCAGCGCATCCGCCGGGCCGTCGAGGTCATCCTCGGGGTAGCCGCCGGGGTGCTCGTCGCCGACCTGGTGGTGCAGGCGCTCGGCCCGGGCAGCACCTGGACGGTGTTCACAGTCATCCTGCTCACCGTCCTCCTCGCGGTGGCCTTCGGCGCCACCGGCGTGACGCTGGTGCAGGCGGCCGTCTCGGCGCTCTACCTGGTGGTGGTCGCACCACCGGACGGCTCGTTGGTGCCGTTCCGCTTCGTCGACGCGCTGGTCGGCGGCGTGGTCGCCCTCGCGGCCAGCCTGCTGGTCGACGCCCGGCATCCGCTGGCGCCGCTGGTCGCCGAGGTGCGGCGGACCTTCGACGAGTTGGCCGGGCTGCTCGGCGGGATCGCCGACGCGCTGGACGACCGCGACGAGCCGGCGGCGGTCGCCGCGCTGCGGCAGGCCCGGGGGATGGACGCCCGGGTGGACGGGCTGCGCGACGGGGTGCTGGCCGCCGGTGAGGCGCTGCGGCTCAACGTCCGTCGACGTCGGCACATCGGTCGGCTGCGCTCGGTGGACGAGTCGATCCGGCAGATCGACTACGCGGTCCGCAATGTCCGGGTGCTGGCCCGTGCGGGCGTGACCCTCAGCCGGCTGCACACCCCGGCCCCGCCCGAGCTGGGCGCCGCCCTGCGGTCGCTGGCCGAGGCGGTCCGTCAGGCCGGTGCCGCCCTCGCCGCGGACCTGAACGGGCAGGAGGAGACCGCCGACCGGCACGCCAGCCGGGCCGACGAGTCGGCGTTGGCCGCTGTGCACGCCGCCGGGCAGCTCTTCGGCCCCACGCAGACCCTCCCCCTGGCGATGATCATCGGTCAGGTTCGGGCCACGGCCATCGACCTGCTGCGGGGCGTCAACCCGGAGGACGACGCCGCAGTCCTCGCCCGCGTCGACGACGCCCTCGGCCTCCCCCCGGTCTGACGTCCGTACCGATCAGCGGCGGTTCCCACGCCCCGCCCGGGTCGATCAAGGACTTGTGGTGCCTCCCGTAAGCCACTTTCCGTCGTCAATCGCCCACCACAACTCCATGATCGACCGGGGCGGGGCGGGGCGGGGCGGGGCGGGGCGGGGTGGTGGGTTACGTGGTGAGCCAGGCGAGGGCGGAATCGCGGATCGGGGCGGGAACGTCATGGCCGCCGGGGAACTCCTCGTAGGTCACGTCGTAGCCGAGGTCGTGCAGGTGGGGGACGAGACGGCGGCTGCACACGTCGATGGGCAGCACCCGGTCGTCGACGCCGTGCGAGATGAAGATCCGTGGCCGGCCGTGGGTGACCGGTGGGGCGGCGAAGCCGGGGGAGAAGGCCAGCACCGCGTCGACCAGATCCCCGTTCGCCAAGCCCAGCGACAGCGCGTACGAGGCGCCGTCGGAGAAGCCGCCGACCGTCACGTCGGCCACCGGGTAGGTGTCGAAGACGGTCGCCAACAGCCCGTCGATGCGCCCCACGTCCGCCCCGAAACCGCCGGCGATCAAGTCCCAACTGGCCGCCGACGAGTCCGGGGCGACAAGCAGCAGGTGCTGCGCGTCCGCGACCGGCAACTGCAGGTCCAGCCCCTGTCGCGCGGAACCGCCCGCGCCGTGCAGGAGCAGCACCAACCGGTACGCCGAAGCGTCGGTCGTCGGCTCCGGGGCGTACCCCAGGGCCAGCCGGTCACCGTCGGGGCCGGTCATCGGCACCAGCCCGGTGCGGCCCTGCGCCACCGGCGGGTGGCGGCGGGCGGTCAACCGGCCGTCCCGGGGGCTCGGCGCCGGGTCCCAGTGCGACGGCGCGGAGTCGGACACGGGTCGGCGCTCCTCACGCTGGACGAAAGGTCCGACGCGGTTACCCGGCCCGTACGGGGTTAACCGCCGAGCGTCGACTCAGGCGCTGGCCCGCGCCACCAGGGCCGACGGGAAGAGGGTCGCCGGTGCTGCCGGGCGTCCGTCGAGCAGCGCGGTGGCCGCGGCGACGGCGATCCGCCCCACCGGGTGACTCGCCGTGGTCAGCGCCGGGGCGGTCATCCCGGCCAACGGGATGTCGTCGAACCCGGCCACCGCGACGTCGCCGGGCACCCGCACACCGGCGTCCCGTAGGCCCGCGATCACCCCGAGCGCGGTGTCGTCGCTGATCGCGTAGACCGCGTCGATGTCCGGCCAGCGCTGCAGCGCCTCGCCGGCCGCCGTCCGGCCGCGCGCCGCCCGGAAGTCCCCGGGCAGTATCCGCTCCGGTAGGCCCGCCTCGGCCATCAGCCGGCGGTACGTCTGCACCGGGCGTTGCGCGCAGGGCAGCCACCGGGGGCCGGTCACCATGGCGATCCGGCGGCGACCCGAGGCGTACAGATGGCGCAGCACCGCTTCGGAGCCGGCGGCGTTGTCGACGTCGAACGACGGCACTGTCGCCGAGCCGACGCCGATCGAGACCACCCGACCGTGCAACGACCGGGGCACCGCCGCCAGCAACTCCTCGGTGGTGTTGACCAGGATCACCCCGCACACGCTGCGATCCCCGTCGAGTTGGTGGAGGCTGCGGGGGTCGCCGAACGGCAGCCAGTGCAGTGCCACCCCGACACCGGCGGGCGTGCACACCCGGGCGGCCGAGCCGACCACCTGGTGCACGTACGGGTCGTCCAGCACCGCGTCGCTGGTCCCCAGAACGGCCACCACCAGGCGGACGCCGCCGCCGCGGACCAACGCCCGGGCCGCCGGGTTGGGCACGTAGCCGAGCTGGTCGACGGCTGCCGTGACCTGTTTCCGGGCGGCCGGCGACGCGAACCCCGTGCCGGCGATCACCCGCGACGCCGTGGACCGGGACACCCCGGCGACCCGGGCCACGTCCTCAAGAGTGGCCGGTCGCTGCTGTGCCGCTGTCGTCATCATCGCCTCCCGCGGCGGCCCGTCCGGTCGGACCAACGCCTGCGCACATCATGCCCCGGCCCGACCAGCAGCGGTAAGGGGCGGTCCCCGGTTGTGGTGGTAGCGCTCTCAGGTGTGCGATCGTGCCAGGAGATCACCCCGAGAAAGAGGAACCGCCCTCGTGAGCGCCCCCACCAGTCGACCCCTGGCCCCGCACACCGCCTCGCCGAACCTGCGGACGGTGCGGCTCGCCCGCAACGGTGTCGCCGCCACCTTCACCCTCAACGGGCTGGCCGTCGGCAGTTGGTTCTCCCGCGTCCCGGCGGTCCGTGAGGCGTTGGACCTTTCCGCCGGCCGACTCGGGCTGCTGCTGCTGGCGATGAGCGTCGGCGCGCTGCTCGCCATGCCCACCTCCGGCCTGCTCGCCCAGCGATTCGGCGCGGCCCGCACCGTGACGATGGCCACCGTGCTGGTAGCGGTCGGCCTGACCGTGGCGGGGCTGGGCGCCACGATGACCGGGTCGTTCGCCCTCGTCGCCCTGGGGTTGGTTGCCCTCGGCTACGGCTCCGGCGCCTGCGACGTGGCGATGAACGTCGAGGGCGCGGCTGTGGAACGGCGGCTGGGCCGGACGATCATGCCCCGTTTCCACGCCGGGTGGAGCCTCGGTTCGGTGGCCGGGGCGGCGCTTGGCGCCGGGGCGGCCCGCTTCGACGTGTCGGTCGGCGCGCATCTCGTCGCTGTGGCGGTGGTCGTGTTGACCGGCACCGCGCTCGCCGCCCGGACGTTCCTGCCGGTGGGCAGCGACCACACTGGTGACCCGGCGGACGCCACCCCCGCCGCCCGTCGCCGGGCGCAACTCGCCGCCTGGCGAGAGCCGCGCACCCTGCTGATCGGGCTGTTCGTGCTGGTGGCAGCGTTCACCGAGGGTGCCGCCAACGACTGGCTGGCCGTCGCGTTCATCGACGGACGGGACCTCAGCGAGGCTGCCGGCGCGGCGGTCTTCGCCGTCTTCGTGGTGGGCATGACCGTCGGACGCACCCTCGGCACCATCGCGCTGGACCGGTGGGGTCGGGTGCCCGTGCTCAGCGGCACCATCGGCCTCGCCGTTGTCGGCGCCGGCCTGGCCGTGCTGGCGGGCTCCGGGCCGGTGGCCGTCATCGGCGTCGCACTGTGGGGCCTCGGCGCGTCGCTGGGTTTCCCGGTCGGGATGAGCGCGGCGGCCGACGACGAGGCGCACGCGGCGGTACGGGTGAGCGTGGTCGCGGTGATCGGCTACACCGCGTTCCTCGGTGGCCCGCCGTTGCTGGGGCTGATCGGCGACGAGGTCGGCATCCTGCGCGCGCTGCTGGCGGTGCCGCTGCTGCTGCTGCCGACCCTGCTGCTGGTGCCGGTGCTGCGCCCGCCGCACCCCGCCGAGACTGCTCCGTCGGTGGTCAAGAACTGACCCACTTCGCTGCCGGGCGGTATCGGGTGCGTGGCCGACTGCGCCGCGCGCCCGTGCTGGTTACGGTCGCCCGATGCCAACCGACGAGATCACCGCCGGCGCGGCGGGTAGCTGGACCCTGGGTTCTACGTCTCGCCCGGCGGCGCCCTGCGCGTCGGCACCGGGCCGGCCCGCTACGCCACCGAGTTGATCCGCGCGGCGCTCGCCCCGTACCCGGAGGACCTGACCCAGCTCGGTTGACCGCCCGCCCGGCCACCGCTCAGGCCCGCACCACGTGTACGACGATCTCGTAGCCTTCGCCCACGGTGCCGGAGAAACCCTCCGACAACGCGTCCAGCACGGTCAGCTTGAGCGCGAGGGTCTCGTGCGCGATGAGCTTCTGATGCGCGGTGATCGCCGCCGCCACCTCCGGGGACGCGGCGATCGACACCGTGATCCGGTCGGCGACCTCGAAGTCGGCGTCGCGGCGGGCCTGTTGGATGATGCGGACGACGTCGCGGGCGATGCCCTCGGCGGCCAGCTCGGGGGTGATCTCGGTGTCCAACGCGATGGTCGCGCCGCGCTGGGACTCCACCACCCAACCGGTACGCGGCACCTCAGTGATCAGGATGTCGTCCAGGCCCACCTCGACCTGCGCGCCGTCGACAGACAGCGGGTACGTCCCGTTGGTCCGGACGCCGTCGACCAGGTCCCGGGGGGCCACGGCGGCAATGGCCTTCGCGACGTGCTGGGTGCGGTTGCCGAACCGGCGGCCCAGGGTCCGGAAGTTCGCCTTGACCTGCACGTCGATGACCCCGCTCTGGGCATCGAGTGGCTGGAGGACCTTGACGTTCAACTCGTCGCCGATGTCGTCAAGCAACGCCTGCGGGAGAACGGTGCCGGCCGGTAGCCCCACGAGCGCCCGGCTCAACGGCTGCCGGATCCGCAGACCGCTCGCCTTACGCGCGGACCGGCCCGCCTCGGCCAACGCCCGCGCCGTGGCCACCTGGGCCGACAACTCAGTGCTGATCAGTGTGGTGTCGGGTGTGGGCCAGGCCGCCAGGTGCACCGACTCCGGAGCTGACTCGGCACCGCGCCGGACGATTTGCTGCCACACCTCCTCGGTGACGAAGGGTATGAACGGCGCCAGTAGCCGCGTGAGGATGTCGAGGCACTCGTACAGGGTGGTGAGGGCATTGGGGTCGCCCTCCCAGAAACGCTGCCGCGACCGCCGTACGTACCAGTTCGACAGGTCGTCGATGAAGTCGGCGAGCAGTCGGCCGGCGCGCGCCGTGTCGTAGTTCTGCATCCGTTCGTCAACGGCGGCCGCGAGGGCGTGGACCTCGCCGACGATCCACCGGTCCAACACCGGTCGCTGGGCCACCGGCTGCGCCAGATGCGGCGCCCACGTCGAGTTCGCCGCGTAGAGGGAGAAGAACGCCGCGGTGTTCCAGTAGGTCATCAACACCTTGCGGACGATCTCGTCGAGCGGGCCGGGCCCGATCCGGCGCGGCGACCACGGTGAGCCGGAGCAGGCCATGAACCAGCGCACCGCGTCGGCCCCGTGCGTGTCCATCAACGGGATGGGCAGCAGGATGTTGCCCAGGTGTTTGCTCATCTTGCGGCCGTCCTCGGCCAGGATGTGCCCGAGGCAGACGACGTTCTCGTACGGGGACCTGTCGAAGACCAGCGTGCCGACCGCCATCAGCGTGTAGAACCACCCCCGCGTCTGATCGATCGCCTCGCAGATGTACTGGGCCGGGTAGGTGCGCTCGAAGATCTCCTTGCTACCCGGCACGTGGGGGTAGCCCAACGACGCGAACGGCATCGCCCCGGAGTCGTACCAGGCGTCGATCACCTCGGGGACCCGGGTGGCGACCTGGCCGCAGTCCGGGCAGTTGAAGGTGATCTCGTCGACGTACGGGCGGTGCGGGTCCAGCTCGGACAGGTCTGCGCCGGCGAGCTTCCCGAGCTCCGTACGGGAACCGACAGCTGTCACGTGGTTGTCCGGGCATCGCCACAACGGCAGCGGGGTGCCCCAGTACCGGGAGCGGGACACCGCCCAGTCGATGTTGTTCTTCAGCCAGTCGCCGTAGCGGCCGTGTTTGATGTGCTCCGGGAACCAGTTGGTGTTCTCGTTCTCCCGGGTCAGCTCGTCGCGGACCTCGGTCGTCCGGATGTACCAGGACGGCTGCGCGTAGTACATCAGCGGGGTGTGGCACCGCCAGCAGTGCGGGTACGGGTGCTCGAACGGCTCATGCCGGAACAGCCGACCGGACGTCCGGAGACGGTCGATGAGCAACGCGTCGGCGTCCTTGAAGAACACCCCGCCGACCAGGTCGATGTCGTCGTTGAAGCGCCCGTTCGGGGCGACCGGGTTCACCAGCGGCAACCCGTACGCGCGGCAGACGGCGAGGTCGTCCGCGCCGAACGCCGGCGCCTGGTGCACCAGCCCGGTGCCGTCCTCGGTCGTGACGTACTCCGCGAGGACCACCCGGTGTGCGTCCGGGATGTCCACCAGGTCGAACGGCCGCTCGTACCGCAAACCTTCCAGGGCCGACCCCGGCAGGGTCGCCAGGATCTCCGCCTCGTCGCCGAGGACCCGCCGGGTCAGCGGTTCGGCGACGACGAACGTGCCCTGCCCGGTGCGGGCGAGGTCGTACGTCACGGCGGGATGCACGGCGACGGCGGTGTTGGACACCAGGGTCCACGGGGTGGTGGTCCAGATCAGCAGGTCGACGCCGCCGTGTCCGGCTACCTCCCCGCGCAACGGGAACCGCACGTACACGGACGGGTCGGTGACGGTCTCGTACCCCTGCGCCACCTCGTGGTCGGACAGGGTCGTTCCGTCGCGGGTGCAGTACGGCGCGACCCGGAAGTCCTCCACCAGTCGCCCGCCGTCGTGGATCTGCTTCAGTGACCACCAGACGCTGTCCACGTACTCAGGGGACATTGTCTGGTACGGATGCTCCAGGTCGATCCAGTAACCCATACGCTCGCTGAGCTGGACGAACTCGTCCACGTGCCGCAACACGGAGGTGCGGCACAGGGCGTTGAACTCCGCGACGCCCATCCGCTCGATGTCGGGCTTGCCGCTGAGCCCCAGTTCCTTCTCCACAGCGAGCTCAACGGGCAGACCGTGGCAGTCCCACCCGGCGCGGCGCGGCACCGAGAAGCCCCGCATCGTCCGGTACCGGGGGAAGAGGTCCTTGAAGACCCTCGCCTCGATGTGGTGGGTGCCAGGCGTGCCGTTGGCGGTCGGCGGCCCCTCGTAGAACACCCACGGCGGACCGTCGGCCGTCTGCTCCAGACTCCGGTTGAACACGTTGTTGGCCTGCCACCACTCGATGACCGCGCGGTCCAGCCCACCAAGGTCGATCTTGGTGGGAAGTGGCACGAATGGCGACTTCGACGGACCGTCCGGCACCGACGTTCTCCCTACACTTCACGTCCGCTCGCGAGGGCATCAGCTCGATGCCCACACGGGGACGAAGTGCCGGGCGTATGGCCAGGACCCCGCGGTACCACCCCGCTTGCGCCTCGATGGTGCAGGCGCCGCTCAATTTCGCGACGTGACGTGCCGCGACGTCCGGTTCTACTGGGGCGGCGAGGCTGCCCGTTCTTCCGGAGGCTCCCCGGTGATGGCCGGATCGGTGCCGATGCCGCCCAGCATAGCTGCCCGTGCGCGGCGTCAGTGGCCGGAGCGCTAGGTGTGCAGCCAGACGCGGAGAGGGCCGGTGGTGGTGAAGCCAGCGGAGAGCGCCGGAGGAAGGTCCGCTGTGGTTTCGTAGCCGACCAGCGGCGCGTTGGGCACTGTGGCGCACACCGCGCGCCAGATGTCCCGGGAGGTGTCGGTGCGGGTGAACAGGTTGGAGACGCCGTACGGACCGTCGCCGCTGAGCACCGCTCCACCGGTGAGCACACCGCTGTCGCCGTGGCGGGCGAGAATCCGAACCCGGGGGTCGGCCAGGAGCGCGGGGCGGAACAGCTCCCCACCGCCGTGGGCCGCCGCCCAGGCCGTCAACTCGTCGGGTGTGGTGACCGGGGCCAGCGGGTTGTCGGCAGGTGGTGCCGACGGTGGCCGGTAGATCCACTGCGCGTCGAAGAGCACCCGGAATCCGTACCCGGACAGGTCGAGGTCGGCGAAGCTGTCCTTCACCGACGCACCGGGCCCCGCGTCGATCCGGGCCAGCAGGGTCTCGGCGTCGACGCCCGGTCGCACTGTGACGGCGTCCGGGTACCACTGCGGCGAACGGTGGGGAACCGACCAGGCGTCGGCGTCGGTACGGCCGGCCAACCCCTGGCTGCCGCAGACGATGTCGCACCATTCGGCGTTGTTGCGGGCCGCCGTCCGCACGTCCTCCAGCACGTCGGGCAGCTTAGCCAGGGTCAGCGGAGTCGGGTGAGCAGGATCCGGCCGCCCTCGTGGACGCCACCGTCGATGGCGATGACTCTGTCGTCGGCGTACCGCAGCGCGACTGTGACATCCTGCGGCGCCACGCCGAAGTGCTTGGTGAGGGTGCTGTGGCCGTGGACGAGCACGCTGCCTCCGAGCGTGCGCAGCATCAGCGACACCGGATCGTCGGGGTGCGCCCGCACCGCCGCACGAAAGGCGCCCCGATCGCTCATCCGGCCACAGAAGTCCAGCCACGCCGCCGGGTCGCTGGAGCCGAGAGCCGTGGTGACTGCCGCGTTCACGGCGGCCACACTGGATCCAAGCTCCAGGTACCGGGCGGTGTCGGAGTGCACGAGCAGGAACCCGTCGACGACCGCTACCGCAGGCAGCCGCGTCATCCACTCGACGTGCTGTGGCGTCAGCTGGTGCAGGTCCTTCTCCCGTCCGCCGAACCGGGCCCAGCCACCGCGGAACCCGCCGGGTTGGTCCCAACCGGCGACGGGCATGGTGCCGAACCGGTGCGCGGCGAGCAACTGCGCCTCGTGGTTACCCAACAACGCCCCGACGTGGCCGCCCGCCGCTCGCGCGGAGACGGCGAGCCGCTGGATGTCGTTGATGACGCCGATACCGTCCGGGCCGCGATCGACGTAGTCGCCGAGCAGCCACAGCAGCGCGCCACCCCCGGACCAGTGCCCCGTGTGGTCGACGAGCCCGGCCTCGCGAAGTGACTCCCAGAACTCGGAGCGGTGACCGTGGATGTCCGCCGCCACGTACAGCGGCGTCGGCACGTGGCGGTCGGCGGTCGACCGCCACGTCCTCTCGTCGAGCGTCACCATGCCGCCACGGTAGGGAGTGCCGCTGGCCGGCCGCCAATGCCTGCAAGTCTTCGGCAGGGAGTCAGCGGCGGAGCACGTCGAGCAGGTCGGCACCAATCGTCTGGATGGCGGACGCCTCCAGCGAGTACCGGACAAAGTGCCCAGCCCGCTCCGCCCGAACCAGTCCAGCGACGCGCAGAGCGGACAGGTGCTTGGTCACTGTGGTCTCGTCGAGGCGCCAGAGCCGGGCGATCTCCCGCGCTGACCTGGGCTCCACCGCGATCGCGCGGCACACCTCCAGACGCGCCGGATGAGCGAGCACATCGAGCCGCCGCAGGGTCAGTCGCCGGTCGGCAGCACGCTCCGGCGGCGGGAACGGGTAATGCACCACCACCGGGCGGCCCGTCTCGTCGGCGACGTACACGTGTGGAGTGCCGAAGACGGTGGGGACCAGCACCAGCCCACGTTCGGACACCGCCAGCGACTTGCTCTGCACCTTGTCGATGGTGACGCGGCCGTCCTCACCGATGGCCACCGCGGGCGACAGACCAGACAATGCGGCGCGGAGGCCGCCGCGCGCACCCATGCGTGCTCGCGCCCGCACCTCACCATCCAGCGCGGGCTCGATCCGGTGCCACTCAGCCGCGAAGAAGGCCGACCAGCAGCCCTCCAGAATGTCGACCACTGCGGCCTGCGCGGCGGCGGGCTTGTCCAGGAGCAGTCGCACCGCCCGCGTCGCCCCCGCTCCCCGCGCCCGCGACAGCGCCACCAATTCGGCACCCACGCGCTGGTCGGCCACGTCGGCGGACCGACCGCCCACCCGCAGCAGCGGCCGAAGCATCGCGGCGGCAAACTGCGCGGCAGACATCCTCCGGAGTGCCGTCACCGCCTGGACCCAGTCGAGGGCGGGCGGCAGCGTCGGATCCGCGAACACTGTCGCGCGGACCGCTCGTACCGCGAACGACCAGGCGCTCAACTCTGCGGCCAGGTCGTCTGGCAACTCCCCGAGCACTCGCTCCGCCCACTCCGCCCGCTCCGGGTGATGCTCGGTGCCGACCAGCACATGCCACGCCCAGGCCAACTCCACAATCGGGGACACCGCGAACGTCACCGCCGCGGCCCGATCGGCGGGAAGTGGAAAGGTGATCGGCACGACCACACCCTAGGCGGCGGCGGTGGTAGTGGGGACGGGCCAGGACGTCGCGTTCCCGCATCGTTCGAGGTGGTGGCGGATAACGGGTAGCTCAGGGGGCGTAGACCAGGTCCATCGTGTCGGTGTGCCCGGACCAGCGCAGGTCGAGCCGCCAGCAACCGGCCTCCGGCAGGTCGATGATCGACGGCCCTGGCCCGCCGGCGACCTCCCGGATCACCCGTGTGTCGGTGCCGTCCAGCCTCGCGGTGATCACCAGGGTTGCCGGTGCGGTCGAATCGGGCGAGGTCGTGGCGGCGCGAGCCACCCAGAGGATCTTGTTGTTCGACCCGTCCGTCCGGACCTGCCGCAGCGGATGGGCGAACAGCACCGCCACGATGTCACCCTTCGCGCCGAAGACGTGCGGAACCCGCGCGTCCCCGCTGAACCCGGCGTCCGCCCAGTCCGGCAGCGACCCCGTCTCGACCCGCGCCGCGCAGGCGGTCGCGGTGCTCGCCGTGGTGGCCGCACCCGCCGTCGGCGCCGCTCCGCCGGCCGTGGTCGTACACCCCGCCAGCAGGACCACCGAGGATGCCAGCATCAACCTGCCCCAGGAAACCATCTCGCCCCTTCCGGTACGCGTCGAGCACTCGTCGCACCTATCCGACACCGCCCGGGCCCGCCGGGTTCCTGGTGCTCTGACCGGGAGCGTGCGTAAGTCATCACGGGCGCCTGTGAGGATGCCCAGGTGGACCGGTGGACGACTCGTATCCGCGTCCCACGCTCCCGCCTTCTGGGTTCTCGCCGACGTCGAGGGCAACGAGGCCTGTGTGACGACCTGGCAGGGCCGAGACGACTCGTAGACCGGCCTGACCGGCCAGGAAACACCGCTGCCACCTCGGGCCGGCGCCGACTGTCGACGCGTTTGTCCGACTAATTCGCTATCCGGTGGCCGGTGCGCAGTGCTACACAACCGAGGTGCAGCACATTTTGGATTTCCCCGAGGTCCTGCGGCTGATCGAAGACCGCTCGGCCGCGTTCCGGGCCGCGATCGCGTCCGCCCCCGACCTTGACGTCCAGGTCCCGACCTGTCCGGACTGGACGCTGCGCGAACTCGCGCAGCACCTCGGCGACGGCCGCCGCCGCCAGGCCGCCATCGTCGCGGCGGGCCCGGGCGCTGAGCCCCCGGCGAGGACGGACCCGAAGGGCGCCCCGACTGCGCCCCGCGACCGCGAAGCCCTGGACGCCTGGCTCGCCGAGTCGACCGGGCTCATGCTCGACGCGATGCGCGCGGCCGGCCCGGACCGCGGCTGCTGGACCTGGTGGGGCCGCTCGCAGGCCCCGGAGACCAGCGGAGCCGTGGCCCGCCACCAGATCCAGGAGTTGGCCGTCCACACCTACGACGCCCAGCTCACTCAGGGGGTCGCACAGCCGCTGCCGACGGACGTCGCGGTCGAGGGAGTCGACGAGTTCCTGACGACGGTCGCGGCGACGACCGTCGCCTGGCCGTTCAAGCCGGCGACCATCGACCTGCACACGACCGAGGGCCGCTCCTGGCGCCTGACCCTCAACGCCGACGGCGTCCGCTGCGACGACCTCGCCGCCGACGCGCAGCCAGGCGACATGGCGATGCGAGGCGCAGCGAGCGACATGGTCCTCTACTTCTACGAGCGAGTCCCACTCGACGACCTGGAGACGACCGGCGACATCCAGCCGATGGAGCAGCTCGCAGACTGGGACCCGAACGCGTACTAGCCCAATGAGCGCGCGATCTCGATCGCCTCGGCCTTGGTGAGGGTGCCCTCAAGCCGGTAGCTGACGTCGTTGTCCTGCCAGATCAGGGTCGAGCCGGCAAGCCGGGCGGTCTCCCGGCGGATTCCGCCCGCCCGGTCCACGTAGGACAGGATGTGCGGGCCGTCGACCCAGACGGCGAAGTCGCCGTTGACCTGGACCCAGTTCGCGCCCGGCGGGATGACCTCCTTGTGGAAGGCCAGGTCGAGGCGACCGTCGAACGCGTCGACGCGTAGCGCGCCCCCGTCGTAGAGCAGCGTCGCCACCCGGTACCGCCCCGTGGCGTCCGGGTCGGCTATCAGCACCTGCTCGGGCGTGCCCAGCATCGCCGGCAGGCGGATCGGAAACCGCACCGACCGTTGGGCCTCGTCCAGGGCGACGGCCCGCTGCCCGGGCAACGGCGAGGCGGTGCCGCCGGGAGGCGTCGGGGTGGGTGAGGTGGCGATGCTGACCCCGGCGAAGCGCAGCAGCCCCGTGACGACGTCGGCGATCGCGGCCCGCGTCGGCGGCAACAGCGCCACCAGCAGGGCGACGAGCGCGACCGCGGCGAGCGACCGCCACCGTCGCCGCCGGGGCGCGGGCGCGGGCGCGGGCGTGCCGAGTCGTACGCGGACGCGGGCGCTCACGTCGGGCGGATCGGGGGTGTCCAGCCAGGCGGACAGGTCGCGCAGTTCCCGTTCGAGGTCACCCATGCCGGACCTCCTCACGGTCGAGCAGGCCGCGAAGCTTCGCCAGCGCCCGGGACGTGCGCGACTTCACAGTGCCCCGGGGCCAGCCCAGAGCCGACACCGTCTCCTCCTCGGTGAGATCGAGGAAGAAGCGGCAGACGATCACCTCGCGGTCCCGTACCGGCAGTTGTCGCAGTGCCTGCACGAGCGACGCCCGGCGCTCACCGGCGAGGACCGCGCCGACCGCGTCGTCCTCGGCGACCTCGGACGTCGGGTCCGCTGCCGCCGCCCGCAGCACGAGCCCGTCGCGCCGACCACGGGAGCGGTGCAGGTTGCGGGTCTCGTTCGTGACGATCGCGAGCAACCACGACCGGAAGGACGCGTCACCCCGGTAACGGGACAGCTTCCGGTACGCCTTCACAAACGCCTCCTGGATGACGTCCTCGGAGTCCGAGCCCGCGCCGAGCAGCACCGCCGTCCGGTACGCGGACGCGGTGTGCCGGGCGACCAGGAGGTTGTACGCCTCCAGGTCACCCGCCCGAGCGCGGGTGACGAGCGCCTCGTCGTCCAGGGGAGCCTCCGTTTCGGATCACACTCATGACACCGCCCACCCGCCGTGGGTTCCACCCGGATATCCCGACGCAGGTCAGCTCTCTCCCATCCGGCGTGCAGCGTATTGCCAGGAACCGGTGCTGCACTGGAGGGACGTCGAGGAGAGGGGCCGGGCATGAGCTGGTTCAACCGCCGGTCACGGGGCGCCGAGGTGACCCCGACGAAGCTGGATCGGGAGGCGACCCGCGACGACCTCGCGGCGCTGGAGGCGTTCGTCGCCACCCGGCGCGGGGTGGAGTTCTACCTGGAACCGGAGACGACCGCGACGGACACCACGGTGATGGCGATCGCCCACGACGGCGAGTGGATCCGCCGTCGTACCGGAACGCCCCGCGCGGCTGGGACCATCGCCCGCAAGCACGCGGTGCCGCTGTACGAGGCGGCGCGCACCGGCTACCCGGAACGGATGCGGACCTGGAGCCGGGCCCACCCGGAACGCCACGCCCGCTGAGGCCAGGTCAGCGCGGCTGGGCCGGCGCGGGTGCGCGCGAAGCGGTGGCGCGGGCCTGCACCCGCCGGAATTCGGGTGAGGTGACAGGGCCTGATGCCCTCCCCGGGATTGATCGCGGACACTGGTGGGGCGTTCGCCGATCCCAGGTGATGGTGTCGGCCGACGCCGCGCTGCCGGATGATCGGCGCAGGCCAGAGTTCGTTCGGACGTCCTTTGCTCTGCTTACCTATGCGCACCAGGAACGGAGCGTCACTGGTGCCTATAGGTAAGCAGAGCAAAGGACGTCGGGCATTGAGCGGGGGCATTGCGGCATGCCGATTCGCGCTCGCACCAATCGCTGAAGCCCGATGGGTTCCGTCCGTCTGGTAGGGCGGGACCGGCGTTGACCGGCGGCGCGAGGGTGTGGCAGCATTCGCGGCCTGACGGCAGTGAAGGAAGTCGGTGCGATTCCGACGCGGTCCCGCCACTGTCACCGGGGAGCGATCCCCCCTCGTGAGTCACGGCCGTGCGTCTGCGGTTGGAAGGCCGGGGGAGAGCGTCGATCCGGAAGCCAGGATACTTCGGCCGTCGGGACGTACCCCAGGGCGTGGACACCCGAGGAGGACCCGATGACGCATAGCGTCTTATTCATCGACGATCATCGTCGTATTGCGCTCCAGGCAGCGCGCTCCAGGGACATCGGCCACCGGCACCGCTGAGCTGATCGCCCGCCGCTGACCGGCCCCGACGCACGCGTCGGTGCGCCGTTCGCCCGGGCCGTCGTACCGGCTGACGCCGAACCCACCCGCATCGCCCGGTCGCCCCCCTGAGGGCCCAGGGCGTCACTTTCCGGAGCCTGCCGTGCGCATCCTGCTGCTGTCCACCGCCGACACCGACCTGCTGGCCGCCCGCGCCAGCGGTGCCGACTACCGGCTGGCCAACCCCGCCAGAGTCGCCGCCGACGAGGTGCCCGCCCTGCTCGACGGGGTCGCCCTCGTCGTCGTACGGCTGCTCGGCGGTCGGCAGGCGTGGCCGGACGGCCTCGCCGCGGTGCTCGCCACCGGCGTGCCGACGGTCGTGCTCGGCGGTGAGGCGCTGCCCGACGCGGAGCTGATGGCCATCTCCACAGTGCCGTCCGGGGTCGTCACCCAGTCGCTGGCGTACCTGGTGGAGGGCGGTCCGGACAACCTCGGGCAGTTGGCCCGGTTCCTCTCCGACACGGTGCTGCTCACCGGCGAGGGGTTCGCCGCACCAGCGCCCACCCCGGCGTACGGCGTGCACGGCGACCACCCCACCGACCCGGACCGGCCCACAGTGGGGATCGTCTTCTACCGGGCACACGCCCTGGCCGGCAACACCGGTTTCGTCGACGTGCTCGCCGACGCGGTCCACCAGGCCGGCGGCAACCCGCTGCCGATCTTCTGCGGCTCGCTGCGCGGACTGACCGCGGGCGCCGGCCCACTCGGGCTCTTCGCCCGCTGTGACGCGCTGCTGGTCACGGTGCTCGCGGCCGGCGGTGCGGTCGCCGCGGATGCCTCCGGTGGCGGCGACGAGGACGCCTGGGACGTCGGCGCCCTGGCGGCCCTGGACGTGCCGGTCATCCAGGCGCTCTGCCTCACCAGCACCCGCGCGCAGTGGGCCGACAGCGACGCCGGCCTGTCCCCGCTGGACGCCGCCATGCAGGTCGCCATCCCCGAGTTCGACGGTCGGATCGTCACAGTGCCGTTCTCGTTCAAGCAGATCGACGCCGACGGGCTCTCGGTATACGCCGCCGACCCCGAGCGGGCCGCCCGGGTCGCCGGGATCGCGGTGCGCCACGCCCGGCTGCGGTACGTGCCGCACGCCGACAAGCGGGTCGCCGTGGTGCTCAGCTCGTACCCCACCAAGCACTCCCGGGTCGGCAACGCTGTCGGGCTGGACACCCCGGCCTCGGCGGTCCGGCTGTTCGCCGCGCTGGCCGAGGCCGGCTACGACCTGGGTGACGCGCCGCCGCCCGACGACGGCGACGCGCTGATCCACGCCCTGATCGCCGCCGGTGGTCACGACGTGGAGTGGCTCACCCCGGAGCAGTTGGCCGCCGCCGAGGCCCGGATACCGGGGACGACGTACCGGCGTTGGTTCGACGAGGTACCGGCCGAGCTGCGCGAGCGGATGCGGGAGCACTGGGGTGAGCCGCCGGGCGAGCTGTACACCGAGGGCGGCGACATCGTGCTCGCCGGGCTGCGCTTCGGCAACGTGGTGCTGTTGATCCAGCCGCCTCGGGGCTTCGGGGAGAACCCGATCGCCATCTACCACGACCCGGACCTGCCGCCCAGCCACCACTACCTGGCCGCGTACCGCTGGTTGACCGCGCCGGTAGCGGACGGCGGCTTCGGCGCGGACGCCGTGGTGCACCTGGGCAAGCACGGCACCCTGGAATGGCTGCCCGGCAAGGGCCTCGGCCTGGCCGCGGACTGCGCCCCCGACGCGGTCCTCGGTGACCTGCCGCTGGTGTACCCGTTCATCGTCAACGACCCCGGCGAGGGCACCCAGGCCAAGCGGCGGGCACACGCCGTGGTCGTCGACCACCTGGTCCCGCCGATGGCCCGCGCCGAGACCTACGGCGACCTCGCCAAACTGGAACAACTGCTCGACGAGTACGCGACAGTGCAGGCCCTCGACCCGGCGAAGGTGCCCACCGTGCGGGCCCAGATCTGGGACCTGGTACGCGCCGCCGAGCTGCACCACGACCTGCACGCCGAGGCGATGCCCGACGCCGACGACTTCGACGACTTCGTGCTCCACCTCGACGGGTACCTGTGCGAGGTCAAGGACGTGCAGATCCGCGACGGGCTGCACATCCTCGCCGACGCGCCCACCGGCGAACCACGGGTCAACCTGGTCCTGGCGGTGCTGCGCGCCCCACAGATCTGGGGTGGCGCCCGGGCCCTGCCCGGCCTGCGACAGGCCCTCGCCGTCGCGTACTCCCTCGACGAGCAGGAGCTGCTCGCGTCGCCGGGACAGCGACTGGCGCTGCCTGCGGCGCTGACCGACGTGGTGGACGGGCCGGCCGGCACCGCCGCCGACGCGATCGACCTCATCGAGGTGCTGGCCCGGCGGCTGGTCATCGGCATGGAGACCCTGGACTGGGCAGTGGACACTGTTGACGCGGTGGTGACCGAGGTGACCGGTCAGTCGATCCCGGACGTCGCCGCGGTGCTGCACTTCGCCGCCACCGAGCTGGTGCCCCGACTGGGTCGGACCACCGACGAGCTGACCAACACCCTCGGCGCGCTGGACGGCAGGTTCGTGCCGCCCGGCCCGTCCGGTTCACCCACCCGGGGCCTGGTGAACGTGCTGCCCACCGGCCGCAACTTCTACTCCGTCGACCCGAAGGCCATCCCCAGCCGCAACGCCTGGGACGTCGGGGTGGCCCTCGCCGACTCGCTGCTGGCCCGGCACCTGGCTGACACCGGGGCGTACCCCCGCTCGGTGGGGTTGACAGTGTGGGGTACCAGCGCGATGCGGACCCAGGGCGACGACATCGCCGAGGTCCTCGCGTTGCTGGGCTGCCGGCCGGTCTGGGACGACAGGTCCCGGCGGGTGACCGGCATCGAGGTGGTGCCGACCGCCGAGCTGGGCCGCCCGCGCGTCGACGTCACTGTGCGCATCTCCGGGTTCTTCCGCGACGCGTTCCCACACGTGGTGGCGCTGCTCGACGACGCCGTCCGGCGGGTCGCCGCCCTCAACGAGCCGGACGAGGAGAACTACCTGCGGGCGCACGTCGCCGCAGACCTCGCCGAACACGGCGACGAGCGGCGGGCCACCGCCCGGATCTTCGGCTCCAAGCCTGGCGCGTACGGCGCGGGGCTGCTGCCCCTGATCGACGCCCGGACCTGGCGCAGCGACGCCGACCTGGCCGAGGTGTACGCGGTGTGGGGCGGCTACGCGTACGGCCGGGGCCTGGACGGGCGGGAGGCGCGTGCCGACATGGAACGCTCGTTCGCCCGGATCGCGGTGGCGGTGAAGAACCAGGACACCCGCGAGCACGACATCGTCGACTCCGACGACTACTTCCAGTACCACGGCGGGATGGTGGCGATGGTCCGCCACCTCACCGGCACGTCACCGCAGGCGTACGTGGGTGACTCGGCGATGCCGCACGACGTGCGCACCCGCACGCTGGGCGAGGAGACCCGGCGGGTGTTCCGGGCCCGGGTGGTCAACCCGAAGTGGATCGCCGCGATGCGCCGGCACGGCTACAAGGGCGCGTTCGAGCTGGCGGCCACAGTGGACTACCTGTTCGGCTACGACGCCACAGCGGGTGTGGTCGACGACTGGATGTACGAGCATCTGGCCGCCGCGTACCTCTTCGACGCGACCACCCGGGAGTTCCTGGAGAAGTCCAACCCGTGGGCGTTGCGCGGCATCACCGAGCGGCTGTTGGAGGCCGCCGACCGGGGGCTGTGGGCCAAGCCGGAGCCGGCCACCCTCGACCGGTTGCGCGACACGTACCTGGCCAGTGAGGGCGACCTGGAGGACCGGGTGTGAGCGCGAGGAGTGAGCCGGTTGTGCGAGCCCCGCAGTCGCGAACGAAAGAGGGCGCTGTGAGCGCGAGGAGTGAGCCGGTTGTGCGAGCCCCGCAGTCGCGAACGAAAGAGGACGCAGTGACGATCTACCCGTTCAGTGCGGTGCTCGGCATGGCCGACATGCGACTGGCGTTGCTGCTCAACGCGGTCTCTCCGGCGATCGGCGGGGTGCTGGTGCGGGGTGAGAAGGGGACCGCCAAGTCCACCGCTGTGCGGGCTCTCGCCGCGTTGCTGCCCCCGGTGCGGCGGGTGGCGGGCTGCCGTTTCGGCTGTGATCCGGCCGAGCCGGACCCGGCCTGCCCGGACGGCCCGCATCCGACCGACACCGCCGCCGAGATCCGCCCGGCCCGTCTCGTTGAACTGCCGGTGGGCGCCGCCGAGGACCGGGTGGTCGGGGCGCTGGACCTGGAGAAGGCGATCGGCGAGGGGGTACGCGCCTTCGAGCCGGGCCTGCTCGCCGCCGCGCACCGGGGTGTGCTCTACGTCGACGAGGTCAACCTGTTGCACGACCACCTCGTCGACCTGCTGCTCGACGCGGCGGCGATGGGCCGCAGCCACGTCGAGCGGGAGGGCGTGTCGGTCAGCCACGCGGCCCGGTTCCTGCTGGTCGGCACGATGAATCCGGAGGAGGGGGAGCTGCGCCCGCAGCTGCTTGACCGGTTCGGGCTCACCGTGGAGGTGGGTGCCAGCCGGGATCCGGAGGTCCGGGTCGAGGTGGTCCGTCGGCGGCTGGCCGCCGACGCGGACCCGGTGGGCTTTGCGGCCCGCTGGGCCGATGCCGACGCGGAGATCGCCGGCCAGGTGGCCGCCGCCCGTCGCCGACTTCCCGGGGTGCGACTGCCGGACGCCGCGTTGCGGCAGATCGCCGAGGTGTGTGCGGCGTTCGACGTGGACGGGATGCGGGCCGACATCGTCACCGCCCGTACCGCTCTGGCGCACGCCGCCTGGCACGGCCGGGACCGGGTCACCATCGACGACGTCCGGGTGGCCGCCCGGCTGGCGCTGCCGCACCGTCGTCGCCGCGACCCGTTCGACACCCCGGGGCTGGACGAGAAGCGCCTCGACGAGGCGTTGCAGCGCGCCCAGGACGCGCACCCCGACGACCCGGACGACGCCGGCCCCGACGGCAGCGGCCCGGCTGGTGGCGGTGGCCCACAGGGCGGTGGGCCGGGCGGTGGCGGCGGCCCGAACGGGGGTGGACCAGACGGCGACGGCCCGAGTGGCGGCGGGCCGCAGCACGGCGACCTCGGTGAATCCGAGACGGCTGGGCAGTCCTCGGCGCGTGACGGCGCTGGCCCGGACGCGCGCGGCGACGGACCGGACGGTGCCGACGGTTGGCCGCAGCGTCAGACGGGCGACCGGGGCGACGGTTGGCCGCAGAGCCCGGCCGGCGACCGGAGCGGCGACGGTCGGCACGCGCGCACGCCTGACGGCCGGCAGTCGGCGGCCGGTGACGGCGACCCGACCCGCGGCGCGGAGTCCGAGCCGGTGGCCGTACCCCGGGGTGGGCTGAAGGCGCGGGTGCTCACCGCGCCCGGCCTGGGTGACGGGGTGCCGGGCCGGCGGTCACGGGCCCGCACCGGTCGGGGCCGCACCACCGGCGCCCGGGTGCCGGCGGGTCGGGTCGGCGCGCTGCACCTGCCGGCCACGATCCGCGCCGCCGCGCCGCACCAGGCGGCCCGGGGCCGGCTCACCGGTCCGCTGCGACTGCGCCGTGATGACCTGCGGGAGGCGGTTCGTGAGGGGCGCGAGGGCAACCTTGTGCTCTTCGTGGTGGACGCGAGCGGCTCGATGGGCGCCCGGCAGCGGATGACCACGGTGAAGGACGCGGTGCTCGCCCTGCTCACCGACGCGTACCAGCGGCGCGACAAGGTCGCGGTGATCGCGTTTCGGGGTGGCGGCGCCCGGACCCTGCTGCCGGCGACCTCGTCGGTGCTGGCCGCCTCGACCCGGCTGGCCGAGCTGCCCACCGGAGGGCGTACGCCGCTGGCCGAGGGGTTGCTCGCCGCCGCGGACCTGTTGCGGGTGGAGCGTCTGCGCGACCCGAAGCGCCGCCCGCTGGTCCTCATCGTCACCGATGGCCGGGCCACCGCCGGCACCCGTCCGTTGGACCGGGCGGCAGCAGCCGCGAAGGTCCTGGCGGCGACAGGCGCATCCTGTGTGGTCGTCGACTGCGAATCCGGCCCGGTCCGCCTGCACCTGGCCGCCCGCCTGGCCACCCAGCTGACGGCCCCGCGAACCCCCCTGGAAGCCCTCACCCATCCCCGCGATCTCGCACTTCCGGTCGCGGCATAGCAGGCGAAGTGCGCATATGACCAACCGAAACTGCAAGATCGCGGGAGTGCCCGCGGGACGGGGGACGGGCTGATGCCGCAGGGACAGCCGAGTTCGGTGCCTGTTGACGGGTTGACGACCCGGCAGCGGCGGCACCGGCCACTGCTGATCGTCCATACCGGACAGATGAAGGGGAAGTCGACGGCGGCCTTCGGGCTGGCGTTGCGGGCCTGGACCGCCGGGTTGCCGGTCGGGGTGTTCCAGTTCGTCAAGAGCGCCAAGTGGCGGGTGGGGGAGGAGAACGCCTTCCGGGCGCTCGGCGAGGTGCACGAGCGCACCGGCCAGGGCGCGCCGGTGGCCTGGCACAAGATGGGCGAGGGCTGGTCCTGGATCCAGCGCGGCAGCGACGCCGACCACGCCGCCGACGCCCTGGAAGGGTGGCGGCAGATCCAGCGTGACCTGGCCGCCGAGCGATACGGGCTGTACGTGCTGGACGAGTTCACCTACCCGATGAAGTGGGGCTGGGTGGACGTCGACGAGGTGGTCGCCACCCTGGCCGACCGCCCCGGCTTCCAACACGTCGTGATCACCGGTCGGGACGCCGACCCGCGCCTGGTCGCCGCCGCCGACCTGGTCGCCGAGCTGACCAAGGTCAAGCACCCGATGGACGCCGGCCAGAAGGGCCAGAAGGGCATCGAGTGGTGACCGCCCCCACCGAACCGTTGTCGCTGCCCCGGCTGGTGGTCGCCGCCCCGGCCAGCGGCCACGGCAAGACCACTGTGGCCACCGGGCTGCTCGCCGCGCTGCGCCGACGGGGCCTGACGGTCAGCCCGCACAAGGTCGGGCCGGACTACATCGACCCCGGCTACCACGCCCTCGCCGCCGGACGACCCGGGCGCAACCTCGACCCGTTCCTGGTCGGGGCCGACCGGATCGCGCCCCTGCTGCGACACGGCGCGAGCGTCCCCACGCCCGCCGACATCGCCGTGGTCGAGGGCGTCATGGGCCTGCACGACGGTGCCGTGGGCCGCCGCGACTACGCCTCCACCGCACACGTCGCCCGGCTGATCGAGGCGCCCGTGCTGCTGGTGCTGGACACCACGGCGCAGGGCCGCTCGGCCGCCGCGCTCACCCTCGGCATGGCCGCGTTCGACAGGGCGGTACGGATCGGCGGGGTGATCCTCAACCGGGTCGGCTCACCCCGGCACGAGTCGCTGCTGCGCGACGCCCTCGCCGAGGTGGACGTACCGGTGCTCGGGGCGGTGACCCGCGCCGCCGAGGTGGCCGCGCCGGCCCGGCACCTCGGACTGGTGCCGGTCGCCGAGCGGGCACCCGAATCAGTGGCGATCGTCACCGCGCTCGCCGAACTGGTCGAGGCCACAGTGGACCTCGACGCCGTGCTCGACCTGGCCCGGACCGCCCCGCCGCTGACCACCCCGGCGTGGGACCCGGTCGCCGCCGTCGGTGGTCCGGCCGGCGTCGAGCGGCCCCGGATCGCCCTCGCCGGTGGTCCGGCCTTCACCTTCTCGTACGCGGAGACCGCCGAACTGCTCACCGCGGCCGGCGCGGAGGTCATCACAGTCGATCCGCTGCGTGACCCGGCGCTGCCCACCGGCACCCGGGCGGTGGTGATCGGCGGCGGCTTCCCCGAGGCGTACGCCCGGACGCTGGCCGACAACACCGCGCTCCGCGCCGAGCTGGCCGACTTCGACGGGCCGATGGTGGCCGAGTGCGCCGGGCTGCTCTACCTCGGGCGGTCCCTGGACGGCGTACCGATGTGCGGTCGACTGGACCTGACCGCCCGGATGACCGACCGGCTCACCCTCGGCTACCGGGAGGCGGTGGCCGTCACCGACTCCCCGGTGGCGCGCGCTGGCGAGCCGGTACGCGGTCACGAGTTCCACCGCACCACCACCGACCCGGGGCACGGCGACGCGCCGGCGTGGCGCTGGAACGACACCCGGCACGGCTTCGTCGCCGGTCGGGTGCACGCGTCCTACCTGCACACCCACTGGGCGGGCCACCCGGACGCGGCCCGCCGGCTCGTCGAGGCGTGTCGATGAGCGCCGACGTCACGCTCACCGGGGTCGGCGTCGGCCCCGGCGACCCGGAACTGCTCACCGTCAAGGCGGTGCGGCTGCTGCGCGAGGCCGACCTGGTCTTCGTACCCGTGATGGCCGACCGGGTCGCGACCTTCGCGACCGCCGGTCCGACGCCGCCCGGCGCGGACGCCGGGCGGGCCGAGGCGACAGTGCGCTCCCACGTCGCGGCGGACCGGCTGCGCCGGCTGCCGTTCGCGCTTGACGACCGGGGCGGGGTCACCGCGCGCCGGACGGCGGCCTGGGATGACGCCGCCCGGGTGGTGGTCGAGGCGATCGACGCGGGCGCACTGTCCCTCGCGTTCGCCACCATCGGCGACCCCAACGTCTACTCCACCTTCGGTTACCTGGCCCAGAGCGTCCGCGCGCTGCGCCCGGCGGTGCGGGTGGCGACAGTGCCCGGCGTCACCGCCATGCAGGAGCTGGCGGCCCGCAGCGGCACCCCGCTCTGTGAGGGACGTGAACCGCTCACTCTGCTGCCGGCCACCGCGGGCCTGGGGCTCTTCGCCGACGCCCTCGCCGGGCCGGGCACCGTCGTCGCCTACAAGGGCTGGCGGCGGCACCCGGAACTGCTCGCCGAGCTGCGCCGGCAGGGCCGCCTCGCCGACGCCGTGCTCGGACGCAGCCTGGGGCTGCCCGGTGAACACGTCGGACCGGTCGACGACACCGAGCACGACCTGCCGTACCTGTCGACGCTGCTGGTTCCGGCCCGCCGCGAGCACCGAGGAGGAAAGCTGTGACCAGCGACGGCACTGTGTGGTTCGTCGGAGCCGGCCCGGGGGCGGCGGACCTGCTGACCCTGCGGGCCGCCCGGGTCATCGCCGAGGCGGACATCGTGATCTGGGCGGCCAGCCTGGTGCACGCCGACGTGCTCGACCACGCCCGCCCCGGCGCGGAGATCGTCGACTCGTCGCAGCTGCCCATCGAGGGGGTGCTGCCGCTCTACCAGCGCGCCGCCGAACAGGGGCTGACAGTGGCCCGGATCCACTCCGGCGACCCGGCGCTGTGGGGCGCGGTACAGGAGCAGCTGGACGTGTGCCGGGCGCTCGGCCTGGCCGTCGAGATCGTGCCCGGGGTGTCGTCGTTCACCGCCGTCGCGGCGATCGTCGGACGGGAGCTGACAGTGCCCGAGGTGGCCCAGTCGGTCATCCTCACCCGCCTCGAAGGCGGCAAGACCCCGATGCCGCCCGGCGAGCGGGTCCGCGACTTCGCCCGGCACGGCACCACCATGGCGCTGTTCCTCTCCGCCGCCCGCTCCGGGCAGGTGCAAGCCGAACTGCTGGCCGGCGGCTACCCGGAGGACACCCCGGCCGTGGTGGCCTACCAGGCGACCTGGCCCGACGAACTCGTGGTGCGCTGCACGGTCGGCACCCTGGAGGCGACTGTCAAGCAGCACAAGCTGTGGAAGCACACCCTCTTCCTGGTCGGGCCGGCCCTCGCCGCCGAGGGCACCCGCTCGCACCTCTACCACCCGGGGCACTTCCACACCTTCCGGCGGGCCGAGCCGGCCGCCCGCGCCGAGCTGCGCCGCCAGGCCGGCGCCCGCACCGGGGGGACAGCCACACCGGGGCAGACACCATGACGTACGCCGAGCCGCCGCTGCGCGAGCCGGACCTGCCGCGTACCGCGAAGGTCCGGCCCACAGCACTGCGCACCGGCTGGACCACCGGCGCGTGCGCGACGGCGGCGGCCAAGGCCGCCCTCACCGCGCTGGTCACCGGCACCAGCCAGCAGGAGGTGGAGATCGGCCTGCCCGCCGGACGCCGGGTGCGCTTCCCGGTGGAGCGCTGCGAGGTGACCGGCACCCCACCGGTCCGGGCCGAGGCGGTGGTGGTCAAGGACGCCGGGGACGACCCCGACGTCACCCACGGTGCCGAGCTGACCGCCACCGTGGACTGGACCGACGTGCCCGGCCTGCGGCTGGCCGGTGGCGCCGGCGTCGGCACCGTCACCAAGCCCGGCCTCGGGCTGGCGGTCGGCGGTCCGGCGATCAACGACACCCCCCGCCGGATGATCGGCGAGGCGGTGGCCGAGGTGGTCGACCTCAGCGAGGTCGGAGTCCGGGTGGTGATCAGCGTGCCCCGGGGCGAGATCATGGCCCGCAAGACCACCAACCGTCGGCTCGGCATCCTCGGCGGCATCTCGATCCTCGGCACCACCGGGATCGTCCGCCCGTTCTCCACCGCGTCGTGGCGCGCCAGCGTCGTCCAGGCCGTGCACGTGATGGCCGCCCAGGGCGAACCGACGGTGGTGCTCTGCACCGGCGGGCGTACCGAGCGGGCCGCCCGCGCGCTCCTGCCCGACCTGCCCGAGGTCTGCTTCGTCGAGGTCGGCGACTTCACCGGGGCCGCGGTGACCGCCGCAGTGGGTGACGCCATGACCGGCGTGGTCTTCGTCGGCATGGCCGGCAAGCTCGCCAAACTCGCCGCCGGCATCCTGATGACCCACTACACCCGCTCGAAGGTGGACCTTTCCCTGCTCGGCGCGGTGACCGCCGAGGCCGGCGGCGACCCGTCGCTCGTCGCCGCCGTGACCGAGGCGAACACCGGGCGGCACGCGTACGAGCTGTGGGAGGCCGCCGGGCTGCTCGCCCCTGCCGGCGACCTGCTCTGCCAGCGGGTCCGCCAGGTGCTGCGGCGCTTCGCCGGACCAACTGTGACAGTGGACGTGGCGATGGTCGACTTCGCCGGAGCGCACGTCGTCGCCTCGTCCGGCCGGTGGCCCCGATGACGCTGATGACGCCGGAACCCCCGATGACCGCCGTGACAGTGGTCGGCCTGGACGCGGCGGGCGCACCGCCGCACCCCGCGCTCGCCCCGGCGCTGGCCACCGCCGGGCTGCTGGTCGGGGCCGCCCGGCACCTGGCCGTGGTGCCCGTACCGGTCGGGGCGGACACCGTCACCCTCGGGCCGCTCGCCCCCGCCCTGCGCCGCCTCGCCGAGGCCGTCGACGCCGGGGTGCCGGCAGTGGTGCTGGCCAGCGGCGACCCCGGCCTGTTCGGCATCGTCCGGCGGCTGCGCGCGGCCGGGCTGCCGCTGCGGGTGGTACCGGCGGTGTCCAGTGTGGCCGCCGCGTTCGCCCGCGCCGGGCTGCCCTGGGACGGTGCCGCAGTGGTCACCGCCCACGGGCGCGACCCCCGAGCCGCAGTGAACGCCTGCCGGGCGCTGCCACTGGTCGCGGTGCTCACCGCTCCCGGCGCCGGTGCGGCCGAACTGGGCGCCGCCCTGATCGGCTGGTCCCGCCGCCTGCTGGTCGCCGAGCACCTGGGCACCGCCGCCGAACGGATCCGCGCGGTGAGCCCCGAGCAGGCCGCCGTCGAGACGTGGGCCGACCCGCACGTCCTGCTCAGCCTCGCCGACAGCGCACCCGACGGGTCCGCGCCCGCCGACGCCCCGCCCACCACGCCCGCCGACACCCCATCCGAGCGGGGCGCGGGCGGCGGGATGCGCGCCGACAACCAGCCCGCCGCCGCGCCGACCGGTGGCTGGGCGCTGCCGGAGGACCGGTACGCCCACCGCGACTCCATGATCACAAAGTCGGAGGTGCGCGCCCTCGTCGTCGCCCGGCTGCGCCCCCGACTCGGCCGGCTGATCTGGGACATCGGGGCGGGCAGCGGCTCGGTCGGCATCGAGTGCGCGCTGCTCGGCGCGGCCGTGCTCGCCGTCGAGCAGGACACCGACGCCGGTGCCACCATCAGCGCCAACGCCGCCGCGCACGCAGTGCACGTCCGGCTGGTCACCGGACGTGCCCCGGCGGCGCTGACCGACCTCCCCGAGCCCGACGCGGTCTTCGTCGGCGGTGGCGGTGTCGACGTCCTCACCGCCGTGGTGGCCCGCCAACCCGAGCGGGTGGTGCTCACCCTCGCCGCACTGGACCGGGTCGCACCGGCAGTGGGTCTGCTGCGCGCCGCCGGCTACACGGTCGAGGGCAGCCAGCTCTCCGCCGCCCGCCTCGCCGACCTGCCCGGCGGGTCGATCCGCCTCGCGGCCACCAACCCGGTGGTCGTCCTCACCGGGGAGCGCCAGTGACCGACCAGAACCCACCCGCCCGGATCGGCCTGGTGGCGGCCACCGCCGCCGGCCGCCGACACGCCGACACAGTGACCGCCGCCTGGCCACACGCCCGGCTGGTCCAAGGGCAGAGCGTCGCCGACGCGCTGCGAACCGCCTGGGCCGAATGCGACGCCGTCATCGCGTTCCTGGCCACCGGGGCGGTGGTGCGGATCGTCGCGCCGCTGCTCGACGACAAGCGCACCGACCCTGCGGTGGTGGTCGTCGACGAGGCGGCCCGGCACGCAGTGGCACTGCTCGGCGGACACGCCGGCGGGGGCAACGCCCTCGCCGAGCAGGTCGCCGCCCTGCTGGACGCCCGACCGGTGATCACCACCGCCACCGACGCTGTCGACCTGCCGGGGCTGGACACCCTCGGCTGGCCCGTCCAGGGCGCGGTAGCCGCCGTGTCGCGGGCCATCCTGGACGGCGAGCCGGTCCAGCTGATCGCCGACGCCGACTGGCCACTGCCCGCTCTACCCCCGAACGTGCGCGCCGCCGACGAACACCCGACCGACGACGGGTACCGGCTGCTGGTCACCGACCGGGTCGTGTCACCCGACGAGCGAACCGCAGTGCTGCGGCCGCCGTCGCTGGTCGTCGGCGTTGGCGCGAGTCGGGGCGTACCCGCCGCCGAGGTGGCGGAGCTGCTGCACCGGGTGCTGGCCGAGGCCGGCCTCGACCCGGCGAGCCTGCGCTGCCTGGCCACCGCCGACATCAAAGCCGACGAGGCGGGCATCCGCAGCACCGTCGACGCGCTCGGCGTACCCCTGGTGACCTGGCCGGCGACGCGGCTGGCGGCGGTCGACGTGCCGCACCCCAGCGAGGTGGTCCGGGCCGCTGTCGGCACACCGAGCGTGGCGGAGGCCGCGGCCCTGCTCGGCCCGGACGGCCGGGCCGACGACGCGACGCTGCTGGTGGGCAAGACCGCGACGGCGATGGCCACCGTCGCGGTGGCCCGGCACGCCCCACGCGGCCGGCTGGCCGTCGTCGGCCTCGGGCCGGGCGCCGCCGACCTGCGCACCCCCCGCGCGGTGGCCGAGCTACGTCGCGCCGCCGTGGTGGTCGGCCTCGACCAGTACCTGGAGCAGGTCCGCGACGTGCTCCGCCCCGGCACCCGGGTGCTCTCCAGCGGGTTGGGCGCAGAGGAGGCGCGGGCCCGTGCCGCCGTCGCCGAGGCCGCCGCCGGCCGGGCGGTCGCGCTGATCGGCTCCGGCGACGCCGGGGTGTACGCAATGGCTAGCCCCGCCCTGGAATACGCCGACGAGCGGATCGACGTGGTCGGCGTGCCCGGCGTCACCGCCGCCCTCGCCGCCGGGGCGCTGCTCGGCGCGCCGCTCGGCCACGACCACGCCTACGTGAGCCTGTCCGATCTGCACACCCCGTGGGACGTCATCGAGCGGCGGGTGACCGCCGCCGCCGAGGGCGACTTCGTGACGCTCTTCTACAACCCGCGCAGCCGGGCCCGCGACTGGCAGCTCGGCAAGGCGCTCGGCATCCTCGCCGCGCACCGGTCACCGGAAACCCCGGTGGGCGTGGTGCGCAACGCCAGCCGCCCCGGCGAACGGGTGCACCTCGCCACAGTGGCCACACTCGACCCGGCCATCGTCGACATGTACAGCGTCGTGGTCGTCGGCAGCAGCGACACGCGGCTGGTCGCCGGCCGGATGGTCACACCCCGGGGGTACCGGTGGCGTTCGTGACGATAGACGCCTGCCAGGGCTGCGGCGCCTGCCTGCTCACCTGCCCCACCCACGCGATCCGACCGGTCGCCGGTGGCCTGACGGTCCGATCCGACCGGTGCACCGGCTGCCTGGAGTGCCTGGAGATCTGCCCGGTCGACGCTATCCGCGTCGTCGAGCCCGACCCCTGTGAAGGAGCCCGATGAGCCGGGTCGTGCACCCCATCGAGGCCGAGTCGTACCGCATCCTGCGCGAGCGCGTCGACCTGTCGCACCTGCCGCCGCTGACCCGCGCGGTGACCGAGCGGGTGGTGCACGCCAGCGCCGACCTCGCGTACGTCGACGAACTGGTCTGCGACGAGGCCGCCCTGGAGGCGGGGCTGACGGCGCTGCGCGCCGGGGCGCCAGTGGTCACCGACGTGGCGATGGTCGCGGCCGGCATCACCCGGGCCGGCCTGGAACTGGTCTGCCCGGTCGCCGAGCCGGCCGCCGCCGCGCTGGGCCGCTCGGCCGGGATCACCCGCTCGGCGGCGGCCGTGCGGATCGCACTGGAGCGGGTCGGGCCCGCAGCGGTCTGGGTGGTCGGCTGCGCGCCCACCGCGCTTGTCGAACTGCTCGCCCTGGACGCCGCACCGGCGCTCGTGGTCGGCCTGCCGGTCGGCTTCGTGGGCGCCGCCGAGTCGAAGGCGGCGCTGCGGGCCAGTGGCCTGCCCGCCGTGTCCAACGTGGGGGAGAAGGGCGGCTCGGCGGTCGCCGCAGCCGCCCTCAACGCCCTGCTCTACGTCGAGGAGAAGTCATGACCGGGTTGGTCATCGTCGGGCACGGTACGCGCAGCGCGGCCGGGGTCGAACAGTTCGCCGCTCTCGTCGAGCGGGTCCGCGGTCGCGGTGACATCGGCGACGTCGAGGGCGGCTTCATCGAGCTGTCCCGCCCACCGCTGACCGACGCGGTCGGCGCTCTCGTCGCCCGGGGGCACCGGGCGCTGGTGGCGCTGCCGCTGGTGCTCACCGGCGCCGGTCACGGCAAGGGCGACATCCCCGCCGCGATGGCCCGGGAGCAGCAGCGCCATCCCGGGCTGAGCTACCGCTACGGCCGTCCGCTCGGCCCCCACCCGCTGCTGCACACCGCCCTCGAAGAGCGCGTCGACGCGGCGCTGGCCGGTGCCGACCGGGCCGATACGGAGCTGGCGGGCGCCGACCGGGCCGACACGTGGGTGGCGTTGATCGGGCGGGGGTCCACCGACCCGGACGCCAACGCCGAGGTCGCCAAGGTCGCCCGGCTGCTCTGGGAGGGACGCGGCTACGCGGGCGTGGAACCGGGGTTCATCTCCCTGGCGCAGCCGTCGGTGCCGGCCGTGCTGGAGCGGCTGCGCCGCCTCGGCGCGCGGCGGATCGTAGTGGCGCCGTACTTCCTGTTCGCCGGGGTGCTACCGGACCGGATCGTCGCCCAGTCGGCGGAGTTCGCCGCCGCCCACCCCGACCTGGACGTCCGGGTCGCCGAGGTGATCGGTGACTGTGACGCCCTCGCCGACCTCGTCTCGGAGCGGTACGCCGAGGCGCTGGGCGGGGACATCCGGATGAACTGCGACACCTGCGCGTACCGGGTGCTGATGCCCGGCTTCGCGGACAAGGTGGGTCGTCCGCAACGCCCGCACGACCACCCCGACGACCCGGTCGGCCATCACCACCACCACGGGCACCACCACCACGACCACGGGCACGACCACGGCTCGGTCGCCGTGGTCGGTGGCGGGCCGGGGCCCGACGACCTGATCACGGTACGCGGCAAGGCGCTGCTCGACGCGGCGGACGTCGTTGTGGTCGACCGACTCGCCCCGCAGGGGCTGCTCGCCGGGCTGCGCCCCGACGTGCTGGTGGTCGACGCCGCGAAGGTGCCCCGTGGCCCGTCGATGGCCCAGGAGACGATCAACGAGGCCCTGGTGTCGCACGCCCGCGCCGGTCGTCGGGTGGTCCGGCTCAAGGGTGGTGACCCGTACGTCTTCGGGCGCGGCCACGAGGAGGTGCAGGCGTGCGCGGCGGCCGGCGTGCCGGTGACCGTGGTGCCCGGGGTGAGCAGCGCGCTCGCCGCACCGGCCCTCGCCGGCGTGCCGGTGACGCACCGGGGCGTGGCGCACGACGTCACTGTCGTGTCCGGGCATCTGCCGCCCGGGCACCCGGACTCGCTTGTCGACTGGGCGGCGCTGGCTCGCACCCGGGGCACCGTCGTGCTGTTGATGGCCGTCGACACCATCGCCAAGATCGCGGCTGTGCTGATCGAGCACGGTCGCGCTCCGGAGACGCCGGTGCTGGCCGTGCAGGACGCCGGGCTGCCCGATCAGCGGTCCCTGCCCGCGCGGCTGGACGAGATCGGCGCAGTCACCGCCCGGGAGGGCGTCGGCCCGCCCGCCGTCTTCGTCCTCGGCCCGGTGGTCGCTCTCAGCACCACCGGGCCGACGAGATGACGACTACTCGCTGCGGGCGGTCTCCGGCCCGGTGATGCGTTCCAGCAGCGGCAGGGTGGAGGCGATGACGCCGAGGCAGGCTGCCAACCCGACGACGACGATCACGTAGTAGCCCGGCTGCGGCGCGACGAGGGTGTAGTGCATCTGCGCCCGCAGGAACAGGTGCGCGGCGAGCAGACCCATCCCGATGGCGACGGCGGCGACGGCGAGCATCGGTACGGCGCTCTCCAACGCCACCACCCGACGCAGCACCCGCACCGGAGCGCCGCTGAGCCGCAGCAGGCTGAACGGGCGTCGACGTTCGGTGAGGCCGCCGATGACGCTGACCGCGAGGCTGCACCCGCCGAGCGCGAGGCTGGCGATGATGATGACGTTGGCCAGTTGCTCCCAGCCGCGCAGCGTGTTCGCGAAGTCCGACTCGAAGTCACCCGGCACGTTCGGCCCCACCCAGAAGGTGGGGAAGGCGACCTCCAGCACGGTACGGGTGCGCTCGACGGCGGCGGCGGAGCCGTCGGTGCCGACGACCATCGCCCCGACGGGTAGCCGTTGGAGTTCGTCGATGGTGAGCGACGCGGCGGGCCAGACCGTCGCGGGCGACGCCGACTCCCGCCAGCGGCTGAGGCCGAACGGCACCTCGATGACGCTCGCGCCGTCGGCGCACCGGCCGTACGCGCTCGGAAGGTCGGTGCACGCGATCACCCCGCCCTCGCCGGATTCGGTCACCACCGGGTTCTCGCGGATGGCGGTCGCAGAGCGCACTCCGGGGATCGCCCGCAGCGCGGCGAAGAGCGTGTCGGGCACCGACGCCGTCTGCTCGTCGAAGACCGTGGTCACAGTGCCCGCGTCGGTCGAACCGGTGGGCGCCGGGCCACGGTTGGCGATGATCGTGGTGATCACGCCGACGGACACGCTCGTGACGAAGAGCGCGAGCATGATGCCGCTGATCGCCCGGAAGCCGGCCTTCGGATTGTCGGCGAGGCGTCGCGCGGCGATGAGCGTGGCGGGGCGGTTGGCGTACCGGGCCATCACCCGGGCGCCGACCATCGTCAGCCACGGGCCGGCGACGATCAGGCCGGCCATGATGAGCAGCAGGCCGGGCAGGAACACCGCCGCTTGGCCGTCGGACGTCTCGGGCCGGAAGCCGATGGCGAAGAACAGCACGGCGACGCCGAGCACCATCGGGATCAGCCGGTACGCGCGCGGCGCCCGGGGGGTGACCCGCCGGGTGACGCCCAGCGGCGAGATCCGGACCCGGCGCAGCGAGATCTCGGCGGCCAGCGCCGCGCCGGCCGGGACGCCGAGCGCCACCAGCAGGATGTTCAGCACGCCCAGGGACATGTCACTGGGGAAGAACGGCATGCCGGTGAACGGGATGCCCGCGAGCGGGTCGCGGAAGGCGTAGAACAGGCCGAAGCCGACGGCGGTGCCGGCAACGGCCGCGGCGGCTGCCTCCACCGCGGCGACCATCGAGATCTGCCGGGGGGTCGCGCCGACCAGGCGCATCGCGGCGAAGCGTTGCTCCCGGCGGGCGGCGCTGAGCCGGGTGGCGGTGCCGATGAAGATCAGCACCGGGAACAGCAGCCCACCGGCAATCACGCCCAGGATGAGGTCCACAGTGGTCTCGGGGAGGGCGGGGGTGTCGCCGACGCTGGTGACCTGCTTGGCAGCGGGCAGAGCGGCGACCTGATCGGGGGTGCCGCCCACGATGATGAGCAGGGTGTCCGGCGAGGTCAGCGCGGCCGGACCCACCGTGCCGAGGCTACGCCCCGGGTAGCGGTCGCCCAGTTCGGCGGCCGGGTGGGCGGCCAGCAGATCGCGGAACGCGGGGGAGGCGTAGAACTCCCCGGAGCCGGGGACGGTGGGGACGCCGACCGGGGTCGGTGACGTCGGGCCGGTCGCGGCGACGTCGATGCGGATGATCTGCTTGCCGCGGAAGTAGTCCTGACGGGTCGACCACCACAGCGAGTCGGCGTCGCCGGCCGAGGCGTTGGGATACATCGACGCGTACCGGGTGAGCTGGGCGTTGACGGCGTTGACCCCGGCCAGGGTGGTGAGCAGCAGCCCGCTGCCGATGGCGACGGCGGCGGCTATGACGATTAGGCGGGTGAGCGCCTCGCGCCCACCGGCCACGGCGAGGCGCAGCCCGAAGCGGATCACGAGGCGATCCGGTCCGGCGCGTTCACGCGCCCGTCGCGGACCATGACCTCGCGGTCGGCGTACGCCGCGATCCTCGGCTCGTGGGTGACCAGGATGACAGTGGTGCCCTGCTCGCGGGCGGCGCCGACCAGCAGATCCATCACCTGCTCGCCGGTGAGCGAGTCGAGCGCGCCGGTCGGCTCGTCGGCGAAGAGCACCTGCGGCTCGGCGACCAGGCCGCGGGCCAGGGCGACGCGTTGCGCCTGCCCGCCGGAGAGCTCACCCGAGCGCCGCTGCTCCAGGCCGTCCAGCCCGAGGCGCGTGAACCAGGCTTGCGCCCTGGGTAGTGCCTGTTTGCGGTGTACGCCGCTGAGCAGCAGCGGCAGCGCGACGTTCTCCACAGCGGTCAGCTCGGGGACGAGTTGACCGAACTGGAACACGAAACCGAACCGGTCCCGGCGCAGGCTGCTGCGTTCGGTCTCGGCCATGGCGTGCACCTTGGTCCCGTCGAAGAGGATCTCGCCGGAGTCGGGCACCAGGATGCCGGCCAGGCAGTGCAGCAGGGTGGACTTGCCTGAGCCGCTGGGGCCCATGACGGCGACGATCTCGCCCGCGTCCACGGCGAGGCTGGCGCCGCGCAGGGCGGGGGTCTGGCCGAAGGAGAACTCCACGTCACGCGCTTCGATCACGACGCTCACCGCCGCACCTCTTTCCGCAGGGCGTCCAGTCGGGCGCCGGTCATCTCGATCCACCGGAGGTCCGCCTCCAGGTGGTAGAGGCCGTGGTCGGCGAGCAGCGCGTCGACAAGGCTGCCGGCGCGCTTGATCTCGGTCAGCTCACGCATCCGGTGCAGGTGGGCGCTGCGCTGGGTGTCGAGGTATTCGGCGGCCGGGCGGTCCAGCATCAGCGCGAGCACGACCTTGGCGAAGAGCACCGTCTGCAGGTGCGGTTCCGGGTCGACCGGTTGGGTCAGCCACTGCTCGACCTCGGTCGCGCCGACGTCGGTGATGATGTAGCGCTTGCGGTCGGGGCCGGAGCCGGGGGCGACGTCGCTGATCACCACCTTGCCGTCGCGGGCCAGTCGGCTGAGGGTGGAGTAGACCTGGCCGAAGGGCAGTGGCTTGCCCCGGCCGAAGAAGGAGTCGTAGTCACGCTTCAGGTCGTAGCCGTGGCTGGGCTCGCGTTCGAGGAGTCCGAGAAGGGTCAGTGGCACGCTCATGCCAGCAGACTACACCGAGGGTATACCTCGCGTATATACCCTCGGTGTGTTCGTGGGGAACGCCTGGTCCAGGCGCTGCTGGGGATGGAGTCGGGCGCGGCGCCGCTGGTGTGCGGTCAGCCGGTCAGGGCGCGGGCCACCGCGTAGCCGACGGTGGCCGCAGCGAGCCCGGCGGCAACGCTGCCGAGCACGTTGGCCAGCGCAAGCAGCCGATGACCACCAGTGGTCAGCCGCAGCGTCTCGTAGCTGAAGGTGGAGTAGGTGGTCAGCGCGCCGCAGAACCCGGTACCGAGCAATGCGCTGACCGCCGGACCGGCCGGCCACCCGACCAGGAAGCCGAGCAGCAGCGACCCGGCCACGTTGACCAGCAGCGTCCCCCACGGGAACGCCGAGCCGTGCCGGGACTGCACGGCCCGGTCGGTGAGGTAGCGCAACGGCGCGCCGACGGCCGCGCCCAGTGCGATGAGCAGCACGGTCATCGGGTCACCCGGCGCAGCAGCCCGGCGGTGACCGCGTCGCCCAGCCCGACCGCGACGAGCGCACCGAGCACCGTCGCGGCGAGGTACGCCAGCGCGATGCCCGGTGCGCCCGCGACGACCGCCTGCTGGACGTCGACCGCGTACGTGGAGAAGGTGGTGAACCCGCCGAGCACCCCGACCCCGAGGAACGGGCGGGCCAGCGGGTGCCCGCCGCCGAGGTGCCCGAGGACCGCCATCAGCGCGCCGATCAGCAGGCAGCCGGACGTGTTGACGATGAAGGTGGCCCAACCGAAGCCGCTCGGTGGGTGCGGAACGGCGTGTTGCAGGCCGGCCCGGGCCAGCGCGCCGAGCACCCCGCCGGCCGCGATCGCGGCGAGGATCGTCGCGGGACGCGCGGTCAGCTCGCGGCGGTCGGCGGGGACGCGCAGGTCGACGTCGGGGTCGGTACGCGGCTCGAACGGCTCTGGCACGGCTCCTCAGCGTAGTGCCGGCGACGGCGGCGTCAGCGCACAGCCGCGACGGCGGCGTCCGGGCCGCCTCGCCAGACCGTGCCGACTTCGCTGAAGCCCGCCGCGGTGAGCGCGGCCAGGTGCCAGGAGACCGGCGGGGTCCAATCGGGGCTGTGTCCGGTCGGGTAGATGGCGTGTCGCTGGGCGACCAGCGGGGCGAGCGCCGGGTCGGCGCCGGCCCGCTCCCACCAGTCCGACCAGGACAGCATCGAGCCGGCGGCGTACCGGGCGTTGCGCCGGTCCCGTGCCCGGTCCATCAGCCGCTTGGTCAGCTCCGGCACTGTGTCGTCGGGCATGTGATCGGCGTTGACGAAGACCCCGCCCGGTCGCAGCACGTCACGCAGCTCGGCGTAGAGCTGCCCGAGCCGGTCGGCCGGCAGCCAGTGCAGGGCGGTGGCGGTGAGCACGGCGTCGTACTCCTGGTGGGGGAGCGTGGAGCGCCACTCGGGGGTGCCGAGGTCGGCCGTGATGATGGTGGCCCGGTCGGCCAGCGAGGCGGCGGCGATGGCGAGCAGCGCCGGGTCGAGGTCGACCAGTGTCGTCTCGGCGGCGGGGAAGCGAGCGAGGGTCCGCAGCGAGATGGTGCCGGTGCCGCCGGCCAGGTCGAGCACGCGCGGCGGCCGGCCGTCGAGGACAGCGTCGACGGTGTCGAGCATGGCGGTGAACCGGTGTTCCCGGTCCGGGAGGTAGGCCTCCTGTTGACGGTCCCAGCTCTCCTGCCAGGCCCAAGGATCCACAACGTAAGGACTCATAGAGGTCAGGCTAGTTACGGCACGACAAGGTTGTCCAGACCTTGTTGCACATCTTTTGCAATTGCGAGATGATGGCAGAGCGATGATCAGGGCGACGCCGGGTCGGGCACCCGCCCGGCCCGGCGTCCTCCTTTCGACGACGTCAGACCGGGGCGTCCACAAGGCGCGCGTCGGCCCGGGCCGGCTCGTCGCGGCGGGCCAGCCGCAGCGCGCCGAGGAGCACGCCCAGGCCGATGAGGGTGAGTGCGGCCCCGGCCCAGATCGGCGAGGTGTAGCCGAGTCCGGCGGCGATGGTCACCCCGCCGATCCACGCGCCCAACGCGTTGCCGAGGTTGAACGCGGCGATGTTCGCCCCGGACGCCAGGGTCGGCGCCTGGTGGGCGTACCGCATGATCCGCATTTGCAGCGGCGGCACCGTGGCGAAGCCGAACCCACCCATCAGCACCAGCGCGACGATGGTCAGCACCGGATTCGTGGCGGTCAGCGCGAAGCCGACGAGCACCACGGTGAGCACCGCCAGGACGGTGACCAGCGTGCGCGACAGTGACCTGTCCGCCGCCCGGCCGCCGAGCAGGTTGCCCGCGAAGAGGCCCACGCCGAAGAGGACGAGCAGCCACGGCACGGTGCTGGTGGCGAAGCCGCTGACCTCGGTCAGCGTGTAGGCGATGTAGGTGAATGCGCCGAACATCCCACCGAAGCCCAGGACGGTGATCACCAGGGACAGCCAGACCTGCGGGTGGGTGAAGGCGCGCAACTCGCCGCGCAGCCCGCCGGCCGGGCGGTCGGCGGTGGCGGTGGTGCCCGCCGGGATCAGCAGGGCCAGCCCGATCAGGGCGACCACCCCGATGGCGGTGATCGCCCAGAACGTCGACCGCCAGCCGAAGTGCTGCCCGAGGAAGGTGCCGAACGGCACGCCGAGCACGTTGGCGATGGTCAGGCCGGCGAACATCATGGCGATGGCGCCCGCCCGTCGGGCCGGTGCGACCAGGCCGGCGGCGACCACGGCGCCGATGCCGAAGAACGCGCCGTGGCAGAGCGCGGCGACGATCCGACCGGCCATCATCACTGCGTAGTCGCCGGCGACGGCGGAGAGCAGGTTGCCGATGATGAAGAGCACCATCAGGCCGAGCAGCACCGGTTTGCGCCGCAGGCGGGTGACGGCCGCGGTGAGGGCGACCCCGCCGACCGCCACGCTGAGGGCGTAGCCGGAGATCAACCAGCCGGCCACCGGCTCGGTGACCGCGAAGTCGGCCGCCACCTCGGGCAGCAGCCCCATGATCACGAACTCGGTGAGCCCGATGCCGAAGGCGCCGATGGCCAGCGCGATCAGGCCGGGCGGCAGGGACTTGGGGCGTACGGACATGGTCTTCCCATCGGGAGAGGGTATTTGTGCGGCGCTTGCAACTACACGCGCCCGCAACGAAATACTTGCACGCGCTTTATATCGGCGCAAGCGTGGTAGCCTGGGGTCCGTTCAGATCACACCGAGGAGGCCGCCATGGGCATCGCCGACGACGCGGTCGAGATCCGCGCCCAGGGTTGGCGCACCCTCGCCGCCCTGCACGGGCTGATCGAGACGTCCCTGGAGCGGGCCCTGCAGGCCGGCCACGGCCTCTCCGTCGTGGAATACACGGTGCTCGACGCGCTGTCCCGCCAGGACGGCTGGCACATGCGGATGAGCCAGCTCGCCCGCGCCGCCGCGCTCTCCGGCAGCGCCACCACCCGGCTGGTCACCCGCCTGGAGCAGCGAGGGCTGCTCACCCGCATCCTCTGCGCCGACGACCGGCGCGGCATCTACACCGAGCTGACCCCGGCCGGCTCCGAGCTGCTCGCCCAGACCCGACCGACCCACGACCGGGTGCTCACCGACGCGCTCGCCCAGGCGGAGGCCACCCCCGAGCTGGCCCCGCTCGTCGACGCCCTGCACCGGCTGCCGGTCACCGGCTGACCGCCCCACCGGCCCCGGCGACAGCGGGCGTACGGTACCCGCAGCCCCACCGGGACCGCCGCGCCAAGGAGGCAGCCGATGCAGGACCGCACCCCTCGTCCCGAGGAGCTGGAGCCGATCGAGCGCGCCGGCATCGACGAGCTGCGCGCCCTGCAACGCGACCGACTGCGCTGGTCGTTGCGGCACGCGTACGACAACGTGCCGCACTACCGGCGGGCGTTCAAGGCCGCCGGCGTGCACCCGGACGACTGCCGGGATCTCGACGACCTGGCGCGCTTCCCGTTCACCGGCAAGGCGGAGCTGCGGGAGAACTACCCGTTCGGCATGTTCGCCGTACCCCGGGAGCGGGTCGCCCGCCTGCACGCCTCCTCCGGCACCACCGGCCGGCCGACAGTGGTCGGCTACACCCGCGACGACCTGCGCACCTGGGCGCGGCTGATGGCCCGCTCGATCCGCGCCTCCGGCGGCCGCCCCGGCGACCGGGTGCACGTCGCGTACGGCTACGGGCTCTTCACCGGCGGCCTGGGCGCGCACTACGGTGCCGAGGAGCTGGGCTGCACTGTCATCCCGGTCTCCGGGGGCATGACCGAACGTCAGGTCATGCTGATCCGCGACTTCGAGCCCGAGGTCATCATGGTCACGCCCAGCTACCTGCTGGCCATCGTCGACGAGATGCGCCGCCAGGGCATCGACCCGCGTGCCACCTCACTGCGGGTGGGCATCTTCGGCGCCGAGCCGTGGACCGAGGACATGCGCCGCGAGATCGAGCAGCAGCTGGACATCCACGCCGTCGACATCTACGGGCTCTCCGAGGTGATGGGCCCCGGCGTGGCGACCGAGTGCGTCGAGACCAAGGACGGCCTGCACCTCTGGGAGGACCACTTCTACCCGGAGATCATCGACCCGGTCACCGGGGCGGTGCTGCCCGACGGCGAGCGGGGTGAGCTGGTGTTGACCTCCCTGACCAAGGAGGCGATGCCGGTCGTGCGCTACCGCACCCGCGACCTGACCCGTCTGCTGCCCGGCACCGCCCGACCGATGCGCCGGATCGAAAAGATCACCGGCCGCACCGACGACATGATGATCCTGCGTGGGGTGAACATCTTCCCCACCCAGATCGAGGAGTTGATCCTGCGCACCCCGCAGCTCTCGCCGCACTTCCAGTGCGTCCTCGATCGACACGGCCGGCTGGACACCCTCACGGTGCGGGTGGAACGGCGAGCCGACGTCGACGTGGACGCCGCCGAGCGGGCCGGCGATGCGCTGGTTCAGCTGGTGAAGAACACCATCGGCGTGAGCGTGGCGGTCGACGTCCTCGCCCCCGACGCCGTGGAACGGTCGATGGGCAAAATGCGCCGCATCGTCGACCAGCGGCCTGCCTCGCTGTCGCCGTCGACATAGGATCCAACCCATGCGCGTGCTGGTGGTCTCCGCCCCGCTCGTCGGGCACGTCTTCCCGCTGGTGCCGCTGGCGGTCGCCCTCCGCGACGCCGGCCACGACGTGCTGGTGGCCACCGGCGGCGGAGCTCTGGCCGCCGCCGAGGCGGGCCTGCCGGTGCACGACATCGCGCCGGGCTTCGACTTCCGCCGGATCGCGCTGCGGATCCTTCCCCGTCACCCGCTGATCGCGCGGGCGGAGATGGCCGGCACCGCCGGCACCCGGGGCGCCGGCCTGCTGTTCGGCGCGCTCAACGACCAGCTCGTCGACCCGGTGGTCGCGCTGGCCACCCGGTGGCGGCCGGATCTGGTGCTGCACGAGCCGTTCGCGGTCGCCGGTGCGGTGGCCGCCGCGCGGCTCGACGTGCCGGCCGTACGCCAGGAGAACGCCCTCTTCGACGGCCGGGACCTGGTCCGGGCCACCGTCGCCCGACTCGGCGCGGCGCTGCGCCGGCACGGCCTCACCGAGCTGCCCGCGCCGGCCGCCGCCCTCGCCGTTGCCCCACCCAGCGTTGCCACGCAGGGCGGCTGGCCGATGCGCTACACGTCCTACGTCGGCGGCGGGGAACTGCCGGCCTGGTTGCGCGAGCCGGGTGAGCGCCAGCGGATCCTGGTCACCCGCAGCACCCTCACCGGCCCCGGCGATCGGGGGCCGATGCCCGCCGTGGTGGCCGCCGCAGCCGAGGTGGACGCCGAGATCGTGCTGGTCCGCCCCGACGAGCGCTCGGCCCGCTCGTTGCCCGGCAACGTGCGGGTGGTCGGCTGGATTCCGCTCGACGAGGCGTTACCGGCGAGCGCGGCGCTGGTGCACCACGGTGGCGCGGGCAGCGCCCTCGGCGCTCTCGCCGCGGGCCGGCCCCAGCTGGCCACCACGGGTCCCGGGGACCGGCGGCACAACGCCGAGCTGGTGGCCCGTCGGGGCGCCGGCCTGGCGCTGCGTCCCCGGGACATCACCGCGCGGGCACTGACCCAGTTGCTCACCGACGAGCGCCTGCGGACCGCTGCCGCGCAAGTCAGCCGCGAGATCGCCGAGATGCCGCCACCGACCGACCTCGTCGTGCGGCTGGCGGCACTGGTCTGACTCTGAGGCCCGCCGTACGATTTACGTGCGATTAGGGGCGGCCATCAGTACTTTCCCCGATAGTCCACAGTTGGAGTACTAGGAACTCGGCGTGTCAGTCCCGTTGCATGGGACACCGATACCCAGCTGCACTTGTGCCGTCTGCCCCCGCGACCGGATTGTCAGCGGTAGGCAGGTTGCCCGCGCAACCCACGTGCCGCCGACAAAGGCCAGCCACTGAGGTTGGTCATCGACAGGTGCGCAGGCACGCACATGGGCGCTCACGGCTGGCACCACTGAAGAGCCCCATCCGAGACGTGCCCTGTCCTCCCAGCCAGGTGCCACCCGAAGATCAACCACTGCGCCGCCGCGTACGACCAACCCCCATTTGGCGAACAGCCGGGCTGCCGGATCCGCTTCCCCCGATTCCTCTGCTTGAAGCACCGTCCGGTCAGGTACCGCGACGTCCTCTCCCACGAGCCGATAATCTGTCGGCGGTTCCTGTAGCGGAAAGCCCGATACAGTGCATGACTCCTGCCTAGCGCTCCCGTCGGTTGACGGGGATGCGCTGGGGTCAGCCCTCAGAGATGCAGTTGGTGCCGGTGATCGGGCCTCACCCTGGCTGGACCCTTTTGGGGACGTACAGGCAGCCGGCGTCACCATCAGGCAGATGCTGAGCGGCCACCACACCATGCGGCTAGTCCTTCGCATGCGCGTTACCCCCTGAACGGCGAGGCCTACGACGGTAAGGGCGCGACGTGAAGCGTCACCGTACCGGAAGGCGGGATTCATCCGATGCGCCGTGCCATCAACGTGCCAGTAGCCGGTACCCCCGCCCGTCACCAGGGGGCACGAACGGTCAAGCACTTCGCGCATTGATCTGGCCCACCAGGTCCTTGTCGGCATGATCTTCGTCCTTCCAAACTGGCGCTCCGGGCCGCCTGACCCGGGCAGTCCCCACCTAGTCCGCAAGAGGCCGACCGACAGCGGGGGAGTGATGTGAGATGTCGAGAGGCGTTTCCGCTGCTAGCGACCCATGCGCCCAGGTCGGCGGAGCGAGCATTTTGATCTCCCACTCCGTGGGTTCGGGGTTCGAGTCCCCGGCGGCGCACCAACGATCAAGGCCCTGGCGGGTGGTCGCTCGGAGCGGTCGGTAGCGTCGATCGACGCGGCGACGTTCGACAACCACCCCAGCTGGGATAACAAGGGTACGGTCGACAGTCGACCCGGGGTGCGTGCCCACCTCGCGCTCGCACAGGTTGAGGACACATGCGCACCACCACGATCGGCGACGTGAAGGTCCTGCTGCCGGACCTCGAACCGGACGACCTCGACACCACGACGGACCTGGCCGGCGGCCTCACCGAGGCCCTCGTCGAGGGCGCCGGCTGGCTCGGTGCCCACCTTGAGGACGCCCGCATCCGCAGCAGTCTGATCACCGGTGTGGACCTGAGCGAGAGCACCTGGGAGGCCGGCAGCCTCGACGGCTGCGAGATCACCCGCACCGACTTCTCCGGCGCGACCCTGACCGGCATCACCATCGAACGCTGCGCCATCACCGGCTCCCGGTTCACCGGCGCCAGACTCACCGACGTACGCCTCAAGGACGTCCTGTTCGACGGCTGCCGCTTCGACTACGCCACCTTCCACCGCGTCACCGCCGCCGGCTCGGTCGCCTTCACCGACTGCACTCTCACCAACGGCGCGTGGTCCTCCTGCCGACTACCGCGCATCGCGCTGCGGTCATGTGACCTCGCCGGACTGGAACTGGACTCCTGCCACCTCGACGGCACCGACCTCCGGGGCAGCCGGCTCCAGGGCCTCAAGACGCCGCTGGACAACTTGCGCGGCGTCACCCTCGGCGAGGGCCAACTTCCTGACCTCACCCAGCTGATCGTCGCCGCCCTCAACCTCACCGTGCGAAACGACTGAAGCCGAGGAGGCATCGTGCTCGCTGAACCCACTGGCAGCCCGGACACGATCCTCGTCTGCATCCGGGGCAACTCCGGCTCCGGCAAGAGCAGCATCGCCCGCGAGCTACGACGCCGGCACGGCCGGGGCTGCGCCCTGGTCGAGCAGGACTACCTGCGCCGCATCCTGCTGCGCGAACGGGACAAGCCCGGCGGTGCGGCACCCGCGTTGATCGGGCAGACCGTTCGGTTCGCCCTTCCTGTTAACTGAACTAACGAGAATGTTCTTGCAGGCCGAGGGGCATGCCCTTGTTTGCTGGCTAGGGTGCTCGACCATGATCGATGAGAGTGGAGCTCGGGATCTCGCGTCGCTTGTCGTGGCTCGGATCGGGCGGCTGGCGGAGTCCGGCGATCCGTGGGAGCCGTATCGTCTTCTGGATCACGCGGGTCGGCCTGTCGCGCCGGCCGCTGCATTCCTTGGGGAGTTGCAGGCGGCGGGTCGCACGGCGGCGACCCAGCGGTCGTACGGGATGGATCTGTTGCGGTGGTTCCGTTTCGTGTGGGCGGTCGACGTGCCGTGGGACGAGGCGACTCGCGTAGAGGCTCGGGACTATTGCCGGTGGGTTCAGGTTGGCCGGAAGCCGGCGACGACTCATTGGAGGCGCTCGGCAGCGCCGGGGTCCCCGGTGTCGGTGTCAGCCGTGTCGAGGGGTGCGCCGAATCGCGTTACGGGCCGGTCGGCGCCGGGGCCGACCTACGCGCCGGCGACCGCCGCGCATGGCGAGAGTGTGCTGCGTGGGTTCTACGACTTTCATGCGGAGGCGGGCAGCGGGCCGATGGTCAACCCGTTCCCGTTGGCGAGGCGGCGTCAGCACGGCAGGGTCGACGCGCACCACAACCCGATGGAGCCGCATCGGCGGGAGCGGGTGGGCAGGTATCGACCCAAGCTGCCGCGACGGTTGCCGCGCCGTATCCCGGATGGGGTGTTCAATGAGCTCTTCGCCGGCCTCGGTTCGCACCGTGATCGGGCACTTGTGGCGTTCTGGGTGTCGACCGGGGCTCGAGCCTCGGAGTTGCTCGGTGCGCGGATCGGTGACCTCGACGCGGGACAGCAGCTGGTCACGGTGATCCGCAAGGGCAGCCAGGCGATGCAGCAGATTCCTGCCTCGCCTGACGCGTTCGTCTGGCATCGCCTCTATCAGGCCGAGGTGCACGGCAAGGTGCCCGCCGGCTTCGATGATCCGCTGTGGTGGACCTTACGCAGCCCGTTTCGCCCGTTGACCTATCACGCCGCCTACCGCATGTTCGTTCGGGCCAATCAGGCGCTGGGCATGAACTGGACGCTGCACGACCTTCGTCACACCGCCGCGTATCGAATGGCACGAGACCCCGAACTGCCGCTGACTGACGTGCAGTGGATCCTGGGCCATGCGCACCTGACGACCACGCAGATCTATATATCGGCCCCGGCGGACGAGGCGATCGCGAGCGTCCTGGCTCACCACGTCCGCCGTTCCCAGCAGCCGGCCATGCCGCCCCTGCAGGCACCCGGCTACCGGAGCGAGTCGTTGAATGTGTTGTTCGGTGAGGACGGCTGGTGATCGGCGCCAAGGTGGAGCAGACGCCCGGCGAGGCTGTTGGTGCTCGCGGGAAACGGGCGATGCCGGGCCCTGCGGACCTGTCACCGCTGCTGCAGCAGTTCCCGCCGCGGCCGGTGGCGCCCTCGTGGCCGGCCACGCAGGAGTCCCGGGGTCAGGTGCTGGCTCGCGTTCTGGCACCGCCGTTTACGTTCGGCAACGCCCAGTACCAAGACAGCGCCCGACGTGGGCTGACCAGCGTGCTGACCTGGTTGGCTGCCACTTCGGGCGACACCTGGCAGCAACGGTGGCTGGCCAGCGGCGCCGAACAGGCCGCCGACTGGCGGACGCTGCCCGCGGAGCACACCGGATGGGTCGCCGGGCGGCGCAAGCCCTACACCCGCGACAAGACCGATGAGTGCACCACCGGGCTGATGCTGCTGATCTGCGCGGACGTGATCCGGCCGAGCACACGCTGGCTGCTGGTGACCAAGACACCCAAGAACCTGGCCGCGTCATTGGCTCGCACCCGCGACCCGCTGGCGTTCGCCGCGCTGATCGAGCAGTGCGGTCCGCTGCGCACCGCGGCGACCACCCGCAACCTCGCGTTGGCCCGCATCGCGACGATCATGGCCGCCAAGGGCGGGCTGGTCAGGGATATCACCGTCGGCGACTGCATCGAGATGCACCGCATCGCGTCGATGACGACGGTGGGTCGGCCGTTCTTCTACCAACTACTGCGCTCCCTGGGCGGTTTCCCGCCTGACGCTCCGATGACCGTCCGAATGTTCGGCGGCGCCGCAGGGCAGATGACGGTCGAGCAGATGATCGACCGGTACGGCATCGAGTGCAGGCCCGTGCGGAATCTTCTGGTCGACTACCTGCGCGAGTTCCTCGTCGCCAGCGACTACAGCACCGTGCTCACCCTGTCCTACGTGCTGGGCAAGATGTTCTGGCGGGACCTGGAACTCCATCACCCGGGAATCGACTCGCTGCATCTGGCACCCGAGGTCGCCGCCGCCTGGAAGCAGCGGCTGCGCACCAAGATCACCCGCACGAGGACCGCCGACGGTGGTGTCGTCGAAACCCAAAGCCAGCGCATCAGCGCGACGGACAACCTCGGCACCGTGCGTGCCTTCTACCGCGACCTCGCCGAGTGGGCACACGAGGACCCCGCCCGCTGGGCCCCCTGGGTGACGGTCTGCCCGGTGCGTGACATCGATCTGAACTTCAAAAAGATCAACACCCGACGCAAATCACGGATGGATCAACGCACCCGAGAACGACTGCCCATGCTGCCCGCTCTCGTCGCCGCTGCCGAAGCCGGTCGCACAGCGTCCTATGAACGCCTGCACACGGCCACCGAGGTCCGCCCCGGGGAGCTGTTCACCGCAGGCGGACAGACGCTGCTGCGGCCGATCCTGCCAACGGGCGCTGGCGGCAGAATCTGGGGCCAGGACCCAGACACCGGCAAACGCCGCGACCTCGAAGCCGAGGAACGCCGAGCGTTCTGGGCCTGGGCCGCGGTGGAGGTGCTACGGCTGACCGGCATCCGCATCGAGGAACTCACCGAGTTGTCACACCACAGCCTGATCCACTACCGGCTGCCCACCACCCGCGAACTCGTCCCGCTGCTGCAAATCGCACCGTCAAAGACCGATACCGAACGCCTACTGGTGATCTCCCCCGAACTCGCCGACGTGCTCAGCACGATCATCACGCGGATCCGCAACCCAGACGGCAGCGTCCCTCTGGTGGCCGCCTACGACTACGGCGAGCGGACCTGGAACCCACCCATGCCGCTGCTGTTCCAACGGCGCGTCGGCCTGGAGAACCGGTCGGTCGGCAAGGCCTCGGTCGCCCGGTGCCTCGATCAGGCCCTCGCCGACACCGGCCTCACCGATGCCAGTGGCGCACCACTGCGATTCACCCCGCACGACTTCAGGCGGGTCTTCATCACCGACGCGATCATGCACGGCATGCCCCCGCACATCGCACAGCTCGTCGCCGGGCACCGCGACATCAACACCACTATGGGTTACAAAGCCGTCTATCCCGAAGAGGTCATCAACGGCCACCGGGCCTTCATCACCCGCCGCCGCAACCTGCGACCGAGCGAGGAATACCGCACCCCCACCGACTCAGAATGGCAGGAGTTCCTCGGGCACTTCGAGCGGCGCAGGGTCGCCCTCGGCGACTGCGGCCGCTCCTACGCCACCCCCTGCATCCACGAGCACAGCTGCCTGCGCTGCCCCCTGCTGCGCCCGTCATCCCAACAGCGCAACCGGATCGAGGCGATCCGCGACAACCTCAACGACCGCATCACCGAAGCCGTCCGCGAAGGCTGGACAGGCGAGGTCGACGGACTCAAGGTCAGCCTCGCCGGCGCGAAGCAGAAACTCGACCAACTCGACCAAATGGCACGCCGAAACCACACCGTCGGACTGGGCCTCCCCGCGTTCCGAGACGTCGCCGGCCGCACCAGCAGCCCCACCACCCCACGACACCCAACGCGGAAAACAGCATCCGATACCCCACCGGCCGCAGACAACCGCTCCGGCGGACCCTGCACATCAACGGAGCAATCACGATCATGATCGGACTCGCCCTTGCATCCCCTGACCGAGTTCAGAGAATCGACCACGGCTACCACGTCGTGCTGGAGGGCATCATGCACAGCAGCCGCTACCGCAGCATGCTGATCTCCCTGCGGGACGACCACCGCGGCCGGTCGCTGTTCTGCTATCTCGACGTGTCCCTGGCCGAGACCCTGCGTCGGCACCTCACTCGACCGCAGGTCAGTGAGTTCACCGCCGAGCACATGAGCGGCTGGTACGCCGCCCATGACGTCCTGGACTGGCCCGACGAACTCGTCCTACCCGAGACCACCGGACTGAACGAGGCCGTCAAGACCATCGCCGCCGTCGCTGGGCTACCCCAGACCGGACGCGATGACGACCTGCTTCCGAGCGTTGCGTCCCCGTAGAGCAGCTCAGCCGCCTACTGACTGGGACGCTGACTCGACTGAATCGGCCATAGCCGCGGACAGACGGACTCACGCAACCCGGTTAGACCCGATGACTCGACCATGATCATGCTCCCGCTCCGCGTGGCCACACCGGACGGCCGGTCGGCTGCGGCAGGATGACCGGATGCGACACGTCGTGCTGTTCCACTCCGTGTACGGGCTGCGGCCCGCCGTGCGCGCCGCCGCCGACCGGTTGCGCGCCGCCGGGCACCAGGTCAGCACCCCCGACCTGTACGGCGTCCCGGCCACCGACACCGTCGAGGACGGCTTCGCGCTGCTCGACAAGATCGGCCACGAGGTGGTGCTGGACCGGGCCCGGGCCGCGCTGCGTGACCTACCACCGGAGACGGTCCTCGCCGGGTTCTCGATGGGCGCCGGTGTGGCCGGGGCGCTGCTGGCCGAACGCCCCGATGCCGCCGGTCTGCTCCTGCTGCACGGCACCGGCGGAGCCCCGGACGCGGTCCGACCCGGGTTGCCGGTGCAGCTGCACCTCGCCGACCCCGATCCGTACGACGCCCCGGACGAGGTCGACGAGTGGCAGCAGGCCATGACCGATGCCGCCGCCGACCTGACAGTCTTCCGCTATCCCGGCGTGGGGCACCTGTTCACCGACCCGGACGTGGCCGAGTACTCCCCGGACGCCACCGCGGCGGCCTGGCCGCGCGTGCTGGCCTTCCTGGCCGCCCGCTGAGCGCCCGGCCAGCGGCGGACAGTTACCTGGTGGCCTCCACCGTGCGCTCGGCTGGTCCGCCATGTCGATCTGCCGAGGAGCGGTATACCTCAGAGGTATAAGCATGCCTCTGAGGTATACCGCTTGATGCGACATCCGCCCCGACGAAGGTGACCGACGATGATCGTCCTGGCGTCGTAACGGGTCGGGGGACTCGCGGACCTTGCTCAGCGGGCGCTGGCGCCGATGCGCGGGGGCGTGGCGGTGCCGTGCACCCGCTTGGCGTGGCTGGCGAACAGCCGGGGTGCGATGATCGGCATGAGCAGCCGGGCCGGCAGCGGAGCGTGCGCCAGCACCGCCTTGACCACCTCCGGGTCGCCCTCGTACATGGCCAGGCCGAAGGCCAGCGGGAGCTGCTTCTTCGGGGACTTGCTCATGCCGTGCTCGCCGAGTTGCATCCACTCCCGGGCGGTGACGTGCCGTTGCGCCAGCGGCAGGATCTCGCTCTCCTCCAGGGCCATGTGCTCGATCAGCGCGGCGCGTAGCTGCTCCAGGGCGTCCGCGAGCTGCTCACCGCCGCGCGCGGTGCGGCGCCACTGGGGGAGGAGGGCGACCACCGCCGCGTGGGCGTCCTCGATGGCGTGGTGCTGCGCCTCCATGGTGGGCACGATCGCCGCGGCCGCCGCGCCGCCGCGCTCCAGCAGCCGGGGCCAGGGCAACAGGTCCTCGCCCTCGTGGTGCAGGTGCAGGATGTGGCAGAGCATGTCGGCGTGGGCGCCGACGACCTCCGCGCGCGTGGCGTCGCCCGGGTTGACGTCGCGGACGAGCTGCGGCAGCAGGCTGAATTCGCGACGGAGCGCCGAGTGCGCCATGTACATGTCGCGTACGTCGGCCATGGCTTCGCGGTGGTTCTGGTTCACGGTGACCTTTCCGAGGGATCAACTGGCACAGATGTGTTGATCATGCTCGGTGCCACTTGGAACCGGCTTGGAATCCGCCAACAGTGACGGTCAGCGGACCATCGCCGCGGTCGCCTCGGCCAGCCAGTGCGGCGACTCCCACCGGCGGGCGACCCGAGCGGCGAGGGTGAAGTGCCGGGTCGCCTCCTCGGTGCGGCCCACCAGCCGGAACAGCTCCCCGAGCGTCAGCGCGACCGGCCGCACCACTGCCGCGGTGGTGGAGAAACCGGCCAGTTGGTCGCGTACCGGGAGCAGCGCGTCGATCACGGGTGGGGCCAGGTCCCGTCGACCCAGCGCCACGACGACCATTCCGCGTACGCTGAGCAGCGCCGATTCGAAGTAGTCCGGGCGGTAGGTGTGCCGTCCGATCGGCATGGCCCGCGCCTCGTCCAGGCGTCCGCTGCCGATCAGGGCCAGCGCCAGCAGGTCGTCAACGATCGGGCCCAACGACCCCCGTATCCGCCGGGTCGCCTCCAGGTGCTCACCGAACCGTCCCTGGCTGATCAGCAGCGTGCCGGTGGAGAAGTAGTGGAAGGCAGCGGCGTGCAGCGAACCCTGCCGCCGCATCTGCACGGCGACCTGGTCGTAGTGCCGCCGCGCGGCGGCGAAGTCGCCGGCGATGTGCGCGAGGGCGCCCAGCGAGCACAGGTTGATCGTCTGCGCCTCGTTCAGCTGGTACGTCTCGGCCAGCCACCCCTGCCGGGCGACGCTGAGGCGCAGTTCGTCCGGCTCGTTCAGCGCGGCGGCGCAGTGGCCCAGCGCCTGCTCGGCGACCGAACGATAGGTCACCAGCCCGTGCGCGTCGGCGAGGTCACGCAGCTCCAGGGCGAAGGTCCGACGCTCCGGCGCCTCCCGCTCGTAGCTCATGGTGCGCAGCCGCGCGGCAAGCCCCAGGGCGCGCAGCTCGGGGTCGCCCAACCGCTGCGAGAGGGCCAGCGCCTCCCGTCCGGCCGCCACGCCGCGCGGATCGGACTCGCCGTCCAACTCCGTGGCCAGCGCCTCCAGCAGCCGGCACCGGGCGACCGGGTCCAGGTCGTCGACGCGCAGCAGCCTGGTGACCAGCTCGACGACCCGGTGGTCCACCACGCCGTACTCGTGGGTCAACCACGGGGTGGGGACGGTCCACGCGGTGAACGCCGCTACCAGCAGGTCGTCGCGGCCGGACGCCGCGGCGACGTCGATCGCCCGAGCCCGGGTCTGCCGGGCGGCCGCCACAGCGCCGGCCCGCGCCTGGGCGCGCAGCAGCCGCCCGAGCAGGTCGACCCGGAGCGCGTCGCGGTCCCCGGCGACAGTGGCGGCTGCCTCGACAGCATTGCCGAGCAGCTCGATCGCGGCGTCGTACGCGTACCGCCGCTCGGCCAGTTCGGCGGCCCGGACCGCGTAGTCGACGGCGAGCGGCGCGGTGTCGGCCGACGCGGCGCGGGCGTACTGGTGGGCCAGGGCGGGGTAGTCGTCGGGTCGCAGCCGGCGGGTGGCGGCGGCGATCCGCGCGTGCAGGCGGGTGCGGCGCAGCTGCGGCAGGTCGGTGTAGATGGTGTCGCAGACCAGGCCGTGTACGAACCGCACCCGCCCGGGCGCCGGTTCGGTGAGCAGCCCGGCGGCCAACCCGGCTTCCAGTGCCCGCAGGACGGTGCCCTCGTCGGTGCCGGCGGCGTCGACGAGTGTCGACACCTCGGCCTCCCGCCCCACGGCCGAGGCGAGACGCAGCACCGAGACGACAGTCGACGGGAGGCGGGAGAGTCGTCGGCGCAGCACGTCGCGTACGCCCCCGGGCACGTCGGAGGTGGCCACGAGCGTGCCCTCGGCGGCGAGCAGCCGCGCCGACTCCCGGACGTAGAACGGGTTGCCGCCGGTGCGCTCGGCCAACGCGCTGACCGTGTCCGGGTCGACGGTGCTCCGGGCCAGCGCGCGGAGCAGCCGTTCGACCTCTGACGTGCTCAGACCGCTCAGCGGGACCCGGTGGGGTGACCGGCGCGCCAGGACGGCCATCGTGTCGGCGAGCCGCTCGGTGTTGTCGGCGGGCCGCAGCGCCGCGACGAACAGGACGCTGCCGGTGGTCATCTCGGTGACGCTCTGCAACAGCAGCAACGTCTCGGCGTCGGCGGCGTGCAGGTCGTCGAGGATCACCGTGACCGGTCTGCGGGCCGCGGCGGCGTCCAACCAGGCGCCGACGGCGCGGTGCAGCCGGAACCGGCCGGCGGTGACGTCGCCGCCGGACTCGCCGTCGCCCCCACCGAGCAGCGGGGCGAGCGCCGGTGCGAGGTCACCCGGGGATGTCTGCTCGGCGAGTTGCCGCAGTGCCTCGACCCAGGCCCAGGCCGGCCAGCGCGTCGCCCTGCCGACCGGTACGCCACAACGCCAGCGCCAGCAGCCGCCAGCTCTCCTCCCGCAGCGGCGCCTGCCGGGTCAACAGCTCCGCCTCCGGCACCGCCTCGGCCGCGTCGCCGCAGCGCACCGTCACGTCGAGCAGCAGCTCCCGGGCGCCGAGCCGCAGCTCCTCCAACCGCAGCACCTCCGGCTGCGCCCACGGCTCACCGGCGAACTCGGCGTACGCCCGACCGCGCCACAGCTCGAGCCCGCCGCTGAGCAACCGACGTGCCCGGCCCGGGTCGGCGGGGCCTGCCGCACGCGCCTCGGCGAGCAGCGTCTCGAACCGACCGGCGTCGACGGCGTCGGCGGGCAGCCGCAGCGCGTAGCCAGGTGGCGCGGTGACCAGGACCCGGGCCGGCGCCCGGCGCTCGCGGGTCGGCTCCAACAGGCGGCGCAGGTGCGAGACGTACGCCTGCAGCGAGGCGATCGCCCGGGGCGGCGGGTCACCCCGCCACAGATCCTCGATCATCTGCCCGACGGAGACGACCTCGCCGCGGGCCGCGAGCAGGAGCGCGAGCACGGCGCGTTGACGGGGGCCGCCGAGGTCGACCGGCCCGCCTGTGTCGACCTCAACCTCAAGCGACCCGAGCACCCGTAGCAGCATGACGAACCAATCCTAGTCGCGCTCGCGAGCGGCCCATCGGCTCCCGCTGGACACCGGGCAGCCAGCTCACGGCGGGCGCGGGCGGGGGGCCACCACCGCGCGGGGCACCGCAGGATGCGCCTTGTTCGATATCGTGGCGCCACCATCAAGATCCTCGACGGGGGCCTGACGATGACCACGACGGCCTTCGACGAATACGAACGGTCGCGCTGGGCCGGGCGCGCGGGGGCGTACGACAGCAGTCTCGCCGCGCTCTGCGCGTACCCCGCGCCAGCGTTGTTGGACGCCGCCAACGTCGGGGCGGGCACGCGGGTGCTCGACGCGGGCACCGGCTCCGGCACGGTGGCGAGGCTGGCGTGCGCTCGCCATGCCACAGTCGTCGCCGTCGACGCCGAGCCCAGCATGGTCGAGTTGGCGCGCGACCGCGTTCCGTCAGCCGACGAGGTCCGCGTCGCGGCTCTGCCCCACCTTCCGTTCGCCTCCCGGTCGTTCGACGCGGCCGTGGCGAACTTCGTGATCAACCACGTGGGCGATCCGCCGGCCGCGATCACCGAGCTGCGACGGGTCCTCCGGTCGGCGGGTCGGGTCGCTGTCACCGTGTGGCCGCACCCCCCGCCCGAGGCGCAGAGCCTCTGGGCTGAGGTCTTCGACGCCGCCGGGGTCGAACGGCGCGCCGCCGCCCCGACGGTGGACGCCGACCAGGACTTCCCCCGTACCCCCGACGGGGTGGCCGGCCTGCTCGACGGGGCCGGCCTCGTCGACGTGCGCTGCGAGACGCTCACCTGGGCGCACCGCACCGACCCGGAGGCCTGGTGGCGTGGCCCCGCCAACGGCATCAGCAAGCCAGGTCTGGTGCTGGAGACCCAGCCGGCGGCCATGATCAGCCGCATTCGTGCCGCGTTCGACGAGGTGACCGCCCGCTACCGTGGCCCCGACGGCCTGCTCGCGCTGCCGACCGCGGCACTGCTGGCCTCGGCGTCCGTACCGTAGCGGCCAGCGCGGCACCCGGCCCGCCTGCGACGAGGGGCACCCGGCGAGAATGCGGCGTGGAGTTTCTCTGTTACCACAGTGACCGGCCCGGCTCGGCGGCGTTGCGCGACGAACTGCTGGAGGAGCACTGGTCTTACATGGACCGCTACGCGGCGGAGATGATCGCCCGTGGCCCGACCTTCGTCGGCGACACGCCCACCGGCAGCGTGCACATCGTCGACGTGCCCGACCCGGCCGCCGCGCGGGCATTCGCGTTCGAGGAACCGAACTACCAGGCCGGCGTGTACCGGGACGTGCTGCTGCGCCGGTGGCACAACACGCTGGGCCGCACCATGTGGGACTTCCCCGGCGGCCGGACCGGCGGCAACCGGTACCTGGTGCTCGGCCTCGGCGCCGGGCAGGCCACCGACCTGGCCGTACCGCCTGACCCGGACGAGCTGATCGCCTACGGACCCCTGCTGGCCGACGACGGCGTCACCTGGCTCGGCACCGCCGCGCTGCTCCGGGCGTCGAATCCGGACGCGGCGCGCGCCATCCTGACCGTGGACCGGTACGCCGACATCGAGGTGCACAACTGGCAGTTCGGCGGGCGACCGTCCTGACCTGCCCTGAACCGCCCCGATACCCACTGTCAGGCGGAGGCGGGCAGGCCGTCCAGTGGGCGGATCAACGGCGGGCGGGGTAGTGCCCGCACCACGCCCGGCGGAGTGCCGGCGTCGGCGAGTGTCAGGTGCCCAGCCGAACTCGCCGGCGTCGGGCGGACCGGCGCGGCGGGCCGTCCGACGTCCCGGGACGAGCTACCGCCCGGAGTGACGGACACCGCTGGAGCCGGCGTCGGCGGTACGTCACCAGCCGAGGCGACGGCTCGGAGCCGGCGGGGGCCCGCCGTGCGGTCGGCACCGGGACCCGGCGCGGCGGGACGGGTGGCCATCGTCGGGGTGGGGTTGGCTCGCCCCAGCGCAGTCGGGCCGGTGACACCGCCCGGCCCTGCCGAGGCCAGCGCCGCGAAGACCGCGTCGAGGCGGCCGGTCCGAGCGCCGACGGTGTCGAGGCGCACGATCTCCGCGCTCCTCGCCGCCGAGCCGTTGACCGCACCACCGCGTGGGTTGTCGTTGCGTCGCACGCTGTCGAGGTGCGACACGCCGGCAGCCCGGCGTTGGAAGACAGCCCGCAGGGCGCGGGGCAACCGCTCGGCGGCGACCTGGCGCAGCGCGGGAGCGGCGAACGCGTACCCGTCGACGTGGTGGGGGAGCAGCAGCCCTGCGGCGACCAGACCGCGGAGCGCGGGTGCGGACCGGCCGGGCGTCCAGCCGAGTGCCCGGTCCACGGCCGCCCCGGAGATCAGACCACCGAGGGTGCCGGCGGCCATCAGCACCGCCCGCCGCTCACCGTCGAGGTGGTCCAGCTCCGCGCCGACGGCCCGGCGTACCGCCTCGGGCAGCGGGAGCGCCCCAGGATCGGCACCGTCCACCAGCGACGTGACGTACGCCGCCGCGTGCCCGGGACGGCCTCCCACCAGCGGCAGCAGCCGGTCGACCAGGGCCACCGGCTGCCCGGCCCGGGTGAGCAGGTGGCGCAGCAGCCGTCCGGACTGCACTGTGGCCAGCGGTCCGATCGTCAGCTGGCGGGCCGGACCGGGCCGGCTGTCGGCCCACTGCGGCTGGTGCACGGTGAGCAGGGCCAGCGGCAGCCCGCGCTCCGTCGCCGCGCCGAACAGCGTGTGCAGGAAGCGGCTCACCACGGGCGCGGCCCGGTCCAGGTCGTCGACGGCCACGATCAGCGGCCGGTGGGCGGCCAGCCGCAGCAGGACCTCGCGGCAGATCGCCGCGCCGGCGAGGGCGGCGGCCGAACCGTCCGGGGTGGTCAGCATCCGCTCGAGCGCCGGGACGGCGGCGGCCACCCGGGTCGGCGGGAACAGCGGCGTCAGGGCGGCGACGAGGCGGTCGTGGGCCGCCGCCGGGCCGTCGCTGTGCCGGATCCCGGCGAGGCTGCGGAGCAGGTGCGCGACCGGCGCCAACACCTGATCGGGGTACGGCTGACAGGTCGCCACGCACCAGCGGACCGGCAACCCATCCACAGTGGTCAGCCCACGGGTCAGCTCGTGCAGCAGTCGGCTGCGGCCACTGCCGGTGGGGCCGACCAGTGAGATCCAGCGGGGCGTCCGGTTTCGGATGGCCGCGCCCAACTGGTCGCGGATGGTGGCCAGTTCGCGGCGCCGACCGATCAACGGGCCGTCGTGCCGGTCAGCGCCGGGGCGTACCGGCCCGACGGCGTGCCAGACCGGCACCGGCGGCACCCGGCCGTCGACCGGCACCGGCGTCAGCTGACGTTGGGTGATCAGGCCGGCGGTGGCGCGGGCGGTGGCCGCGCAGAGCGCGACGGCACCGGGCGCGGCGTACTCCTGCAGGCGGGCTGCGGAGGTGATCACCGCGCCGCTGGCCACGCCGTGCCCGCCGGTGACGACATCGCCCAGGTCGACCACTACCTCGCCGGTGGCGACACCAACCCGGACGCGCAGCCTGATGCCGTCGACCATGGGCCGTCGGTCCAGCGCGGCCTGGATCTCGAGCCCGGCGCGCACCGCCCGGTACGCGTCGAAGCCGTCGGAGTGCCGAGCGCCGAAGAGCGCCATCACGGCGTCGCCGATGTACTTCTCCACCACCCCGTGCCAGCGGTGCAGCACACCGGCGACGGTGTCGAAGTAGGCCCGCTGCAACGCTCGGACGTCCTCGGGGTCGAGCCGGTCCACCAGGGCCGTCGAGCCGACGATGTCCGCGAAGAGGACGGTGACGACGCGCCTCTCCTGGGGTACCGGCCAGAGCGGGGTGACGGTCCGTTGCGTGTCGACGTTGATGCTGGTGGTCATGGGTGTCGCACCGGCCTTTCTCCCCGCGGTTGCCTGATCACCTCCGGAGATTGGCACTAGTGGGCCGACGGGGGATCTGCCGAACGACGTATGTCGGCCACCTGCAACCTTTAGTCGCAAAGTCGACGCGAGGAGTACCACAAGCGGTGGGCGGCCGTAGAACGGTGTGGGGCCCTGTGATTAGGCTGCGTGGCATGGCCAGCGATGTGGACACCGCACCGCTCGTGGGCCGGGCCGAGCTGGTGCAGACGGTTCGGTCCGCGTTGCTCGGTGACGCCGCGCACGGGCAGACCGCGGCGGTCTTCCTGACCGGCGAGAGCGGTGTGGGAAAGACCCGGCTGTTGGGCGAGATCGGCGAGCGCCTACGGGATCGGGGCGCCGTGGTGCTCACCGGCAGCTGCCTGGACATCGGCGACGCCTCCCCACTGCATCCGCTGTTGCAGGCGCTGCGCCGGTTCGACAGCGAGGTGTCCACCTCGCCCGCCCGCACCTCCTCGGCGGTGCGAGGGCTGTTGCAGATGTTCGCCGACGAGACCGCCGGCCCGGACGGCGCCGGCGCGTTGCTGGAGCGGGTCTCCCGTGGTCTGCATCTGATCGCCGAGGGTCGCCCGCTGGTGCTGATCCTCGATGACCTCCAGTGGGTCGACCGCAGCACCCGGCAGCTCCTGCTCTACCTGCTCGCCGGCCTGGGTGATCTTCAGTTGTCGGTGCTGGCGGCGGTGCGCGCCGAGTCGTTGCAGGGCGCGCACCCACTGCGCCGGGTGCTCACCGAGCTGCGGCGGCTCCGCACGGTGCGGGTGCTCGACCTGGCGCCGCTGGGCCGGGCCGACACCGAGACGCTCGCCGCCGCGGTGGTCGGCCGGACGTTGACCGCCGACGCGGCCGAGCAGGTGTGGCAGCGCAGCGGTGGCAACCCGTTCGTCATCGAGGAGCTGGCCCGGGATCTGCGCGACGGCCGCGACGGCCTGTCCGAGACGCTGCGGGAGATCTTCCTCGACCGGGTCGACGCGCTGCCCCAGCACGCGCACGCCGTGGTGCACGCGGTGGCCGCCGGGGTCGAGCCGGTGCAGCACTGGCTGCTGGCCGAGGTGCTGCGGATGCCGGAGGACGAGCTGATCGCCGCGGCCCGGGCCGCTGTGGCGCACCGGCTGCTGGTCGGCGCCGACGAGGGCTACCGGCTGCGGCACCGCCTCGTGGCCGAGGTGCTGGCGCACGAGCTGCTGCCGGCCGAGCGCTCCGGGCTGCACCGGCGCTACGCCGAGGCGCTGACCACCGCGCCGGGTGAGCTGCACCAGGCCCGGCTGGCGCACCACTGGCGGCTGGCCGGCGAGCCGGCGCGGGCCCTGCCGGCGGCGGTGGCCGCCGCCCAGGAGGCCGAGCGGCTGCACGGTTACGCCGAGGCGCACCGGCACTGGTCGGCGGCGTTGCAGTTGGCCGCCGAGCCGGGCCCGCTGACTGTGGACCGGGTCGAGCTGCTGGAGAACGCCGCCGAGGCGGCCCACCACTGTGGGGAGCACGCCCGGGCGTTGGCCCTGCTGGAGGAGCTGGCCACGCTGCGGGGAGGCGAGCCCAGCTGTGCGCTGCACATCCGCCGGGCCCGTTACCTCGCCGCCGCCGGTCGCTCCGCGCTCGCCGAGGAGGAGTACCAGCGGGCGCTGAAGGCGGAGGACTGCTCCCCTCGGGACCGGGCCAGCGCCGCCGCCCGCCTGGCCGAGCTGCTGCTGCACCTGGGTCGCTACGCCGACGCCGGTGAGCGGGCCCGCGAGGCGTTGGCGTTGGCCGAGAACGTGGCCGGCTCGGCCACCGAGGTGGTGCTGGCCAGTTCGGCGTTGGGTTTCAGCGACGCCTGTCTGGAAGACCCGGACGCTGGTCTGGCGGTCATGCGCGACGCCCTCGACACCGCGGAGCGTGCCGGTCAGCCCGAGGACGTGGCCTGCGCGTACCTGCACCTGGCGGAGCTGCTGACCGGGCCGCTGAACGTCCTCGAAGAGGGCGTGGTGGTGGCCCGACGGGGTGCCGAACGGGTGGCCGAGCTGGGGCTTGGTCGCACCTGGGGCACCCGGCTGCTGGCCATCGCCATCAACGGGCTGTTCCGGGTGGGCCAGTGGGCCGAGGCGGAGAAGGTGGTGGCCGCCGCCCTGCGGCACCGACCGTCCGGTGCGGACGCCGTGGAGCTGCTGTTGGCCCGGTGCCGGCTGTCGGTGGGCTACGGCGACATCGAGGCCGCCGGTCGGGACCTCGACGCGGTGGCCACCCTGCTCGCCGGCGGCGGGGCGCGACACGTCATTCCGCTGCTCACCCTGCGCTCCGGGCTGGCCATGTGGGAGGGCCGGCACGACGTGGCACGGCAGGCGGTGCAGCGCGGCCTCACCGAGAGCCGTTCCGACGACGTCATGATCCTCTCGGCGCTGGTCTGGCACGGCCTGCGCGCCGAGGCCGAGGCGCACGCCAGCCGCACTGTGGAGGTGGACCCGACGGCGGTGCGCCGGCTGCGGGACGTGGCCGAGCGGGTGGCCCGCAAGAGCGCCGGTGCCGCCCGGCCGGTGCGCTCGGTGGTGGAGGGCTTCCTGGCGCTGTGCGCCGCCGAGGTGAGCCGCCTCGACGGCAGCGATCCGGAGCTGTGGGCCGCGTCGGCGGCCGAATGGGATCGACGCAATCACCCCTATCCGGCGGCCTACTCGCGGCTGCGGCAGGCCGAGGCGCTGCTGGCTCGGCGCAGCCGGGTGGCCACCGCCGGCAAGCTCCTGCGGGAGGCGTACCGGGTGGCGCAGGGGTTGGGCGCGGTGCCGTTGACCTCGGAGATCCGCGAGCTGGCCGGGCGGGCCCGGGTGTCGCTGGACGAGCGCGACAGCACCACCGGTGCACGCAGCGTTCCGGTCGAGGCATCCGACGACGAGTTGGCGGCGCTCACCGCCCGGGAGCGGGAAGTGCTCGCCCTGGTCGCCGAGGGGTTGACCAACAGGGAGATCGGGCAGCGGCTGTTCATCAGCGAGCGGACCATCGGGGTGCACGTGTCGCACATCTTCGACAAGCTCCAGGTTCGTACCCGTGTGCAGGCCAGCGCGATCCAGTTGCGCAACCAACGGGGCTGACCGACCCGACCACTGACGTACGTATCCCGGCGCGTGTGCGCGCCGGGATACGTCGTTTTACTGATCCGGTGGCCCGGTGTCGGCTGAGAGGCTGGGCCGCGTCGACGACGGCACGGGGGATGCCGCCGACCACAATGGAGGAGAAATGATCGAACCGGTCTGGGGGCCCGTGCACCGGGACATCGTCGACCTGCTCGCCGATCATCCCGCGGACGTGCCGGCCGTGGTCGATCATCTGACCAAGCTCCAGGACATGCTGGTCCGGCTGCCACCGTTGGAAGCCAGTTGCCCGCTCGCTGACTTCAACAAGCTCTACCTGACCATCACCAGCAGTGTGCTGGACGGGCTGTACGACGACCGCTTCATCGACCCGGCCTTCCTCTCCCGGCTCGACGTCGAGTTCGCCGCCCGGTACTTCGACGCGATGCGGCTGTGGACCGACTCCAGCCCCGGCACCCCGAAGGCGTGGTCCTGCCTCTTCGAGCGGATGCGGGGGCCGGATGCCCGCCCGCTGCCGTCGGCGGCGGCCGGGGTGAACGCGCACATCAACTTCGACCTGCCGTTCGCCCTGGTGACCACGTTCGATCACCTGGAGTCGGAGCCGGTCGACGGCAGCGACCAGCACCACGACTACCTCGAGATCAACAACATCTTCGCGGACAAGATCCCCGGGCTGCGCCGGGGCTACCTGGAGCGGTGGCAGCTGCTCATCGACATGCTCAATGGCGACATCGACGACTGGTACCAGGGGGAACTGGTCGAGTACACCCGCGATGTCGCCTGGCGTAACGCGCAGAAGATCTGGCGGTGCCGGCACGATCCGGACGCCCGCGAGTGTGAGCGCACGCGGTTGGACGACAACGCCGCGGCGCTCGGCCGGTTGCTGCTCTCGCCCCTCGGGGCGTTCCTGCAGTAGCCGGGACGGGGGGCCCCCGCGCTCCGCCCCGTGGGGGGCGGCGGAGCGCGGGGGCGCGTCCCACCAGTTCCACCCCGTGTGGCCGCCCGAGGCCGGGTCGGTCACGCAGGGGACAGCCGGTCGGCCCCGGGGGGTGTCGACCGTCTGCCACCGTCGGCCGGCCCGGGGGGTGCCGGCCGGCGGTGGGGGAGCGCCGAACGAGGTCACGTCGACGGCGTGCGGATCCGGGGGTGTCGGCGGGCTCGGATCGGGTACGCCCGCGCCATGACCGTCCTGGCCCGGCGTCGGCCCGCCGCCCGCCCCCGGCCCGCGCGGCCCGGCCCCCTGCGGCCGGGCGGCCCGGTGTCGCGACCCACCGCTCGGCCCGGCGCCCGATGACCGGCGTCGTGGCCCGATTTCCGTTCCGCTTCGATCCGGTGTTCCGTCCGGTACTGGCGCTGCTCGGGGTCCGCCCGGCGACGGCCTGGGTCGCCGTGACCGAACGGGACCTGATGATCCGGTACGGGCCGTGGCGGCTGCGGACCGACCGGGACAACGTCACCGCCGTCGAGTTGAGCGGGCCGTACCGCTGGTGGCGGGCAATCGGCCCGCACCTGTCGCTGGCCGACGGCGGTGCGACCTTCGGCAGCAGCACTGCCGGCGGGATCTGCCTGCGCTTCGGCGTACCGGTGCCGGCGCTGCTGCCCGGAGGGCGGCCCCGGCACCCGGCGGCCACCGTGACGGTCGCCGACCCACCCGCGCTGGCCCGTCTGCTCGCCGTCGCGGACCTGTCCTGAGCAGGCCGAACAGGTGCCCGGTTCCGCAGACCGGGCGTCGGCGCACCGCCTACCGTCAGATCAGGACCTGTGAGGGTGGGACTGGCGATGGCTGACGAGCACCCGGCGAAACCACGGCGCTGGAGCGGGCGCCGCCACGCACCGAGCGGCCCGGACCCGGCGCTGCGGGCGGCCCGTGATCCGGCCCGCCCGCACCGGGGCGGCCGGCAGGGCGTCGTGGTGCCCGAACGCGTGCCCACGCCGACCCGCTCGGGGCCGCCGGCCAGCCCGCTGCGCCGCTGGCTCTTTCAGCACCAGGTGCAGCCGCCCGGCCCGGAGGCGACCGAGGGACAGAACCGTCGGCACGCCTGGTGGCAGGTGATGTGCCTGACCGGCGTGGACTACTTCTCCACGCTGTCGTACCTGCCGGGCATCGCGGCGGTGGCGGCCGGGGCGCTCTCCCCGCTGGCGACCCTGTTGATCGTCGTGCTCACCCTGTTCGGCATGCTGCCGATGTACCGGCGGGTGGCCCACGAGAGCCCGCACGGTCAGGGTTCGGTGGCGATGTTGGAGCGGTTGCTGCCGTTCTGGCGGGGCAAGATCTTCGTCCTCGTGCTGCTCGGCTTCGTGGCCACCTCCTGGATCATCACGATCACCCTCTCCTCGGCCGACGCCACAGTGCACCTGCTGGAGAACCCGTACCTGCCGGACGTCCTGCACGGGTCCCTGGTACCCGTCGTGGTGACTGTGGTGCTGCTGCTCATCCTCGGCGGGGTGTTCCTGCTCGGGTTCCGCGAGGCGGTGGTGGTGGCCATCCCGCTGGTAGCGGTCTTCCTGGTGCTCAACGCGGTGATCGTCGTGGTCGCGGTGGCCCGGATCGTCGGGGACCCGGGCATCGTTTCGAACTGGACGGCCGCGGTGACCTCGACCGGTGGCGGACCGGGCCACGTGCTGCTCACCGCCGTGTTGGCGTTCCCGCTGCTGGTGCTGGGGTTGTCCGGTTTCGAGACCGGGGTCAGCATGATGCCCCTGGTGGCGGCCGACGGCCCGGACAAGCAGGCCCGGCTCGCCGCCCGGATCCGCAACACACGTCGGCTGCTCACCACCGCCGCGTTGATCATGTCGGTGTACCTGATCTCGACGACCTTCGTGACCACGGCGCTCATTCCGGCGGAGGAGTTCCGGCCGGGTGGCGGCGCGAACGGGCGGGCGCTGGCGTTCCTGGCGCACACCTACCTGGGGGAGGTGTTCGGCAGCGTCTACGACGTGAGCAGCGTGCTCATCCTCTGGTTCGCCGGCGCCTCGGCGATGGCCGGGTTGATCAACATCGTGCCGCGCTACCTGCCGTCGTACGGCATGGCGCCGGAGTGGGCGCGGGCGGTGCGCCCGGTGGTGATCGTCTACACCGTCGTCAGCGTCGCCATCACGATCGCCTTCCGCGCCGACGTCAACGCCCAGGCCGGGGCGTACGCCACCGGGATCCTGGCCATGATGGTCTCCGGGGCGGTGGCGGTGACGATCTCCGCGGCCCGTCATCACCGGCGCGGCTCCGCGATCGGCTTCACGGTGCTGACCCTGGTGCTGCTGTACGCGCTGCTGGAGAACGTCATCGAACAGCCGGACGGCATCACGATCTCCGCGCTGTTCATCCTCGGCATCATCGTGGTCTCGTTGGTCTCCCGGGTCACCCGGACCACCGAGCTGCGCGCCGAGCGGATCGAGTTCGACGAGGCGGCCCGTCGGTTCATCACCGAGTCGCTGGCGCACGACGGGCAGCTGCACCTGATCGCGAACAAGCGGCAGAAGGGGTCGGTGAAGGAGTACACGATCAAGGAGCGGGCGCAGCGCGGGATGAATCCGGTGCCCGGGGCCGCGGACGTGCTGTTCCTGGAGATCGACGTGGTCGATCCGTCGGAGTTCAGTCAGGTGCTGCGCGTGCACGGGATCGAGGTGGGCGGCTTCCGGGTGCTGCGGGCCAACAGCCCGGCCGCGCCGAACGCGATCGCCGCGATCCTGCTGGCCCTGCGGGACGCCACCGGGGTTCGGCCGCACGCGCACTTCGAGTGGTCCGAGGGCAGCCCGATCGCGCACCTGGCGCGCTACCTCATCCTGGGTCGGGGGGACACCCCGCCGGTGGTGCGGGAGATCATCCGCCGGACCGAACGGGACCCGTTGCGTCGGCCCGGCATCCACGTCGGCGGGTGACATCGATGCCGCTTTGACAGTTTTGAAGATGAAAGAGGGGACTATTCACGTTCACGCCTTCCTGTCCGTATTGCGGACCTATCGTGACGTTTGGTAGCCGGCGAACACGTCGAGCCCCCCGCGCCCGAATCGGCGCGCGGTCACGTCACGTACGCAGGAAGGTAGGCACCGTTGATGTCCACGTACCGAGAGGGAGACCGCGCGACCCGACCCAGACGGCGGTCCCGATGGTTCTTAGCCAGCGGCTTGCTGGCGGGGAGCCTGGTCGTGGGAGCGGCCGGAGCGGCCGCCGCCGCCGACCGTGCCCTCACCCTCCCCGGTCTCGCCCGGCTGACCCCGGCAGCCGATGACGACCGCCGCGACGGTGACCGGCAGGGTCCGCAGCCCGGCCCGGACGACGCGGAGCGGGCCCGCCCGACCACCCCGGGCACCGGAAAGCGGGGTGTGGTGTCGGTGCCGTGCGACGCCGCGAAGCTGGTGGCGGCGCTGGTCACTGCCAACGCCGCGGGCGGCGGCGAGCTCCGCCTCGCTCCCAAGTGCCGGTACACACTCACCGAGGCGTTCCACGAGACCGACCAGTACGACGGCGGGATCCGGGACGCCCGGGAGGCCGCCGACGCCGCGGAGACCCCCGGGGACGCCGACGCACCGCCGCACAACCCGGCCGACGACACCGCCGGGCTGCCGGTGATCTACCAGGCCATCACGATCGACGGTGCCGGCGCCACCATCGCCCGGGCACCCCAGGCCGCCGCGTTCCGCTTCTTCACCGTCCGCGACGGCGGCGAGCTGACCCTGCGCGACATGGAACTGCACAACGGCCGCTCGGCCATCGAGGGCGGCAGCGTGCACGTGGTGCACGGCGCCACCGCCGTGGTGGAACGGGTCACCGTCACCCAGAGCACCTCGCTGTCGCCCGAGGGTGGCGGCGGCGGCATCTTCAACGACGGCAACATGATGGTCACCGACTCCACGTTCGTGGGCAACAGCGCCGCCGGCGCCGCGGGCAAGGGCGGGGGCCTGCTCAACGGCGGCGTGCTGACGCTGAAGCGCTCGGAGTTCCACCACAACAGCGCCAACGCCTACGGCGGCGGGCTCGGCAACTACCGCGGTGCCGCCGACGTGGAGAGCGTCTCCTTCACCCGAAACAGCGCCACCCAGGGTGGTGGGCTGGCCAGCTTCTCGGCCCGGACGAAGGTCTCCGACACCGAGCTGCTGAACAACACCGCGCAGATCGGCGGCGGCGCCGCCAACTCCGACGCGGTGCTGGTGCTGCGCACGATGACGATCCGCGGCAACACGTCCACAGTCAACGGCGGCGGCATCTCGACAGTGAAGGGCCTGACGCCGATCGACGACAGCGTGATCGACGGCAACACCACCCACGGCCTCGGGGCCGGCATCTACGCCGAGAAGGCGAACCTGCTGGTCCGCGGCAGCGACGTGACCCGTAACGAGGCTGTCGGCGCCGCGTCCCAGGGCGGCGGCATCTACGCCAACGCGGGCTCGGTGGCGATCTACACCAGCAAGGTCACCCACAACGCGTCGACTGTGAAGCCCGGCGGCATCTTCGGCATGCACGCCCAAATCAAGATCGACGATGAGAGCGTGGTGGTCGAGAACGAGCCGACCAACTGCGAGGGCAGCCAGGTGCCGATCGCGCACTGCTTCCGCTGAGCGTCGACCCGCGCACCATCCCGAGCGCGTTCATCCTGAGCGCACCGCCCGTCCGGACGATCATCCGGACGGGCGGTGCGTCGTCAGGTGACGCCCACGGCCCCTCGCCGACCGCCGATTCCCGTGACCACCGACGCAGGGTTCGGTGCTGCCGCCGACCCGCTCCTCAGCACGGCGTCAACCCACCGCCCGCAGACGGCCGGCGAGGTCACCGGCGAAGAAGTCGAGGAAGCCGTCCGGGTCGGGGCCGGCGTTCTGCAGGACGATGTGGTCGAAGCCGGCCTCGACGTACGACCGGACCTTGGCGACGTGCGGTTCCGGGTCCGGGCCGATGGCGAAGAGCTGCCGGATGTGCTTCTCCTCGACGTACGCGCTGGCGGCGTCGAAGTTGACCGGGTTCGGCAGCTCGCTCATCACCTTCCAGCCGGTGACCATCCATCGGCTCGTCTGCAACACGGCCTGCACCGCCTGTTGCTCGTCGGTGGCCCAGGCCAGTGGCACCTCGGCGTAGCGCGGGCCCGCGCCCTTGGCGCGGCGGTAGTGCTCGATGATCGACGCGTCCGGTTCGGTGGCGAACAGGCCGTCGCCCAGCTCGGCGGCGAGCCGCGCCGACGCCTCACCGCTGGCCGCCACCGCGATCACCGGCAGGGTGTCCGGCAGATCGAAGACCCGGGCGTCCTCCAGTTGCAGGTGCCGTCCCTCGTACGACTGGTAGCCGCCCTGCCAGAGCAGCCGGATGATTTCCAGCGCCTCACGTAGTCGCTCGTGTCGCCCCCGCACGCTGGGGAAACCCTGCCCGACCACGTGCTCGTTGAGCCGTTCTCCGGCACCCACCCCGAGGGTGAACCGGCCGTCGGAGATCAGCGCCATGGTCGCCGCTGCCTGGGCGATGATCGCCGGGTGGTAGCGGACGGTCGGGCAGGTGACCCCGGTGGCGAGGCGCAGGGTGCTGGTCTTGGCCGCGATGGCGCCGAGCACGCTCCAGGTGAAGGACGAGTGCCCCTGAGCGTCCAGCCACGGGTGGAAGTGGTCGCTCATCTCGACGAAGTCGAAGCCGGCCCGCTCGGCCAGTACGGCCTGCCGGATGATCTCCTGCGGGCCGTACCCCTCCGAGGCCAGCTTGTAGCCGATCTGCATGCCCACACTCCCGATCCCGTTCGCTGACTGGAAGCATCGGCCGTTCCCGTCCCCGGCGCTGACAAACGCCGTCGAACCGCAAACCAGCCTCCTAGGATGCCTTAGGCGGTGTGCGGTGGGCTACATCAAGCACGTAAGCCACCTCCAACCACCGGACACCATCACCGCACCAGCAGATCGATGACGCCCGTCAGGTCCTCCTCGCCTCCGCCCTCCGCCAGGCGGCGGCGCATCAGGTCGAAGTAGGGGAGGAGCAGTTCGGGGCTGACACCCTGCTGCTCGGCGGTGCTCAGAAAGGTGGGTGTGCCGGCCACCTGCATGGCGAGAGGGGAGACGACCCCCTTTGTGTAGTCCCCGCTGCGCAGTTGGTCGGCGGTCTGGTGAACCGCCGGGACCATCGCGACGAGCCAGTCGGCGAGCAGTGGGGCAAGTGCCGCCGGCTCGATGTCCTCCCGACGGATCAGGGCGAAGGCGTGCGCGACCCCGGCGAACATCCCGTACATGGCGCTGAGGAGAGCCACGTCGTGCAGTGCCGCGAAGCCCGCGTCCTCGCCGACGTAGGTGGTGTCGACCGGGACGCCCAGCGTCTCCCGGTGCCGTTCGTAGAGCGCCCGCGAGCCGCTGTAGAAGACGTAGCCGCCGGCGTCCGGGACACCGATCATCGGCGGGACAGCCATGATTCCACCGTCCAGGTACAGCGCGCCGCGGCTGCGGGCCCACGCCGCGCGGGCGCGGGCCTGGGCAGGGGTGCTGGTGGTCAGGTTGACCAGATCTCGGCCGGCCAGATCCACACCGGCCAGCACCTCGTCGACAGCACTGTCGTCCAACAGGCAGACGACGACCAGGGTGCTCGCCGCGACCGCCTGAGCGGCGTTGCCGGCGACCCTTGCCCCGTCGGGCGCGAGCGCTGCGGCGCGGGCCGGCGTGCGGTTCCAGACGGTGAGGGGGTAGCCGGCGGCAAGCCAGGCGCGGGTCAGCGCGGTACCCATCGCGCCGAGTCCCAGCATCGTGACGGAGGGCTTCTCCACAGTGTTCGGTTCCATGCCGATTAGGCTGGTCATCGGCCCCCAGATGATCAAGTACGCACTTCGGAGTGCGTGGTTACCCCGGGGTGAGCGAGCACGTCGGAGGGGTGGGTATGGCGACGTTGAACCGGCCGGGCACCGCAGACGGACACGCCTGCGGTATCGACACCGCGATGGAGGTGATCGGCGGCAGGTGGAAGGTGCTGATCCTCTGGGCGCTTCGCGAGCACCCCCTGCGTCGCTTCGGCGAGCTGCGTCGACTGCTTCCGGGGATCACCGAGAAGGTGCTGGCCTCTCACCTACGGGAGATGGAAGCGGACGGCGTCGTGCGCCGCGTCTCGTACGACGAGGTGCCGCCCGGCGTCGAGTATTCGTTGACCGAGGACGGCATTCGCCTCAACGACGCCCTCGAGCCACTGGCCGCCTGGGGGCGCGACCGGTCGACCGGCCCACGGTCGCGGGACGAGCCGGCGTAGTGCTCCTGCGTGACCTCGCCGAACGGCAACGGCCCGTGCCTCCTCCTTGGGGGGCACGGGCCGGTCCACGTCTGTCGTCTACTTGGAAGGCTCGGGCAGCTTGCAGTCGACCTTCGGGTTGGCGCCGATGTAGTTCAACGGCCCGGCCACGATGGTGACCAGGATCGTGCCGGCCTCGGCGCAGTTGGTGTCGTCGCCGCTGTAGTAACCGCGCTGGCCAGCGGCGATGGCGCCGATCACCAACCAGATCACGACGATGACTCCGAGAATCGAGGTGCCGCGCATCGCTGCCTCCTGAGGTATGTGGTGGATCTGAGGTGCAGCCGTTGTACCCAATCGCGTCGCGCCGCTAACGGTTGCGTGCCAGGACCCCCGCCGGATCCCCCATCCGGCCGATGCCGTCCGCCGTTGTGTACCGCCCGGGCATCCGCCGCCCGCACCGGGTAGCGCCTGTCGGCTATCGGATCGGCGACCGACCTCGCCGTCATCCGGGTGAGTGGACGTAGAACTGCCTCACGGCCCCGCCGAGGAGGACTCATGGACGCCCCGACACCGCCCCTGTACATCGACCGCCCCGAGGACGTCGCGGTCGCGGCCCGCGCGCTTGCTGGCGGCGCGATCGTCGCGGCGGCGTTCGCCAACTTCTACGTCATCGTGACGCGTCCCGACGCGGCCGCCGTACGCCGGGTCAACCTGGCCAAGGGCCGACCGGTGCACCAGGTCGGCAGCATCACCACAGCGATCGGCCGGATCCCCGGGATGTTCGACTGGACACGGATCTCACCGCGGTTGCCGGTCGGTCGGGTGCGGGCGCTGATGGACGCCCTCTACGGGGCCGGGCCGTTCGGCTTCCGCGGGCCGGCGGCGGACCGGCTCCCCGAGCACCTCACCCAGATCGACCAGGGGATGCGGACCACCCAGGTGATCGCACCGGGGCTGACCTGCCCGTCCAACGCCTTCTTCGAGCGGGCGCTCGCCGAGACCGGAACGGATCATCTCTACATCACCTCGGCGAACCGCTCCCGGCATCTCACGGGCGCGGCGGAGGAGCCGGCGCACTGGAAGGCGGGCGCTCTCGCGGCCGACTTCGCCCACCTCGACGATCTGGTGGTGCTGGTCCACCGGGACGAGGCCGCGGCCCGCGCCGCGTACCCGGGCTATCTCACCACCTCGGTCACCCTGCTCTCGTTCCACGCGCCGGAGGGCGACCTCGAAGAACCGCCGGTGCTCACGGTGGACCGGCACGGATCGCTGCACCTGGACGACGTTCGCCGCGCAGCCGCGCCACTCGGTCTGCAGGTGCGCCTGGCCGGAGGCGCCCGGGACCGGTTGCAGGTCCGGGAGTACGCCGGGGCACTGGTGTGAGCGGCTATCGCATCGGCCTGGTGGTACCCAGTTCCAACACCACAATGGAAACCGAGATCCCGGCGATGCTGCGCCGACGCGAGGTCGTCGATCCGACGGTCCGGTTCACCACCCACTCCAGCCGGGTACGGCTGCGTCAGGTGACCGCCGACGAGTTGGCCCGGATGAACCGCTCCGCCCTGCGGTGTGCCGCGGAGTTGGCCGACGCCCGCTGCGACGTGCTCGCGTACGCCTGTCTGGTGGCGGTGATGTGCGAGGGCGCCGGCGCGCACGAGCGGGCCGAGCGGCGGTTGGGCCGCGCCGCCGGTCGCGCCGGGCACGACATGCCGGTGGTGACCAGTGCCGGCGCGCTGGTCGCCGGGCTGCGGGCGCTGGGTGCCCGCCGGGTGGCACTGATCGCGCCGTACCTTCCGCCGTTGACCGCGACGGTTGCCGCCTACCTCGCCGCGTACGGCGTACAGGTGACCGACGCGGTGAGCCTCTGCGAGCCGGACAACGTCGCGGTCGGGCGCATCCCTGCGGCGAGTCTGGTCGAGCTGGCCGCTCGTCTGGACGTGACCGACGTGGACGCGGTGGTCCTCTCCGCCTGCGTGCAGCTGCCGTCGTTGGCGGCCGTGCCGCAGGTGGAGGCCCGTCTCGGCCGCCCGGTGCTCACCGCGGCGACGGCGACGGTGCACCAACTGCTCACCGGTCTGGGTGTCGAGCCGTACGTGCCCGACGCGGGCCGGCTGTTGGCCGGCTCGGTTCCGCTGTGAATGGCGGGTTGGCTCAGTGCGGTGGTGACGGGGCCTCTGGCGCCTTGCCGTGGCTACGCCGGAAGTCCGCGTAGGCCACGCCGGCCAGCACCAGCAGCCCACCGAGGGAGGCGAACCCCGGCGGCAGGTACAGCAGGCCGGGCGCGATGGTCAGCAGCGCCAGGATCCCGCCGGGCCGGGACCACGACACCCGGCTGAACACCTCGTACTCGAAGGAGGCCCGGCCGGCCAGGAAGAGCGCCGGTCCGCCGAGGATCACCGCCAGCCAGGCGGGTGGGGTCCGCCCGGTCGGCTCGTGCAGCACCAGGTGGAAGCCGGACGCGGTGGTGACCACGCCGGCGATCATCAACAGATGGGTGTACGGGGCGCTGAACAGGAACTTGCTGGGTGACTGGGCCGCCTTGATGGCGGTCGGCAGCAGCTCGCCGGACTTGTGCACGTAGATCCGCCAGAGCAGCAGGGTGGTCAGGAACGCCACCGCGAACGCTCCGATGTTCTCGGCCTCGGTGTGCTCCATGCTGAACATGGTGCCGATCGTCAGGATGGCGTCGCCGAGCGCGATGATGAAGAACTGCTGGTAGCGCTCGGAGAGATGCTCCGCAGTGACGTTGCGCTGCTTCTCGGGCACCACCCCGAGCCCCGGCACCGGGTACGCGAGCCGGAAGCCGAGGTAGTCGATGGCGAGCGCGATGGCCCAGCACGCGATCCGGGCGTCCCCGCTGACGAAGGCGCCGATGAGCCACGGGATCGCCGAGACGACGAACCAGAGGAAGATGCGGGCCGCCCGACGCTGGGTCTGCGGTTGGCGGCGTACCGCCGGCATCAGGAACAGTCCGCGCCCCAGGTGGATCGCCACGTACGCTCCGGCGAAGACGACCCCCCGGGCGTTGAACGCCTCCGGGATCGCCGTGGTCATCAGCAGCGCGCCGAACATCACGGCGCTGATCAACAGCTTGATCTCGGTGCGTTCCGGGTCGTACAGGTCGGTGACCAGCGTGGTGATCGCCCAGGTCCACCAGACGGCGGCCAGCATGATCAGTGCTTCGGCGGCTCGGTGCCAGTCGAGCTGGTCGACCATTGCTCGCGAGATGAGCGCGAGCGCGACCACGTACACCAGGTCGAAGAAGAGTTCGAGGAGGGTGACCCGGCGTGAGGCCTCCGGGTCGCGCACCGGGGGGCGGCTGGCTCGTGGCGATCCGGGCTCCGGCGCGGCGAGGTGCACGGGTCACTCCTGCGAACCGCTCGACTCGACGGACCTGTCCGGTCCACCTGTACGGACGGTAACGAGCGGGGGAGCGCGGGAGCCCGCGTTCGCCCGCTCGTCCCCCGACCGGGTTGTGTCGGGTGGTTACCCCGCTTGCGGGGATGTCGACGGCTTCTCGCCACCACGGGGGGCGGCGAGGGCGTCGACCAGGCGGCGGGCCGAGCCGGCCAGGTTCCATCGTTGGGCCAGCTCGAGCAGCCGGTCCGGGTCGGCCGGCGCGCTCGGCAGCGCGGTGGGCAGCTCCGGCAGGGGCACGTCCAGGGCGACCCGGACCACAGTCGGCGCGACGCCCAGGTAGTCGCGGGCCGCGACCAGCTTGGCGCGCAGGCCCGGCGCGAAGGACGAGTCGGAGTCGTCGAGCGCGGCCAGGATGCCGGCGATGCTGCCGTACCGCTCGATCAGCCGGGCGGCGGTCTTGTCGCCGACGCCGGCCACCCCGGGCAACCCGTCACTAGGGTCGCCGCGCAGCGCGGCGAAGTCGGCGTACCGGTCGGCGGGCACGCCGTAGCGGGCCCGCACGGCGGCGTCGTCGCAGTCGTCGAGCTTGGCGACGCCGCGCCCGACGTAGAGCAGTCGGACCGGTCGGGCGTCGTCGACGAGTTGGAACAGGTCGCGGTCGCCGGAGACCACCTCGACCGGGCCGGGCTGGGTCACCGAGAGGGTGCCGAGCACGTCGTCCGCCTCGTAGCCGGTCGCGCCGACGGCGGTGATGCCCACCGCGGTCAGCACCTCCAGGATCATCGGCACCTGCGGGGAGAGGGTGTCCGGAACGATCTCGCCGCCCTGCGGGGCGACCCGGTGCGCCTTGTATGACGGCAGCAGGTCGACCCGCCAGGCCGGGCGCCAGTCGTAGTCCAGTGCGCAGATCATCCGGTCGGCGCCCCGCACCCGGATCAGGGTGGCGAGCATGTCGAGGAAGCCGCGCACCGCGTTGACCGGGGTGCCGTCCTCGGCCTTGGCGGCGGACTCCGGGATGCCGAAGTAGGCCCGGAAGTAGAGGCTGGCTGCGTCGATCAACAGGATCGGGGGTCGGTGTGCCACGCCGGACAGCCTGGCACAACCGTCCGACGATCTGGCGTACGCCCGGCCGCGCCGGTGCGGTCAGCGTCGCTCGTCGGGCTGGTAGACGGTCTCCCGCCGGGCCAGGTGCTGCACGATGTAGCTGGTCACCAGCAGCAGGATCGCCACCACCACCTCGACCCAGGCCGCGATGCCGTCGGCGACGGTGACGCCGATGATCAGCAGGACCAGGCCGACGAGGGCGAGCACCCCGGCCCACAGTTGGCGGCGACGGCGTGTCGCCACCCGATTCGCCTCGTTGCCTGCCACGTCGGTCCTCCCGGTCAGGTCGCCCGCGCGGGCGACCCGATCCCAGGCTAGGGCCGCGGGGACGCGCCTTGCCGGAAAACGACGGTGCGGGCTGGTCGCCGCGCGCCGTGGACTGCGTGGAGCGCGGTCAGCGTCACCGCGTCGACCGCCGACCCGACCCATGCCGGTCGTGCCGACGGTCCACCAGCGCCGGAACACCCCGGCCCGTTCGTCGACGTGCAGGTCGCCGACCCCCGTTCGCCGGGCCAGTGCATTCCAATCTGGAACCGACTATAGTCGGACGGAACCAACGGAGGTAGCCGGTGCGGCGAGAGGATCTTGCCGATGCGGACTGCGGCATCGCGCAGGCGCTCGGCGTACTGGGGGACTGGTGGACCTTCCTCATCGTGCGTGACGTCGCCGGCGGGACGACCCGCTTCGACGCGCTCCAACGCGAGCTGGGCGTCAGCCGTCGGGCGCTGACCGAGCGCCTCACCGCCCTGGTTGAGCACGGTGTGCTGGAGCGCAGACCGTACTCGCGACACCCACCGCGGTACGACTATCTGCTCACCACGAGGGGCGAGGGGCTGTTGCCGGTGCTGATCGCGCTGCAGGACTGGGGAACGAGGCACCTGATGGGCGACGGTGACGTGACAGCGACGGCCGACGCCGGCTCGGCCGAGGCGCGCCGCGCGCACGACCTGGTCGGCCGACGGTTGCCCGAGGTCGTCCTGCCCGCCGCCGACGGGCAATCGGTGGCGGTGGCCGCGACGGATGCGTGGACGGTCCTCTACCTGTTCCCCGGGGCGTACGCGCCGGGGACGCAGGGCTATCCGCCCGGCTGGGCGGAGATTCCCGGCGCCCGGGGGTGCACCCTGGAGTCGACCACGTACGCCAAGCGTCATCCGGACTTCGTGGCAGCAGGTGTCCGGGTGTACGGCGTCAGCACCCAGCGGCCCGACCAGCTCGCCGACTTCGCCGCGTACGCCGAACTGCCGTTCCCGCTGCTGTCGGACGAGGACGGTCGGCTGGGGGCGGGGCTGCTGCTGCCGGTGTTCCGCGCGAGTGGGATGACCCGGTTCAAGCGGCTGACCCTGCTGGTCGACCCGACGGCGGTGGTGCGGGCCGTGCAGTTCCCGGTGACCGACCCGGCCGGCTCGGTGCAGGAGATGCTGACGGTGGTCCGTGAGCTCGCCGGGGCCCCCGACTGACGCGGTGGCGTCGATCGGGAGCCCCGGGGCAACAGCCTGTGGGCGCGGCGTCAGGCCGGGAGCGTCCAGCGCTGGTTGGCGCCGGCGAAGCAGTCCCAGATCTGCAACCGGGTGCCGTCGGCGGAGCTGTTGTCGCTGGCGTCGAGGCACTTGTTCGACTGCGGGTTGCGCAGCGTGCCGTTGGACTGCGCCTGCCAGACCTGCGCGCCGCTGCCGTTGCAGTCCCAGAGTTGGACCTTCGCCCCGTTGGCGGTGGAGCCACTGGTGATGTCGGCGCACTTGCCGAGGGCCCGCAGCGTGCTGTCGCTGGCCACGGTCCAGGTCTGCGCGTTGGTGCCGTTGCAGCCCCAGAGCTGGATGGCGGCGCCGTTGGCGCTGCTCGCCGAGGCCACGTCGACGCACTTGCCGGCGATGCCGGTGATCCGGCCGGTGCGGCCGGTCGGCGGCGGGGTGGTGCCGCCCATGATGGTGTCGTACATGGCGCTGAGCAGTGAGGTCGAGCCGCTGGTGTCCTGCGACAGCTCCCAGTTCATCACGCCGCCGGCGTTGGCCAGCGCCCACTGCGTCTTGCGCTTGACTGTCGGAATGCCGTTCCAGCACTGCTGGCTGCCGCCGATGGTGGCGCAGTCCCGGTTGGCGTTCGCCGGGTCGAGTCCGACCAGGTACGAGTAGTTGTAGTAGACGGGGCGGCTGTAGAACGGGATGCCGAGGACGGCCTTGCTGGCCGGCAGGCCGCGGGCCTTCCACAGGTTGATGCTGTTGATCGACCAGTCGTAGTTGGCGTGCGGGCTGCCGCCGTCGTAGGCCATGATGTTGAGCCAGTCGACCTGGTTGAACACTGCCGGCTGCACGCCGTCGACGGAGTAGCCCTCGCTGACCACTGCGGCGGTGAGCAGCTTGCCGCGACTGTGCAGGGCGCTGCTGAGCTGCGTCATGAGCGCCGTGTAGTTGTTGGCCGAGGCGCCCGGGTCGGGGTACTCCCAGTCCATGTCGACACCGTCGAGGTTGTACTGGTTGACGAAATTGATCAGGTTGTTGACGAAGTTGGTGCGACTGGTGGCGTTGGCGGCGAGCGTCTCGAAGGCCGAGTCGTTGCCGTCGTTCCAGCCGCCGACGGCGATGGAGACCTTGACGTTGTTGGCGTGCCCCTGCGACACCAGCGAGGAGAGTCGGGCCCCGTCCACCCCTTGCAGGGTGCCGTTGCTGTTGGGCAGGACGAAGGCGTAGTTGATGTGGGTGAGCTTGTTGTACTGGATGGTGTTGATGTTGCCGGCCCAGGAGGGCATGTAGCCGACGCTCTTGAAGTTGTTGGGCAGCACCACGGCCTGCGCGGCGGTGGGAATGACGGTGAGGGTGGCGCCGGCCGTGGCCAGCGCGAGCAGGCCGGCGGCGAGGGCGCGGCGCAGTGGTGAGGACATCGGGGGCCTTCCCGTGGGCGGGGGACGACACCCGCCCGCGCAGGGTTGTCGCGGGCGGGGGGTGCGGGGACGCAGGGACGGGTGGGCCTCGAGGCAGCCAAATCTTAAAGAGTGTTAACTGTCCGAGTCAATCAACGTCGATGGATTTTCCGACGATCGGTGTCGATATGGGGTTTGCCCAAACGACCGTTAAGCTGACGGGGTGGGAATCGACGAGCTGTATCCGCCGGATCGGTTGATCGCCGCGCAGCGCGCGACAGCCGCCGCCGGGCTGGACGCCCTCCTGCTCACGCCCGGCTCCGACCTGCGGTATCTGACCGGGTACGACGCCCACGCGGGGGAACGGCTGACCTGCCTGGTGCTGCCCGCCGAGGGTGAGCCGACCCTCGTCGTGCCCCGGCTCGAACGCCCGGCCGCGGAGGCGTCCCCGGCGCCGGCCACCGGAGTACGCATCGTCGACCACGCCGACGGCAGCGACCCGTACCCCCTGGTTGTCGCCGCCCTCGACGGCCCGGTCGCGGCGGTCGGGCTCGCCGACCGGATGTGGGCCGAGCAGGTCCTCGGCCTGCGCGCGGCGCTCCCCGACGCCGCCCAACGGCTCGCCGGGGAGGTGCTGCGCGAGTTGCGGATCCGCAAGTCCCCGGCGGAGGTCGCGGCGCTCACCGAGGCCGGCGCGGCGATCGACGAGGTACACCTGCGGATGGGCGAGTGGCTGCGCCCCGGTCGCACCGAGGCCGAGGTCGCCACCGACATCGCCGCGGCGATCCGCGCCGCCGGGCACGTCACCGTCGACTTCGTCATCGTGGCGGCCGGGCCCAACGGAGCCAGCCCGCACCACGGCACCTCCGACCGGCCGATCGGCGTCGGTGAGCCGGTGGTGGTCGACATCGGCGGCACGATGGCGTCGGGCTACCGCTCGGACTGCACCCGCACCTACCTGGCGGGCGGGTCGGCGCCGGCCGACTTCCTGGACTACTACGCGGTGCTGCGCGACGCGCAACGCGCCGCCGTCGAGGCGGTGCGGCCAGGGATCACCGCCGCGGCGGCCGACGCCGCGGCCCGAGCGCCGATCGCCGCCGCGGGCTACGGTCCCGCGTTCCTGCACCGCACCGGCCACGGCATCGGCCTGGACGGGCACGAGGAGCCGTACCTGGTGGCCGGCAACGACCGACCCCTTGAGGCCGGCATGGCGTTCTCCATCGAACCGGGCATCTACCTGGCGGGCCGGCACGGCGCCCGCATCGAGGACATCGTCGTCTGCACAACGGACGGCGTGCAACGGCTCAACACCACCCCCACGGAGCTCATCGCGCTATGACTGTCGACCGGATCCTCCCCACCGACGAGGCCCACGACCTGCTGGGTCTCGCCACCGAGCTCGCCGACGGCGAGCTCGCGCCGAAGGCCGCGGCCTTCGAGGAACGCGCCGAGTTCCCCCGCGAGGTGCTGCGCACGCTGGGCCGCGCCGGCCTGCTCGGCCTGCCCTACCCCGAGGAGTACGGCGGCGCGGCGCAGCCGTACGAGGTGTACCTGCAGGTGCTGGAGATCCTGGCCAGCCGGTGGCTCGCTGTCGCCGAGGCGGTCAGCGTGCACACCCTGTCCTGCTACCCGGTGGCGGCGTTCGGCAGCGACGAGCAGCGCAAGCTCCTGCCGGACATGCTCGGTGGCGAGTTGCTGGGCGCGTACTGCCTCTCCGAGCCGCAGGGGGGCTCGGACGCGGCGGCGCTGACCACCCGGGCGGATCGCGACGGCGACGCGTACCTGGTCTCCGGCACCAAGGCCTGGATCACCCACGCCCGCACCGCCGACTTCTACAACGTCTTCTGCCGCAGCGGCGGCCCGGGTCCGAAGGGGATCTCCTGCCTGCTCGCCGACGCAGGCACGGCCGGCATCACCCCGCAGGCGGCCGAGCGGACGATGGGACTGCGCGCCTCCCCGGTGGCGCAGATCGCCTTCGACGAGGCGCGGGTGCCGGCCGACCGGTTGATCGGCGGCGAGGGGATGGGCTTCACCATCGCGATGTCCGCGCTGGACTCCGGCCGGCTGGGCATCGCGGCGTGCGCGGTCGGGCTGGCCCAGGCCGCCCTGGACTACGCGGTCTCCTACGCCAGGGAGCGGCAGCAGTTCGGGCGCTCCATCATCGACTTCCAGGGGCTGGGGTTCCTCCTCGCCGACGCGGCCACCCAGATCTCCGCCGCCCGCGCGCTGACCCTGGCGGCGGCCCGGCTGCGCGACGCCGGCCGCCCGTATTCGATCGAGGCGGCCAAGGCGAAGCTCTTCGCCACCGACATGGCGATGCGGGTGACCACCGACGCGGTGCAGGTGCTCGGCGGCGCGGGTTACGTGGCCGACCACCCGGTGGAGCGGTACATGCGGGAGGCGAAGGTGTTGCAGATCGTGGAGGGCACCAACCAGATCCAGCGGATGGTGATCTCCCGGGCCCTGGCCAAGGGCTGACGACGCTACGTGGTGGTGGGGCTGCGGTGGGTGCGGCACGGCACACCGCGGCCCGCCACTCGGGTACCTCGTCGCCGAGCGACGGTTTTCCCGGTAGGTTGCACGCCGTGGAGGAGATCGACCGCGCTATCGTCGCCGCGCTGACCGCCGACGGCCGTCTGTCGTACACCGATCTGGCCGAGCGGGTGGGGCTGTCGGTGTCCGCCGTGCACCAGCGGGTCCGTCGGCTGGAGCAGCGCGGGGTGATCAAGGGGTACGCCGCCCGGGTGTCGTTCGAGGCGCTGGAGTTGCCGCTGACCGCGTTCGTGGCGATCCGGCCGTTCGATCCGTCGCAGCCGGACGACGCCCCGGAGCGGCTGGCCCACCTGCCGGAGATCGACTCCTGCTATTCGGTGGCGGGGGAGGACTTCTACCTGCTGCTGGTGCGGGTGGCCAGCCCCACCGACCTGGAGCGGGTGCTCCAGGAGATCCGCACCTCGGCGAACGTCACGACCCGGACGACAGTGGTGTTGTCCACGCCGTACGAGAACCGGCCGCCGAAGATCAGCTCTGCGGCACCGGGTCGGTCGCGGTCCCGGGCGCCGGAGGAGCCGGCTGGTTCCACCGCAGGATGACCTGCCGGCCGTGTTCGTGACCGAGCGCGCTGACAGTGGCGGTCTCCAGCCGTAACCGCCCACCGGCGGACGGGGGCAGGCCGATCCAGCGGGCACCGAGCACCCGCAGGCTGTGCGCGTGCCCGACCAGGGCTACTGTGCCACGGTCGAGCAGCGGGGTGACGCGGGCCAGCACCCGGTCGAGCCGTTCGCCCACCTGCGCGGGGGACTCCCCGCCGGGGCAGCCGTCGGTCCAGATGTTCCAGTGCGGGTCGTCGTCGTGGATGTCGACTGTGGTGCGGCCCTCGTACTCGCCGTAGTTCCACTCGCTGAGGTCCTCGTCGACGGCGTCGACGGTGAGCCCGGCCAGTTGCGCGGTGCGCAGCGCCCGGGAGCGGGGGCTGGTCAGCACTGTGACGAAGCGCCGGCCGGCCAGGAACGCGGCCAGGGTGCGGGCCTGTCGCTCGCCGTCGGGGGTCAGCTCCAGGTCGGTGTACGAGGTGTGCCGCAGGCTGGCGCTCCAGGTGGTCTCGCCGTGCCGGATCAGCAGGAGCTCTCCCATGCGGTCAGTTAACCATCGTGGGGCGGTGCCGACAGGCGACCCTCCCACTACCTATCTTCCTAGGATGCTTTAGCGGATGTGCCGACCGGCACTGCCGGTTTCGGCACCCGCAGACCGGGCAAGCGAGCCGGGACAACCGCCAGACCGAGGAGGCGCGATGAGCTTCACCGAGAAGGCAAAGAACAAGGCTGAGCAACTGGCCGGCGCCGCGAGAGAGCGCGTCGGCGACATGACCGACAACGAGCGGATGCGTGGCGAGGGCGCCAGCCAGCAGAGCGACGCGCGCGCCAAGCAGGCCGGTCAGAACGTGAAGGACGCTGGTCGCAACGTGAAGGACTCCTTCACGAAGTGACCCGAGCGGTCTACGGGGTCCCCGGGCGCGCCGTCGCCCGGGGACCATCGTGCTGCGACCCCGGGCCCAGGGCCTTCCTGTCGCGATCTTGCGGGTTTGGCGCGGCCTCTGGGGCTTCCATGACCGGAGGCAGGGTCGGCACGGGGCAATGAGGGTGGCTCGCGTTTGGGATGATCGGCGGCGTGAATCTCGCTCGGCTCCGTCCCCTGTGGTGTGGCGTAATCGCGGCGGTGGCCGTTGTCGGCGGTGCCGCGTGTACGGCGTCTCGGGTGCCACCGCCGGACCGGCCGGTCTTCGTCGGGTCGTCGGCCTCGTCGACCCCGGCCGGTGTGCCGTCGGGCGACGCCTCGTCGGAGGTGCCGTCGACGGGCGTCTCTCCGGCGGTGCCGCCGAGCACCGTCTCGTCGCCGCCGGTGGTTGCGACGGTGCCGGGCGCGACGCCGATCGGGGCCAGGGCGCCGGTGGTGGATCACGGCCCGCGTACCGGGGCCACTGTCGCGCTGACCTTCGACGCGGACATGACCGACGGGATGTTGGCCAGCCTGCGGGCCGGCCGGGTGAAGTCGTACGCGAACCTGCGCATCCTCGACCTGCTGGAGCGGGAGCAGGTGCCGGCGACGTTCTTCCTGACCGGCAAGTGGGTCAAGCGGTATCCGGACGTGACCCGGCGGATCGCCGGCAATCCGCGCTTCGAGTTGGCCAACCACACCTACGGGCACGCGGCGTTCACCGCCGACTGTTACGACCTGCCCCGGCTGCCGGTCGACGAGCTGGCCGGCGATGTGGCGAAGACGTTCGAGGTGATCGCGCCGTACGGGGGTCGGCAGACCCGGTACTTCCGGTTTCCCGGGTTGTGCCATGACGCGGCGGCGTTGGACGCGTTGGCGCCGTTGGGCGTGACCGTGGTCGACGGGGACGTGGTCAGCGGCGATCCGTTCGCGACGGCGTGGAAGCCGTTGGTGCGGGCGGTGTTGGACCACGTTCGCCCCGGGTCGGTGGTGATCATGCATGTGACCGAGGCGAACGCAGCGATGACGGATGAGGCGTTGCCACACATCCTGGCCGGGTTGCGGGAGCGAGGGCTGGTGCCCGCGCCGTTGTCCGAGGTGCTGGCCGAGGGCTGAGGCTCAGCCCTGCTGCACGTCGTCGACGGTCAGGACGATCTTTCCGCGGCGGGATCCGTGCTCGGCCGTCTGGTGCGCGTCGGCCGCCTTCTCAAGCGGGAAGGTGGCTTCGATGGGCACCCTGAACCGGCCCTCGGTGAACAGTTCGGCTGCGGCGGGCAGGCCGTGGCGGCCGTCGGGTTCGCCGGCCAGTTGCCCCATGGACAGTCGGACGCCGTGGGTGGGGGCGGTGAAGTCGGCCAGGGTGAGCACCGCTGTCGGGTCGCCGGTGAGGTGGAGCAGTTCGGGCAGGGACCCGGCGCCGGCGATGTCGAGGGCGCGGTCGATCCGGGTCACGCCGAGGGCGTCGAGGCGGCCTGTGAGGTCGGGGCCGTAGGTGACCGGTGTCGTCCCGAGTTGGCGGAGGAAGTCGTGGTTGTCGGCGCGGGCGGTGCCGATGACGTGGACGCCGCGAGCGGTGGCGAGTTGGACGGCGGTGCTGCCGACGCCACCGGCGGCGCCGTCGACGAGGAGCGTCATGCCGGGCCGTAGGTCCAGCAGGTCGAGGGCCCGGGTGGCGGTCTCGATGCTGGTGCCTGCCGCGCCCGCCTGGGCCCACGGCATGGTGCTGGGCTTGTGCGCCCAGAGCTGTAGTACCGCGAACTGTGCGCTCGCGCCGCCGAGTCTGGCCAGCTCGACGAGGCCGAAGACATGGTCGCCGAGGGTGACCCCGTCGACGTCGTCGCCGATCTCGTCGACGATGCCGGCCGCGTCGACGCCGGGGATGTGTGGCAGCGGCAGTTGGGCGCTCATCGGGGTGCGGCCGGAGCGGAGGCCGACGTCGACGGGGGAGACGCCGGCGGCCTGGACGCGGATGCGGATCTGGCCGGCCCGGGGCCGTGGCGCGTGAGTGGTCTCGAGGTGCAGTACCTCGGGGCCGCCGAACCGGTCGTACTGCACGGCGAACATCTGGGGCTCCTCTGCCTGGGAAGACGGGGTGATGGTCGTACCGTAGGCCGGAAACGGAGCAGGCGTTCCGCTGTGGGGTCAAGTGAGAGGAAGGCCGGTCGGAGATGTCTCAGATGCAGCGTGCCGATGCCCGGCTCAACCGTGATCGGGTGGTGGCGGCGGCACGGGAGGCGTTCGCGTCGGCGGGGCTCGAGGTGCCCATGCGGGAGGTGGCGCGACGGGCGGGGGTGGGCGTGGCGACCCTGTACCGGCATTTTCCGACGCGTACGGAGTTGGTGGCGACGGTCCTGGCCGAGCGGGTGGACGACTGCGGTGTGCAGGTGCGCCGCGCGCTCGACGACCCGGACCCGTGGCGGGCGTTGTCCGGCGTGGTGCGCGAGTTCGCCGAGCGGCAGATCCATGATCGGGCGCTCAACGAGGCGTTGTTGGGGCCGGGTGAGGTGAGTGCGGCGTTTCAGCGGGAGCGGCGGGAGCACGCGCAGGCGTTGAACGTGCTGGTGGTGCGGGCCCGGGCGGCGGGTGTGCTGCGCGACGGCGTCGGCGCGGACGACGTGCGGGCCGGCCTGTTGGCCATCGCGTCGCTTCGGCGGTTGCCGGCAGCGACGAACGCCCGGGTGATCGGTAGGGTCGCCGATCTGGTGCTCGCCGGTATCCGCGCCTGACCGGTGTGGGCTGTCACGGTTGTGGTCGCACCGGACATGGACTGGATGTGAGCTCAGGGACAGAGCAGGGCGAGGGCCGCTTCCGGCGGGTCTACGCCGAGGAATTCGAGTCGTTGTTGGCGTACGCGTTGCGTCGGGTCGCGCATCCGGAGGATGCGGCCGACGTCGTCGCGGAGACCTTCCTGGTGGCGTGGCGTCGCCGGCAGGACATTCCGGACGGCGGTGAGGCTCGGCTGTGGCTGTACGGGGTGGCCCGGCGGGTGTTGGCCAACCAGCACCGTGGTGGTGTTCGGCGGCAGCGCCTCGGTGAGCGGTTGCGCCAGCAGCTCGTCGTTTCGGTGGCCGATCCGGGGAGTGAGGTGCCGGAGCGGCTTGCCGTTCGGGCGGCGTTGGCGGGCCTGGCGGAGGTGGACCGGGAGGTGCTGATGCTGACCGTGTGGGAGGGTCTGCGGCCGCATGAGGTGGCTGCGGTGCTGGGGGTGGGTTACGCCGTGGTTCGGTCCCGGTTGTCGCGGGCGCGGGCGAGGTTGCGGGGGTTGGTCGGTGACGACCCGGGGCCTCCCGGACATGTGCTGGATGTGTTGACCGCGCCTACCCGTACGGAGGACTGATGAGCGGCGATGAGCGTGTTGACCGGCTGGTTCGGGATGCCGACCCGGGTGGGCTCGGTGGCGTCGGGGACCTCGCAGGGGTGAAGCGAACCCTCTTGGAGGAGATCGTGTCCGAGTCGGGGGTCGAGGGCGGTGCCGGTATTGCGCGGCGGCGGTTGCGGGTGCGTCGCTTCGCAGGCGTGGTGACGGCGGCAGCGGTGCTCATGAGCGTCGTGCCGGCCTCCATGGTGTTGCGGGGGCAGGCCGAGGGCGGTGGGGTTTCTCCGATTGTCACCCCGGCCGAGGGGGTCGTCTTTTCGCCGTTGGCGCTGGCGGCGGCGGCGCGGAACCCGCGGCTGCTGATCGATCGGTCTGGCTGGAAGGTGACTGATCTGTCGGGGTTCACCGAGGAGCTGGGCATGATCCGTTTTCGCCGGGGTGGGCAAGAGTTGGAGATGAACTGGTATCCGGCGTCCGGTTATGCGGGTCGTTATGCCGATCGACTCCAGGTGAATCGGCCGAAGTCGGTGCGGGTCGATGGCTGGCCGGGTGACCTGTTCGAGTATTCCGGCAGTGATTTTGCGGTGCTGACGCGTCCCCGCGAGGACGTGTTCGTGGAGATGAGGACCTCCGGGGACTGGTCGCGTAAGGAATTCGCTCGGGTTCTCGCGGACATCGTCCGGGTGGACGCGCGGACCTGGTTGGCCGTTCTTCCGGCGGAGATGGTCATGCCGGTGGGGGAGCGGGCGGCGAAGGTGCTCGCCGACGTGCCGCTGCCGCCCGGGTTCGACGTCGCGGCGCTGGAGGACATCGGCGTGAGTGACTCGTACCATTTTGGTGTGGGTGTGACGTCCCGGGTCGGCTGCGGGTGGATCGCGGAGTGGCAGCGGGCGAGGGCGAGCGGGGACGAGGCCGGGGTGCGGCGGGCCGCCGACGCGTTGCGGAGCAGTCACGGGTGGCGGGTGCTGCGGGACATGAACAAGGCCGGCGACTGGCCAGAGGTGTTCTGGGAGTACGCCGACGAAATCGCGGCCGGGACGTTGCGGGCCAGCTATTCGCAGGGTCTGGGCTGCGCCTGACCACGGAGTGCGCGACACCCCCGGGAGTGGTCTCCCCGGGGGTGTCGTTGTCGGTGGGTCAGTCGTCGCGGTGGTCGTTCCACCACTGCTGGCCGTTGGCGGGCAGGGTGTCGATCGGGTCGTAGTAGGCGTAGCGCTTGTTGAGCGCCTCCAGGTCGGCGGATTCGATGGAGGTGCGGTAGTTCTTCGTCCAGTAGGAGATGCCGTGCTCACGGTCGTAGTCGGTGAGCATGTGCACCCAGCGCTTGCCGACGAAGGGGACGTCGCAGACGATGCGGGGGGTGGCGTAGCCGGGGAGGTAGCCCATGATGTCGTGTTGGAGTTGCTGGGCGTGCCAGACCGGGACCCGCCAGTGTTCGGCGTTGGGGATCATGTCGCACATGTAGAAGTAGTACGGCAGGATCCCGGCTTCGCCTTGGAGGGCGAAGCAGAGGTCGAGCAGTTCTGGGGTGGTGGCGTTGACGCCGCGCATGAGGACGCCCTGGTTGCGGACGTCGCGGACGCCGACGTCGAGGGCGGTCTGGGTGGCTTTGGCGACCAGTGGGGTGAGCGACTGGGCGTGGTTGACGTGGGTGTGGATGGCGAGGTTGACGCCGCGGCGGGCGGCGGTGCGGGCGACGCGTTCCAGGCCTTCGACGACGTCGGGTTGCAGCCAGTGCTGGGGGAGGCCCATGAGGGCCTTGGTGGCGAGCCGGATGTCGCGGACCGTCTCCAGTTCCAGCAGGCGCATGAGGTACGACTCGAGGTTGCGCCAGGGGACGTTTGCCACGTCGCCGCCGGAGACGACAACGTCGCGGACGCCGGGGTGGGCCTTGAGGTAGGCGATGTGGGCGTCGTAGCGGTCGACGGGCTTGAGGGTGAGTTTGAGTTTGTCGACGGCGGGGGTGGAGTTGCCGACGAGGTCCATCCGGGTGCAGTGCCCGCAGTACTGGGGGCAGGTGGAGAGCAGTTCGGCGAGGACCTTGGTGGGGTAGCGGTGGGTGAGCCCTTCGGCGACCCACATGTCGTGCTCGTGGAGGCTGTCGCGGCTGGCGTAGGGGTGTGATGGCCAGTCGGTGCGTCGGTCGGAGGCGACCGGGATCATGTAGCGGCGGATGGGGTCGGCGAGCAGCGCCTCGGTGGTGAGGGTCGCGAACGGCACCATCGTGTTGATCATTTGTGGTGGCACCAGCATGGACATGGTGGCCAGGGCCAACTGGTCGGCTTCGAGGTCGGCGTAGAAGGTTTCGTCGATCAGGTCACCGAAGACGGCGCGGAGCTGCTTGATGTTCTTGACGCAGTTGACGCGCTGCCACTGGGCTGATTCCCACTGGTCGCGGGTGACGTGGCGCCAGCCGGGGAAGCGGGTCCAGTCGGGTTCGACCAGGGGGCGTCGGTGGTACTCGTAGGGCTGCCCGGCGGTCGGTACGGCGACCGGGGCGTGACGGGGTTGAGGGATGCTCTCAACCGGTTGGGTCTGGGTCACGGCCCCTCCTCGGTGTTGCGGCTGATCAGCGAAGCCCGAAGGCTACTGGAAAATATTCGGTATAGAAACTAGTCTGCCGTAAGTTTTCCCGTTACGCGAGCCTTGGTCGGGGCTTCGGGCGGCTGACAGGGGGAGGTTGGCGTGACGTCACCGGTGGGACTGCACCGCGTCGTGCAACCGGCGGGGGTGCTGCCGCAGGCGGCCTGGCGCCTGGACACGTCTGCGGCGATCGCGCCGAACGAGGTGCGGATCCGGGTGCAGCGGCTCAACCTGGACGCGGCGAGCTTCCGGCAGTTGTCGGAGAAGCACGGCGGGGACGGTGCCGCGGTCCGTGCCGAGGTGCTGGAGATCATCGCGACCCGGGGGAAGATGCAGAACCCGGTGACCGGGTCGGGCGGGATGTTGATCGGCACTGTCGAGGAGGCCGGTCGGCGGTCCCCGCTGGGGCTCAGGGCGGGGGAGCGGGTCGCCACCCTGGTGTCGTTGACGTTGACGCCCCTGGTGATCACCGACGGGTTGGCCCGCTGGGACGGGCGCAGCGAGCAGGTGCCCTGTGACGGGTGGGCGATCCTGTTCGCGCGCTCCATCGCCGCGGTGCTGCCCGACGACGAGGATCCGCAGTTGTCCCTCGCGGTGCTGGACGTGTGCGGGGCGCCCGCGCTGACCGCCCGGGTGGTGTCGCGCTACGTGGAGGAGCGTCGGCGTAGCGGTGATCCGACGCCGGTGCGGGTCGCGGTGATCGGTGGGGCCGGTAAGAGCGGGTCGTTGTCTCTGGCGGCGGCGCGACGGGCGGGCGCCGCGCGTACCGTCGGGGTGGTGCCGGTGGCGGCGGAGCGTGACGCGCTGGTGGCCGCCGGTCTGGCGTCGGTGGTGGCGTTGGCCGATGCGCGCGACCCGGTGGGGTTGTCCACGGCGGTGACCACCGCGCTGGGGGTGCCGGCGGACGTGACGGTGGTCTGCGTGGACGTGCCGGGCTGTGAGCACGGGGCGGTGCTGGCCACCGCAGACGGCGGCACGGTGATTTTCTTCTCGATGGCGACGAGCTTCTCCGCCGCGGCGTTGGGCGCGGAGGGGTTGGCCGCGGACGTGACGATGCTGGTGGGCAACGGGTACGTGCCGGGGCACGCGGAGTTGGCGCTGGGGCTGCTGCGGGCCGAGCCGGGGGTGCGTCAGCTGTTCGCGGCGCGGGTCGCGGCAGACTGAGGTCATGACGAACCCCTCGACGTTGTATCGCGGCGGCGTGCTGCACTGCCCCGCCGAGCCGAGCGCTACCGCGCTGCTGGTGTCCGGTGGGCGGATTGCCTGGTTGGGGACCGACGGTGACGCGCCGCCGGCCGACCGGGTGGTTGACCTGGGTGGGGCGTTGGTGACGCCGGCGTTCGTCGACGCGCACGTGCACACCACCGACACCGGGTTGGCGTTGTCCGGGTTGGCGTTGTCCGGTGTGCGTTCGGCGGGGCAGTTGCTCGACGCGGTGGCGGGGTTCGCGGCGGCTCTGCCGGCGGACGCGGTGGTGCTCGGGCACGGCTGGGACGAGTCGGGTTGGTCAAATCCGACGTTGCCGGACGCCGCGGCGCTGGACCGGGCCGCCGGTGGTCGGCGGGTGTACCTGTCGCAGGCGTCGATCCACTCGGCGTTGGTGTCGTCGGCGTTGCTGGCGGCGTGCCCGCAGGCGGCGCAGGCGGCCGGGTACGACGCGTCGGGCTGGTTGCGGCGCGACGCGCACCACGTGGTGCGGGCGGCCGCGCAGGCGTCGGTGAGTCGGGCGCAGCGGGTCGCGGCGCAGCGGGTGGCTCTGGGCCACGCGGCGTCGTTGGGGATCGCGGCGGTGCACGAGTGTGGTGGTCCGGAGATTTCCGACGAGGAGGACTTCACCGGTCTGCTGGGCATCTCCGGCGCGGGGTTGCCGGAGGTGTACGGGTACTGGGGTGAGTTGGGTGGCGCGGCGCGGGCCCGGGAGTTGGGCGCGGTCGGCGCCGGTGGGGATCTGTTCGCCGACGGGGCGTTGGGTTCGCGCACGGCGCACGTGTCGCAGCCGTACGGCGACGGCGACGGCTGTGGGCACGGGTACCTGTCGGTCGAGCAGGTGCGTGATCACCTGTTGGACTGCGCGGCGCACGGCATGCAGGGCGGGTTCCACGCCATCGGTGACGCGGCGATCGGCACCGTCCTGGACGGGTTCGCGGCGGCGGCGCGGACGCTGGGGGTGGAGCGGCTGCGTGCGGCCCGGCACCGCATCGAACATGCGGAGATCATGAGCAAGACGTTGATCGCGCGGTTCGTGGAGTACGGGGTGGTGGCGAGCATGCAGCCGGCGTTCGACAGGTTGTGGGGTGGCGCGGGCCGGATGTACGAGACGCGGTTGGGGTTGGACCGGTCGTTGGAATCGAACCCGATGGGTGCGATGCACTCGGTGGGGGTGGCGTTGGCGTTCGGGTCGGATTCGCCGGTGACGCCGCTGGACCCGTGGGGGTCGGTGCGGGCGGCAGTGGCGCACCACAACCCGGCGCAGCGGATGGGTGTGCGTTCGGCGTTCGCGGCGCACACCCGGGGCGGGTGGCGGGCGGTGCACCTGGACGTCGAGGGGGTCCTCGCGTTGGGTGCGCCGGCGACGTTCGCTGTGTGGTCGACGCCGGCGGGGGTGGAGCGGGGTCTGCCGGTGTTGCAGGCCGAGGACCCGGAGGCGCGGGGTGCGGACGACCCGACGCCGCTGCCGGTGTGTCGGCGCCTGGTGCTGCGCGGTGAGGTCATCTATGAGGAAGGGTCATCATGACCGGGAAGCTTGATCTTGATCCGGTGCTGGTGGCGCGGGCGCGGGAGTTGGCGCGTCGGGCCGGGCAGCCGGTAGTGGACCTGGCGCGCAGCCACACCACGGTGTCGGTGGAGCGGGCGGTCCTGCGGTTGGCCGGGGTGACCGGCGCCGACCCAGACGGTATTCCGTGGGTGAACCGGCTCGTCGACGCGGTCGCCGCGGACGTGGGGTTGGGTCACGGGGTGGCGGTGCCGGTGTTCGACGCCCTGGTCCGTGAGGGCAGCACCGACGTGACGTTGCTGGCGCAGAAGGCCGCGGCCGGGTCGGTGCGGTTCACCCAGCCCACCGGGCGGGCCGCGACCGCGGCCCGGTCGGCGGCGCGCAGGGCCGTCGGCGCGGGTATTCGGCGCATCGACCGGCGGCGCGCCGAGCGGGACCGGCTCATCAAGCGCCACGGTGACCCGAAGCAGCGGCCGTGGATCTACCTGATCGTCGCCACCGGCGACATCTATGAGGACATTCCGCAGGCGCAGGCGGCGGCGCGCGCCGGCGCGGACGTGATCGCGGTGATCCGTTCCACCGGGCAGTCGCTGCTGGACTACGTGCCCGAGGGCGCGACCCGGGAGGGCTTCGCCGGCACGTACGCCACCCAGGAGAACTTCCGGCTGATGCGCGCGGCGTTGGACGAGTCGTCGAAGGAGGTGGGCCGCTACGTGCGGTTGACCAACTACGCCTCCGGGCTGTGCATGCCGGAGATGGCGACCCTGGCCGGGCTGGAACGCCTCGACATGATGTTGAACGACTCGATGTACGGGATTCTGTTCCGCGACATCAACCCGGTGCGCACGTTCGTCGACCAGCGGTTCTCCCGGCAGGTGCACGCCCGCGCCGGGATCATCATCAACACCGGTGAGGACAACTACCTGACCACCGCCGACGCTGTCGACGAGGCGCACACGGTGACGGTGTCGCAGCTGCTCAACGAGTTCTTCGCGCACGAGGCGGGGTTGGCGGACTGGCAGTTGGGGTTGGGGCACGCGTTCGAGATCAACCCGGAGGTGCCGGAGTCGTTCCGGTTGGAGTTGGCGCACGCGTTGCTGGCCCGGGAGTTGTTCCCCGACGCGCCGTTGAAGTGGATGCCGCCGACGAAGCACATGACCGGTGACGTGTTCCGGGGCAACCTGCTCGACGGGTTCTTCAACCTGGCCGGCGCGCTGACCGGTCAGGGCATCCTGCTGGTGGGGATGATGACCGAGGCGGTGGTGACGCCGTGGTTGTCCGACCGGGACATCGCCCTGCAGAACGTGCGTTACGTCCTCGGCGCGGCCGGTGGGCTGCACGAGGACTTCGTGCCGGCGCCGGGCGGGTTCATCCGCCGCCGCGCCAACCAGGTCCTCGGTGAGGCACTGGACCTGCTGGACCGCATCGGGGAGCAGACGCTGCTCACGGCGATCGCCGAGGGCACCTTCGGGATCATGAAGCGGCCCGCGGACCGGGGCAAGGGCCTCGACGGGGTCGCCGCGCACGAGGCCGACTACTGCAACCCGGCCACCGACATCCTGGAGGCCGCCGCGTGAGCGGGGAGAAGCAGATCGTGCGCCCGTACGGGGACACCACCGGTGACGGCATGGTGCAGGTGTCGTTCACCCTGCCGGTGACCCACGACAAGCGCGCCGAGGGCGCTGCGGTGCAGTTGGCCAACAAGATGGGCATCGACCCGGCGATGGTGGTGCACGCCAAGCCGATGGGCGACGGGTTCACGTTCTTCGTCGTCTACGGGCGGGTCAACCACCTGGTCGACCTCAACGCCGTGCAGGTGGTGGAACGGGACTTCGCGTTGCTGTCGGCGAAGGACGTCAACACGGTGATCAAGCAGCGGTTGCGGCGCAAGCTGTCAGTGGTCGGGGCGTGCATCGGCACCGACGCGCACACGGTGGGCATCGACGCGATCCTCAACGTCAAGGGCATCGCGGGGGAGAAGGGCCTGGAGTACTACCGGGAGTTGAAGGTCACCAACATGGGCGCGCAGGTCAGCGTGCCGGAGTTGGTGGAGACCGCCCGGGCGGAGAAGGCCGACGCGGTGCTCGTGTCGCAGGTGGTCACCCAACGCGACGCGCACCTGCACAACACCCGGGAGATGTCGGCCGCGTTCCGGGAGGCGATGCCGGCGGGGCGGCGCCCGCTGCTGATCGTCGGTGGCCCCCGCTTCGACGAGTCGATGACCGACGAGTTGGGCGTGGACCGGATCTTCGGTCGGGGCACCACGCCCGGCGAGGTGGCCAGCTACCTCGTGCACGCCCTGATCACGCAACGGAAGGCGATGGCATGACCGACGAACGGCTCGGGTTGACGGTGACGCACCGGCGGTATGTGCCGTACTCGCACGCCCACTACGCCGGCAACCTCGTCGACGGGGCGTACGCGCTGGGGTTGTTCGGCGACGTCGCCACGGAGGTGTGCATCCGCACCGACGGCGACGAGGGACTGTTCGCCGGGTACACCGACGTGCGCTTCCACGCGCCCATCCACGCCGGGGACGTGGTCGAGGTCACCGCCCAGGTGTCACGGGTGGGCACCCGCAGCCGCACCCTGGAGTTGAGCTGCGCGGTGGTGTGCCGGGGCCGCCCGGACCGCTCCGCGTCCGCCGCGGAGGTCCTGGACCCGCCGATCGTGGCGGTCACCGCGACCGGCACCGTGGTCGTCCCCGCCGCCAGCGTGAGTCGCGAGGAGTGAGCCGGGGTTGCGAGCCCCGCAGTCGCGAACAGGGAAACTCGTGACCCTGGCGGTCTGCGCCGACGTCGGTTCCACGTACACGAAGGTGGCGGTGGTGGACCTGGCCGGCGGTGTCCTGGCCGGCGCGGCGTCGGCGCCCACCACAGTGGGCACCGACGTGCTGCACGGCCTCGACGCCGCCGTCGCGGCGGCCACCGCCGGGCTCGGCGTGCGCGACGTGCCCTGGTACGTGTGCTCGTCGGCCGGTGGTGGGCTGCGGCTGGCCGTAATCGGCTACGAGCCGCTGGTCACCGCGCAGGCCGGCCGGCGGGTCGGGTTGTCCGCCGGCGCGCACGTGGTGCACGTCGCGGCCGGCCGGCTGGGCGCCGCCGATTTGACGGCGTTGCGGGCGGCCCGCCCGGACGTGGTGCTGCTCGTGGGCGGCACCGACGGCGGCGACGCCGACACGGTCACCCACAACGCCACCCGCCTGGCCCGGGCCCGGTGGCGCCGGCCCGTGGTGTACGCGGGCAACGCCGACGTGCGCGAGCAGGTGACCGGGCTGCTGCGCGACGCCGGGGTGCCGGTCACCGACGCCGACAACGTCCTGCCGCGCATCGGGGTGCTCGCCCCGGCGTCGGCGCGGGCGGCGATCCGGGCGGTGTTCCTGCGCCACGTCATCGGTGGTAAACGACTGTCGAGGGGGGCCCGGTTCGCGCGGTTGGTGCGGGCGGCCACCCCCGACGCGGTCCTCACCGGTGTGGAGGTGCTCGCCGACACCCTCGGCGGGGACCTGGCAGTGGTCGACGTGGGTGGGGCCACCACCGACGTGTACTCGGTGCTCACGCCCGACGAGCGAGCCACCGGGCCGGGCCGGGAGGTCGCCGGCAGCCTGTGGCGGGCCCGCACCGTGGAGGGCGACCTGGGCATGCGGTGGAGCGCCCCCGGGGTGGTGCGGGCCGCGGTGGAGGAGCGTCTGCTCGCCGCCGGTGAGGCCGACGACCTGGGTGCCGCTGCGGCGCGCCGGGCGGCCGACCCGGCGTTCCTGGCCGTCGACGACGTCGAGCGGGCCGTGGACCGGCGCATCGCCACCCTCGCCGCGACTGTGGCGCTGCGCCGGCACGCCCGGGGCGCCGCCACCGGTGAGCGGGCCGGGCGGGACCTGCGCGACGTGCGGATGCTGGTGGGCTCCGGTGGGGTGCTGCGGCACTCGACGGCGGACGTGTCCGGGCAGGTGCTGACGGCGGTCCTGGCCGACCACGCCGGTGGGTGGGCGTTGCCGCGCGCCGCCGCGGCGGTGGTCGACGCCGACTACGTGTTGGCCGCCGGAGGGCTGCTCGCCGAGGAGCACAGGGCGGCCGCGCAGGCGCTGCTGCGTCAGCATCTGCGTATGCATTGAGACTCGCCGACCCGACACGCCGTGTCGCAACACACGACAGGCCGGCTGCGGGTTGACAACCGACGGGGGTCGGCACGTACCGTCTTTGAGTCCTACCACGGGAAGCGGCTGTTGTTCGCTTCGTCCCTTCGTCCGCTGGCCGAGCGACATGTTTGAGCGTCATCGTCGCGGCGGCCAGGTCCAGCGGGCGGGGGTCGGCGGGGCGGCGCGAACCGGCCGCGGTTACCGGTGTACGGGCAGGGTGAGGTGCACGGCCAGTAGACAACGGCCCGGCGGGGGCAGCCAGTCCACGTCCGGTCGGTCCGAAGGTCGTCGTGCCCCATCCTCGCCACACCGGCCGGGAAGGGCCTGGGAGCATCGGGGCGCGGCGCGAGCCGCGCCCCGATTTCATGTCTGCCGGGCGGTTCGTGCCCGACGGCCCGACGCGGCCGGTGCACCCGCCAGCCAGGTAACCTTCGCCCCGTGATCGAGGTGAAGCGGTGACGACCCTGGACCGGGACGAGACGCACGCCCCGGCGGCGCTGCCCCGGCCGGTCGTTCCCGGTCGGCCGCTGCCGCTGCGGGTCGCCGTGCCCCTGGCCGTGGCCGCCGGGCTGGCCCTGCTGGTGGCGTTCCCCCCGTACGGGGTGTGGCCGCTCGCGCCGGTCGGGGTGGCGTTGCTGGCCGCCGCCGCGCACCGGCGACGGTTGCGCGCCGGCGCCGGCCTGGGTTTCCTGACCGGGGTGGCGTTCTTCGCCCCACTGCTGGCCTGGACGAACCTGCACACCGGCTATCTGCCGTGGGTGCTGCTGTCGCTGCTGCAGGCCGGTTACCTGGCCTTGCTGGGCGCTGCCACCGCCTGGGTGTCGCCGCTGGTCGACCGCGCCCGTTGGGCGTGGCCGGCGCTGACCGGGTTGCTCTGGGTCGGGCAGGAGGCGCTGCGCGACCGCACCCCGTTCGGCGGGTTCCCGTGGGGCAGGTTGGCGTTCAGCCAGGACAGCTCACCGCTGCTGCGGCTGGCCGCGCTGGGCGGCGCCCCGTTGGTCACCTTCGTCGTGGCCCTCATCGGCGGGTTGCTGGTCACCGCCGCCTGGCGGGGCTGGGTCACCGCCCAGCGCCACGCACCCGAGCCCACCACAGCGCCGGACGAGGCCGCGCCGGCCGCTGACGGCCCGCTGGACGGCCCTGCACGCGCGGGGGGTGTTGGGGCGCGGCGGTGGACGCCGGTGGTCGTACCGGCCGTCGTGGCGGTCGCGCTGACCGTCGGGGGTCTGCTGGTGCCGGTCGCCACCGCCGGGTCCGGCGACACCGTCACCGTGGCGATCGTGCAGGGCAACGTGCCGCGGCTGGGCCTGGACTTCAACGCCCAACGGCAGGCGGTGCTCAACAACCACGTCGACGCCACCATCGAACTGGCCGGTCGGGTTGCCGCCGGGCAGCAGCGGCGACCCGACCTGGTGGTGTGGCCGGAGAACTCCAGCGACATCGACCCGCTGCGCAACCCCACCGCCGGTGCGCGTATCTCCCAGGCCGCCGACACCATCGGCGCGCCGATCCTGGTCGGCGCGGTGCTGCTGGGCCCCGACGCCGGGCAGGTCCGCAACGCGGGCATCCTGTGGCACCCCGGCACCGGCGCGGACCTCGACCAGCTGTACACGAAACGCCACCCGGTGCCGTTCGCCGAGTACGTGCCGCTGCGCGACGTGGCCCGGTTGGTCAGCAAGAAGGTCGACCTGATCCGCAACGACTTCGTGCCGGGAAGCACCCCGGGCGTGGTACGCGCCGGCACCACCGTGCTCGGTGACGTGATCTGCTTCGAGGTCGCCTACGACGAGGTGGTCCGCGACACCGTCACCGGCGGCGCGCAACTGCTTGTGGTGCAGACCAACAACGCCACCTTCGACGTGGCGGAGGCCCGCCAGCAGATGGCCATGGTGCGGTTGCGGGCGGTGGAGCACGGCCGGCCGGCGTTGATGGCCTCCACGGTCGGAGTGTCCGGGTTCGTCGCACCCGACGGGCGGGTAAGCGATGCCACCGGGTTCAACACCCGGGAGGTCGTGGTGCGGCAGTTGCGGCTCGACGACGGACGCACCCTCGCCACCCGCCTCGGCTGGTGGCCGGAGGTGGCGCTCGCCGCGCTCGCCGCGGCGGCCCTGGTCGGCGCGGCGGTGCTGCGCCGGCGGCAGCGGGTCAGGCCCGGATAGCAACAGCCGGTACGCCGGCGGGAGCGGAGGAACCGTGATCCAGGCGACCGATACGATCCGACGCGCGGACGAGGTGCCCGGGGTGGGCCGGGTGCTGGTGGTGATCCCCACCTACAACGAGGCCGACAACATCGCCGTGATCGTGGGCCGGGTCCGGCGGGCCGCCCCGGCGGTGCAGATCCTCATCGCCGACGACAACAGCCCCGACGGCACCGGCGCGATCGCCGACGCCCTCGCCGACGGCGACGCGCACGTGCAGGTGCTGCACCGTCAGGGCAAGCAGGGCCTCGGCGCGGCGTACCTGGCCGGGTTCGGGTGGGCGCGCGAGCGTGGCTACCAGGCGGTCGTGGAGATGGACGCGGACGGCTCCCACGCCCCGGAGGACCTGCCGGCGCTGCTGGATGCCGCCCGCGACGCCGACGTGGTGATCGGCTCCCGGTGGACCAACGGCGCCCGGGTGCTCAACTGGCCGCTGCGGCGGCTGTTGCTGTCGCGCGGCGGCAACCTGTACGCGCGCCTGGCGTTGGGCATGCCCGTCTCGGACGCCACCGGCGGTTACCGGGTGTACCGGATCAGCGCGTTGGACGCCATCGACCTGGAGTCGGTGACCTCCCAGGGCTACTCGTTCCAGGTGGAGTTGTCGCGGCTGGCGCACCGGGCCGGGGTGCGGATCGTGGAGGTGCCGATCACCTTCGCCGAGCGGGAGCGCGGCGACAGCAAGATGAGCCCGAAGATCGTGGCCGAGGCGCTGTGGCGGATCACCGCCTGGGGGGTGCGCGACCGCCGCCAGGCGGTACGCCGGGGCCTGCACGGCACCGCCACCGGCCAGGCGCGGTGGCCGTGAGCGGGTCAGGCACGGTGGCCGTGAGCGCGGCCGTGTCATGCTGGATGAGCGGAACACGTCCGTGGTGTCCGCAGGAATGGCGATGAGGTGAGATGCGCCGAGGACTGAGGTTCGTACCGTTGGCCCTGTTGCTGGCGGTGGTGCTGGAGCTGGCGGTGTTCGTCGGCGTGGGACGGGCGCTGGGGTTCGGCGCGGCGGTGTTGCTGGTGTTCGCCGCGTCCCTGCTGGGGTTGGTGCTGCTGCGCCGCGAGGGGATGCGCGCCTGGCGTGGTTTCCGTGCCGCGGCGGCGGCCGGGCAACCCCCGGGTGGCCAGGTGACCGACGGGCTCGTCGGGCTGGCCGGCACGCTGTTGCTGGCGGCGCCCGGCCTGGTCAGCGGGCTGGTCGGGTTGCTGCTGCTGGTGCCGCCGGTGCGTCGACTGGCCCGCGCCGGGGTGCGCCGCGCCACTGAGCGGCGGGTGTCGTCGATGGTCGCCGGTGACCTGTTCGGGCCCCGCACGGTGCGGGTGCGCCAAGGTGCGCCGCAACCCGCCCCGCAACCGGAGCAACCGGAGCAGCCGGTGGTGGTCGACGGCGGTCGGGCCATCGAGGGCGAGATCGTCGAACCCGGCCGGCACTGACACCAGGCCAGACAGACATGACGGCGCCCCCGGGGATAACCCCGGGGGCGCCGTCATCGTGCGTCGTGCGGCTCAGGCGCGGCCGCGGCGGGTCCGAACCTCCTGCAGGCGCTCCTCCAGGATGTCCTCCAGCTCGGCGATGGAACGCCGCTCCAGAAGCATGTCCCAGTGGGTACGCGGTGGCTTGGCCTTCTTCTGCTCCGGCTCGTTGCCGTCGACGAGTCGGGCGACGCTGCCGTCGAACTTGCATTCCCAGGTCGTCGGGACCTCGGCGTCGACGGCGAACGGCACCTCGAACTGGTGGCCCTTGGCGCAGAGGTACTCGCGGGTCTGACGCGGCGCGAGCTCCGTGTTGCGGTCGGATTCGTAGCTCACCGCGCCAAGGCGGCTTCCGCGCAGCATACGCTCGCCCATGATCGACTTCCCCTCGTTCGTGGTGCTGGTCTTCTGGGTGTAACGGTGCGTCCCCGTCGAGCCATTCCCGCCCGAGGGCGTGAGGCGTCCACGGGTGGGCCGGGACCAAGGGTAGCCGGCCGGGACGCTCACCCGGTGAGGTGATCCCCGGGCGGGTCGGGACAACGGTGTGTCCGCTGCCACCGGGGAGGTTAACCGCCTGAGCCTACCGAAGGTTGCGCCACGATGATCAGGTGGCGTCGCCGGGAGTGGCAGCGCCGAGGCGTGCCAGCGCCAACGCCAGGTCACTGACCTGGTCGCCGAGCTGCGCCACCCGCCGCTGGGCCAGGTCCCGGTCGGTCTCGGCGGCGTCGAGCCGTACCGTCAGTGCGGTGCGATGACCCTCGGCGGTCGCCGCGGCCTGCCGGGCCACCGTCAGCTCGGCGGTGAGCGTGTCGCGCTGGGCGGCCAGGGCCGCCACCTCCGCGCGCAGCCGCGCGGCCAACTCCGCAGCCTCCTGCCGGGCGTCGTCGGCCTGCCGGGCGGCGACCTCGGCGCGGTCGCGGGCCCGGTCGGCCTGCTCGCGCGCCCGGGCGGCGTCGGCGGCCTCCGCGCGGGTCCGCGCCGCGTCGGCGCGCGACTGCTCGATCTGGCGCCGAACGTCCTGCACCTCGGCCTGCCACCGCCCGGCCCGCTCGGTCGCCTCGGCGGCGGCGCGGCTGGCCCGTTCGGCCTCGGCGCGCAGCGCGTCGCGTTCCACGCCCAGGTCGGCCACCCGCTGCCGATCGGCGTCACGCTGTGTGCGCATGTCCCGCGCCTCGGCCCGGGCCTGGTCGCGGTCGCGTTCGGCCTGGGCGCGCAGCGCCTCGGCGGCGCTGGCATCGTGGCGCGCCTGGTCGCGGGCGGCCTCAGCGTGCCGCGCCCGCTCGTCGGCGGCGGTGACCTGCCGCTGCGCCAGCTCGGCGCGCTGGCGGGCGTCGTCAGCCTCGGCGCGGGCCCCGCGGGCCTGCTCGCGGGCGCGCGCCGCGTCGGCCGCCGCGGTCTCGGCGTCGTCGCGGGCCTCGTCGCGTTCAGTCTGCGCCGCCGCGATCTCGGTGGCGGCCTCCGCGCGGACCTGTGCGAGCTGCCGCTGCACACCCACCGGGGACAGCTCGGCGTGCAGCGACTCGGTCAACGTCTCGACGATCTGGTCGAGTCGGTCCACCGCCTCCCAGGTGCGGGCCACCTGCCCGGGCAGACCGGGGGCGTTGCGGTGGCGCATCCGGCTGTTGCGGGAGGCGCGCTGGCAGGCGCCGTCGTTGTCGCGGCAGTAGCGAAACGGTCGACCCGCGCCGACACGCTGCGGCACCGGCGCTCCACAGTGGGCGCACGGGCGGGTCTCGGTGGTGCTGGGCTGGGCGTCCATCGAGGGCGAAGTCTAGTGCCGGCCGATCAGCTCGCGGCCCGGGCCGTCGCGTCCAGGGTGTAGCGGCGTTGCAGCAGCAGCGCCGCGAGCATCGCCACCGCCGGCAGCAACCCGAAGCCGTAGCGGACCGCCGCGAGCGCGGCGTCCGGCTGCACCGGTGACTCACCGGCGGTCGAGGCCACGAAACCACCCACTGTCAGGCACAGCGCGTACGCGTACGGGCCCAGGGCCGCGCCGGTGGCCTCGGTGGCCGTCCACACCCCGGTGTAGGTGCCGGCCCCGGTGCTGCCGGCGTTGCCGGCGGCGCGGATCACGTCGGGCAGCATCGAGAACGGCAGCAGCTGCATGCCGGCGAACGCCACCCCGAGCACCGCCACGGCGGCGACCAGCACCGGCAGGCCGGCCGGTCGGCCCACCGCCAACACCAGCGAGCCGATCGCGAACGCGCCCTGCGCGCCGAGCAACGCCCGCTGCTTGCCGACGCGGCGGGCCACCACCAGCCAGGCCGGGGTGACCAGCAGCGCCGGCGCCACGAACGCGGCCACCAGCACCGTGGTCAGGCCCGGGGCGCGCAGCTCGTACTCGGCGTAGTAGGGCACCCCGGCGAGCACCAGGTGGGTGGTGGTGGACATCGCCAGGTACGCGGCGACCAGCCACCGGAACTGCCTGTCGCGCAGCGCCGTGCGCAACGCCCGCCACCCGCCGTGCCCGGAAGCGGTGCTGACCGGGGCGGACCCGCGCAGCCGGGCGATGCCGGCGACACCGACCAGCATCGCCGCCAGCATCCCCACCGCCAGGACCACGCCCATCCGCTGGTAGCCGTCCCGCGTCGCGGCGTCGCCCCCGGTGAGCAGTGGGGCCAGCAGCCCGGAGACCAGGATGCCCAGGGTCAGCACCACCATCCGGAACGCCATCAGCCGGGTGCGTTCGTGGTAGCCGATGCGCAGGTCGGCCGGTGTGGACAAGTAGGGGACCTGGTAGGCGGCGAAGAGCAGGTTGCCGGCGATGAAGAACACCGCCACCCACGCCGCGGCCGGCGCGCCGGTCAGACCGCCGGGCACCGCGAAGAGCGCGGCGAACGCGACCGGCAGGGCGCAGCCGAGCAGCAGCAGGCGACGACGGTCGCCGCGTCGGGTCTGCTCGACGTCGGCGCGGTGCCCCACCCAGGGGTGCAGCAGCACGTCGGCGATCTTCGGCAGCAGCAGCGCCAGTCCGGCCAGCCACGGCCCGACGGCCAGCACGTCGGTGAGGAAGTAGAGCAGCAGCAGGCCGGGCACTGTCACCCAGACACCCATGCCGAGCGAGCCGGCCGCGAAGCCCGCCAGCGGGCCGCGCGGCAGCGTCTCGTCGGTGGCGGCCGCGGGCCGCCGGTCCAGCCCGGTCATCGCCGCATCCTCTCCGCAATCCAACAGTTGCTGGATTCTAGGGGCAGAATGGCGGCCATGACCATGCCCCGCCGCCGCCCGGGCCGGCCCCGCCGCGACGAGACCCGGCCGACCCGCGAGGTGGTGCTCACCGCGGCGACAGCGCTCTTCGCCGAGCGGGGCTTCGACGCCGTCGGGCTGCGGGAGGTCGCCGCCGCCGCCGGGGTCGACGTCGCCACTGTCGCGCACCACACCGGTACGAAGGCAGCGCTCTACGAGGCGTGCTTCGCCCGGGTGTTCGCCGCCGAGCGGGACGTGCTGACCGAGGCCGCCGCGCAGGCCCGTGCCGCTCTCGACGCCGGTCCGGATGCGGCGCTGAGGGCCCTGCACGAGCTGGTCGACGTCTTCGTCGACTTCCTGGAGGACCGCCCCGAGACCACAGCGCTGTGGCTGCGCCGCTGGTTGGAACCGCAGCGGCACGCCGAGCTCGACCAGCGCTACGCCGACCCGTTGTACCGGCTGGTCGCGGAGCTGCTCACCGCCGCCGCGGCGACCGGGGCGCTGGCGGAGCCGACCCCGCACATCACCGTGCGGAGTCTGGTGTGGGCGACGCACGGGCACGTGGTGGCGCTGGCCGCCGGCGCGCCCGGCGCTCGGGAAAGGCGCGAGTTCCGGGCGTTCGTGCACCGCCTGCTCGACGGGCTGTACGGATCGCCGACCCCTTGACGGGCCGCCACCGCGCGACGATTATCCATCGGACGTTGGATTAATGGGGGCGGCAATGGGCGTACCACAGCGGGTGGCGGTGATCGGGGCCGGCGCCGCCGGCCTCGCCGCGATCAAGGCACTACGCGACGCCGACGTGCCAACCGTGGGCTTCGAGGCCGCCGCGCAGGTCGGTGGCCTCTGGGTCTACGGGGCGCCCGACTCGCCCGCGTACCGCACGCTGCACCTCAACACCAGCCGTGGTCGCACCCAGTTCGCCGACCACCCGATGCCCACCGACTGGCCCGACTACCCCGACCACCGTCGTGTCGCCGGTTACCTCGCCGACTACGCCACGCGTTTCGGGCTGGCCGACACCATCCGGCTGCGCCACACCGTCGAGCGGGTCACCCAGCACCCCAACGGCACCTGGACGGTGGTCGCCAGCGGCCCGAGCGGCCCGGTCGAGGTCACCGTCGACGCGGTGGTCGTCGCCAACGGGCACAACCGGGTGCCCCGGCTGCCCGACCCCGGCTACCCCGGCACCTGTACCGCCGAGCAGATCCACAGCCACGACTACCGGGGCCCGGAACAGTTGGCCGGCAGGCGGGTCCTGGTCGTCGGCGGCGGCAACTCCGCGATGGACATCGCCGTCGACGCGTCGTACGCCGCCACCCGCACCCTGCTGTCGCTGCGCCGGGGCGTCTGGGTGGTGCCGAAGTATTTGCTGGGTCGCCCCTCGGACACCCTCAACGGGGCGTTGGCCCGCCGGCTGCCGTGGCGTCTGCGTCAACGCATCAGCCAGACGATGCTGAGCGCCACCGTCGGCAACCCCACCCGTTACGGGCTACCCGCGCCGACGCACGGCTTCCTACAGGACCACCCGACGCTCTCCGACGGGTTGCTGTCGCGGCTGACCCACGGTGACGTCGAGGCCCGACCCGGCGTCGCCGCCCTCGACGGCGACCGGGTGGAGTTCACCGACGGCCGCAGCGACAGCGTCGATCTGATCATCTGGTGCACCGGTTACCGGGTGGACGTCCCGTTCCTCGACCCGGCGCTGCTCGCCGGGGGCGCCGACACCCTGCCGTTGTACCGGCACGTGTTCCACCCCGACGCCCCAGGGCTGAGCTTCGTCGGGCTGATGCAGTCCACCGGTTCCGCGTTTCCCCTGGTCGAGGCGCAGGCCAAGCTGATCGCGGCGCACCTCGCCGGCCGGTACGCGCTGCCCGACCCGGAGCGACAGCGCGCCGCCTGCCGGGCCGAACTGCGGGCCGCGACCGCCCGCTGGGGTCAGCGCCGCCCGGCGATGCGGGTGGACTTCGACGTCTACCTGGCCGAGTTGGCCCGGGAGTTGACCGCCGGAGCCCGCCGCGCCCGCTCCGGCGCGGCGCCCTCGACGGGGGCACCCCGGTGAGCGGCCGATCACTGGCCGGTCGGCGGGTGCTGGTCACCGGGGCGAGCGGGACCTTCGGCCGCCACCTCGGCGCCGCGCTGAGCGCGGCCGGCGCCCGAGTGGTGGGGCTCGACCTGCACGCCCGTCCCGACGACGACGTGCCGGTGCTGGGCTGCGACCTGACCGACCCCGACGCCGTACCGGTGGCGGTTCGGGCCGCCGTCGACCGGCTCGGCGGGCTCGACCTGCTGATCAACAACGCCGGGGTCGGTGGTCCCGCGCCGGCCGAGTTGCCGCCCGACGAGGTGGTTCGCCGGCAACTGGAGGTCAACCTCCTCGCCGCCTGGCGCACCACCGCCGCCGCGCTGCCGCCGTTGGTCACCGCACGCGGACGGGTGATCTTCGTGGCCAGCCGGATGGCGGTGTTGCCGCTGCCGCTCGCCGCCGCGTACGGGGTGAGCAAACGGGCAGTGGTCGCCTACGCCGACGCGCTGCGCCACGAGGTGGGCACCCACGTCGGTATCAGCGTCGTCTACCCGAGCATGGTCGCCTCCCCAATCCACGACAGCACCGCCGAGGCTGGGCTTTCCCTGCGGGGGGTGTCGCGACCCGAGCCCGTCGAAGGGGTGGTCGCGGCGATCCTGCGGACCGCCACCGCCCGGCGGGCGCCCCGGGACGTGGCGACCACCGCTCGCGGCCGGCTGGAGATGGCCGTCGGCCGGCATGCGCCCGCGTTGGCCGACCGGCTGGTACGCCGTACCCTCGCCGCCCGGCTCGCCGCCGGTGACCTGGACGCCGCGCCGCTGGCCGCCGGGATGCTCGACCGCCACCGGGGCCGCTGACCGCCCGGGTCAGGGCGTGGCGACCGCCGCGCGCGAGCGGTCGGCGGCGATGCGCACGGCCAGCGCCGCGAGCGCGGTGCCGGTCACCCACCGCTGCACCCGCAACCACACCGGTCGGCGGGCGAAGAACCCGGCCAGCGAGCCGGCGCTCAGCACGATCAGCGCGTTCACGCTCAGCGCCACGACGATCTGGGTCAGACCGAGCAGCAGGCTCTGCGTGGCCAGGTGCCCCCGCGTCGGGTCGATGAACTGCGGGAGCAGCGACACGTAGAGGATCGCGATCTTCGGGTTCAGCAGATTGGTGATCAGGCCCATGGTGAACAGCCGCCGGGGCCGGTCCGGCGGCAGCGGCGCGGGCCGGAACGGCGAGTGCCCACCCGGGCGCAGCGTCCGCCAGGCCAGCCAGAGCAGGTAGCCGGCGCCGGCCAGCTTCACCACCGCGTACAGCGTCGGCACCAGGACGAAGACGGTGGCCAGCCCGGCGACCGCCGCCGCCAGGTAGACGCCGAAGCCGGCGGCCACCCCGAGCAGTGAGACCAACCCGGCACGACGGCCCTGCGCCACGGAGCGCGACACCAGATAGACCATGTTCGGGCCGGGCGTGAGCACCAGCCCCAACGCCACCAGCGCGATGCCCAGCAGTGCACCAGTACCCACCACGACGCTTCCCCCGCTCGGTAGTCCTCACACCGACCGTAATCGGGATGAACATCCCACCCCAGGGCCACCTGGCAGGCCGTGGCCTGCGATCGGGGTGATCCACTCGCGTTCGGTGCAACGGCAGCGGCACCGGCGGGAATGCTCACCGTGGCGGACGCGCTGACCCCTGGCAAGTGCGTGTCGCCGGCCGGAGGCGGCGCGTTACGGTGGCCAGGGAGGTGCCGCACGGTGACCGAGGCGTGGGAAGCGTCAGTGGAGGCGAAGATCCAGGATGCCGTTCAGCGCGGCGAGTTCGACGCCCTGCCCGGCATGGGCAAGCCGATCCCCGGTCGGGGGGCGCCGTACGACGAGGCGTGGTGGATCAAGAGCTTCCTGGAGCGCGAGGCACTCCCCAGCGACCTGCTCCTGCCCACGTCGCTGCAACTGCGCCGGCGCATCGAGCAGGTCCCCGACGAGGTCCGTGACCTGCCCACCGAGCAGTCCGTCCGCGACTTCGTGGGGCAGCTGAACGTGCAGATCGTGTCGTGGCTGCGCTTCCCCGACGACGGTCCCCGGGTCGCGGTGCGCCCGGTGAACACCGAGGACGTGGTGCGCCGCTGGCGCGCCGAACGGGCCCGCCCCAAGCTCACCTCGACCGTCACCGAACCGGCGACCGTCGTGAAGCCGTCGCGCCCGCGCCGCACCTGGTGGCAGCTGTGGCGCCGCCGTCGGGGCTGACTCCCCGGCCATGACCACGGCAGACTGTGCCGATGCTGATCGAATCGCGGACGCCCGACACACCCTCGACGCCGGGTGTCGCACTGCGTCCCTGGTGCGCCGACGACCTGGATGAGCTCGTGCAGGCGTACCGGGATCCGGTCCTGCGCCGCTGGACCAGAGCCCCGGTGACCACCGCCGCCGAGGCCCGACGGTGGCTGGAAGGCGCACTGCGCGACCGGGCCGACGGCCGGCGGTACACCTTCGCCGTCATCGAAGAGCAGGCCGACGGCGACCGGCTGGTGGGCAACGTGGTGCTCAAGGGGGTCACGCCGGAGCGCCCGGCCCCGGAGGTCGGCTACTGGACGGCGTCGTGGGCACGCGGTCGCGGCGTCGCCCCGCGCGCGGTCACCGCGCTGAGCCGCTGGGCGTTCGACCGGTTCCCTGAGGTGGCCCGTCTCGACCTGCTGCACCAGGTGGACAACGTCGCGTCCTGCCGGGTGGCGCAGAAGTGCGGCTTCGCGTTCCAGGAGGTGTTGCCGGCCCGGCCGCCCTTCCCGCTCGACGGCCACCGGCACTCGCTGCACGCTTAGTCGTCAGTCCACCCTGGCGTGCCAACTCCAGGACGTGCGCCGGTCCCGACCCGGCAGCTCACCGCGCCCGGTCAACCAGAGCAGCACCTCGGGTACCGCCCCGGGCGGGGCATCCGGGAAGAGTCGGTGCAGCACCAGCGCGCTCAACCGCTGCGGCGGCTGCCACCGCACACCGAGGCCGAGGGTGATGTCGTACGTGTGCAGCAGGGTCTCGGCCACACCCATGGCGGCGAACCCGGTCGGATCGCACGGGCCCCAGTGCCAGGCGCGCGTGTCAGACGGGGCCGCGTCGACGGCGGCGGCGAGCAGACCGGCGCAGGCCCGCACCACTGTGAGCACCTGCGTCGGGCTCGCCTCGGTGGAGACCCGCAGGTCGTACGGGAGATAGCCGTCATCCGGACGGCCGGTGACCTGCCCCGCGTACGCGAGGAGGTCGTGCGCGACGTGCGCCGCGGTGGTCCAGCAGCTCCAGCTCAGCGAGCCGGCCGGCGCCGACCAGTCGCGTTCCCGGTGTGGCAGCAGCACCCGGGTCATCTCCTCGGCCGCCTCCCGCACGTCGGCGCCGGTCACCGCCGACATTCGCCAACCCACCGGGCAGCACCGGGCGTGGGAATCTCGTCGTGGGTAATGGGCATCGAGGCATGCAAGAATCCATCCTCGCATGTGGGGGGAGGCGAGCGGAATGTTGCCCAACATGGTGGTGGACACGACTGTGTTGCCCCCGGCGGACCGGTTCGCGTTCTGGTATGCCCTGGTCGCCCAGGAGACGGCGCCAGCGCACATCAGCAGCGGCCACCTGGACAATTTCGTGGCCTACGCGCAGGCAATCGATCTCGGCCGCATTCGGATGACCTCGCTGCGCTACCCGTCGCTGGACTCGATCCGGCCGACGAGACTCGTCCGCCGCGCCGAGGGGGATGTGTACCAACTCGCGCTCCCACTGACGGGACGCAGCACGTTGATCCAGGACCGCACCGAGTCCACGCTGGAAGCCGCCAACCAGTTCACGCTGTTGGACACCGCGCGGCCGCACGTCGCCCGGCACTACGCGGACGGCCCTGGACTCGCCACCACGATCACCGTGCAGATACCGCACGCGGCGCTGCCACTGGCCTCGGACCGGCTCCGCCGCCTACTGGCCACGCCGATACCGTCGCATCTGGGCGTCGGCGGGCTGTTGGTCCACCACCTGCGCAGCATCGCGGCACACCCGGAGCAGTTCGAGCCGGCCCAGGCCGAGATCCTGGGCGGGGTGGCGGTGGACCTGCTCACTGCCGCGCTCGCTCAGTACCTCGACATCGAGGACACCCTGTCACCGGAGGCGCGGCACACCGCACTGCGGGCCCGGATCGTCAATTTCATCGACCGCCACCTCGACAGCGACGAACTCACCCCTCGCAGCGTCGCCGCCGCCCACCACATCTCGCCGCGGTCGCTGCACCGCCTGTTCGAGGCGGAGGCGACGACCGTTGCCGAACTCATCCGCACCAAGCGCCTGGAGCAGTGCCGGCGTGATCTCGGCAACCCGCTGCTGCGGCAGCCGATCCACACCATCGCCGCCCGTTGGGGTTTTCCGGACAAGGCCCACTTCAGCCGCCTCTTCCGTGCCCACTACGGACGTTCGCCGCAGGAGTACCGCGCGGGCGTCGCACGCCAGGGCCGGTGACCCGACCGACCGCTACCGTCGGCGGTCGGTCGGATCGTCCTCGACGAAGTCCCGGACCGCGGCGCGGATGCTCTCGCCGTACGGGTCGTCCGGTAGCAGCAGCAGGTGTTCGCGGGCTCGGGCGAGGTGCTCCCGGGCCACACCGGCGTTGCCCAGGCGGCGGTGGCAGTCGGCCAGGTTGAGGTACAGCGACGGCAGGAACGCTTGGACCTGGAGCGAGGGCAGATACCGCTGGGCGCGTTCGTCGGTCAGGTCGGACACGGCGGCCAGGGCACGTTCGTCCCAGGTCAGCTCCGCCTCGGTGGTGTCCTGAAGGTCGGCGAGGTAATGCGCCAGGGTGCAGCGGTGCAGGGCGTCGCCGGTGGGGCCGAGTTCGTCCCACAAGGCGGTGAGCAGCTCACGCGCCCGGTCAGGCGCGCCGCTCTGGCCGAGCTGCACGGCCTCGATGATGCGGGTCATTGTGCTGTCGGCGGTCGCGTGGTCGGTCATGTCGCCGATGGTTGGGCCTCAACCCGGTCGAGGGTCAAATCCGCGCCGGCGTAAGGGCTGGGCCCCTCGGCGCCCTGCTCGCCGCGATGTACGTCGCCACCCGTCGGATGACCCGGGCGATGCTGCGCTGACGACCCCCTGGGCCGGGACGGGTCCTCATCGTTGGGCGACGATGGTCTCGAGCACCGCGCGAACCGGGGTCGGGCGGTGGCCGATGACTGTCTCCAGCGTCGGATCGGTTACGGCGAACTCCTTTGCGCGCGCCGCGCGGTACATGCCGAGAGTGAAGTCGGCCGCCGACTCGGGCATGCCTCGGGCGATGGCGGACGCCCGCCACTCGTCGTCATCCGCGACGACACGTTCGACGGTACGGCCCGTGATGTCGCTGAGGATGGCGGCCACCGCTTCGAGGTCGAGCATCTCCGGCGCGGTCAGCGGAGCCGTGACCCCGTCGAGTACGCCGTCCTCGGTGAGGGCGACGGCTGCGGCCTCGGCCAGGTCGGCATGTGCGGTCCAGGACACCGGGCCGTCCGCCGGCGCCACGAGTTGACCGGTCTCCAGCGCCGTGCCGATGGAGAGGCTGAGTGTGCTTGCGTAGAACCCGTTGCGCAGGGCGGTGAAGGGAACCCCCAACCCGGCCAGGTGCTCCTCGGTCGCGGCGTGGGTTGGCTGGGCGGCGAAGAGCGAGTCCCGGGAGGCGGCCTGGTGGCTGGTGTACAGGATTCGGTTCGCTCCCGCGGCGCGGGCGGCGTCGATGGCGGCGCGGTTCGCGGCGATCGCGGCGTGGCCGCGGATGGAGGCGGACACGACGAGAACCTTGTCGGCACCCGCGAAGGCGTGCTCCAGGGTGGCCGGGTCGGTGAAGTCTCCGGCGCGCACCCGAACCCCACGCTCCGCGAGGCCGGCGGCCCTGTCGACGTCGCGCACGCTCACGCCCACGGCGTCGGGTGGTAGCCGGTCGAGCAGCCGGTCGACGATCTGGGACCCGAGCTGACCAGTGGCACCGGTGACGACGAACATGATGAACACTCCCTTGTTATCGACGTTACGGCGTGAACGTTAGCACTGATATTCCAGAGATAACAAGGCGCTGTTAGCATTGGTCCATGGTGACGACGCAGGACACCCGCGACGACGTCCGTGCGGGCATCGTCGCGGCGGCGACCCAACTGCTGCGCGAGAAGGGTGCGAACGCGGTCACGACACGCGCCGTCGCCCAGGCCGCCGGTGTGCAGGCACCCACCATCTATCGCCTGTTCGGCGACAAGGACGGTCTCATCGACGCCGTCGCCGAGCACGTCATGGCCAGCTACGTCAGCGGTAAATCGGTCGCAGCGGACGTAGAGACGGGCGATCCGGTCGCGGGCCTGCGCTCCGGATGGCGCGCGCACGTGGAGTTCGGCCTGACAAACCCCGAGCTGTACGCGCTGATCGCCGCCCGGGGGAGCGGCGCACCCTCGCCGGCGACTGTCGCCGGCCTCGACGTGCTCCGCCGCCGCGTCCGGCGACTCGCCGCGGCCGGCCTGCTCCGGGTCGACGAGCAGCGCGCGCTCCTGATGATCCACTCGGCGGGCAACGGCACCATCCTCACCCTGCTGGGAATGCCCGCCGACCAGCGCGACCTCGGTCTGGGCGAGGCCATGCTCGATGCCGTGCTCACCAGCATCCTGACCACGACTCCGGCGACCCCCGACACCACCGCGAACGCTGTCGCGGTGACCTTCGCGACGGTGCTGCCCGACCTCCCGGGGCTCACCGCCGCCGAACGCGCGCTGATGGCCGAGTGGCTGCACCGATCACTGACCCACCGAGCACCATGATCACCTGGCGGAGAAACAAGTCGACGGGATCGCGCCGGGGGAGATAGGTTGCAGGTGACCGCGACACGGCCCGAGGAGGTGAGACCCATGAACGTTGTAGCGATGTGGGTGCTCCCCCCTGCCGTCCCGGTCGGGCGATTGACGTAGGTGTCGCCGGGAGCGCCCTGCCAACACGGCACTCCCGAAAGGCAGCACCTATGCACTCTGCGCACTTCACCGCCGAGCCGTCGTCGACCGATCCGGTCGAGCGCGACTCCACAGTGAGCGATGTCAGCCCCGCTCCATCGGACCCGCACACCGATCGCGCGCCCGGCAGATACGACGTGATCATCGCCGGCTGTGGGCCGACCGGCGCGATGCTCGCCGCCGAACTGCGACTACACGACGTACGGGTCCTCGTTCTGGAGAAGGAGACCGAGCCGGTGTCGGCCGTGCGCATCGTCGGCCTGCACATCCGCAGTCTCGAGCTGATGGCGATGCGCGGGCTGCTGGAACGCATCCTCCCGCACGGGCGGCAGCGTCCGGCCAGCGCCTACTTCGCCGCCATCGCCAAGCCCGCGCCCCGCGGCCTGGATTCCCGGTACGCCTACCTGCTGGGTATCCCGCAGCCCGTCATCGAACGTCTGCTCGAAGAACACGCCACCGAACTGGGTGCGCAGGTCCGGCGTGGTTGCGCCGTCACCGGCCTCGCGCAGGACGACGAGGGCGTCACCGTCGAGTTGGCCGACGGGGAACAGCTGCGCTCGCGCTACCTCGTCGGCTGTGACGGCGGGCGCAGCACGGTGCGCAAACTGCTCGGCGTCGGGTTCCCCGGCGAGCCCGCACGGACCGAGAGCCTGATGGGCGAGATGGAAGCGGGCGTGCCGCCGGAGGAGATCGCCGCCAAGGTCGCCGAGATCCGCGAAACCCACCAACGATTCTGGCTCCGGCCAGCAGGCGCTGACGTTTACAGCGTCCTGGTGCCCGCGGCCGGCGTCAGTGACCGCGCCGAACCGCCCACCCTCGATGATTTCAAGCGCCAGTTGCGCGCCATCGCCGGGACCGACTTCGGCGTGCACTCGCCGCGCTGGTTGTCCCGCTTCGGCGACGCGACCCGACTGGCCGACCATTATCGGGTCGGGCGAGTGCTGTTGGCCGGCGACGCGGCGCACATCCATCCGCCCATCGGCGGACAGGGCCTCAACCTCGGCGTTCAGGACGCAGTCAACCTCGGCTGGAAACTCGCCGCGCGGATCCGTCGTTGGGCGCCGCCGGCCCTGCTGGACACCTACCAGGCCGAACGCCGGCCGGTCGCCGCTGAGGTGCTGGACAACACCCGAGCCCAGACGGAGCTGTTGTCCACCGAACCGGGCGCACAGGCCCTGCGGAGGCTGCTCACCGAGCTGATGGACTTCGACGAGGTGAACCTGCATCTGTTGAAGAAGATCACCGCAATCGGTATCCGCTACGACTTCGGCGCTGGGCCCGACCTACTCGGTCGTCGGGTGCCTGACATCGCTGTGAAACAGGGCCATCTCTACGGTCTGCTGCACCGTGGACGCGGTCTGCTGCTGGATCGCACCGAACGCCTGACCGTCGGCGGCTGGTCAGACCGGGTCGATCACCTGGCGGATGCCACCGCTGAGCTGGACGTCTCCTGTGTTCTTTTGCGCCCCGACGGGCACATCGCCTGGGTCGGTGATGATCAGCAGGACCTGGACGAGCACCTCTCCCGCTGGTTCGGCGAGCCCGTCCACTGATCTCAGGCCGGCGACCAGGTGCGGAACGGGTCGCGGTCTTGCCCCGTCCGGGCTTTCGGCTACGGCCCGGACGGGGGAGACATCGCTGCCGCCCGACACCTGGTGAGCTTCACCGCTCACCACAAGGTCGAGGTAATCGCTGCTGACCGTGCTCCACCGACGGCTTGCGGTGCCGCAGCGCATGGGACGTGGACGGTCGAAGTCTCAGTGTTCCTGAGGCAACTCGGTCTGTGGCCTGCTGCTTCGTGGCTGCCGATCGATCGCGGTGAGTTCGCTGAGAATCGGGTGCAGCCGATCGGCCAGGGTCGGGTCCGTGCGGGTGAGTTCCGCGGTCAGGGCCCTTGCGGCGGCCGCGAGCGCACGGCGTAACTCGGTCTCATCAGTGGAACGGACCAGGGTCGTTTCGAGCGGGCCGGTGATGTCGGGGGGTAGTAGGTGAGCGCCTTTGGCGTAGCTGGTGGGGTGGCCCAGTCGCTGGCAGGCGAGTGCGATTGTCTGGGCGCGCATGGCGCTGATCCAGTGCTCCGCCTGCCAGTATCTGCCTCGTTCGATGCTGATCCGTGCGTGCAGCGCGTGGTGCCACGCCAGGCCGGCCGTGCCGTCGTGACCGCTCGGCGCGGAGGCCCGGGGTGGCGTGGCTCGCCCGAATATGAGTCGCCAACTCGGGCCTCGCGGCCCGAACTCGACTTCCGGGCTGAACGAGAGGTCGACTTCCAGGCAATGAGGCAGCAGGAACACCCGGTAGATCGCTGACCCGGACGTCAGATCCCAGTGGTGGACCGCCGCGAAGTCCTGATACATCTGCTGCGTCCATCGACCCATGACGGCGTCGAGCGGGTCGCTGACCCCGAAGGCCAGATCGATGTCCGACCAGCGATCCTCATCGTTCGTGGCATGCGACCCGGTGATCGCGGCGGCGACGACACCCGGGTCCTGTTCCGCCAGATGCAGCAGCCGCCGCTGGATCAGGTCGCGTTCCTCTACTGAGAACATCGGGTCACGCTGGTCCGACACCAACGTGCCCCGGCTGCGGGAGACGTCCGGCAGAGCCGGCGGCGAGCCGTTCTCGCTCTCGCCATGGCTGGCAGGTCGCGTGCGTCCATGACGACATCATGCCTCGCCACTCGCAACGGAAAATCGCCAGTGCGTCGAACCAGCGATGGATCCGTCGCATGGTGTTCTGTGCCTGCTGGCAGACTCATCGCATGAGAGGTCTGACCGCCGAGCTCGTGGTCGATGGCTGCGCTCCGCAGACCCCGGCGCTCGCCCCGAACGGGCGTCTGCTCTGCTACGTCCTCGCCCCCACCAGCCGCACCGGTGACCACCTCGACACCGAACTCTGGCTCGTACACACCGATGGCGCCGTCGCGTCGCGCCGGGCGACCGCCGACACCGCAACCGAATCCCTGCCACGCTGGTCGGCCGACTCGGAGACGCTGTTCTTCCTGTCCGACAGCGCCGACCGCGGTACCCCGCAACTGCACGGGCTCACCCCCGCCGACGGCACGATGACCACGTTGACCAGCTGGCCCGCCGGCGTCATCGATCACCTGCCGCTCATCCACCCCAACCTTGTCGCGCTGCTCGCCGAGGACGAACCCACCGAGCAGGACGCGCGCCGCGCCCGGGACCGCGACGACGTCATTGTCGTCGGCGAGCGCGAACCACGTGCCCGGTTGCGCCTGCTCGACCTGCGCACCGGCCGGGTCGCCACCCCGCAGGTGTTCGCTGACCGGCACGTGGTGGAAATGCGGCAACGTCCCGACGGCGGCCCACTTGCCGTGCTGACCTGGGCCAGCGCCGACAACGACCACGGCCCGCGCACCGGCCGACTGCACCTGTTCGATCCCACCACGGGGACTGCCGAGGACCTCGGACCGGTCGAGGTCGACGCACGATCGCTGGCCTGGTGGCCGGGCGAGGACGGTTGGCACCTCGGTTACCTCGCGCTCACCCCACCGGTGCTGCAGGCCGGCACCGCCGTGTTCGATCTGGCCGTGCGCAGCCGTGTCCTGCGCAACCGCACCGCTGGGCTCTCGATGTGCCCCACCGAACTCTGCCAGACCGGTGCAGCCCCGCTGGTGGTGTTCGCCGACGGCCTGAACACGACAGTGGCCCGGCTCGCCCCCGCCGACCTGACGACCCTGTCGCACCACCCGGGACGCCTCGACAACCTCACCGCCACCCCCGCCGGCGACGAGATCGCGGTGCTTACCGGCACCCGCTATCAGCTCCCGAACGTTCACATTGGAGCGCCAACCGGGCCGCTGCGAAGAATCACCAACACCCGGCCCGAACTGGACGACGTCGTACTCGGCACGCAACAACCGCTGGCCTACCGCGCCGCCGACGGCCTCGACCTGGACGGCCTGCTCGTCCTGCCGGTCGGCAGGACCGCGTCGGAGGGTCCGTTCCCGCTGGTCACGATCGTGCACGGAGGCCCCTACGATCGCTACGCCGATCGTTGCCAGTTGTTCTGGTTCCCGAGCGCGCAGTGGTTGGCCGCCGCCGGCTACGCGGTGTTGTTACCCAACGCGCGCGGCGGCCAGGGCCATGGCCACCAGTTCGCCGCCAGCGTCGCCGGCCAGGTCGGCCAGCAGGAGTGGACCGACATCCTGACCGGCATCGACCTGCTCATCGCCGAGGGCATCGCCGACCCCGACCGGCTGGGCATCGCCGGCTGGAGCCACGGCGGCTTCATGTCCGCCTGGGCCGTCGGCCAGACCGATCGCTTCCGCGCCGCGCTGGTCGGCGCGGGCATCGTGGACTGGGGCATGCTCGCCGCGACAGGGGAGAACGGCCAGTTCGAGGCCGCGCTCGGTGGCAGCACCGGCTGGTCCGGCATCGGACCCCACCGACATGACGCGGTCAGCCCAATTTCCTTCGCCAGCAACATCCGCACCCCGGTGCTCATCCTGCACGGCGCCGAGGACACCAACGTCCCCCTCGGACAGGCCGTGTACCTGCACCGGGCGCTGCGGCACTTCGACGTCGCACACGAGTTCGTGATCTACCCGAGAGAGGGCCACTCGATCCGGGAGCGCAACCACCAACTGGACGTCCTGCGCCGGACCCGCGCCTGGTTTGATCGCTGGCTCCAGACGTGATCTGAGCTGACTGTGCGGCTGGACGGGCTGTACGCCACCGGCGCCCGCAAGGTCCGAGCTGTGCAGGGGCGCCGCAGAAGGTGGAGTTCTGTCACCTGGTCGGCACGCCCGGCGAGATCCCAACCGATCAAACGGGCTTGATGTATCTTCGGGGTCATGGGGCCACCAAGTCACACCGCGCCGCCATTCGTCCGGCTGGCCGCACACCCACTGCGCTGGCACATGCTGACCGAACTCGCCCGTAGTGACCTGCGGGTCCGCGAACTGGCCAGCCTCCTGGCCCAGCCGCAGAACCTGGTCTCCTACCACCTGCGACTGCTGCGCGACGGCGGCCTGGTCACCGCCACCCGCAGCAGCTTCGACGGCCGCGACAGCTACTACCACCTCGACCTCGACCGCTGCGCCCACGCGCTGGCGGGCACCGGCACCGCGCTGCACCCCGCCCTGCAGTTGGGCGCGACTCCACCGGCCCCACCGGTTCACCCGCCGCGAACCGTGCTGTTCGTGTGCACGGGCAACAGCGCACGTTCACCCATCGCCGAAGCCCAGCTCCGACGCCACAGCGCCGGGCACGTGCAGGTGACCAGCGCCGGAACCCGCCCCCGGCCGCAACTACACCCCCATGCTGTGCGGGCGCTGCGCGAGAACTTCGGCGTCGACGTCGCGGACCGGCGCCCGCGGCACCTCGACACGCTCACCGGCCGCCGCTTCGACTACGTGATCACCCTGTGCGACAAGGCCCGAGAAGTCTGCCCCGATTTCGGCAACCCGGCCGGCAAGCTGCACTGGAGCATTCCCGACCCCGCCGCGGCCGGCACCGGGGACGACTACCCCGCCTTCCTGCAGGTTACGGCCGACATCGACACCCGCGTGCGGCATCTGCTGCCCGTCCTCGTCACCGAACCCGAGGAGACCAGACCGTGAGCACAGCCGAGCAATACGTCAGCGTCCGTTACCTCGTCGACGATGTGCACGCCGCCGTCGAGTTCTACACCGCCCACCTCGGTTTTCACCTGAAGACCAGCGCGGCCCCGGCCTTCGCCGACGTGGTCCGCGGCTCGCTACGACTGCTGCTGTCCGGACCCGCCAGCTCCGGCGCCCGCGCCACTCCGGACGACGCCAGCAGCCCCGGCCGCAACCGCATCCACCTCATCGTCGACGACCTGGACGCCGAGATCGACAGGCTCCGCGACGCCGGCCTGGCGTTCCGCAGCGAACTGGTCTCCGGGCCGGGTGGCCGTCAGATCCTGCTCGCCGACCCCGCCGGCAACCTCGTCGAACTTTTCCAACCCGCCGGCCGGGCCAGCCCCGTCAACATCTGAGCCCAGTCGCACTTCGCCACTGCGCCAAGGCAAAGCCGATGTTCCTCAGCGCCGACTCGGCCGCAGCCCAGCCGCTCATGCGCGGGATCTCGCGCATCCAACGCACGCCGTGTGGGACCAATCGGGGCACTGGTGGCCTAGGCGACATCCCGGCCCAACTGATCGGCGTGCGCGGTGATCCACCTCGCGTCGCGTCGGTAGAACCCGACGTGACCGCGAATGTTCTCCTGTCCCTGATCAGCCCGCGCCTTGGTGAAGGCGGCGAGGTCATTTAGTCGATGGACTGCGACCTGGAGGATGTGAGCAGGGTCCTGCCCCGAGCCGTAGGCATCGCAGAGCATGCGCAGCCGACGTGTCCGCTCGCCCAGATCACTGTCGATTGCGTCGCCGTTGTCGGGATGGGCCAGCGGCACCAGCCGGTAGGCAAGGTAGGCAAGATCCCACGACCGGGGACCGGGCGACGCCGTGTCCCAGTCGATGACGCCGGTGAGCCGCCGGTCGGTGAAGACCATGTTGTACGGCGCGAAGTCGTTGTGACAGATGACCTCAGCCGGTTGCCGTACCGGGAACTGCCAAACTCCTCCGACGGTGTCGAAGCTGGCGCTGGCCTGGTGAAGTTGTGCGAGGTGGACACCCGCATCGGTGAGGACACCATCGCTCCAGATCCACTCCGGCAACGGGTACTGCGGCACGATGCCCGGCAGGTACGAGACGCTGTCTCGTCCTTGTTCATCCGTCCCGAGCGCTTGCGGAGCCCAGGTGACGCCACGCTCACGCAGATGTCGTAGCAGGCGTTGAACCGTCGAGCTCCATGCCCCGGCACCGCGCCGAACAGTGGCACCGACACGTGTTGCGCCCCCCATGTTGCCGCCGGGCAGCGCTTCCTCCTGCTCGCCGACCGCGTTCGCGCTGTGGTGATTCATGCCGACATCCTCAGCGCGTGGGGCCGGCAAAGCCACCACGTTCCCGAGGCGGGCTGGCGCAGGGGACCGAGGCCAGCGGAGCCAATTACTGGATTGTTATTAACAACAATCCAGTAATTACCTGGGACAAAGGGGACGATACGTACACGCACCATAATGACAGTTCTTGTGCGTAAGGAGGCAGTGTGGTGTAAGCGTTCCCGTAGGCCGGTGCAAGCGCCTCGGCCTGAGGGCTCAGATGACCTCTCGGGGCGGCACGGAGGGCGGCTCCGACTGCAGGTAGTCCAATGCGCGGCGCAGCGCCTCCGGGCCGTCTCGGAAGTGGCCGAGCGCCGAATTGCACCCGTTGCAGAGCAGTCCGCGAACGGTGGTGGTGCCGTGGCAGTGATCCACGACCAAGCGGAACGCCGAGGCTGAGGGCTTCCCGTCCTTTCGGGGGCGACCAGCGAGAGTTGCCGGGAGGTCATCCTCATGGATGCCGCAGATAGCGCAGCGAAATCCTTGCCGTGACCTCAGTTCGTCGTAGAAGGCCTCGGTGATCCGGTACTTGGTCCAGAGATTCATCGCTCGGTCGGAGCCGGGACGGGCGTCCCTACTGGCCTGATTCACGCGGCGGGAATACTCGCGGCATGGTTGACAGGAGAGCATTGTGCGGCCGGTCGCGCTGACAAAGGACTCCGGCGGCCGAAGCTGCTTGCACCGCCCGCACTTCTTGGACTCGTTCACGATCCCCACAACTACCGACTTGAGTGGCGGTCCCGACATCGGACCGCGTGGAGGGCTGACTACGAGCGGCCGTACGCGGCGCGGGCCTGGGCTACCTCGGCAGCCTCGCGTTCACGCCAGCGGCGCTGGGCCTCCCGGTTGCAACTGCGACAGACCCGGCGGTACCGGCCGGTGGCCGGGTCGAGTTCGCGGTCGTGGCCGTTGCGGCACTGTGCCAACTGGTTGCGGCTGCGGCAGGCGTCGGCCCGGCTGAGCTGGCGCAGATGTGTCGGCTCGATGCAGTCGGCGACACCGCAGGTCTGGTCGACGTCGAGGGCGGGGTCGTACCCGCCGACGAGGACGACGTACGCGGCGATGTGTGCCCACGCGCGACCGGCGACCTTTTGGTGCACCCCGCGTCGCCGCCCGTAACCTTCGATGACCAGGCAACCGTTCTCGGTGCGGTGTGAGCGCTCCAGCAGGTGGGCGCGCAGCGACTCCTCGGTGTGGTAGCGGGACAGACCCTTCACGGCCGAGAGCACGGTGTCACCGTACCCACGTCGCGCAGCCTCGTCGAACGACGGCGGACACGCCGACGCGCCTGCTCGGCGAATGGTCGCGCTCCGGCCGTGCTGTCCGCACCCGAAGCTGCCGTAGCCTCGCCGGGGTGGGTCTGCTGTTGGTGCTGCGCGCTCCGCAGCCGCGTCCGAAGAGCCTCCGTCGCGCGACCCGCGCGCAGCGGCGGGAACGCAAGCGCGCCGACGCCGACGAGTGGGCAGCGGCGCAGGAGCGCGGTTTGCTGCTCGACGTGCCGGTGGAGGAGTTGCTGCCGCTGCTGAACGCGGCCGGCGGTAACCGACTTCCGGTGTTGGGTCAGCTCCACCCGTGGTCGGACGGCGTACTCGTTCATGAGGATCTGCCGCAGCTCGCCGCTGACGTCGACCGTCTCGGGGCGGCGGCGGCTGACGACGCGGAACGTGGGCTGGTGGCGGCGCTGAAGGCGTTGTTGGCGCGGTGGCGTGACGAGCCTGGCCTGACGCTGCACTGGTATGGAGAGTGACGGAGATGCGAAAGGTCGCACAGAACGCGCCGGCGTCACCGACATCCGTCGGGGTCGGTGACGCCGACGACCGTCTCAGGTGCGGATGCGGTAGTGCAGGGACGCCACACCGTTGCTGAGTCGGCGGTTGCTCACTAGTTCCAGCCCAACCCGGGTGGCGCTGGGCAGCCCGGGCTTGCCTCCGCCGACGAGGATGGGGTGGATCAGCAGGTGGCACTCGTCGACCAGGCCGGCCTGGAATGCCTGCGCCGCGAGGTGTGCGCCGCCGATGATGAGGTCACTGGTGGCCGAGGTTTTCATGGCGCGTACCGAAGCGGGGTTGAAGCTCGTTTCGAGCCGGGTCCTGGCGGTGGAGGTCGCGTCCAGCGTGGTGGAGTAGACGACCTTGTCCGCTGTCTGCCAGACGTCGGCGAAGTCGGCGGTGAGCTTCGACTGTTCGGCCAGGGCGGGGTTGGTTTCCCAGAGGGACATCGACTCGTACAGGCGTCGGCCGTAGAGGTAGGTGCCGATGGGCCGGAGCAGGTCGGTCATGAACGCGAGGTACTCGTCGTCGGGTGGGGTCCAGTCGAATCTGCCGTGTTCGTCCTCGATGTAACCGTCGAGGGACACGTTGGTCACGTAGATCAGCTTGGCCATGGCGCTACACCTCGACGTCGACGGCGACGGGATGGGCATTCCGCAGTGTGGCGTCCAGTTTGGAGAAGGCTTCGTCCCAGCCCTGGTTGGCGGGGCCAGCCACCCGCCCCGGGAGCCACTGACGGATCTCGAGGCGCGTTCGTCCATCGGCCTCGTCGTGGAACTCGACCCGCATCCTTGTCTCGTGCGGCTCAATGCCCTCCGGCAGCTGCCCGGTGACGTGCGCGACGCCGTCGAGCAGTTCGCCGTCCACGACATCGGTGAGGTCGATGCGGACCTCGACTCGAAGGCCGGGTTGGGTTGGGAAGACCTCGGTCCAGCGCTGGTGGCCACCGGGCCGGATGTCGAACTCCATCTCGTCACGGGGCAGTGAGTTGCCGATCGGCCCCCACCATGCGGCCAGGTGGTCGGGGTCGGTGAAGGCGCGGTAGACCAGCTCCCGTGGCGCGTCCACCACGCGTGAGATGACGATTGGCGGTTTGTCGCTGTCCATCAATTCTCCTTGTCGTGAGCCTTGCTCGGGGATTCCCGGTCGGGAAACGCCGGGCCGTGGGTCGTTCGGTCCGTTGGGCGGTCGGCTGCCTGCACGGCCGCGAGGTGGGCGTCGAGGCGGGTGAGGGACGTGTCCCAGAACCGCCGGTAGCGCTCGATCCACTCGGCCGCTTCGCGCAGCGGGGCGGCCTCGATGCGACTCATCCGCAACTTCCCCGACCGGGTGCGTGAGATGAGCCCGGCGCGCTCAAGCGCCTTGAGGTGCCGCGACACCGCCGGCATCGAGATCGGGAGGGGTGCGGTGAGCTCGGTGACCGTGGCGTCGCGGTCGGCCAGCTCGGCGAGGATCGCCCGTCGAGTCGGGTCGGCGAGAGCCGAGAACACCGCGCTGAGTTGATCGCTGCCAGACACCAGAGCCTCCAGTCACTTAACCAACACGTTAAATGTAGTGCCGGATGGACGCGTGTCAACACGCCGAGACATCGGGCTTGGACCGTCGCGAGTACGGCGCATCGACCTGGCGCCCGGCGTCCGGTGGCGGTCATGGAGGGCGGCGAAGGTCACCGAGCTGGTCCGGGTCAAGCCGGCGGGCCCGGCGTAGACCATCGGGCAGTCACCGCCTACGCGCTTGCGCGCTAACCCCAGGGCGGCAGCCAGACCTCGATGTCGGGGGCCTGCACTCGCCGGGAGGCGAGGTAGTCGCGCAGTGCCCGCAGCCCGGGATGCGGGTTGTCGTCGCGCCAGATGAGTGACATGGGGTAGATCGGCGCCGGGTCGCGCACTGGTACGCGGCGCAGGTCGTAGCTGTCCGGCCACAGGTACCTGGTGCGTTCCCCGGCGAGGGTCGCCAGCTCCGCGGAGTCGGCGATCTCGGCCAGCAGGGCCTCGTTGCCGAAGACCGGCCCGACCAGATCGATGGTGAGACCGAAGGCGGCGGCCAGTTCGTCGTAGTAGGCGGCCCATTCGGTGCCGGGGGCCATGCCGGGCATCCAGATCCGGTGCTCGGCGAGTTGTGTGGGCGTGACGGTGCGGGCGTTGGCGAGCGCGTGGCGGGGGCCGACGAGCAGTTCGTGGTGCTCGTCGATCACGCGGGTGGTTCTGATCGCGGCGGGAAGGTGACGCGCGGCGACGGTGACGGCGTGGAAGGTGGCGTCGACAGTCCCCGCCTCGACGGCGGCCATCGCGGCGTGGACGTCGGCGTCGAGGGTGACGACGTCCAGCTCGATGCGGGGATGTGCGCGGTGGAAGTCCTGCAACAGCACCGCTGGTGCGATCCGTCGGCTGTGCACGTCGACGCGCAGTGCCCGCCGGCCGGGGCGTACGGAGGCGTCGGCGCGCGCCTCGGCTCGCAGCAGTTCACGGGCGTGCGGCAGGAAGGTCTGGCCGTCGACGGTGAGGTGGGTGCCGCGCGCCGTGCGGGTGAACAGCCGTACCCCGAGGTCCTTCTCCAGAGCGGCGATGCGCTTGGAGACGGCCTGCTGGGTGATCGACAGCGCGGCGGCGGCGTCCTGGAACTGGCCGGCGTCGACGGCGGCGACGAAGGTGCGGACGGCGTCGAGATTCACCTGACAAACCCTACTGACACAACCTTGGGTTGTGCCGCGCCGCTCATCCGGTTGTTTGATCCATGGTCGCCGGCCTTGCTTTGATCCTGACGGTCAACGCTGAGTTGTTGGGAGCGGGAGGAGTGGGCTTGTCGACGAGACGATCCCTGGGGCGGCGGTTCGGCTGGTTGTGGGCGTCGTACGCGGTCAGCGCCTACGGTTCCGGGCTGGGCTTCGGGGCGTTGCCGTTGATCGCCGTGCTGGTGTTGCAGGCCAGCCCCGCCCAGGTGTCAGTGTTGGCCGCGCTGGGGCCGGCGGTGGGCGCGCTGCTCGCGTTGCCGCTCGGGCCGTGGGTGGAGTTCCACCGCAAGCGGCGGGTGATGATCGCGATGGACCTGGCCCGGTTCGCGGCCCTGCTGACGATCCCCATCGCGTACGCGATGGGCCGGCTCAGCTTCGGGCAGTTGCTTGTCGTCTCGGCCGTGGTCGCCACCGCCAAGATCGCCTTCAACGCCGCCAGCGGCGCCTTCCTCAAGGCCCTCGTGCGGCCGGACGACCTGCTGGCGGCGAACGCGCGGTTCGAGTCGACCACCTGGAGCTCGATCGCGCTCGGGCCACCGCTGGGCGGCGCGGCGGTCGGCTTGTTCGGGCCGGTGGTCACCGTCGTGGCCGATGCGCTCAGCTATCTGCTCTCCGCGCTGGGCCTCACCGCCATTCGCGACCCCGAAGACCACCCCCGGCGCACCGTCGCAGGCCGGGTACGGGCCGGTGAGCTGCTCGACGGCTGGCGGCACCTGCTGACCCACCCCGGCCTGCGGGCGCTCTACCTCAACCAGTTGCTGGTCGCCGGGCTGATCATGGCAACCGAGCCGCTGCTGGCCGTGCTCCTGCTCGGCGAGTTGGGCTTTCCACCCTGGCAGTACGGCCTCGCCTTCGCCGTGCCCTGCGTCGGTGGCCTCATCGGGTCCCGCCTGGCCCGTCGGGTGGTGGCACGCTACGGCCAACATCGGATCATCCGCACCGTGGGCACGCTGCGCGCGATCTGGCTGATCGGCCTCGCCTTCGTCCAGCCCGGCGTCGTCGGTCTCGCCACTGTGATCACCGTCGAGTTCGCGATCATCATCAGCATGAGCCTGTACAACCCGGTGCTCGCCACCTACCGCCTTCAACAGACTCCGAAGGATCGCATCGTCCGTACCCTGTCGGCCTGGTCGATCGGCAGCAGCGCGACCATCGCCACCCTCAGCGCGCTCGGCGGGCTGCTCGCGCAGGCCACCAGCCCCCGCACGGCGATCATGGTCGCCGGGCTGGTGATCCTCGCGAGCCCGCTGCTGCTGCCCCGGCGCCCGGACCCCGATCGGCCGGCACCGCAGCCCCCCGCTCGGGTCTCTACGATCGCGTGATGTTCCAGCCGACCTACCCGATCCGCACCGCACGGCTCGTCCTGCGCCCGGTCACGGTCGACGACCTCGACGACGTGTACGCGTTTCAGCGCCGACCCGACGTGGTGCGCTGGATGCTCGGGGCGGAGCCGCGTACCCGTGAACAGTCCCTGGCGTCGGTGCTCGCCATGGCGGGCGAGGACGCGTGGCACGCGGAGGGTGACTGCCTGACGGTGGCCGCGGTCACCGACGCCGGGGTGATCGGACTCGTGGAGCTGGTGTGGCGCAGCCAGCTCGACCGTACCGCCGAACTCGGGTTCGTCTTCCACCCCGACCACGGCGGTCGCGGGTTGGCCACCGAGGCCGCCACAGCGTTGCTGGCCTGGGGGTTTACCGAGTTCGGGCTGCACCGGGTCTACGGTCGGTGCCACGCCCGCAACGCCGCGTCGGCCCGGATGATTGCGCGACTCGGCATGCGGCAGGAGGCCCGCCATGTCGAGAGTTACCTGTTCCGGGGGGAGTGGGCCGACCGGCTCGTCTTCGCGATCCTCGCGCACGAGTGGCGGGCCGCGACTGGCACGTCACAGGGTGGGACACGCCGGTAATCGGCCTTGCCCCGTACCCGCGCGTCGCGGCGGCGGTCGATCGCCGCCGCGAGACGCGGGGTGTGTGCCTGTTCAGACCTGGCGGCCGAGCCACTCCCGATAGGCGGTGGGGGCGATGACGGCGTCGTCGCCTGCGATGAGGACATCGCCGGACATGGCGGCGAACATGCCGGCGGTGTTGTCGGTGGTGACGGTGCGCTGGTCACCGCGGGCGGCGAGCGTGATCCGCCCCAGCTCGTCGAGGGCGAAGACGTCGGGCCCGGCGACGTTGCGGATGCCCCGCAGCGGCGCGCCCATGCTGACCTCGGCGACGGCCTGCGCCACGTCGGCGGCGGCCATCGGCTGCACCGGCGTGCTGGGCAGGCGGACTGTGGTGTCGTCAGCCGTCCAGGACAGGATCGACTCGACGAACTCGAAGAACTGGGTGGCGCGGACGATCGAGTACGGAATCGGACCGGCCGTGAGGATCTCCTCCTGGAGGCTCTTGGCGCGGTAGTAGTCCAGGTCGGGCACCTGGTCGACGCCGACGATGGAGAGGATCACCGCGTGGCCGACGCCGGCGTGAGCGGCTGCGGCCAGCAGGTTGTCCATGGTCGTCTGGAAGAAGGCGGGCGAGGCCTCGTCGAAGGTCGGCGAGTTCGTCAGGTTGACGACGACCTGGGCGCCTGCGAGCCCGTCGGACAGGCCCTGCCCGGTGAGCAGGTCCACCCCGGTGGACGGCGAGAGCGGCACCGCCTCGTGCCCCGCGGCCTTCAGGATCTTGACGACCTGCGACCCGATGAGGCCGGTCCCGCCCAGTACGGCGATCTTCATGCCTGTGCACCTTCCCGTGAGTGTGGTCCGACCGCTGAGGTTCAGCCGATACTCGGACCTCTCTTGTCCGAGAACTATACTCGGACACAATGAGTCCGAGTAACGGGGTGACTAGGGTGACGTCATGAAGATGTCCGGCGGGGTCGAGTGGGCGCTGCACTGCTGCGTTGTGCTCACCGCCAGCCACACGCCCGTTCCGGCGGCCAAGCTCGCGGAACTGCACGACGTCTCCAGCAGCTACCTCGCCAAGCAGCTCCAGGCGCTCGCCCGCGCCGGCCTGATCCACTCGGTGCAGGGCAAGTCGGGCGGCTACGTACTGACCCGCGCGCCGGAGAGCATCACCCTGCTCGACGTGGTCCGGGCCGTCGACGGACCCGGCCCGACCTTCGTCTGCACCGAGATCCGCCAGCGCGGCCCGTTCGCGACGCCGGCCGACGCCTGCGCCACGCCGTGCCCGGTGGCCCGCGCCATGTGGGCGGCCGAGGACGCGTGGCGCCAGGCGCTCGCCGCGGTCACGATCGCCGATCTCGCCCGCGACGTCGACGCCACCTCCGGCCCCGAAGCCCTGGTCGGCATCCAGGCATGGCTGACCGGCGGGGCCAGCTGACACTGGCTGACCAGCCAAGCCGGTGGTGCGCTGTCAGCCGGTGTGGCGTACCTCGGTGTCCCAGATCTGGGCCCACGGACGCCGCAGCCCCCGGCACACGTGGATCGGGCCGCCGTTCTCGTCGTTCTCCACCTCGACCCGCTGGTCCACCCGCCCGGCGAGGGCGCACTGCTCGAACCAGGTGTTGAGCTGGTCGGGGCGCTCCCAGCCGACGGCGATGACCACGTCCGCGTCGGCGGGCGGCCGACCGAAGTCGACCATGCTGTTGTGCCCGGAGTACGCCCGCGGCAGACCACGGGCCGGCCCGTAGCGGGCCACAGCGCCGGCCTCGCCGTAGTTGCCGGTGAGAACGACCGCCCGCGAACGATCCTGCGGCGGCAGTCCCCGATGGACGGCGGCGAGGGAGTCGGCGAACTCCGGCCAACCGATCGTCTCGCCAGCGTCGTAGTTGACGTCGACCACGAAACCGGGCAACCGGTCGGCCGGCAGCACCGGCAGCAGCAGCACGACGTTGGGCAGCAGGAACGGCACCACGCCCAGCGTGAGCAGCCCCCGACGCCACCAGAGCGACCCGCGCGAGGCCCACGCCACGGCGACCAGCGCCCCGGCGGCGGTGAGGACCAGCAACAGTGGCGCGTCGTAGTAGCCCTTGCCGCCGACGATCAGCACGATGCCGACCACCACCAGCCAGGCCCAGCCCACCGCCCGGTAGGCGCGCCACGCCGGTCGACGTAGCAGCGCGACGAGGCCCGCGATCCAGATCGGTACGGCGTACGGGCTGATGATGACGAACTGGAGGGTCAGCGCGTCGAGCCGACCACTGTAGGAGCTGTCACCGTCGGAGATGGACGCGGCCACACCGAGCTGCGGAAAGCCGTGCGACGCCTGCCAGATCAGGTTCGGTGCGGCCAGCAGCACGGTGATCCCGGCGGCGGCGACCACCCACCTGTCGCGCAGCAGCCGGCGTGGCCCGGCGATGAGCACCCCGACGACAAGACCGACGGCCAGCAGCGCCGGCAGCAGCTTGCTGAGCATGCCCACACCGAGCGCCAGCCCGATGCCCAGAGCCCAGCGGCTGTCACCGGTGCGCAGCAACCGCACCGCACACCACGCCGCCACCAACCAGACCAGCAGGTCGATGGTGGTGGTGCTGAGCAGGTGACCACTGGCGAGCACGATCCCGGAGAGCGCGGCGAGCACCGCCGCGAAGAGCTGCCCGCCCCGGCCGGCGCCCAGCTCGCGGGCGATGGCGGCGACCAGCAGCACCGCGCCGCCGGCCAGCACCGCCGACGGGGTACGCAGCACCACCAGGTTGCCCGGGGCGATCGTGTCGAGCAGCCGGGCCAGCACCGGGACCAGGGGCCCCTGATCGACGTAGCCCCAGTCGAGGTGCCGACCGGCGAGCAGGAAGTACAGCTCGTCGCGGTGATAGCCGTAACGGCCCGCGAGCAGCAGCAGCGTCACGGTGGTGGCGGCGGCCACCAGCCATGGGCCACGGGTACGAACGCCGGGCTGCGGCGGTCGCCCCGACGGCGGCGACTGGGTCGGCCGCTCAGGTCGGTCGATATCGATCGCGGGCTCGCTCACCCGCTCATGATGACCCTCGCGGCGGCCGCGTGGGTGCCCCTACCAGCGTTCGGCACGGTCCCGAATGCAGGTGGTCGAGGCGGGTGCGAAGATCAGCTTTGTCACTCGGACCGAAAGGACGATATGCGCTATCGCACTCTGGGCAACACCGGCACCCTGGTGTCCACCCTGTGTCTGGGCACGATGACCTTCGGCGCGGAGACCGACGAGGCCGGCAGCTTCGCCCAACTGGACCGGTTCGTCGAGGCTGGCGGCACCTTCATCGACACCGCCGACGTCTACTCCACAGGTGTCTCCGAGGACATCATCGGACGCTGGCTGCGCAGCCGACCCGACCTGCGTGACCGCCTGGTGATCGCCACCAAGGGGCGGTTCCCGATGGGCCCGGGGACCAACGACGCCGGCCTGTCCCGGGTGCACCTCACCCGCGCCCTGGACGCCAGCCTGCGCCGGCTCGGCGTAGACGCCATCGACCTGTACCAGGCGCACGCCTGGGATCCGCTGACCCCGCTGCCCGAGACGCTGCGGTTCTTCGACGACGCGGTGAGCGCCGGCAAGATCCGCTACGCGGGGGTCAGCAACTTCACCGGCTGGCAGTTGCAGAAGGCCGCCCTGCTCACCCAGCACCTCAACCTCACCCCGATCGTGACCCTGCAACCCCAGTACAACCTGCTGGCCCGGGAGATCGAGTTCGAGTTGGTGCCGGTCTGCGAGAACGAGGGCATCGGCATCCTGCCCTGGTCACCGCTGGGCGGCGGGTGGCTGACGGGCAAGTACCAGCGCGACAGCACGCCCACCGGAGCGACCCGGCTCGGCGAGAACCCGCAGCGTGGCGTCGAGGCGTACGCGGGTCGCAACGCCGAGGAACGCACCTGGCGGGTGCTCGACGCGGTCCGCCAGATCGCCGGGGACCGCGAGGTGTCCATGTCGGCGGTGTCGCTGGCCTGGCTGGCGGCCCGGCCGGCGGTCACCTCGGTGATCCTCGGCGCGCGGACCACCGAGCAGCTCGACGACAACCTGACCGCCGCCGACCTGGTCCTCGACGCCGATCAGATGCGGCTGCTGGACGAGGCGAGCGCCCCGCTGGTGGGCGACTACCCGTACGGCGCGGCCGGGGTGCGCCAGCGCGCCCGTGACCTGCCGGCCGGGTCATGACCTCGTTCCCCAAGCCCACCGACCCGGCCGGCAGCCGCACCGAGGTCTTCCTGCGCTACCTGGACTACTTCCGCGAGTCCACCGTGGCCAAGGCGTCGGCGCTGGCCGAGCCGGAACTGCGGCGCAGCCGGCTGCCGTCCGGGTGGACGCCACTGGAACTGCTCACCCACCTGCGCCACGTCGAGCTGCGCTGGATCGAGTGGGGTTTCCAGGGCCGGGACGTCGCCGAGCCGTGGGGCGACCGCCGCGACGACCGCTGGTACGTCGCCCCCGACGAGACCCGCGCGGAACTCGTGGCGGCGCTGCGGGCGCAGGGCGCGCACACCACGGCCGTGGTGACGGCACACGACCTGGCCGAGGTCGGCGCGCCGGGCCCGCGGTGGAACGGCGCGGACCCGGCTTCGCTGGAGCGGGTGCTGTTCCACCTGGTGCAGGAGTACGCCCGCCACCTGGGCCACCTCGACGTGGTCGCCGAAATCGCGGGCGGCCCGACCGGCGAGTGAGACCGTCGGCTCGACGATGGTCTGATGTCGCTGCTCGGCGCTTCGTTCGTGAACGGGTGTGCGTGACTTCTGAGCCCGGGCCGAGCGGTTTGTCGGGCAGCGGCACCAGATCTTGGACAGTTTCCGTTACGTCCTAACGGAAACTGTCCAAGATCTGCACCGAGTAGCGGGACCGGTGTCGTCGTGCGGGCGGAGACAGTTGACGGTTGGACGGCCGCCAGCGGATGATCCAGCGATGTGTCGCTCGGGTCAGCGAGCCGGGACGCTGGATCTGACGGGCGACATGATCGCCGTCATGCGGTGGCTTCAGGAGAGCGGATTCCATGAAGTTTCTTCTCACGTCGTCGGGCATCTGCAACCCGAGCATCGCCGACGCGCTCGTCGACCTGCTGGGCAAGCCGATCGCCGAGGCCACGGCCCTGTTCATCCCCACCGCTGTCTACCCCTTCCCCGGCGGCGCCGGGAGAGCCTGGAAGGCGATCCACGGCCATGACTCGATCCCGCTGACGCAGCTCGGTTGGAAATCCCTGGGGATCTTGGAGCTCACCGCGCTGCCGACCATTCGAGAAGAGAACTGGGTCCCCGCGGTCCGGGAGGCCGATGCCCTCCTCGTCTGGGGCGGCGATGTGCTGTACCTGACCCACTGGCTGCGCCAGTCGGGCCTGGCTGACCTCCTGCCGTCGCTCAGTGACACGGTCTATGTGGGGGTCAGCGCCGGCAGCATCGCCGTCACCCCGTACAACTGCGACGCCGAATTCGACAGTCAGTTCGTCCCGGACGGCAGCGACATGGCGCAGGGCGCCGACCGGGCGCTGGGGCTGGTGGATTTCACGCTCTACCCCCACCTCAACCATCCGGACATGGAGGACACCGAGCTGTCCACCATCCAGAAGTGGGCGTCCGGAATCCCGGTCCCGACCTACGCCATCGACGACAACACCGCCATCACGGTGGTCGATGGCACCGTTGACGTCATCTCCGAAGGCGACTGGAAACTGATCAACCCCTGACCGGGGGTGGTCTCCGAACTCGCCGGCAGCCCGCCCGGAGAGTGAGGCCGCCGGCTCGATAATGGGCGAATGCCGCTGCTCGTCGCACCCGCCCTGCCCGCCGGTAGCCTCGCCGCCCAGGAGCAACCCCACCTTCCGGTACGCCCCGGCCTGGCGCTGCGGCCGTGGCGTGACCACGACGCTCCGGCCGTCCGGGCTGCCTTCGACTGTCCGGTGATCCAGCGATGGCACGTGCGCCGCATCGACAGCGACGACGAGGCGCGATCGTGGACAGCGCAGTGGGCCGGCCCTTGGCGCGACGAGAGCGCCGCCAGTTGGGCGGTCGTCGACGCCGACGACCGGCCCGTCGGTCAGGTGGGGTTGCGCGACGTGCTGCTGACCGAGGCGTCGGCGCAGGTGTCGTACTGGGTGGTGCCCGCCGCGCGCGGTCGGGGCATCGCCACCGGGGCGCTGCTCGCCATGACCCGGTGGGCCTTCACCAGCGGCGGGTTTCACCGGCTGGCGCTGGAGCACTCGACCGGCAACGCGGCGTCCTGCCGGGTGGCCGCGCGCACCGGGTTCACCGAGGAGGGCGTGGCGCGCGGGTCGGTGCGTCACGCCGACGGCTGGCACGACATGCACCGGCACGCGCGGTTGGTGACCTCGATGGCATCAGGAGCCGACCGGGACGGTGGTGGTGGTTTCCGTGGGTGTCGGTGACCCTGACCTCGGTGGCGGTCGCGGGCAGGAGCGCCGACCGTCAGTAGGGGCAGGTGCGCTTGTCGCGCACCATCTGCGCGTACTCGGCACCGGTGATGCGCAGCCGATCGGTAGTGCTGCCGTCCTTGGCCCGACAGCCGTTGAGCGGGTTGAGGTAGATCGAGGCGTAGGCCGCGTCGTCCGCGCGCCCGGTCACCTCGAACGGCTTGTCGCCGGGCGCCGACACCACCATCGTCTGACGTCGTCCGTCGGCGAGGTAGTCCAGCTCCAGTCGCCATCGGCAGTGCTGCTTGGCGCTGAGGGCTCGTACCTGGATGACGTTCTTCTCCCCCCTGGGCAAGGTGATCTTGTTCGTGGCGAAGAACGGGGCACCGGCATCCTCGCCACCCGGATCCTCGATGAGCATCCGGGGATTCGCTTGATCCACGTGTGTCACCAGGACGAGCTTCTCGGAGGCGCCCTGGGATTCGTTGGGATCCCGGACCCCGGTGAGCGGGGGGCGGCAGGGTTCGACGAGGACGGGCCGGAGGTCGACGGCCTCCACTGCCTCGTCCCGGGTGCCGACGAGGGTGATCTCCCAGGTGCTCCGTCCGATGTCGACCGCGCCGGCCTCGACGGTCGGATCGGCCGGCCGCTCGGCGTCCAGACGAGCCAGGTCGGCGCCGGCGGGGTAGACGTAGTCGAGCGCACCCTCGTCCGGGTAGGGGACGTGCTTGACGTCCAGGACGACGAGTGGCCCCCGGCCGGCCAGCTCCTCGGCCAGCTCGTTCGCGGGCTTCCACTGGTTGAACATGCCGAGGAGAACGGCACCGAGCCAGGCGCCGACGGCACCGACCACGATCGTCAGCAGCCAGGTGACGGGGCGTTTCCACCAGGCGACGGGTGCCGGCGCGGGAGCCCTACGGCGACGCGGACGCTTGTTACGTGGACTCATGGACCGGAGTCTCCTGCATTTCGGTGGACGTACCAGTAGATGTGTCGGTGTCGAGGAGCCGGCGGGCCAGCAGCACGGGCAGCGCCACGAGCCAACCCCACGCCGCGCCGAAGCGCAGTGCGGCGGTCAGTTGGAGGCCCAGGGACTCCCACGGCGCGCAGCCGGTCGGGGAGTCCGACACCGCGCAGTCGACCAGGACGTCGGACGTCGCGATCAGCGCGGACGCCGCGATCGTGGCACCCCAGCAGACGACGACGAGCCCGAGGCGATGCCCGGAGTTCGGCAGGCCGGCGAGCAGCACCCAGAGCAGGAGCCAGAGCACCAACAGCAGGGCGACGGCGAGCACCGACCTGTGTATCCACTCGTCCAACGACAGGGAGTTCGGCTCGATCTCGTGAGTCAGTCGGTACTCCACGTCATCGTGTGCGCGTGGCGGCGGGGACAGGGCGGGGCGGTACAGGAACACCCTGAGCAGCGCCACGAATCCTCTCCCGGTGTAGCTGTCCCAGACCGCCTGGGTGCCGTTGACCAGCATGAGCACCAGCACCGGAAGGACACCGGACAGGGCAAGGTTCGCGCTGCGTCCCCGCACGTCGCCGATCAGCGGAACCCAGCCCGCCGGATCGGCGTCGTCAAGCGATTCCTGAGCCTCGTCGTCGACCGCGTCCTGAGCCTCGTCGTCGCCCTCGTCGGTGTCCTCGTGCAGCTTGTCCAGCAGCAGTCTCGCCAGGCTGGAGCAACCCACAAGGGATGCGTTCATGCCCGCGAACAGGCAGCCGAAGAAGAGGGCGTCGGACGTCCAGCCCGTCAGCGTCAGGTGCGCGCTGGCGAGAAGCGTGGAGTGGTCCAGTGCCTCGTTGGCGTACCAGCCGGTGGGGGCGGAGTGGACACGGAACACCAAGGTGGCCCACCACAGCAGGTCCCCGACCGCCGTGGCGGTGAGGGCGGCGGCCGCGCCGGTCATCGCCGCGACGAAGGGATGCGTCCGTCGGGTGACCAGGCCGCAGGCCAGGTACGTCGAAACCCCGATCAGCAGGATCACGGCCCAACGGATCAGCGGCGTCACCGCGTCCATCATGGGAGCGGTCGTGGGGTCGAGGGGGGCGAAGAAGACGTACCCCTTCGCGACGAGGGTCGGGAAGTCAACGGCGGTCCGCGTGAAGGTGATCGGCCCCGTCATCGAGCGGACCTTGAGGGTGACGCTCAGGTAGATCAGGGTGGCGGCCACCGCGGCGAGCACGGCCACGGCGATCCTGAACGGGCGGCTCATCTGGCCGGCCTCATCCCGGGGCGGGTCGTCACGCCGTCAGTCTCCCGCATCGCGCTGCCTCGCACAGACCCGTGCGTGCCCCGCTCGGCGGTGGCTGAGGCCGGGTCAGCGGATTTCCGCCCAGCCGACGAAACGCGGCGTCAGGTCGGGCAGCGTGACGTCCGGGTTGAGCTTGGTGAGATCGGCGGTGGCTTCCTCCTGGACCTTCGCCAGGTGGATCAACAGGCCCGGTCGGTCCTCGCGATACTCGCCGAGCAGGCGTAGCTTCGCGGCCGAGCACGGCCAGAGGATGCCGCAGACCGGGCAGCGCCAGGACGGCCGCAGCGGCGTGTGCTTCGGTCGCTCGTGCATCAGCCGACCCCCACTGTCACGCAGCGCCGGGCCGGTGTGGACGGATCGGCGTGGACCTGCACACCGTGGCGCATCACGAACAGCTCGCGCCGTGCGACCGCTTCGCCTTTCCTGCTCAGCTCGTACGCGTCGAGCCAGAGCCAACCGTCGTAGGTGTACCGGTCGGGCAGTTCGCGGATGACCCGCACGACGATCGGTTTGCTGAATTGGACGCTCGCGGCGGTGGTCAACAGGACCACGTCGCCGGCTCTGAGAGCACCCCGTACCTCGTTTCGCACAGCTTCTCCTTCTCGTTGCAGCACCGTCTACACCGCACTTTGCCGGGAGTTGCTGGACAAACACACAGCGTTACGTAACCTCTTCATCGCAGCGGATTTGTTCCAGGGGAGGGACGGCATGAACCACGCCTTTGTCGCAGCGCTGGCCGCGGCGGGTCACACCGCCGAGAGCCTGGCCGGTCAGCTCGGCGTGCACCCGAAGACCGTCGCCAGGTGGGCAAACCCGGGGCACATTCCCCAGAGCCGACACCGTGCGACAGTGGCGGGGCTGCTGGCAAAGGACGCCGACGCGCTGTGGCCGGACGTGGTCCGTCGGCGCGAGCCGGTGTGGTTCCGGCCGTGGGTCGACCTGGAACGCGAGGCAGTGACGCTGCGGTCGTTCGAGCTGACGTGGGTGCCCGGGCTGCTGCAGACCGAGGCGTACGCCCGGGCGACCCTGGCCGGTGGGGTGCTGACACCGGAGGCGGTCGCCGAGTTCGCCGAGGCGCGCATCCACCGGCAGGCGATCCTCGGCCGCAGCGGCGGACCGTTGCTGATCGCCGTGCTCGACGAGGGGGTGCTGCGGCGGCGCGTCGGCGACGACCGCGCGTTGATGGCGACGCAACTGGCGCGCCTGCTCGCGCACGCCGAGACGGGCACCATCCAGCTCCACATCATTCCGGCGGACGCGCCCAGCTATCCGGGGCTCGACGGACCCTTCACCATCGCCGACATGCCGGACGGGTCGCGGGTCGCGCACGTCGACAGCGCGGCACGGGCGCAGATCCTCGACCAAACGTCGGATCTTGTTAGCCTGGAGCGGCGGTGGGAACGTATTCGCGGCGAGGCCCTGCCCCGAGGGCGTTCGTTGGAACTTCTCAGAGAAGCGGCAGCATCATGGACATGACCGGTGCGCAGTGGCGGAAGAGCACGAAGAGCGGCGGCAACGGTGGCAACTGTGTCGAGGTTGCCGACAACCTTCCGGGCGTGGTCCTGGTTCGCGACACGAAGGACCGCGACGGCGGCACGCTGACCTTCAGCCCGCAGTCGTGGCGTGGCTTCGTCGCGATGACCCGCGACGCCGGCTGACCGACCACATCGGACGGAGGCTCCCGGCCATGCCGGGAGCCTCCGTCGTGGGTGGGCGGGACGTCGGCGTCGCGCACCGACGATCGATGGGATCAACGAACAACGGTGGTTCGGCCGGTTGCGGTTGCGGGGTTGCCGGCCAGGTGAGTCGGCGTACGCCCGGAACGAGCGCGGTGCCGGCGCAGGAGGCGAGGACCAGCAGGCCCGCGACGGCCAGCGGGACGGGTGCGCCGAACGCGTCGGCGGCCAACGGCGCCAGCGCGTAGCCCAGCGGCATGGCGCCCAGCGAGACCAGCCAGTCGTACGAGGTCACCCGGGCCAGCACCTCTGGCGGGAAGTGGTGCTGCACGACGGTCTCCCACACCGGGTTGAGGTAGCCGAGGGCGGTCAGCGCCACCGCGTAGGCGACGATCACCGCGGGGGCGGGCGCGGCGACGGCGAGCAGGAACAGTGGCGCGGCGTAGCAGGCCAGCCCGAGGTTGGCCAGCAGCACCGGCCGGTGCAGCCGGACCCGCCCGGCCAGCAGCGAGCCGGTGAGCATCCCGATCGCGCCGGCCTGCAACAGCAGCACCCAGGTCGTCTCGCCACCCAGGCGGTCGATGGCGACGGCTGGCCCGAGGGTCATCAGCACGGCGGCGGCGCCGTTCCACACGCCGTGCCCGAGCAGGCTGGTCCAGAACCAGTCGCGGGCGCGTACCTCGCCGAAGCCGTGCCGCAGGTCGGCGAGGACGGAACGGCGGGGCACCGGCACGTGGCGGACCCGCACCAGCGCGAGGAGCGCGGCGCTGAGTGCGAACGACGCGCCGTCCAGGATGAACGCCCAGCCGGGTCCGGCGGCCCAGATCAGCGCGCCGGCCAGGGCCGGGCCGGCGAGGCGGCTGGTGTTGGCGGTGATTCCCATCAGGGCGTTGGCCCGCTGCCTGTTCGCCGATTCGACGGTGCCGGCGACCAGCGGAGACGCGGTCGGGATGGCGAACGCCGAGGCGGTGCCGCCGAGCGCGGACGCCACCACCACTGTGGTCAGTGACGGGTCGCCGCCGAGCAGCTCCACGCCGACCGCGAGCTGCGTGGCGCAGCGGACCAGGTCGGCCAGGAGGGCGACCCGGCGGGCGTCGAACCGGTCGGCCACCACCCCGCCGAACGGCAACAGGACCAGCCGGGGAATGACCGCCGCGGCGAGGACGACGGCCAGCGCGCCGGTGGAGCCGGTGGCTCGCAGCACTGCCAGTGCCAACGCGGCGGGCACCACCGCGTCGCCGAGGGCCGAGATGGTGCGACCCAGGAACAGCAGCCGGAAGGAGTGGTCGCGCAGTGGATGAGCCATTGCCACAACATACTTCGACATCAAATATTTCGGCAATGAATATTTCGACGCTGAGGTAAGCTGGCACGGTGACCACCACTCCGGACGCCGTCGACCGGCACATTGAGCGCTGGCTGCCCGTGGTGCCCGACCTCGACGCGGACGTCGAGGGGGCGGTGACCAGAATGATCCGACTGACCCGGCACCTGCGGGCCGTCAAGGAGCGCGTCCTGGTCGACCTCGACCTGCCGGCCCACGAGTACGACACCCTGCACGCCCTGGCCGGCCGCGGTGGCCGGGCCGCGCCCTCGGACCTCGCCGCGGACCTCACGATGGCCCCCGCCTCGATCACCGCGCGGGTGGACTCGCTGCTGCGGCGGGGCTTCGTTCACCGGATTCCGTCGACGGTCGACCGGCGACGCGTCGACGTGGAGCTCACCGAGGCGGGTCAGGCCGCGTGGCGCGGAGCGATGGAGGTCCAGGGCGCCGAGGAGCATCGCCTGCTCGGCGCGCTCACCGCTACCGAACGGCGACACCTCTCCGACCTGCTGCGCCGGGTGCTGCTCGTCGCCGAAAAGCCACAGAGCACGCCGCAGACCGACTGAGCGAGGCCGAAATCGCCTGGCGGCCCGCGTACCGCTGATGCAAGGGTGACCGGCGTGACTGCGCATGTGCTGGCCGGGGCCCTGGCCGACGACGGACGGCGACGGATCTTCGCGGCGATCGTGCTGGGTGCGACAACCGCGACCGAGGTCGCCGAGCGGACCGGCCTGCCGGCGCGGGTGGTGCTCACCGGGGTCCTTCCGGCTCACCGACGTGGGCCTCGTCACCGGCGCGGACGGCACGCTCGCGGCCGACGAGGCGTCGCTGCGGGCCACCGCGCGCGACGGCGGCCCGGCCGACGACGCCGAACCCGGCGTCGACCCGGTGCTGCGGACCTTCCTGCGCGCGGGCGTCCTGGTGAATCTTCCGGCGCAGCGCGGTCGACGGCGGGTCCTGCTGGCGCACATCGCCGAGCAGTCGTTCGAGCCGGGCACCCGCTATCCGGAGCGGGCCGTCGACGACGCGCTCAAGCCGTGGTGCGCCGCAGGCGGGTCGGATCACGCGACGCTGCGCCGGTATCTGATCGACGAGCAGTTGCTGACCCGCGAGCACGGCATCTACCAGCGGCTATGAATGTCCGCCGCGCGAACGGTCCGGTTGCGGAAGATCTTGCTAGCCTCGGCGCATGACCTCCTGCACGCCCTCCGATGGCCCGCCGGACCTGTTGTTCCTGCTCTCCTGGGCGAGTCACGCGTTGCAGACCGAGCACGCCGCCGGGCTGGCCGAGCTGGGCATCTCGCCGCGGGCGCACTACGTGCTGGCGCAGGCCCACACCGGTGAGCTGACCCAGCGGGAGATCGGCGAGCGGTGCGGTGTGGACAAGACCACGATGGTGGTGACGCTCGACCAGTTGGAGCGGGCCGGGTTGGCCGAGCGCCGTCCGGTGCCGACGGACCGACGGGCCCGGATGGTCGCTGTGACGCCGGCGGGGGAGCAGGTGCTGCGGCAGGCGCAGCAGGTGGTCCGGCGCATCCAGGACGACCTGCTGGCAACCCTGCCCGAGCAGGACCGGGAGGTGTTCCTGCGGGCTCTCCTCGGGCTGGTCAGCGGACCACTGGCCAACACCTCCCCGTACGCGCCGGGAGCCCGCTCCGGCTGTTAGTTCTGACAAAGATAGTTCCGAACAAGACTATCTGTTACGGTCGTACTCGTTCGTTTCCCCTGAACGAGGAGCCGTCATGAGCGCTGCCACCGTCACGACCCCCACCCCCTCGCCACTGCGCCGCCGCGCCCTCGGCGTCGCCGCCGCCGTCGTGGCCCCCCTGGCCGTCTGGGCGATCGGCGCGCTGGCCGGAGTCGACTACACGGTCGAGAGCCCGGGCCAGCCCGCCACTGTGATCGGGGCTGGCGCGATCGCCATGATCGCCCTGGGAGCCGCCCTGCTCGGCTGGGCGGCGCTGGCGTTGCTGGAACGGTTCGCCAGCCGGGTCGCGCGACCGGTCTGGATCTCGCTGGCGATCGTCGTGACGGTGCTGTCCTTCGTCCCCGTGCTCAGCGTCGAGGCCACCGGCGGCGCCAAGCTCGCCCTCGGCGCGACGCACGTGGCAGTGGCGGTCGCGTTGATCGCCCTGCTGCCCCGCCCCCGCCGGTAAGCGTCGCGACATCGCCGACGCCCGTCCGGCGGCACCCGGGACCGGCGAGCCGTCGACACCGGACGCGTGACCGGATAATGCCGTTGACCGGGCGGTGATGATCAACAGGTGACCATCACCGCCCGGCCCACCTGGACGACCAACACCAGCCGGCCCGACCACCCCGACGCCCTGCTGCTGCTGCGCGAGTACATGACCGAGATGGTGGTTCGCTACCACCGTCGCCCAGCCCTGCCCGGCGAGGTCGACGCGGCGCTGGTCGAGTTACCCAGCGACGACCTGACCGCGCCGAGCGGGCTGCTCCTGCTCGCCCACCACGGCACCGAACTGGCCGGCTGCGCCGGGCTGCGCTGGCAACCCGGCTGGGCCGAGCTGACCCGGGTGTTCATCCGCTCCGAGCACCGTGGCGCCGGTGGGGGCGCCGCGCTGCTGGCCGCCGTAGAGGAGCAGGCCCGCGCGGCCGGGGCGGGCCGGATCCGGCTCGACACCCGCCACGACCTGGTCGAGGCTCGCGCCCTGTACGCCCGGCACGGCTACGCCGAGATCCCGGCGTACTCGCGAGGCCCCTACGCCGACCACTGGTTCGAGAAGCAGTTGACGTCGGCGCATGGACGCGCTAAATAAGAAGTAGAAGTTGAGTCACCAAGGCTCAACTCATCACCTTCGGCCAGGAGAACCGAGGAGGCATGACGATGTTGATGCGTACCGACCCGTTCCGCGAGATCGACCGGCTCACCGAGCAGTTCTTCGGAACGGTGGCCCGTCCCGCGACGATGCACCTGGACGCCTACCGCGACGGCGACCACTTCTACGCGGCGTTCGACCTGCCCGGCGTCGATCCGGACACCATCGACTGCACCGTCGAGCGCAACGTGCTCACCGTCCGCGCCGAGCGTCGCCGGCCCGCCGGCGACGGCGTCGAACTGGTCGCCGCCGAGCGCCCGATGGGCACCTTCACCCGGCGGCTGTTCCTCGGCGACACGCTCGACACCGACAAGCTGGAGGCCGGCTACGAGAACGGGGTGCTGACGCTGCGCATCCCGGTCGCCGAGCGGGCCAAGCCCCGCCGGGTGACCGTCCAGGCCAACGGCGGCTCCCGCCGAGAGATCAACGCCTGATCCGACACGGTGACGGGTGGGACCGGCGCGCCTGCACGCCGATCCCACCCGAGGCTGAGAGCCTTTTTCACATGGTGTTCTCCGACGCTCCGGTGCTCGCCCGCCCGTCCGCGCCACCGGCGCTGCCGAGCGGGCCGGTCGAGGTCACCGAGGCGTGGCTGCGCAACCGGCGGCTGTCCGAGCACACCCGCGACGCCTACCGGCGTGACGTCACCGGCTGGCTGCGCTGGTGCGCCAGTCACGACCTCGACCCGCTGCGGGCGACGTTCCTGCACGTCAACGAGTACGCCCGAGCGTTGGAGAGCAGCGTCGGCGCGCGCAGTGGCCGCCCCCTGACCCCGGCGACAGTCGCGCGCCGACTCTCGGCGCTGTCCAGTTGGTACGACTTCCTGGTCAAACTGGGGGCAGTGCCGGCCAACCCGGTCTCCGGCGCGGACCGCCCCCGCGTCGACCGGGACCACTCCGCCACCGTCGGGCTCACCCCCGAGGAGGTGGACGCCCTACTCGGCGCGGCCGACGCGGACACCGGCGCGACCGCCGTACGTAACCGGGCGGCGCTCGCGCTCCTCGCCGACCTGGGTCTGCGGGTCGGCGAGCTGATCTCGCTGGACCTGACCGACCTCGGCACCGAACGCGGTCACCGCAGCGTGCGCTTCATCGGCAAGGGCGGCAAACAACGCCGCCGCGCCCTCACCCCCGGCACCGGGCACGCCCTGGACGCCTACCTGGCCCAGCGGGCCGCCGCCACCGGCGTGCCCGTGCCGCAGCTCACCGGCCCGCTGCTGGTCACCGCCAGCGGTGCCCGGCTGGACCGGCACTCGGTGTTCCGGATGGTCCGTCGGCTCGCCCGCGCCGCCGGCATCCCGGCCTGGGCGAAGCTGTCCCCGCACTCGCTGCGGCACGCCTTCGCCACCACGGCCCGCTCGGAGGGCGTGCCGTTGGAGGACGTGCAGGACGCCATGGGGCACGCCGACCCGCGCACCACCCGCCGCTACGACCGCGACCGGCACAACCTGGACCGAGACCCTGCCTACGCGGTGTGGGCGGCCCGGTCGCGCCGTCGCGGCTGAGCAGCCCGGGCGGCACTGCCGAGGCCGAGCGGCCCGGGCGGCACCGTCGCGGCCGAGCGGCCCGGGCGGCACCGTCGCGGCCGAGCGGCCCGGGGCGGCGTCAGCTCTGTGGGCGGGGGCAGATGCAGAACGGCTGCCCGATCGGGTCGAGAAGCACCACCCACCGCTCGCCGCCGGGCTGGAAGGCCGGCTTCGACGCCCCAGCGGCGACGAACTTCTCCTCCGCCGCCGCCAGGTCGTCGACGTAAAGGTCCAGGTGGTAGCGCTTGTCGCCGGTCTGGTCGGGCCAGGAGGGTGGTCGGTAACCCTCGACCAGCCCGAAGCCGATGGAGACGCCACCGGAGCTGATCATCGCGTACTCCGGTTGGCTGTGGGTGACCTCCCAGCCGAGCGCCTCGTGATAGAACGCGGCGTGGCCGGCGGGATCGGAACTGTCGAGGTTGACCATCGCGAGGTCGGCAGAAGCTGTCACGCCGGCAGTATGCCGCCGGGGCCCGACAACTCCGGCCCGTGACACTCGTCGGGGGCTGGTGTCGGGCCCCCGCCCTACGGTCGACGGATGAGACACGGTCTGGAGATTTCCTGCGGCGGGGCCTCGGTCGCGGTGTCCACCCTGGTCGAGCTGGCCGAGCGCGCCGGGTGGGACGGCGTGTTCCTGGAGGACTATCTGATCCACTATTCCGGCGACGAGCCGTTCACCTACGACCCGTGGCTGGTCCTCGCCGCGATCGCCGGGCGCACCGACCGGGTGCGACTGGGCACCACTGTCACCGCGCTGCCCCGGCGTCGCCCGGCGAAGTTGGCGCGGGAGGTCCTCACTCTCGACCACCTCAGCGCGGGCCGGGCCACAGTGGCGGTCGGTGTCGGCGACCCCGGCGACCGGGGCCTGGCCGCCTTCGGCGAGCAGACCGAGGTGTCCGTGCGGGCCGCGATGCTCGACGAGGGTCTCGACCTGCTGACCGGGCTGCTCAGCGGTGGGCGGGTCAGCCACCAGGGCACCCACTACCGCGCCGACGGGGTGTCGCTGCGGCCCGCGCCGGTGCAGTCGCCGCGGGTGCCCGTCTGGGTCGGCGGGAGCACCCAGGCCGGGGCGGTGCGCCGGAGGGCCGCCCGCGCCGACGGCATCGTGCCGTACAAGCTCACCGACACCGACGGGTGGTCCGACTTCACCCCCGACGAGGTACACGACCTGGCGGACGCCCTGCCACCGACGCGCGCCGACGGTCAGCCGTTCGACGTGGCGGTCGGCGGCCGGCGGCGCCGTTCCGACGAGCGCACCGAACGGGCCTACCTCGCTGAGCTGGCCGCCGCCGGCGCCACCTGGTGGCTGGAGTTCGTCCCGGCCGGCGACCCGGCGACGATGCGCGCAGCCGTTGCCCGAGGCCCCCTGCGCTGACCACGGGGGTCAGCTCGCGCCGGCCGGTCAGCAGAGCAGGTCGAGGTGGTGGTGGGCGTCCTCGGCGATCTCCTCGTGCCGCAGCCAGCGGCGCGCCCACAGCCGGGCGGCCAACTCCGCCTGCTCGTCGCCCCACGCGGCGTGCTCGACGAGCAACGCGGTGGTCAACGCGTACGCCAGGCGCAACGCCAGACCGCGGGCGCCCGCGAGCACCGCCGACGCACCCGGGTCCACTGTCACCGCGGTGATGGTCTCCTGCAACTGCGCGACGGCGGTGGCCAGGGTGTCGGCCAGCACCGGCGACAGCGGCCGAGCCAGGTCGACGGCGGCGGTCAGCCGGCTCAGCAGCGGCGCACCGGCGTCCTCCCGGGTCAGCGCGCGCAGCACGTCCAGGGCCAGCACATTGGTGGTGCCCTCCCAGATCGGCAGCACCTGGGCGTCGCGCAGCAGCCGGGGCACGCCGGTGTCCTCCACGTAGCCGGCACCGCCGAAGCTCTCCACGTACTCGCTGGCGGAGCTGACGGCGAGCCGGCCGGTGGCCAGTTTCGCCAACGGCGCCACGATGCGCAGCTCGGCCGCGGCCTCCGGGTCGGCGCCGACCTCGACCCGGCCGAGCAGGGCGAAGGCGTGCCCAGCGAGAGCGAACGCGCCCGCCGCGTCGACAGCGAGGGTGCCCAGTGTGGCCCGGTGCAGGGGCGAGGACACCAGCGGGCCGCCGGCGACGTGCCGCACCTCGGCGTACGCGCGGGCGTAGGCGAGACCCCGTCGCATCCCACCGGCCGCCGCCGCGGCGTTGTGCACCCGGGTCACCACGACCAGGGTCATCGCCCGGACCAGACCGGGCACCGCGGGGTCACCCAGTGGAAGGGCGTACGCGTCGCGCAGGCCGATCTCGGCGGTGGGCAGCGCCCGGGTGCCGAGCTTGTCCTTGAGCCGGTGCACTGTGACACCCGGTGCGGGTGCGCCCGGTGCCGCGCCGTCGCCCAGCGGCGAGTCGACCGCGTACCGGGGAACGAGAAACGGGGCGAGCACCCGGCTGCCCCGCCCGGCGCCCTCCGGCCGGGCCAGCGCCACCGCCATCGCCGCGTCGGCGGCGGAGCAGAACCACTTTTCCCCGGTCAGCCGCCACGAACCGTCCGCCGCGGGTCGGCCGAGCGTGCTGGAGCGGCCCAGATCGGAACCGCCCTGCGCCTCGGTCATCCACTGCCCGCTGGTGATCGCCGTGGCCGGGTCCGTGGAGATCAGCCGGGGCAGCCACGCGTCGCGGACCGTGGCGTCGACGTCGGGCATGCTGAGCAGCGCCGCAGCCCCGTCGGCCATCGCCACCGGGCAGGAGAACGTCGCCGACTCCGGCCCGTACAGGTGCAGCAGGGCGTGCTGCACGACCCGCGCGGCGGCACCCCAGGTGCCCCGGGCGTCCGGCAGGTAGGGCAACGCCACCACGGCGTGGCGGGCGGCGGCGGCGCGTTGCGTCTGCCAACCGGCTGAGGTGTCGATGCGGTCGATGCGGGCACCCCACGCGTCGTAGCGGACCAGCGTCGGCGGGTGCGCCTCCGCGTCGGCGTGCGCCGCGCGCAGCGGCCCGGTGACGTCGGCGGCCAGGTCCGCGAGACGGCCCTTCGCGGCGGCGTGCCCGCCCGGGCCGAGGTGACGCTCCAGCCAGGACCGCAGCAGGCCATCGCTGGCGTACGGGTCGACGGGGGGTGGTACCGGCTGCACGAAGCGGCTCATCGATCGGCTCCTGGCACTGCTCGGGGGTGTGCGCCGACGGTAGACGATGCGGAGCCGCCGCGAACAGGGCACACCCGCCCATCGGGCACACCCAGTTTCCGGCTTGTCGCCCGTCGGCGTGAGCGTCTTCTCTACGGTCGGTAGTCGTGGGTGCGGGCCAGTCGTGGAGCCGACCGGCCCGGCGTCACCGCCCGATGCGCACCGGGTTGGCGTTCGCCGGGTTCGGCGTGGCGCTGTGCTGCGTGGGGGTGGCCGGGTTGGGGGCCTGGAACCTGCAGACCGTTCGGCAGGCCGCCGGCCCGATCCGGGAGACCGCCGACGGTTTCCTCAGCGAGGTGGCCCTCGGTGACAGCGACCGGGCGTACGAGCGGCTCTGCGAGGACGCGCGCAGCCGCTGGAGCGCGATCGGCTTCACCAGTTGGGTGCGGACACCACCGATGGTCACCGACTACGAGATCACCGACGTGTCGGTCGCCACCCGCAGCGGACGACCGCACGGCACGGTGACGGTGAAGCTGACCCGCGACGGCGGGCTCAGCGAGGAACGTCGCCTGCCGGTGGTCCGTGAGGACGGGAACTGGCGGGTCTGCGGTGACCCCTTCTAGACCCCCGGTCGCCGCCCCGCTACGCCCGCAACTGCTGCGACCACGGGAGGGGGTGCAGCCGACCACCTCGACCGAACTCTTCTTCGACCTGGTCTTCATCTTCACCATCACCCAGTTGTCGCACTACCTGATCGCGCACCCGGACTGGCGGGGCGCGGGTCGTACCGGGCTGTTGCTGGCGCTGGTCTGGCTCGTCTGGGTCTACACCACCTGGCTGACCAACTGGCTGCAACCGGACCAGGGACCGGTGCGGACGATGCTGATCGGGGTGGGGCTGGCCAGCCTGCTGTTGTCGGCGGCGATCCCGCAGGCGTTCGGCTCGACCGGTCTGCTCTTCGCGCTGGTCTACGTGATCGTGCAGGTGGGTCGCACCCTGTTCTCGTTGTGGGCGGTGCAGGGCAGCCCGTGGTTGGTGGCCGGATTTCAGCAGTCGCTGCCGTGGATCACGGGGACGTCGGTGCTCGTGGTCCTCGGTGGCCTGGTCGGCGGGGCCGCCCGGGACGCGGTGTGGGCGGCGGTGATCGTGATCGAGGTGGTCGGCCTCTCGATCGGCTATCCGCTGCCGCGACGGGGACGCAGCCGACCCGAGCGGTGGATGGTGGAGGGCGGGCACCTGGCCGAACGGTGCGCGGCGTTCGTCCTGATCGCGCTGGGGGAGTCGATCCTGGTCACCGGCAGCACCCTCACGTCGCACGTGGACCTGGTGACGTCCGGGGCGTTCCTGCTGGCGTTCGGCGGTTCGGTGGCGCTGTGGTGGGTGTATTTCGCCCGCTCAGCCCCGGCTGCCACGGAGGTCATCGCCGGGGCCGGGGAGCGCACCGGCGGGTTGAGCCGAGTCGCGTTCAACTTCCTGCACCCGGTGATCGTCGCCGGTGTCGTCGTCACGTCAGCGGCCGACGAGCGGTTGCTGCGGGAGCCCGGCGCGTCGGCGACCACTGTCGACGTACTGCTCACCCTGGGTGGTCCCGCGCTGTTCCTGGCCGGGCACGCCGCCTACAAGGCGCTGCTGTGGCGGACGCTGCCGATCAGCCGGGTCACGGCGGTGGTGGTCCTGCTGGCGCTGATGCCGGTCGGTGTGGTGCTGGAGGCACCCGTCGCGGTGTGCGCCGCGGTGGCGTTGGCGGTGACGGTCGCCGTGATCCTTACCGACCGGTTCCGGGTGCGAGCCGCCGCACGGCAACAGTCCTGACCATACGGCCGCGTCGGGTCGGTTCTAGGACAACGGCACAGTAGGTGGGCCGGCGGATGGTTAGCGTGGGTCACCGGCCCTCCGGGTGACCTTCCGCAGTGCTCGGACGAGCGGAGGCGACCCGATGACGACCGCGCAACAGACCTGGCCACAGCGATGGTTGGTGCTTGTCGCCGCCGCCGGCTACGGCAAGACCACCGCCCTGGAGACGATCGGCGGCGACGGACCGACAACCTGCCACCGGGCGACCGACCTGATCGGGGCGGCGTCACACGCCAGCCCGCCGCCCCTGGAACGGGTCGCGGTGGACGAGGTGTCCGCGCTCACCGCTGACGACCAACTCGCCCTGGTTCGCCTGTTGACCGCGCTGCCGGGTCAGCCGGCGGTGACACTGGCCGCCCGGCAACCGCTCACCGCCGCGGCGTTGAGCGCCTGTGCCGTACCCGTTGTCGAGCGTGGGCCGGAAACGCTCGCCCTCAGCCGGGACGCGGTCGCCCGGATCCTGCGCGACGAGCACGCGGTGCCCGACAGCGACCTGGCCTACCTGGTGTACGAACTGACCGCCGGCTGGCCAGCGTGGGTGCACCTCGCCGGCGACGCCCTCGGCCGACAGGGCGTCGGCCGGCGGGAACTGCTCGCCGCCCTCACCGAGCCCGGCACCGCGGGCGGGCACTTCGCCCGCGACGAGGTCCTCGCCGACCTGCCCGCGCCGGTGGCGCGTCTGCTCGGTCGCGTCCACGACCTCGACCCGATCAGCGCGCCGCTGTGTGCGGCCGTCGACGGTCACGCCGTCGCCGAGGGCACCGCGGAGGCGCTGCGCTGGGCGACCCGTACCGGACTGTTGGTCGCCCACCCCCGCCGGCGCCCCGGTCGCACGCCGCCGACGTTGCACCTGGTCCGGGTGCTCGCCGAGGTGTTGGCGCAACAACCGGGCCGGCCCGAGGCCGCAGAACGCCGTCGGCGGAACGACGCCGCCGACTGGTACCTCGCCAACGCGTACCCGCTGGCGGCGGCCCGAGCCCTGCACGACGCGGGGGACACCGCCCGGTGTGCCGACCTGATCGCACGCCACGGCGGGGAAATGCTCGCCGCCGGCGGGGCGCCGGACGTCACCGACCTGGTAAGCGCGTTACCGCAGGCCGACCAGAGCCCCGACATCCGACTGATCCACGGTGAGGCGCTGCGAATGTCCGGGTCGGTGACCCAGGCGGCACGGGTCTTCGCCCCGCTGCTGGCGCAGGCGGACCGCGACCGTCGCTGGCCGGCACGGTTGCTCTGGCGGGCGGCGATGGTGCCGTACCTGCGTGCCGACTATGGCGGCGCCCTGGCCGTGCTCGACCTGGTCGGTACACAGGCGCCGGCCACCCCGCCCGGCCCCGACGACGTGCTGGTGCTGGCCTGGCGCGCCAGCACCCTCGCTCAGCTCGGCCAGGTCGAGGACGCCATCACCACCGGGACCCGGGCGCTCGCCGTGGCGCAGCAACTCACCGAGGACGCCCCGCTGGCGGCGGCGCACATCGCGGCGGCACTGACCTCGTCCGGCACCCGCCGCGACGGGCACCTCGCCGAGGCCCTGGCGGCGGCGGAACGCGCGGGCGACCTGGTCCAGCAGGCGCGGGTCCTGGTCAACCAGGCGCACTGCCTGCTGCGGGAGGCCCGTTACCCGTCGGCGCTGGCCACCGCCGTGCGGGCCGTCCGCGCGGCGGAACTCGCCGGCCCGCCGGGTGTGCTGGTGACCGCGCTGCACAACGCCGGTGAGGCGCTGCTGCGGCTGGGGCGCTACGACGAGGCGACGCTGCACTTCAGCCGGTCCACCTCGGTCTCACAACGGTTGGGACTGCGCAGGGCGGCGGCCGGTGTCTACGGGATAGCCGAGGTCGCTCGCCGTCTCGGCCGACGGGAGGAGGCGTTGGCGGCCTTCAGCGAGGCGGCGGAGCTGGCCCGCGACGTGGGAGACCTGCAGGTGCTCATTCCGGCGCTTGTCGGCCTGGCTCGGCTGCGGTGCGAGGGCGGGGGCGCCGACCTCACGCCCGCCCGCGCCGCCGCCGACGAGGCGTATCGTCTCGCGCCGGCGTACCTGCTCTCGTCCGCGCTTGTCGCGACGGGCTGGGTGGCGTACGCCGGGGGTGATCTGCGGGTGGCCCGGCGGCGGGCGGCCGAGGCAGTCGGCGCGGCCCGGGCCGGGCGTCAGTCCGACGCGTTGGCGGAGGCCCTGGAACTCACCGCCGCGGTCGCCGCCGAGCCGGAGGCGAGTCGCGCCGCGTTGCTGGAGGCCGCAGAGATCTGGCAGGCGGCGGGCGCGGGTCCGGCCGCCGAGCAGATCACCGTCCTGCTCGGCCGCGTCCCAGGTGCCGACGGCGCGCAGCGGTCGGCGGCGCAGGTGGCCGCCGACCGGTTGGTGGCGCTCGGGGTCGAGACGGTCGACGGACGGCAGTTGTCCGAGACCTCCGCCGGCAGCGGTGCCGTCGAGGTGCGGGTGCTCGGCCGGTTCGAGGTCGTCGTCGACGGGCAGGAGGTCCCGCTGCCGGCGTGGCGGTCCCGGCAGGCCCGTACGCTGCTGAAGATCCTCGTCGCCCGGCGTGGCCGTGCCATGGGGCGGGCGGAACTGTGTGAGCTGTTGTGGCCCGACGACGAGCCGAGGCGCACCGCGCACCGCCTGTCGGTGCTGCTGTCCGCCGTGCGTGCCGTACTCGACCCGACCCGCCGGTGGCCCGCCGACCGGTACGTCCGCGCCGACCTGACCGGCGTACGCGTCGACCTGACCCGGGTGGTCGTCGACGCGGAGAGCCTCCTCGCCGACGTCCCCCGGGCCGAGCGCGTCGCCCGCGACGGTGACCCGGCGCGGGCCCGTGAGCTGCTCGCCGAGGTCGACGCCGCCTATCGGGGGGATGCCTTCGCAGACGAGCCGTACGAGGACTGGGCCGACGGACTGCGGGAACAGACCCGCTCGGTGTGGTTGCGGGCCCTGCGCGAACTCGCCCGCCTGTATCGGCGCGACGGTGCCGCCGACCGGGCCGCCACCACCCTGGTCCGGCTGCTCGACGCCGACTCCTACGACGAGTGGGCGCACCGCGCGCTGGTCGGGACGCTCGTCGGCGCCGGCCGGCACGGTGAGGCCCGCCGGGCGTTCGACAGGTGGTCCGGGGCGATGCGCGGGATCGACGCACCGCCCCCGGATCCGGGTGTGCTGCGCGGACGGGCAGGTCAGCAGCTGTAGAGGTTCTCGTTGCCCGCGCCGGTGTCCACGTACGAGTAGAAGATCGCGCTCGGGTCGGCCTCGTCGTCCTCCGCGCAGGTGTCCACGCCGGGCCCCCCGTCGAGGGAGTCGCCGTCGGAGACAACACCCCAGACGGTGACGCCGGCCACCCCGATCAGCAGGTCCGCGCCGTTGGAGCCGGAGAGGTAGTCGTCGCCGTCGAGCCCGGCCAGCACATCGTCGCCGGCCCCGCCGACGATGATGTCCCCGCAGCCGTTGCCGAAGATGATGTCGTCACCGCCGCCGCCGTGGATCGTGTCGACGCCACCGCCGCCGTAGATGGTGTCGTTGCCGCCGAGCCCGTAGATCTCGTCGGGTCCGCCGCTGCCGTAGAGGACGTCGTCGCCGTCGGTGCCCATGATCGGGTCGCCGTCGCTGCTGGCGCACGGGTTCGCGTCCGGATCGGCGTGCGCCGCGACGCCACCGACGCCGACTAGAGCACCGCTGAGCAGGAGGGCAGCCAGAATTGCCGCCACTCGGGTACGCATGATGGAACCTCCTGTTCGTGGGCCCCGTCCGGAGCCCGGCGACGCCACGATGACGTCGCGCGCACTGTCGCAGCCGCACGTCATCGTGGCGTCAGTACGACGCGCTGCTGATGCCCTCCTGACGACCGTGCGGAGTCTGATCCCACAGCCGTCGTCGACAGTCGACGAGGCAGTGCGGAGGGAAAATCCAATGAAGCGGAAACTGGCTGGTCTGGCAGTGCTGACCGGCATGGCGGCGGCCACGACGTTGCTCGTACCGGCGACCCCGGCGCAGGCGTCGGTCGGCCTGTACCGGGTCGCCGCCACCAGCGTCCTGGACGCGACGAACTCCAAGACGATGCCCATCTCGTGCAACGGGGCCGATCAGGTCGTCGGTGCCGGCGGGCGGATCAACGACGGTCAGGGCGACGTCCTGATGACCCGCGTGTACGCCGACGCCGCCCTGCACACGGTGACGGTGGTCGGGGTGGAGGCCAACGCCACAAACGTGCCCTGGTCGGTGGGCGCGTTCGCGGTGTGCGCCCCGGCCGGCACGGTGGCCGGCCTGCAACTGGTCACCACCACATCGGCGAACAACGCCCTCGACAAGGTGGGCATCACCGCCGTCTGCCCACCGGGCAAGAAGACCTTCGGCGGCGGGTACCGGATCGACAACGCCAACGGGGCGGTGGCGATCGACGAGCTGGCGTTCACCCCGGCGCTCGGCTCGGTGTCGAGCACCGCGTACGTGTTCGGCGCGCCGGGCAACTTCACGTTGCAGACGCAGGCGTTCTGCGCCAACCCGCTGCCGGCGATGGCGTTGAGGGAGGCGACGAGCGCGCTCAACGCGAACTCGCCGAAGCCCGTGACGACACCGGCCTGCCCGGCGGGGTCGCAGACCGCAGGGGTCGGCGGCGTGCTGAACGGGCTCCTCGGGGCCGGCTCGGTGACGACCCTGCTGCCCAGGGCGACGCTGGACGCGGCTGAGGCGACCGGATGGGAGATCGTCGCGTTCGCAGCGGCGTGGAACCTCAGGGCGCAGCAGGTCTGCGTGGGCTGATCCACCCGTGCCCACGGCCGGCCGTCCCCAGCACGGGGGCGGCCGGCTACCGCGGCGGGCACCTCAGTCGCGGGGGCCGAGGTCGCCGCTGCGGTAGTGCCGGCGGCAGAGCACCTGGTAGCGCACCTCGGCGGTGTCGACGGTGTCACCGATGACGACCTGGGCGCCCTCGCGGACGACCCGCCCGTCGACGACGCGGGCGTTGAGCAGCCCTTCGCGGCCGCACCAGCAGAGCACCTCGACCTGGATGCGGGCCACCTCGTCGGCCAGCTCGAACAGGCGTTGCGCGGCGGGGAACAGCCGCGACCGGAAGTCGGTGGCCAGGCCGAAGGCGAACACGTCGACGTCGTAGCTGTCGACCAGCTCGGCCATCTGCTCGACGTGCTCGACGGTGTAGAAGCACGCCTCGTCGCAGATCAGGTAGTCGACACGTACCCCGTCGGCCCATCGGCCACGCACCAGGGCACGCAGGTCCAGGTCGTCGGTGACCTCGATGGCCTCGTGGGCCAGGCCGATGCGGGTGGTGACCTGCGGTCCCAGCGACCTGTCGATGCGGGTGGTGACCAGCCCGCGCCGGCCCTGCCGGGCGTGGTTGTAGTTCATCTGCAACGCCATCGTGGACTTGCCGCAGTCCATCGGCCCCCAGAAGAACTTCAACGCCGCCGCGTGCACCGGACGCCCGTCGAGCCCGCGCGCGGCCGCGCACCCGGCCGGGGCGTGTGGCTGGCCGGGGAACGGGTGGGCCAGGCAGGTCGGGGCGGTGGCGGCGTCGTCGGTCACGGTCGGGCAGCCTAGCCCATTGACCGGCCCGGATCGGTCGGGCGCGGGACCCGTGCTCAGAGCACCCGGGGTGGGGTGTTGCCAGCGGCCACGATGGCACGGCGGATCGGCACGGCGGCGAGCAGCAGGAACCCGACCACGAAGAAGATCAGCAGTGAGACCAGGCCCACCCGGTACGAGGCGGTGAGTTGGAACACCAGGCCGAAGGCGAGCGGGCCGAGCCAGCTGGTGCCCTTGTCGCTGATCTCGTAGAAGCCGTAGTACTCGCCCTCCTTCCCGGCCGGGATGAGCTGGCTGAACAGCGACCGGCTCAGCGCCTGGCTACCGCCGAGGACCAGGCCGATGGCCGCGCCGAGGACCATGAACGGCACCGGCGCCTCGGCCGGCAGCCGGAACGCGCCGATGATCACACCGGTCCAGAGGACCAGGCTGAGCAGCACGGTCTTCCAGGCGCCGATGTGTCGGGCCAACGCGCCGAGGCCCAACGCGCCGCCGAAGGCGAGGAACTGCACCAGCAGGATGGTGATGATCAGGGTGCTCTGGCCCAGCCGCAGCTCCTCGGTGCCGTACTGGCTGGCCAGGGTGATGACGGTCTGGATGCCGTCGTTGTAGACCAGGAACGCCAGCAGGAAGAACAGCGTCAACGGGTACGCCTTGACCTCCCGCAGGGTGTGGCCCAGCTGCCGGAACCCGTCGGTGAGCACGTTGCCCCGCCGGGCCAGCGCCGCCGCCGCGCTGGGGCGTTCCCGCAACCAGCGCAGCGGCACCAGGGTGAACACCGCCCACCACACCCCGGCGGAGACGATCGACCAGCGGGCCAGGTCCAGAGTGCGCTGCGGGTTGTCGTCCTCGCTGAACAGGGTGACCGCCACCAGGTTGAACGCCAGCAGCAGGCCGCCGCCCAGGTAGCCCAGCGCCCAGCCGCGGCTGGAGATGCCGTCGCGTTCGTCGGGGCCGCCGAGCTGTGGCAGGAACGAGTTGTAGACCACGACGGCCGCGCCGAAGGAGATGTTGGCGACCAGGAAGAGCGCCCCGCCGAGCAGGTAGCGGTCACCGGTGACGAAGATCATCGCGATGGTCGCGCCGGCGCCGGTGAACGCGGCGCCGCCGAGCAGTCGCTTCTTGTGCGCCGACCGGTCGGCGATAGCCCCGATCACCGGCAGCACGAACACGGTGAGGAACACCGACAGCGAGATCAGGTACGGGTAGTAGGACCCGGCCGCCACCCGGATGCCCAGCGGGTGCACGTACCCGTCGCAGGTGTCCGCGCCCAACTCGCACCCGGCGGCCAACTCGGCGACGGTGGTGATGAACGGTCCCAGGAACACGGTGATGACCGTGGTCTGGAACGCGGAGTTGGCCCAGTCGTAGATGTACCAGCCGCGCCGCTCCCGGCGGGTGCTCGCCGGAGGCGGGGTGTCGTCCACCGTGGGGGTCACGGTCTCGGCCATCGGGGGTCCTTCGATCCTCAGGCGGCCCAGTGGCCGCGGCTGCGGTAGACGTCGCGCAGCACGCCGACGTGATCGGTCATGATGCCATCCACGCCACGATCCAGTAACTCGTGCATCTGGGCGGGTTCGTCGATCGTCCAGACGTGCACCTGCAGGCCGATGCGGTGGCAGTAGTCGAGGAACCTGCGGTCCACCACCGGCACCCGCCCGTAGCGCGGCGGCACCTGCGCGGCGACCACCGACGGCGGCAGCCGCAGCGGACGCCCGTGCAGGGAGGCAAGCCGCAGCCGGGCGACGCCGCGCATGCCCAGGCTGGTGGCGACGCGTCCCTCGGTGAGCGCGCGCAGCCGGGTCAGCCGGGCGTCGCTGAACGAGGCGAGCAGCACCCGGTCGTCGGCGCCGGCCCGGGTCACTGTCGCGACGGTCGGCGCGACGCCGCCGTCGGCCTTCACGTCGATGTTGAAGCGGACCTGCGGCCATGCCCCCAACACCTCGTCGAGCCGGGGTACGACGGCGGCGCCGCCGACGCGTACCGAGGCGAGGTCGGCCCAGCTCATGTCGGCGATGCGTCCCGCCTCACCGGTGACCCGTTGCAGCGTCGGGTCGTGGAAGATCACCGCCACGCCGTCCGCTGTGGCGTGCACGTCGGTCTCCACGTACCGGTAGCCCAGCCCGATGGCCCGGGCGAACGCCTCGGTGGTGTTCTCGTCGCCATCGGCGGCCCCGCCACGGTGGGCGAACGCCAGCGGCGCCGGTGCGTCGAGGTAGCCAAATCGGGTCAACACGCGACGCAGTATGCCCTCGGTTGGTGACCGGCGGGTGGCCGGCCGGCGTCTGTCGCCCGCCCGCGCCGCCGCGCCGCCTGGTGATCGACTCGGATTCCGGAAAGTCGCGGTGTCCGCGGCGCGGGCATGCCCCGGCTTGCAGGAAACCGAGTCGATCTTCCTGCCTCTCTCAGCTCCAGTCGGTGTGGTAGCCGTCGTGGCGCAACAGGTCCAGCAGTTCGGCGTCGCCGGGCCGGTGGACGTGGGTGAGAGCGGCGGTCAGCTCGTCGACCCCGACCGGGTCCGGTCCCTGCACCTCGATCGCCCGCACCCTGGCCCCATCGGCGCGATAGAGCGCGACGGACGGATCGCTGTTGTCGGTCTTGTGGGTCACGATCAGCGTGCTCCCGCCGCCCAGATCGGTGCAGGTGCGCAGCCGTGGCGAACCGCAGTCGACGCCGTCGGGCAGCCCGCTCGTGGGTTGCGGCACGCGGAGCTGCCAGAGCACCGGCACGGCCCGACCGTCGGCGGTACGCAGCGGGTAGGCGACGTCGAGGCCGCCACGCTCCAGCCAGCCGACGACGCCGGGCCCCGTCGCGCCGTCGGGGAGCAGCAGTTGGTCGCGGGGCCACGGTGCGGATCGGGTCAGGTCGGCGAGATCCCGCCGGTCCTTGGCCTGGTGGTGCGCCGTGCGCAGCCCGGCGTAGCCGATGGCACCGACGACGAGGAGTACCACTGCGGTGAGAACGAGAGAGCGGCGCGACACTTGATCATTATCCCCCGTCGCCGGTACGGCTCAGGTGCCCGGGCACCTGAGCCGTACCGGTCAGCGCTCCAGGAGCCGGAGCGTCTCGTCCCAGAGGAGGTCCGCGTTCTTGTCATCGAGGGCGTACGGGAGCACGCCGCTCCTGCCGTCGATCGGCTCGGCGATGACCTGGGCCTCGTTGCAGTCCTCGAAATAGCGGCCGGTCACACCCTCGACCTCGGGGCTGGCGGCCAGCAGCACCGAGGTGGCCGCGCCCTGCTGGGTGGTCTTCCAGCCCGGCGGCACCTCCAGGCGGTTGCCCTGCTCGTCGAGCGCGCCGACCCAGCGCAACTGCGTGTCGTCGAGGTGCCGTTGCAGGTTGGTCATGATGCCGCCGGGGTGCAGGGCATTGGCGGTGATGCCGTCAGCGGCCCAGTTCTTGGCCGCTGCGACGGTGAACAGGATGGTGGCGGTCTTCGACTGGCCGTACGCCGACCACGCCTCGTAGGGCCGGGCGGCGAAGTGGATGTCGTCGAAGACGACCGGCGACTGCTGGTGGGCCGACGAGCTGACGACGACGATGCGGGCTCCCCGCGCGGCGGCCAGCGCGTCGCGCAGACCCAGGGTCAGTGCGGCGTGGCCGAGGTGGTTGGTGGCGAACTGCGCCTCCCAGCCGTCGGCCGTCCTGGTCAGCTCGGGCACGGCCATGATGCCGGCGTTGTTCACCAGGATGTGCAGCGGGCCTGTCCAGCCGGCCACGAAGGCGTCGATGGAGGCGCGGTCGGCCAGGTCGAGGTGGTCGACCCGGATCTTGCCGGGCGCCCCGCCGGCTGTGATGTCGGTGGCGGCGCGCTCACCGGCGGCGGTGTCGCGTACGGCCAACGTCACCTCGGCGCCGGCGTCGGCCAGCGCCCGGGCGGTCTCAAGGCCGATCCCGGACGCGCCGCCGGTGACGACGGCCCGCCGGCCGGTGAGGTCGACGCCCTCGATCACCTCAGCAGCTGTCGACTGGGACGAGTAGGGCGTGATGATTCGTGACATTTCGGGCCTCCAGGGGTGCACGATCATGGCGTATCGGGGTGGGGTGTGTCAGCGGTGCAGCAGCCGCAGAGCCCGGCGCAGCCGGTCGCGGAACTCGTCCCTGGAGGTCGAGGTCGACTTCCAGGTGAGCGCCGCGGAGAAGAGCAGGTCCATGACGTCGTCCGCGGTCCGCCCCTCGTCGAGCAGACCGGCCGGGGCGGCAGCCTCGATGTGGGCTCGCAGTGCCGCCTGAGCCCGCACCTGGTAGTCGTGGAACATCGAACCCAGCTGCGGCTCGCTGTTCTCCAGCAGGTCGTTGAGGTCGCGGGCCATCTGGGTGTCGATGTACGAGCCCATCAGGGCGTCCAGCCCGGCCACGACCCGCTCGTCGAAGCTCGGCGATCGGTCGGCGAGGCAGGCTTCCATGGCGTGCTGGGCGCGCTCCATGACGCCCTGCATGGTGGCGCGGTACAACTGCTCCTTGTTGGGGAACATCAGGTACAGACCCGGTCGGGAGATGCCCGCCGCCTTGGCGACCGCCTCCATCGACGTCTTCTGGAAGCCGTAGCGCCCGAAGACCGCGACCGCCGCTGCCAGGACGGCGGCGCGCTTGGGGTCTTCGACATTCGTCTCCACGGCGCTCATGCTAGACAGATTAGACGACTTTTCAAAAGTTGTCTAACGCGTCCAGCGGAGCGGTCAGGTCGAGCGGCGGCGGTGCGCCCGGGTGAGGTCGCTCGGGCGGCCGGGGTCGACGTGGCGGGGCAGGTCCGGCTCGTCGGGGCGCAGCGGGGCGAGGGTGTCGGTGAGCGCGTCGATGATCCGGTCGGTGGCGCGGCGGGCCGCACCGGGGTTGGCGGCCGCCGTCTCGCCCAGGTCGACGGGGGCGCCGAAGTGCACCCGGATCACCGGGCGGCGCCACAGCGAGCGGGCGATGCCGCGCAGCATTCCACGGGGCGCCCGGTAGGGCAGCACCTCGTGCGCGCCCCACTGAGCGACCGGGACGACCGGAGCGCCGCAGGCCAGGGCGAGGCGGGCGGCGCCGGTCTTGCCGCGTTCGGGCCACAGGCCGGGGTCCAGGCCGATGCGCCCCTCGGGGTAGATGAGGATCACCGAGCCGCGCGCGACGGCCGTGGCGGCGTCGTCGAGGGCCCTGTGCACGGCGCTGGTGCCCCGGTCGACCCGGATGTGCCCGGCGTGGCGCATGGCGGCGCCGAACACCGGGACGCGGAACAGGCCGGCGGTCGCCATGATCCGCGGGGCGATGCCGCGGGTCTGGCAGGCGGCGGCCATGACCACCGGGTCGAACGGGCTGATGTGGTTGGCGGTCAGCACCAGCGGGCCGCGACGCAGGTGCGCCGGGACGTCGCCGGTGACCTCGAGGCGGGCGAGCAGGCCGACCAGGCCCCGGGTCAGCAGCAGGGCTGCGCGCCAGATCAGCGGCGGCTGCCAGGTGGCGTGTGCGGTGTCCATCAGCGCGCCATCGTCGCACGCGTCGGCGGGGCCGCGAGGGCGGGTCGGGTGATCAGGGTCATTGGTCCCGGGTGTGTTCGGGCCGCCCGGCCCTGCCCAATCGTCTACGACGAGCAGTAGTATTTACTACGTCTTGTAGTACGGATGGTTGGGGGATTTCAGGTGGACGCGTTGGACGTTGCCCGCTGGCAGTTCGGTGTCACCACCGTCTACCACTTCCTTTTCGTGCCGCTGACCATCGGCCTCTCCGTGCTGGTGGCCATCCTGCAGACGATGTGGCACCGCACCGGCAACGAGCGCTATCTCAAGCTCACCAAGTTCTACGGCAAGCTGTTCCTGATCAACTTTGCCATGGGCGTGGTCACCGGCATCGTGCAGGAGTTCCAGTTCGGCATGAACTGGAGCGACTACTCCCGCTTCGTCGGCGACATCTTCGGCGCACCCCTGGCTATCGAGGCGCTCGTCGCGTTCTTCCTCGAATCCACCTTCATCGGCCTGTGGATCTTCGGCTGGGACCGGCTGCCCAAGCGGGCACACCTGGCCAGCATCTGGGCCGCCGCGATCGGCACCAACCTCAGCGCGTACTTCATCCTCGCCGCGAACTCGTTCATGCAGAACCCGGTCGGCTACCGGATCAACCCCGACAGCGGGCGCGCCGAGCTGACCGACTTCCCGGCCGTGCTGACCAACAAGGTCGCCCTGATCACCTTCCCGCACACACTGGCCGGCTCATTCCTGGTCGCCGGGTCACTGGTCGTGGCGGTCGGCCTGTACCACGTGATCCGCAACCGCGACTCCGCCGACACCGGCGCGTACCGCTTCGCCACCAAGTTCGGCTCCTGGGTGGTCCTGGTCGCCTCCGCGGCCGTGCTGTTCACCGGCGACATCCAAGGCAAGATCATGACGGACGTGCAGCCGATGAAGATGGCCGCCGCCGAGGGCCTCTACACCACCGAGAGCCCCGCCTCGTTCTCCGTGCTCACCATCGGCAGCCTGGACGGCAGCCGCGAGGTGTTCGCCCTCAAGATCCCGTACCTGCTGTCGTACCTGGGCACCGGCGACCCGAACGGCACAGTGCACGGCATCAACGACCTCCAGGCCCAGTACGCCACCCAGTACGGCGCGGGCAGCTACACCCCGATCATCCCGGTCACCTACTGGAGCTTCCGCTTCATGATCGCCTTCGGGATGGCGGCCGGCGCGATCGCCCTGCTGGTGCTCTGGAGCCAGCGCAAGGGCCGCACCCCGAGCAGCAAGTGGCTGCTGCGCGCCGGGCTGGCCATGCCGGTGCTGCCGTTGCTGGCCAACTCCTTCGGCTGGATCTTCACCGAGATGGGCCGCCAGCCGTGGATCGTCTTCGGCGAGATGCTCACCCGCAACGGAGTGTCCCGCAGCGTCTCGCTGGCCGAGGTGCTCACCTCGTTCACCGCCTTCACGCTGATCTACGCCACCCTCGCCGTGATCGAGGTCAAGCTGCTGCTGCGCTACGCCAAGGCCGGCGTACCGGACGTCAACGAGCAACCCCCCACCGACGACACCGACGACGCCGAGCGCCCGCTCGCCTTCGCCTACTGATCACCGGAGCCTGCCGTGGACCTCACCACCATCTGGTTTCTCCTCATCGCCGTGCTCTTCACCGGGTACTTCATCCTGGAGGGCTTCGACTTCGGCGTCGGCATGCTGCTGCCCGTGCTCGGCCGCGACGACCGGGAACGCCGCGTTCTGATCAACACCATCGGCCCCGTCTGGGACGGCAACGAGGTGTGGCTGATCACCGCCGGTGGCGCCATGTTCGCCGCGTTCCCCGAGTGGTACGCCACCCTCTTCTCCGGCTTCTACCTGCCGCTGCTGCTGATCCTGCTGGCCCTGATCGTCCGGGGGGTCGCCTTCGAGTACCGGCACAAGCGCCCCGAGGCGTCCTGGAAGCGCCGGTGGGACGCGGCGATCGTGGTCGGCTCGCTGCTGCCGGCGATCCTGTGGGGCGTCGCCTTCGCCAACATCCTGCGCGGCGTGCCACTGGACGCCGACCACGAGTACGTCGGCGGCCTGCTGGACCTGCTCAACCCGTACGCCCTGCTGGGTGGCGCGACCACCCTCGCGCTGTTCCTCACCCACGGCGCGGTTTTCCTCGCCCTCAAGACCACCGGCGACATCCGGGAGCGTGCGGGCGCGCTCGCCGTGCGCCTGGGTGTGGGCGCCGCAGTGCTCGCGGTCGGGTTCCTGAGCTGGACGTTGAGCATCCGCTCCAGCGCGGCCGCCGTCGTGCTCGCCGTCGGCGCGGCCCTCGCCCTGCTCGGTGGTCTGGCCGCCGCCAGGGTACGCCGAGAGGGCTGGGCGTTCACCGGCACCGCCGTGGCGATCGGGCTCGCCGTGGCGACCCTGTTCGCGGCGTTGTTCCCGAACGTGCTGCCCTCCACCCTGGACGCTGCCGGCACGCTCACGGCCACCAACGCCGCGTCCACCCCGTACACCCTGAAGATCATGACCTGGGTGGCGGTGATCTTCACCCCGATCGTGCTGGCCTACCAGGGTTGGACGTACTGGGTGTTCCGCAAGCGCATCGGCGTGGCCAACATTCCGCAGCACTGACCGACAGGGTGCGTGGCCCCCTGGCTGGCCGAGCTTCCCCACCCGCCCCCGCGGTGCACGTGCACCCCGACCTGAACGCACCCGCACCCCGCACCCCGCCGATCTTGCAGTTTCGGTTGCTGAAATACGAGCAATGCCCCTTATGCCGTGACAGCAACTGCAAGATCGCGGGTGCGGCGCGGTCGATCATGGAGTTGTGGTGCCTGGTTTGGCGTGATCACGGGTGCTTTGGTGTCCACCACAACTCCATGATCGGCGGGAGCGGGGGGCCGGCGGCATGCTGGGCGAAAATCGGCGGTCGGCGCGCGGCCGCCCCGCTACGGTGTGCCGATGCCCGCCACTGTGCACGTACGCGAACTCACCGCCGACGACCTCGACGCCGCCTGGGAGCTGGGCCGGTTCGCGTTCGGCTCCGAGCCGCAGCGGCCCGCGCACCACACCGCCACAGTGCCCGGCCTGACCCGTTACGGCGCGTTCGACGACAGCGGTCGGCTCGTCGGGAAGGCCGTCGACCTGCGCCACGACCAGTGGTGGTCGGGCCGGGCGGTGTCGGCCGCCGACGTGGCCGGGGTGGCGGTCGCTCCCGAGGCCCGCGGCCGGGGCGTAGCCCGTGCCATGCTCACCGCCTTGCTGCGCGGCGCACGTGAGCGCGGGGCGGCGGTCAGTGCCCTCTACCCGACCGTCGCCGCCCCGTACCGGGCCTGCGGGTGGGAGGCCGCCGGTGTGCTGCGTACCGTGAATGTGGCCACCGCCGCGCTGCCTCGGCACCAGCCCTCCCCGGATCTGGCGGTGCGGGCCGGCACCCCTGCCGACCTGCCCGCCGTCGCCGACCTGTACGAGCGGGTCACCCGCCACCGCAACGGCATGCTGACCCGCCGGGGCGAGTTGTTCGACTTCTTCGCCGCCGACGGGGGCCTGCCCGGTGACGGCCTCACCCTCGTCGAGGCCGACGGCAAGTTGGTCGGTTACGCCACCTGGCAGCGGGGCCGCGGCTACGGGGCCGACTCGGTGCTCACCGTCGACGAGGCGCTGGCCGTCACCGCCGACGCCGCTCGGGAACTCGTCGGGGTGCTGGGCAGTTGGGCCAGCGTCGCGCCGACCCTGCGGCTGTGCCCGCTCGACGGGGACGCGGTCAGCCGCCAACTGCCGTTGGAGTCGGCCCGCGAGCACGAGCGGGACCTGTGGATGCACCGTCCGGTCGACGTGGCGCGGGCGGTGACCGCACGGGGGTGGCCCGCCCACGCCCGGGGCGCCGTCGACTTCCATCTCACCGACACGTTCGCCGACTGGAACTCCGGCACCTGGCGGTTGGCTGTCGCCGACGGCGCCGCCGAGCTGACCCGGGTCGGCGGCGAGGCCGACCTGCGGTTGGACGTGCGCGGTTTCGCGCTGCTGTACGCCGGGGCGGCGCAGGCCCGCTCGGTCGCGCAGGCCGGGCTGCTGCACCACAGCCCGGGTGTCGACCCGGCCGCATTGGACCTGCTGGGCGTTGGAGGCCCGGCGCAGTTGCTCGACTACTTCTGACCGACCAGGCCCGGCGCGGGCCACTGACAGGTTGGTGCTGACCGACCGGGCCCGGCACGTGGGCCACTGACAGGTTGGCTGGCTCCGGCCCGGCGTGCGGCAGGACCGGGCCCGTGCCGACGGGTTCTTGCCGGTCAGGTCGGGGTAGCGGCCAGTTCGGCGTTGGCGCGCTGAGTGACCAGGGCGAGCGCCCGGGCGGCGGCGCTCGCCTCGTCGGCGGGGATGTCCGCGTAGAGGCGCGCGCTGATGTTCGCGACGGCGTCGGCGATGCGGGCCTGCACGGCATGACCTGCGTCGGTGAGCCGCAGCCGTGGTACGTCGGCGTCGTGGTCTGCCTGGGCGAGGTTCGCGTCGACGAGAGTGGTGAGCACCCGTTGCACCTCCTGCTCGTCGACCTTGAGGGTGCTGGTGATCCGGTGCGTGAGGTGGGCGCGTTCGGCCGGGCCGTTGGCGAGGACGTTGAGGGCGAGCAACTGGTTGAACTCGATGCCGAGGGGAGCGGTGGCCCGTTCGAGCAGGGCCCGGGTGGCGTAGTGGGCCTGGCCGATGACCTGGCCGTTGAGGGTGGGGACGGTGGACATGACGCCTCCTTCGATACGTTGGCCGAACCAACGTTGGTTGGACCAACGTAGCATCAGATCGTGGGTCGCGCCAACGATTACTGGTAGGCTGCGCCGCATGGACAACACGGCCCCGCAGTCACCCGCCGGGCTCAGCACCACCCCGACCTGGCTGCTCAACCAGACCGCCGGTCACGCCGCCCGCCTGCTCAGCGAGGGGTTCGCCGCGCACGACCTGCGCGGCTACCACTACCGGCTGCTCGCCACCCTGGCCGAGGACGGGCCCGCGAGCCAGGCCGACCTCGGCCGGCGCTGCGGCATCGACCGCAGCGACGTGGTGGCCGCCATCAACGACCTGGCCGGCCGAGGGCTCGTGGTGCGTGCCCCCGACCCGGCCGATCGCCGCCGCAACGTCATCAGCGCCACCGACGCCGGCGCCGACGAGGCCCGCCGGATGGGCGCGACCGTCGAGCGCGTCCAAGCCGACCTGCTCGCCCCGCTGTCCGCCACCGAGCGCAAGCAGCTGACGCGACTGCTCACCCGACTGCTGCACCACCACAGCCGGCACTGACCCGGCTCAGCGGGCCTCGCGCAGCTCCGCCAGCCGGGCCTCGATCTCGGCCAGCTCCGCGCGCAGCTTCTCTGCCTGCTGCTCCGCCTCGGCCCGCTCGGTGCCGAGGATCTGCTCCACCGCCTCCTGCACCCCCGGCACGTCGACAAGGGCCACCATCTTCAACGCCTCCGCCGGCTTCACCACGTACGGCTTCGCCAGCGCCTTGCTGCCCTGCTGCGCGGCGACGGTCCACTCCCCGTCGGCGTACGCCAAGGTCACGGTGAGGCCCGCGGGGCCCTTCGGCTTGACGGCCTTGACCGCCCGCCGCGCCGGCGGCTTCTCCGTCTGCTCCACCTTCGGCTCCTCCTGTCGCTGCGCGGGCACCCGCGGCGTGTCCAACACGAACTCCGGCGCGGCCACCGCTGGCGGCTCGGGCTCGGGCTCCGGCTTCGGCTCCACCACCCGACGAGTGACGCCCTTGGGCGCCACGGCCAGGTCGGCGGGGGAGAACGGCAACTCGTCGCGGCCGAAGCGCACCACCACGAACTCGTCGGACACCTCCGGGTCGGTCAACTCGATCACCTGACCGACCTGACCGGCGATCTGCCCCGCCGCAGCGGTGAACACCACCCGCGGTTTACGCCCGGCCGCCAACGACTCCCGGATGCTCTGCACCTCGCTAGTGGACAAACCCTGGCCGGCATCCATCACAACCCTCTTCCGTACACCTGTTTGATTGCTGTCTTGATACCAGCCGACTGCGACACCCGCCGCACGGGGCTCGCGCCCCGCTCAGCCGCCCAGCGCCCGCAGCGCCCGGTCCGCGTGCTCGTTCATGCTGACCTCGCTGTGGATCACCTCGATGATCCGCTGGTCGGTGCCGATGACGAACGTCATGCGCTTCATGCTCAACGGCCCCAACGGCACCCGCCGCTTGACCCCGAACTGCTGCGCCACCGCGCCGTCGACGTCCGACAGCAGCGGATAGTCGAAGCCGTGCAGCTTCGAGAACTCGGCCTGCTTCGCCACCGGGTCGCGGCTGATGCCCACCCGCGTCGCGCCCAGCGCCGTGAACTCCGCCGCGAGGTCGCGGAAGTGGCAGCTCTCCGCCGTGCACCCCCGGGTCATCGCCGCCGGGTAGAAGAACAGCACCACCGGCCCGGCCGCCAGGAACTCCGACAGCCGCCGTGGCGTGCCCGTCTCATCAGGCAGCTCGAAATCATGCACCTCGTCGCCGACACCCACACCCGCCACCGCGCACCTCCGTCGTCTGATCGACCGCGCGGTGAGCGTAAGCGATCACGCCCAGAGCGCCGCCACCTCGTCGGCCACCACGTCGGCCTGGGCCCGTCCGGCCCGCGCCGCGCCCGCGCGCCGGGCCGGGTCCAGCACGTTGCGGCCGATCGCCGTGCGCGCCGCCGCGTCCGGCGTCAGCACCACCACCCGCGACCCGGCCGCCCGCAGCGCGTCCACCTGCGCCGACAGCCGTGGCATCGGCCCGAACGCCGACGACGTCGGCGCGAGCACCAGCACCCTGCGCGCGTCCGCCGCCAGGTCCGCGTTCACCGTCGAGCGCATCCCACCGTCGACGAAGCGGCGCGCGCCGATCGTCACCGGCGGCCACACCCCGGGCACCGCGCAACTCGCGCCCACCGCGTCCACCAGGGACACCCCGCTGTCGCTGTCGAACACCACGAACTCACCGGACGACGCGTCCACCGCCGTGATCAGCAGCCGCTGCCGCGGCCACTCCCGGACCGGCAGAAGGGCCTCGATCACCGGCCGTCGCGACGCCTCAGACTCGGTACGCGCCGCCACCGCCATCGCCCCGATCCGGGCCCGCGCGCGCACCGCGTCGCGGGTCCGCCCACCGGCCCAGATCAACCGCGCCAGCGTCGCGAAACCCAACCGTGCCGCCAGCGCACTCGACGGCGGCGCCAACTGCTTGCTGTAGAAACGCTCGACGGGCAACCCGGAGCACACCTGCGCGCCGACCACCGAGCCCGCCGACGTGCCAACCACCAGATCCGCCCCGGTGACCGGTACGCCCCGTTCGACCAACCCGGCCAGCAGCCCCAACTCCCAGGCCACCCCGGTCACCCCGCCACCGCCGAGCACCAACGCCCGCTGCATGTGACTCTCCTCTCGACGACCGACCCGCGCCGGTCACGGTAGCGTCGGCACGACCATCGCGCAGGCGTCAGACTCCCGGGGAGGCACCGTGGCACCCGTCACCGTCATCACCGGCGGCGGCCGGGGCATCGGCGCGGCCACCGCCCGCCGGCTCGCCGCCGCCGGTCACCACGTCGCCCTGTGCTACCGCCGCGACGAGGCCGCCGCCACCGCCGTCCTGGCCGACCTGCGGGCCGTCGGCGCACAGGCCGTCGCGGTACGCGCCGACACCACCGACCCCGAGCAGGTGCACGCCCTGTTCGACGCGGCCGCCCAGCTCGGCCCGCTCACCGGCCTGGTCAACAACGCCGGCGTCACCAGCCTGATCGGGCCCTTCACCGAGCTGCGCGTCGAGGACCTGCGTCGGGTCGTCGACGTCAACCTCGTCGGCTACGTCCTCTGCGCCCAGCAGGCCGCCCGCCGGCTGACCGACGGCGGGGCGATCGTCAACGTCTCGTCGGCGGCCGCGACCCTCGGCAGCCCGGGGGAGTACGTGCACTACGCCGCCGTGAAGGCCGCCACCGACACCCTCACCGTCGGACTGGCCAAGGAACTCGCCCCGAAGGGCATCCGGGTCAACGCCGTGGCCCCCGGCATCGTGCGTACCGACATCCACGCCGACTCCGGGGTGCCCGACCGCGCCGAATCCGCCGTCGGTCGCATCCCGCTGGGCCGCGCCGGCGAACCCGACGAGATCGCCGCCGCCATCGCCTGGCTGCTCGGCCCGGACGCCTCGTACGCCACCGGGACCGTGCTGCGCGTCTCCGGCGGTCTCTGACCACGCCTTCACACGGTCGGAGACCGCCGGATCCGGCTCAGTGGGTGAACAGCTTCGCCGCGGTGACGACGGTCTGGGCGACCCCGTAGCCGAGCAGCGCCGCCACCACCAACCAGGAGATCCACAACCGGGCCTGCTGCCCGGGTCGGCTGTCCTCACTCATCGCGTACCACTCCTCTGCGCCGTCGTGTCCTCGTCCAGGTCCCGATCCGCGTTCTCATCCGTGCTCTGCTCCGTCGACGGTTCGTGGTAGCGCTGCGGCACCGGCCGCACCAGCAGGTTCGCCACGAAGCCCACGGCCAGCACAACCACCATCGTGAACAGCGCCGGACGGTAGGCCGCGGCGGTCAGCGAGCCCGGCTCGCCCTGCGCGTCGAGGAACCCGTTGACGATCAGCGGACCGGCGATCCCCGCCGCCGACCACGCGGTCAGCAGCCGACCGTGGATCGCACCGACCTGGAAGGTGCCGAACAGGTCCCGCAGGTACGCCGGCACCGTCGCGAAGCCACCGCCGTAGAACGACAGGATCACGCAGGCCAACAGCACGAACAGGGCCGTCGAGGTCTGCCCGACGAGGGCCAGCAGCGCGTAGAGCACCATGCCGACACCCAGATACACCAGGTAGATCGGTTTGCGGCCGATGAGGTCCGAGGTGGACGACCACACGAACCGCCCGGCCATGTTGAACAGCGACAGCAGACCCACGAACCCGCCGGCCGCGGCGACGGTCACCGCCGAGGTGCCGTTGTCGCGGAAGAAGTCCTGGATCATCGGGCTGGCCTGCTCCAGGATGCCGATGCCGGCGGTCACGTTGCAGAACAGCACCACCCACAGCAGCCAGAACGAGCGGGTCTTCACCGCGTTCGCGGCCGACACGTTCGCCGTGGTGACCAGCGGCTTCGCCGCCACGCTCGCCGGGTCGAAGCCGGCCGGCCGCCAGTCCTGCGCCGGCACCCGCACGTTCGCCACCCCGAACATCATGATCACGAAGTAGCCCAGGCCGAGCGTCACGAACAGCCACACCAGGGCGCTGCCCGACGCCGTCGACCCCGCGTTGGCCGGGTCGTAGCCGGCGTCGTAGAACGACAACAGTTGCCGCGACAGGGGAGAGGCGACCATCGCTCCACCACCGAACCCCATGATCGCCAACCCGGTGGCCAGCCCCGGCCGGTCCGGGAACCACTTGATCAGGGTGGAGACCGGGGAGATGTAGCCGATTCCCAGCCCGATGCCGCCGAGCAGCCCGTAACCCAGGTACAGCAGCCACAGCTGCTTCGTGGCGATGCCCAGTGAGCCCACCAGGAAACCGGCCGCCCAGAAGCAGGCGGAGACGAACATCGCCTTACGCGGTCCGTTCGCCTCCACCCAGGTTCCGGCGACCGCGGCGGACAACCCGAGCATCACGATCGCGATGCTGAAGATCACCCCGATCGCCGTCTGGCTGGTGTCGAAGTGGGCGATCAGGGAGTTCTTGTAGACGCTTGTGGCGTAGACCTGACCGATGCAGAGGTGGATGGCCAACGCGGCCGGGGGGATGAGCCACCGGCTGTAGCCGGGTGGCGCGACGGTGTGCCGACGATCGAGTGCGGAAAGCATGCGTTGCTTCCTCTCCGATGAGGACGAGAAACGTCGCCCCCAACGTGCCCGCACCACTCGTCAGCGGCAAACCTCGCCGTCGCCGGACGGTCGTTCCGCTGAGCTGAGCGGTCACTCAGCGCCTGCGGCGGCCCTGTGATCGACTCGGCTTCCGGAAAGTCGGGCCATCGCGGCGACCCCGACACCGCGACATGCCGGGAAACCGAGTCGGTCACTCCGCCGTCGGCTCGGGCCGCGACTACCGCAGGGCCGGCAGGTGCCAGCCGCCGGCCAGCGCGTCGGCGTCCGCCGGACCCCAACTGCCCTTCTCGTACGACTGCACCGCCGCCGGCAGATCCAGGATCGGCTCGACGATGCGCCACTCCTGCTCGATCGTCTCGGCCCGCGCGAAGCGCAGGTGCTGCCCGTCCATCGCGTCGTCGAGCAACCGCTCGTACGCCTCCTGCCGGCGACCGAAAGCCGAACCGAAGTCGACCGACAGATCCACCGGACGGCTCGCCACCTCGGCGCCCGGGCTCTTCGCCTGGATCGACATCGTGATGCCGTCACCACGCCCGAGGCGGAAACGCAGCAGGTTCGCGGCCCTCGCCGTGCCCCGCTCGGCGGGGATCAGCGAACGCTGCGGCTGCTTGAACTCGACCACGACCTCCGTCGCCGTCCCCGGCAGGGACTTACCGGTGCGCAGGTAGAAGGGCACGCCCGCCCAGCGGGGCGAGTCGACAGTCAACCGGGTCGCCACGAACGTCTCCGTGTTCGAGTCCGCCGCCACGCCCGGCTCGTCGCGGTAGCCGGCGTACTGCCCCCGGACTGTGGACTCCGGCGACAGCGGCGCGATCTGCCGCAGCACCGTGGCCTCCGCCTCCCGGAACGCCTCGGTGTCCTCGCTGGCCGGCGCCTCCATCGCGATGAGCGCCACGACCTGCAGGATGTGGTTCTGCAGCACGTCCCGGGTCGCGCCCACGGTGTCGTAGAAGCCGGCCCGACCCTGGGTGCCGAACCCCTCGGCGAGGGTCACCTGAATGTTGTCGATGTGCTCGTTGTTCCACAGCGGCTCGAACAGCCGGTTGGCGAACCGGAAGGCATAGAGACCCTCGACGGCTTCCTTGCCGAGGTAGTGGTCGATGCGGAACACCCGCTCCGGCGCGAAGGCCGCGCCCAGGGTGCGATCCAGCTCGCGGGAGGACTCCAGGTCACGCCCGAACGGCTTCTCCACGATCACCCGACCCCGGTCGGCCAGACCCACTGACGCCAGGCCCTCGACGACGGAGCCGAACACCGCCGGAGGGATCGCCAGGTAGAAGACCGGCTGCTCGGCGTCGCGCAGCCGCTCAGCCAGCCGCTGGTACGTCGTCGGGTCCGCGTAGTTGCCGGAGATCATCGAGAGGTTGTCAGCCAGCCGATCGAAGGTCTCGTCGTCGATCTCGTCATCGGCCTCGGTGACCGACTTGCGTGCCATGGTGACCAACTGCTGATCGTCCCAGGGGGAGCGGGCCACGCCGATCACCGGAACGTCGAGGCGGTCGCGCCGGGTCAACTCGTACAGCGCCGGAAACAGCTTCTTCGAGACGAGGTCACCCGTGACGCCGAACAGCACTACCGCGTCTGAGCGCATGTGCATGGCACTTCCCATTCGATCATCCGAACCTGATCTTCCGAACGGACAACGGCACGACCCACTCCAGGAATTCCCCAGCGTGGGGCGTACGTGAGGTCGGCGACAACACTGTCTCGACGAGCCCTTATGTTAAGGAAGGTTTACAGTACAGGCGGAACGCCGGTAGCCTGCGACTCTAATCGACGAAGGTCGATCATGACGAGGCCTGGAGGTACCGTGCGTCGCCGACACACCACCACACGGCTGCTGGCCATAGCCGCACTCGCGCTACCAGTGATCCTGCCCGCCACGCCCGCCGCCGCAGCACCCACCGCACCAGCCCGACACCTCAGCGACGTCATCCCCGCACCGGTCGAAACCCACCCCGACCCGCACGACACATTCCGGATCACCCCCCTGACCGTCATCCGCACCACCCCCGGCTCCGCCGCCGCCCGGCACGTCGGCCAGCAGCTCGCCACCACACTGCGCCCCGCCACCGGCCACCCCCTGCCCGTCCTGCCCGTACGCTCCACCCCGCTACCCGAGATCGCCCTGCTCATCGGCGGCGCCGACACCCGCATCGGCCAACAGGGCTACCAACTCGACGTCACCCGCCGCAGCATCACGATCCGAGCCAACACCCCCGCCGGACTGTTCGCCGGCACCCAGACCCTGCGCCAACTGCTCCCCGCCGACATCGAGGCACCCAACCGGCAGCGAACCACCTGGACAGTCCCCGGCGGACGAATCATCGACTACCCACGCTTCGCCTACCGGGGCGCGATGCTCGACCTCGCACGCCACTTCCACACCGTCGACGACATCACCGCCTACGTGGACCTGCTCAGCCAGTACAAAATCAACTACCTGCACCTGCACCTCACCGACGACCAGGGCTGGCGCATCCAGATCGACTCCTGGCCCCGCCTCACCACAGTCGGCGGCGGACCCGGCACCGGAGTCGACGGCGTCGGCCCCGGATACCTCACCAAGGCCGACTACAAGACCGTCGTCGCCTACGCCGCGGCACGACACATCACGATCATCCCCGAGATCGACATGCCCGGGCACACCAACGCCGCCCAGTCGACGTACCCCGAACTCAACTGCGACGGCGTCGCACCGCCCCCGCGCACCGACATGGCGGTCGGCTACAGCTCCCTCTGCATCAACGACGAACTCACCTACCGCTTCGTCGAGGACGTCATCCGCGAACTCGCCGCCATCACCCCCGGACCATTCCTGCACATCGGCGGCGACGAAGCCCACGCCACCACCGACGAGGACTACCGCACCTTCATGAACCGGGTCCTGCCCCTGGTCGCGAAGTACGGCAAGCGCGCCTCCGGATGGAACGAGATCACCCAGGCCGACCCGCCCACCGACGTCGTCGCCCAGTTCTGGGGCACCGGCACCACAAACGCCAGCCTCGCCGCGGCTGCCGCCCGCGGCAACAAGGTCATCATGTCGCCGGCGAACAAGACCTACCTCGACATGAAGTACGACGCCAACACCCGCCTCGGCCTGCGCTGGGCCGGCCTGATCGAGGTGTCCGACGCCTATGGCTGGGACCCGGCCACCCGGGTCACCGGCGTCGGCGAGAACGCCATCCTCGGCGTCGAGGCCCCACTGTGGTCCGAAACGCTGCGCACCCTCGACGACATCGAATACATGGCCTTCCCCCGCCTACCCGCGATCGCCGAACTCGGCTGGTCCACCCCCGCCAGCCACGACTGGGAATCGTTCCGGACCCGGCTGGGGGAGCAGGCACCCCGCTGGCGACTGCAACAGGTCGATTTCTACCCGTCCCCACAGGTGCCCTGGACCTGACCCGTACCCACCTCACCCGCCGTTCGTGGGCACCGGCCGACCCGGCCGGTGCCCACAACCGTCAGCGACCGCAGGCGGTGTCCAACACCTTCAGCGGCGGGTCGAGATCCGGCGCCTCGACCTCGGTGGCCTTCGGACCGGCCAGGTGCTTCTCGACACCCGCGGCCAGAGCCTCCAACGCGGTGCGCACCTGCGGGTCGGCAGCAGTCGGCGCCGCCGTCCGCAGATCCTGCAACAGCGCGGTGTAGTGGCCGCGGACCTTCGCGCCCGCCTCCTTCGCGCTGACCGGCTTGTCGATGGCGGCGATCGCATCGTCGGCCATCGCGACGTAGTGCTTCTTGACAAAATCGAGACTGGCGTCGCAGACCTGCTTGCTGTTCGCCGCCACGTCGACCGTCGGGCTGGGCGCCACGGTCGGCGACGGCGCGGGCGCCCCCGCGCTCTCCTTCTCGGCAGGCTGGCAGCCCACAACGAGGCCGACGGCCGCGACCAGGCCAACCACAATACGGACAGGCTTACTCGTCAAGGTGTTCCCCCGTGGTGATGTGCGGCCCCACCGTTCGCGGTGAACGAGCGGCAGCCAGAACGCACCACTGTAGACATCACCCGCCGACACCGCACACCGCTTTCACGTCCGGTGTCCCAGCCCGACCTCGCCGGGCATGAGACGTTGGAGCACACCCAGCAATCTCCAGCGAGGACTCTCCCATGCACCTGGCGTACGACCAGTCAGCGGACACCGGACCAGCGGTGGTGTGCCTAGCCATGTTCAGCATGAGCCGCGCCGCCACAGCCGCCGCCCTCAGCCCCGCCCTCGCGGGCACCGGCCTACGAGAGATCTACCTGGACCTGCCCGGCCACGGAGACACCCCCGCGAACTGCCCACCCACCTCCCAGGCGTTACTGGAAACCGTCTGCGCCTGGCTGGACCACCACGTCGACGCGCCGGCCCTGCTCGCCGGCGGCTCCTACGGCGCGTACCTGGCCGCCGGCATCGCCCGCCAACGACCCGACCTCGTCCGCGGCCTGCTCCTCGTCTGTCCCGGCGTCACCATCGCCCGCGACAGCCGGGACCTGCCCGACGACCCACCACTCGAAGCACCCACCGGCTGGCTCGACGCCGCTCCCGCCGCCCTGCACGCACACCTCGACGCCGCCCTGGGCCACCGCACCCCAGCCGTCGTCGCGACAGTGCTCACGGCACTGAACTCCGGCGGCCCCGGTGACCCGACATTCCAACAGGAGTTGCAGAGCGGCTCCAACTACGCGCTACCCGACGAGACCGCAGAGATCGTCTTCGACGGCCCGGTCAGCGTGATCACCGGCCGGCAGGACCGAATCGTCGGGTACGCCGACCAGTTCCGCGCCATGCGCCACTTCCCCGCGGCACCTACACGGTGATCGACGCGGCCGGCCACTACCTGCCGTACGAACAACCCGCCCTGCTGCGATCACTCACCTAGGACTGGCTGCGCCGTACACGCATCTGACAACCCGAGATGGGGGAGCGGGCCTTGTGGCAATGCATCTACGTTCGATTGATGTCTTCCTCGGTGCCAATCAATACGGGGAGCGGCACCAACCAACAGAACTACGACGAGTACGACGGCTACTACTCGGGCATCGGCCTTGCCTGGGCCGCCAAGGCCAACTACCTGAACCTGACCCGCGGCTGGGCGAACGCCACCGTCACCTGGGGCAGCTTCACGATCACCGCGAACGGCTGGCTCTGCTACTCGTACTCGCCCACCACCTCCACCACCATCACCTCAGCGGAAGCGACCCGGGGCGCTGGTCGGGCCACGCCTGGCCCGGCCAGCGCCTTCGCCCGACCTCTCCCGCTGCCACCCGCAGTAGCACCATGATGAACGGCAACAGAGGACAACCCGTAGGACGAGGAGGCCGGGATGAAACACGACCCGTCACCCGGCCCGGACGAACGCTTCGCACAACAGACCGAACGCGTCCGCCGGGAACTGCTGGACAGCGCGACACCGGTCATTGCGCTCACCGGCCCGGACCGCCCGGCCGCCGAGTGCTTCGCCGGCACCGAAACCTTCAACGGCACGATCACCGTCATCCGGATCGTGCACGGCGACCCCACCGCCGGACCGTGGGCGAGCGTCGACACCGCCCGCTGGGCGGACCTCCCGGTCAACGCCGGCCCGTTACGCACGCACCTGGAACACGGCATGCGACTCGCCGGAGACCGATTCTCCGACCTGCAATGGACCGAGAACGACACCACCGTCCTGGTCGACGAGCAGCCAGTCCCCGGCCGCACGGTACGAGCCGGCCACCGATGGTGGGCGACCCGCTGCGAACGCGACGGTGTCGAGATCACCGTGACGGCGCGCGACTGGCACCCGGCCACCGTCCACCTCGGCTCGGTCACCGACCTCACGCCACTGCTCGACGCACTGGGCAACCGACCTGCGGCGGAGACATCGCCCACGGAACCGGTCGCCCTGCCGCCTGACCTGGCCCGGGAACCACACTGGGCGCTCATCGACGCCGCCCTGCGTGCCCGTCGGGACCACCACGCCTGGATGGCCGCCGGGGGAGCGCCGCCGCACCTGCCCCCGTACTGGTCGACGCTCTGGCGGGCCGCCGTACGCCGACAGAGGCAACTCACCGATCAGGACGAAGCTGACGCCGACCGCGCGGTGAGCGACATGACCGCCCACGTCACCAGCCTCGCCGATGACAGCACCTGGTTCGATAAGCACCTGACGCTACGTGAGCGCGCCATCAACGAGATCCTGCTGTACGGCACCGGGCTGGGTGAAGGTGTGTCCAGCCAACCGGCTCAACGCGCCTGGCGCGAACGGCAACACCTCATGCCCCGACAGGGCGTGCCCATCAGCGAGCGCGAGGCCGTCGACCGGCACTGGCGTGACGCCTGGGCCAGGTGGGCCGACACGGCCGTTGTCGCGTCTCACTTGACCTGAGCCAGCGGCGTAGCGCCTGAGCTGCGGTGGCTCACGATAGTGAGAATCAGCGCGGAAGCGTACCTCTCATTATCTTGAGCCAACTCGTGATTGATGCGAGCCAGCAGCGCAGCCTCCATACCGGAAGCACCCCCCGGGAGACTGCTGCAAGCGAGCCGGCCAGCATCATCATCATCGAGGGCCTCTACCGGACGGGATTCGAACCAACGCCGGGCTGCGCCCCGGTGGCCGGGCTGTCGACGACGGGCTGCTTGTTCACACACAGCCGACCCACCATGAGAACCCTGCACTCGTACGGCACCGACCTGTCGCCATCCACGACCAACTCGCCCGGTTTAACACCGACGGGTATCGACCCCTGCGCCCGCCCGAGCCTGCCGAGGCGGGGCATCTATCCGGGTGACCTGAAGAAGCCGTCGCCGCGGCGCTCCCAACGCGTCCGACACTCCGACGCTAGGTCGAGCGCTCGCTGAGCGCTAAGCTGTCATGAGTACTCGGCGGGCGCTCACAGGAGGTTGCCATGTTCCCGCAGCGATCCACCAACCCGGTGCGGCAGCGTCGCATCGAGCTCGCGCTCACCCAACAGGAAGCCGCAAGACGCGCCGAGGTCTCCGTCGCCACTTGGCGCCGTCTCGAAGCCGCCAGCGGGCTCGACGGGTTCAAGGCCGACAACGTCAGAGGCTTCGCCCGAGCGCTGCGCCTCGGAATGGCCGAGTTCCACCGGCTCATGGGCTCCGACGAGGTGGACGAGGTCGACCAGGAGAGCGACGACCTCGTGCGGTTTTTCAATGCGTCGTTCACTGGTGACCCAATCACCGCGGCCGACGCCATGGCGCTGCACAGCACCGTCGCGTTCTCCGACTTCGCCCCGATGAACAGCAAGCGGTTCGCGGTGGAGCACGCCCTCGGGTGCGGCTTTCCCGCATTCCTCAAAGGAGAGGCCTCCATCAGAGAGGTGGATCTCCTGCGCGACCTTCCCGAGCTGGCGCTCACCCAGGTGAACAACCACTGGCTGGTTCGGATGGGTGAACGCATCATGCGCGTGGGCGGCCTGCTGGGCGAAGGCCGAGTTCCCCGTGCCGTGTGCCTCGCCGACGAGTACGCCCTCTCCATCGTCATCATGAACACCGATCCACCCAGCGTTGGCGACGTGCTCCACATGTATCCGGGTCTGCACGACCGTGAGCATTTGGCGCCGCGCTACTGGGAGGACGAGGACGGACACGAACTCGTCGTAGACTGGCGTGATCGTATGCTCGGCGCGCTCCTGCCTCCAGAGGAGGCTCACGACTATCGGCGCCACGACCTCCTCGTCCTAGAGATGCACGGCCAAGGCATTTACGACATCTCCGACCCACGCCACCCGCTGCGCTGGTTCGACCGTGACGACCTGCAGGGGCGGTGCCAGTCCTCCCTCGACTACGCCAGGCTGTCCGACGAGGAGAAGGAGACACGGGAGAGGGAGGCGCTCGAGCGCATCGGCTGGTAGCACGTTGTGCTCCCTCGGGCAAGGCCGCCGGCGACCTGGGCTGTCAGGTAGCGTGCCGCGCAGCTCAGCCGGCGGCGCCGCAGCGGGAACATGGCATGTCGCTGGCGGCCATGGCGGGTTCGAGACGCCTGTCGGGTCGGGGCCTTGGATTCGAGCGTTGATACGGGCCTCGCACCCGGCGGACCCCGGCCGCCCGGTTCGGTCACTGCAACGCGTGGTCGGCGGCGCGGGCCTCGGCGGAGAGTTCGTGCGGGGGATCAAGCCCGTTACGCCGGTATACCGCTGTCGCAGGAGCCGTTCGCCGTCAGGGTTGTCGGGCAGCGGAGGGTGCCGCTGATGGTCGGCCCACGAGTGCAGGGCGCGGGCGTGTCCCACCGGGTGCGGCTCGGTCCCGAGAGACATTTCGTCGAAGAAGCGCTCCCGGGCGGCGAGATTGAGTGAGATCGCCGCGCGGCACCAGAACAGTGAGGAGATGTGGCTTCTGACGGGATGAGTTTGAAAGGTTGGTGAGAGTCGCTTCGCAGTGGCGGTCGATCCCATCACGCACTACGCCACCGGGGGTTCGGCTGCCTCCACCCGCCTACGCCCGCACGGCGGCCGGCAGCCGCAACGTCACCCTCGCCGGCTACGAGGCCTACCGCCTTCGGTGCTGATGACTACGCGTTGCGTCCACGCCCGTCCGCGCATGATTGCGTCAGAGCACGAGAGACCCGCGGGAGCGGGTCTCTCGGCGGGCGCGGGAGCCCGTGGGCGTCCTGCGAGACCACTTTATCAGTGGGCTTTACCTCATGCGCGAAGTCGTCACCAGCAGCAGCCACTCGATGACGAAGGGAGCCGCTCGTAGGGAGAGGCCAGTTTGGTCTTAGCTCTAGAGTCCAGGGTCCGGTCCGGGTGCGGGAGCGATGCTGGTCTTGATAGTTATGCTTGCGCTCCCAGGGGACGGTGAGGTGCATCGGCTGCGGGGTCATGCAATTGCAGCACTCCGGCGGTGCCCAGATACAGCCGGCGCAGAGTTCGCTCGCCGTCGGGGTCAGCGGGGCCAGTCGGGTTTCGCTCGTGGTTGATCCATGAGGCGAGTCCACCGTGGCTGTAGCTGGAGGGGTGCGCTGGACGCTCCTTGAGGATTTCGTCGTAGAAGCGGAAGCGTTCCGCGATCTCGATCGACGTGGCCATGCGACGCCAATACGGTGAGGAGATCACGGACAAGATCGGGACGACCTCGGGGTACTGCGCCGCGTAGCCGTAGGACAAGGGTAGGAACTCCGCGTGCTCGCGGGCGTGCAGGCGCCGCATGCGCTCGTTGCGTGGGGTCAAGGCAAACGGGTCGCGCGAGCCCCAGTGTTCGATCGCGCAGGCGTCGGAGAAGTAGTAGCGCACGCGGGGGTAACCGCGGCGGCGGATGAGCCGCTGCAGCCGCACCTGCGCCTGGACAGTCTCGGGCATGTCGGCCACGTCGACCTGGTCGGCTGATTGTGAGACACCGTTGCCGACCCACAGTTGGTGACGGACGCAGACGTTGTAGTCGCATCGTGCCCAGATCGTCACGGGGCCGGTGGTGCCCGCACACCGTCGGCATAACGGATGCCGCCGGTTGGGGTAGCTGCCGACGACCTGTCCGATCATCGGCGGCGCGTAGCAGTACGGGACGCGCTGGCGGATCTCCGGCAAGGCGTAGGCCAGCCGCGGCTCGGCGAATCCGGTGACCGCCGCGAGGGACTCCGACGCGATGACGCCGCGGCGGCTGCCCTGGCGCCGCGGTGTGAGGTGGGTCGCGAGGTCAGCGCGGGACAGATAGTTTCTCGCCGCGAGTCGGCCGATGTACGACTCGAGCGTCTCGTCGTGTACCGGGGGGATGCGTCGGGGCAGCCGCCGCAGCTGCGGCTGCCCCCAGCCGGCGGTCGCCGGGATCATTGTCGCGAACCCGCGCGGCGGGCGGAGGACTCGGCGGCGTGGTCGATGCGCACGGCGTCCATCGCGTCCCGCGAGATGGTCTCGGTTCCGTCGAGGATCGCACGTATCGCCGCGGCGCGGATGAGGTGCGACAGGCTGCCGATCATGCCCCTGGTGCGCTGGTGCAGGTACTTCGCCGACGCGGTCAGCGTGCCGGGCTTATGGTGGTGCAGTCGCAGCGCACTTTCCATGCTAGCGACGAGCTGTTTCCACTCGTTGTGATGGGGAAACGGGCCAGTGTTGACCAGGACGCAGCGTCCGGCGAGTTGTCGGCCACGTACGCCGGTGAACATCCCTGACCGTTCGATGTCCATGCCGGCGTAGATGAAGGTCGCGGGCAGGTGCTCAGTGAGGTACTTCATGTGGTCGGAGTGGTCCTCGCCCGCGGTGGTCGCCATGTTGATGTTATGAAGTTCATCGACGATGACGATTTCGCATCGGACGTCGATCAGGATCCGACAGACGGCGTCGGCGATGTCGGTGGCGTTGGCACGAGACGTGACTCTGGGCAGGCCGAGGAACCGCGCGAACTCCATTGCCAGCTTCCGCGGCGAGCCTTTCGGAGGTGCTGTCACGTAGACCACGGGGATGCGTTCGGTGTCGGGATGCCGGGCTCGAGTGCGCAGTTCGTGGAGCCGGCCGAGCTGCTTGATGGCGGTGCTCTTGCCGGTCGCCGCCGCACCGGAGACGATCAGCCCGCGGCGAGCACCGTTCTCCCGTTGGTTGAGCAGGGCCAGCAGCCGGCCCTGGTTGGTGATCTCGCGGATCGCGGACGTGGTGACCACCACCAGCTCGGCGTGGTACGCGATCCGCGCCTCGTCATAGATCAGACGTTGCTGCGCAGTCAGCGCCGACCACTCGCCCTTGGGTAGCAGGGTGACGTCGGCAGGATCGGCTTCGACGAACCGCTGCCAGCCTTCCACGGTGGTGGTGGGTTGCGGTCGGTCTTCCAGTTGGCTGACGTCGTTTAGAAACTCCACCTGCGGGCCTCCTCGCGGGCGTCGAACAGCGGCAGGGGGATCACCTCCGCCAGCGGTTCAGGGTCGTCTTCACGAGCGGCGGGAACGGCGTGCGCCGCGTCCTGTTGCCCGGGCGGATTCGGGCGCGGGCCTGAGGGTGTGTTCGTGGAGCGAGTGCGTCCGGCGACGCGGCGATCCCGTGGCGTGGTGACCTTTGGCTCGGGGCCTTGTTCGGCCCGGTCGAGCAGTCGCGCGGCGGCCGCGGCGATCTGCGCCTCGGTGGCGGTGTCTTCGCCGCGGCGCCCCAGGATGTTGCGGGCGTGCTGCCAGGCCACCTCGCCGAACGGCATCGGGGCAGTGCGCAGGTGCTTCCAGCCGACGGTGATCCAGCCGCCGTCTCGGTGGTTGCGCACCCAAATGCGGGTGACGTCGTACGGGTCGAAGTGGACCTCCCACCGCCCGTCTCTCGCGATGACCCCCGAGTGTTCGCCGCGCAGGTTGTATTCGTCGATCGCGTTGTCGTCGTAGGTGCGTCGGTTGAGCTTGATCCCGGCGCGGCCGATCCTGTTCCAGGAAACTGGCAAGAGTTCAACGTAGTCGTCAGCGTTCAACGCGACCGGCACGTAACCGGCGACCTCGACCAGAGCGGCATACTGCTCGTTGGGCGTCAGGGCTGTGTCCGGGGCCAGCGGGTTACGCAGTCCGTCATGCGGCCGGTTTTGCCAGACCGTGACGATCCATTCGTCTAGCAGTGCCTGCAGCTCAACGATTGACCACACCGCGTTTTTCTCGGCGCTCTTGCCTCGGTGTTCGACGCTGCGCCCGACGTAGCCGGCGACGTACTGGGCAAACAGGGTGCCCACGGAGTTGAAGCTGCGCTCGACGGCACCGTTTTCCCACGGCGAGCCGAGGTGGGTGGGCTGGAGGTTGATGCCCATCGCCCGACAGGCGGTGCGGAACGTCTGCGACACGTACGCCTTACCGTTGTCGCAGACGATGGTTTCCGGAACTATCACCGGCCGGGCGGCGGCGTGCGTCAGCTGGTCGTCCAAAGCGGTGAGGCGACGGTGCGGCAACACCGACCGCGACATGCGTACCGCGTCGACCCAGCCCGGGCGCATTGGCTCCGGTGTCAGCGCCCGCGCCAGCAACACCGCCGCGTCGGCGGCTTTGGTTGTGGGTCGCAACACCGCCGCCGGAATGCTGCGGGTGGCCAAGTCCACCAGCCACGTCAGCTCCGCCCGGTCGATCACACCGTTGTCCAAGACCACTCGTACATCAATCGGTGTGGAATCGATGTGCACCCACTGGCCGGGGCGCAGCGCCGGCACCGACCCGAATGGCCCTTTCGGGGTTTTTGCCAGCGACCGGCGGGTCTTGGCCGAGCCGAACGTGTGTCTGCCCTGCGTCAGTCGACCTACCAAGCGGTAGAACGTCGCCGTCGACGGCAGCGCCGGAGCGGTGTTGCCGTGCTCGGCGGCCAGGATCTGCGTGACCCGCCGCGCCAGCCTTTCCACTGTTCCCGTAGAGCGGTTGGTCTCTTCGTCGATCGCCTGCACCGTCGCGTCGACAACCCGCTGGTCAACTCTTCCGGTGGGGCCAGACACCCGCGCATAGCGCTGGTCGACCAACCCCCACAGGCCTTGCCTTTCGTACGCCGCCCGCAGCCGTTTGATCGTGGTGAAGCTGACCGAGTGACCCGCCGCCCGCAGTTCGGTCAGCTTGGCTAGCTCACGCTGGCGCAGCGTGTGCCGGCGCGGATCGTAGCCAGATTGTGGCGCCGAATCGTGTGCCGCATCCGGCGCCACACCGGTCAGCAGTTCGATCAGGTGCCGCTCCCACCACCGCGCACGCGCCATCACTGGCTCGGGCACGACCTCGAGCATCCCAGTCGGGGGCAGGGGAGCGGCGCCGCGCGGCGTGGACACCCATTCCAGATCGCGGCCGGTGAGCACCTCGCCCAGCGGCAGGGTTGTCTGCGCGCCGACGACGTCTTCTAGCCGCACTCCGCTGCCCGTCACTGACGCCACCGTGTACCGCGCGCCTCGTAGCCGTACCTCGTCACCAACGCGCAGCATCCGTGGTCGCGACACCCCTGCCATCAGATGCCGCCGCCGTGCACCAGCGATTCCGCGCCGATGGGTGCGGTGTCCAGGTCGGTGTGCAGTACCTGTCGCCAGAGCAGATGAAACAGCGTGGGCAGCACGGCGATGGGATCCCCGACCTGACGCGCGCCGTCCATCAGCGCCGCACCCTCGGCGAATACCCGTCGCAGGTCTGCCGTCCACCGCGCGTCGAGGCAGCGCGGATGCCGATAGCCCGACAGCCAGCGCAGGTTCGCTGTACGCACCGGGTCCATGACGTCGACGCGCCACACCGTCCAGCCGACCTGCTGGCACGCGTACGCGATCGATTCCCCCATCGGCTGCTCGCCGCGTCTGCGGCGACGCTGCGACCGCACCTCGATCACCACTGCCGTACCGTCGCGTAGCCGCGCGAAGAAGTCCGGTGTATGGGTGACGGTCTTGTCGTCGCGCTGCCACGTCAGGCGCAACGGCCGTGACACCAGCGACATGACCGTCGGGTCGAAGTCCCACGCCATGACATGATCCCGCTGCAGCCACGATTCATAGCCGACGTGATCCGCGGTCGTGGCGAACCACCACAACCCCGCGAAACCCTTCGCGCCCCGCTTCGACCGGGTTGCGTCTATCGGGCGAGCAGCCTCGAACGGCCGCATCCAGCACTGGGCCAGCGGCTCCCTGCGGTCCTGCCCGTCATCGCCGACAAAGCTGACGTCGACCTGCCCCGCCGCGACACGCCCCTGCCCCAAGGCGGCAGCGTGTGAGCGTGACATGCCGGTCCTACCGCGACCCGCGCGGCGAACCGTGACATTGAAACCGCCCAGCGCGCGTCCGTGACGAGGCTGCTACGACCGCGAGAAGCGCGGCGGCCGGGCCGCCTGGGGGTCTGGCGACGTCATCGTCGTTGATCAGTCGAATGCGCACGGCCACACCTCCCAGCGTCGAGGAACCCACCGTAACCGCTGCTCAGGCCTGGTGTCATCACCGGCGCGCCACCGTACTGGCGAACATGCTTATTGATCCGAGTGGTCGCCGAGCGTCTGCACGGCGTTGGGTCCTGGGTGGGCGATGGTGGAAACGGTGGGATGCGGGTAGTCGAAATCCAGCTCGGCGAAGTCGCGCTCTACCGCCTCGGGGAGTTCGTTATCTGCGACGATCATCTGCAGCTTTCCGGGCCTGGCTGCGGCGAGGTCCCGCAGCCGGCTGTAGAGCGCGGTGGAGATGCCGGTGGCGGAGTTCAGCGCCATGCGAGGGCTGTCGATGAGCAGGAAGGACGGGTAGTAGGTGTCGCCGCGGCTGACCACGACGTACAGGATTGATGTCCAGTAGGCGATTTGGACGGCGGTTATGATGCCGCCGCCGCGGCTGACCTTGGTGTAGGGCTGGCCATTGAGAATGGGCAGGTAGTTGGTGGGGTGGATGTGCGCAGTTTTGATGCTAGGCACGCCGATGCTGCGTAGCGCCCGGTTGAACTCTGCAGTGAGCGCGTCGATGATTTCGTGACGCCGCTCATCGATGGCTGCTTCCCGACGAGCGATCTCCGCGTGGACCCTGTCCCGCTCGACGGTGCGCTGCTGCTCGGCGGTGGTGAGGTCATCGACACGGTCCCACTGCCGCAGCACGCCCTCAAGTTCCCGCTGGCGCGCCTGTGCGTAGGCCAAGCTGGTGGAGGCGTCGGTGAATGCCTGCAGGCGAGGACTGACGCGCGTGGACGTGCGCTGCTCGATCGTGGCGGTGAGATCTTTGACCAAGCCCTCACGCTCGGCGACAGCGACGCTGGTGGCGGCGAGTTGCTCGGCGAGGAGGGCCAGTTGGTCGCTCATCTCGTGCAGTTGGCCGGTGAGCTGTCGCTGCTCGTACTGGTCTGTGTCGGAGTCCGGGGTGACCGGGTCGGGCTGTAAGCACAACCGGCAGGCGCCCTCGGGGACTGCTCTGTCGGTCACCGACTGCAGGCACCGGGGGCAGGTAACGAATTCGATGGAGGCGATGCGGTCGCCGGCGTCGCGCATGCGGTGCAACCGGGCGAGGTCGCCTTCGACACGGCGTCGTTCGGCGGTCAGGTCGGTTCGCTGCCTGATCAACGCCTGGACGGCTGCCTTGGCCTCAGCGAGCCGGCGTTCTGCGTCGTAGAGCAGATCACGTATCACCTGCGTTTCGCGGTCGGCGACCGGGCTGATCTCGTTGCGCAGCACCCGCAATGACGCTTCGGCGGCGATTTGCGCGTTGCGGGCGTCGCCTTGTGCGTTGAGCGCTTCCTGCTTGCTGGTGGTGTTCGTCGTGGACAGGAACTCGCGGATCGTCGCGGTTTCGCGGCGCGCGTCGTCGACCTGCCGGTTGAGCGTCGTGAGGTCGGAACGCAGCGCCAGCACGGCTTCGTCGGTGAGACCGAACAGCAACTCGAAAACGGCTTTGCGTTTCGGGGCGAGGTACTGGTCCTGGCTGCGGGCGATGTCGCGGTTCATGTCGGCTTGGGGGACATACAGGTAGGAGAACACGTCGGCGAAGGTGATGCGGGCGCCGGCGTTGGTGCTACCGGCGGTTCTGGCGGCCGCGCGCATGTTCTCGGCAAAGCCCAATGCCCGCATCAACAGACCGGAGACGCTGGGCGACTCACGGGCGTCTGCGCCGTGATCGGGCAGCCGCTCGCGGGTCTTGACATCGGTGACCCGCACGGCCCGGCGTTTGACCGCATCGACGCTGCGCACGAGCAGGTAGCGTTCGGTGCCGACGGTCACGTCGACGCTGATGTCGTGCACGCTGTCGGTGATCACGGGCGCGAGCATCCCGTCACACCCGAATCCGAACTTCACGGCCTCCAGCAGGGTGGTTTTCCCGACGCCGGTCGGCCCGGCGAGGATGGTCAAGTCTGCGGGGAAGGCATACCTGACGGGGCCCTCGACGGTGTCCAGGGTGACGGCGTTGAGCCGGAACGTCGTGGTCAACGGATCACCTGTCGGTGTGGTCGGTCCATCAAGTCAGCCAGCCTCTGGTAGATCAGGTCCTTCAACGCGTTGCCTGTCAGTCCTGTCGACGCCTGCGCGATCACCTGGCCGCGTTCGGCGATCTCCGACCACGGCGCGGTGGCGGCGATCGTGGCGGCGTGCCTCTTGCCCTTGGAGGTTGGCGCTAGCGCGACGCTGCCTTTCCTGCCGGGGGCATAACGCAGGAGCCCACGACCGACGAGCGCGCCGATGATCATGTAGTAGCGGTCATCCCACGGGCCGTACTTGTACCGGGTCATGGGTGCTTCCACGGCGGTGGGGTCATACCTGTCTTCCTCCGCCAGATGCAGCCGGGGATCTGCCGGCTCCAGGGAGTCCAGCACGTTGCTGGCCAAGGCCGGGTACCGCAACAAGAAGTCGAGCTTCGCCAGCTTCGTCAGGCCGTCCAGCCTTCGTTGGTGGCCCGTCTCGGCCGCCACGGCGGTCACGAGCAGCAACACGCGGGTCTGGTGGTAGGCGAGGTCCTCGCGCAGCAACGCCAGGTCGGCGGCATCCGCAGCGTGCATGCTCATCAGCTGCCCCCTCCTCCCACCGGACGCCGGCGCGCCTGCTCGCTTGCGACGTCAAAGCCCTCGCTGAACCACACCTGACACCGATTGGACAGCTCACACAGCCCACCGAGCGCCAGGTCGACGTCCATTTCGTCCGGCACGGTGCGCTGCTGCCGGTCCAGCGCGGCCTCAAGTTCCCTCCACAACTGCGGGCCCCAGGCGGCGCCTGGCCGTTTCACCTGCTCGGCCGCCGCGTCGTTGATCCGCAGCAGCGCCCGGTTCAGCCGCTGTTGACGGGCACGCGCTGCCGGATCGAATGCCAGTGAGTCACGCCAATGCTCGGTCCAGTCTGACCGGAGCTGCTCCGCGCGTTCCACGGTGTTGTCGGAGCAGCCCCCGACCTCCATCTTGATGGCCAACCGGCTGGTGCGCACCAACCGCGGCAGCGGCGCAAAGCCCGTTGGGTGCGCTATCGCCGTCCGGATAGCCAGATCGATGTCCGTTAGCGTCACGATGCGGCTGGTCAGCTCGGTCTCACGGTCACCGGACGTGGACGCCGCGCCGCCCATCGGGAAGGCCAGGACCGTCGGCAGGCCACCGGTCGGCGTGGGCCCCGCCGCGCGCATGCGGACGCGGAACAGGGCGAGAACGGCCTCCCACACCGCACCGGCGGGAGCGGCGCTACCGAGCCTGTCCAGCACCGGCTGCGCGTACATCGACGGCGCCGCGTGCGGGGCATACTTTCGGGTCACGCTGTCCTGCACCGTGAACACCGACAGGAAGCGGGCGATCTGCTCGCGATGCTGCGGTAGCACCTCCAGCTCACCGCCGTCGGGTGGTTTCCACCGGGTGGCGAGGCCGTCACAGTGCTTGAGCAAGCTCTTGCCGAAGCTGGTGAGCAGCGTGATCTCAGGGCCGCCGGCGATAAACGTCCCGCCAGCGACACGCCGATCACGGGCGAACTCGGCGAACTTGATGAGCTGCTGAGGCTCTCCGGACATGCCCGCAGTGGTGACCAGCCGGCACGCGGGCTTCTCCTGCATCGCCAACCAGCGGTCGAACAAGTGCGCGACACCGCCGTCACCGGCCAACGAATTGAGGGTGCTGTAGGCGCCGAAGGCCAACCCTGGATGTTTCGCGGACACCAGTTCCGCATTCCCGTTACGCAGGGCAACCCAGTCCTCGTGATACTCGCAGAGCAGCCGGCCGTCGTCGCCATCGTCGAGGTTGCCGTGCCCGTCGAGAGCCGTCAGGTACAGGCTCAGACCATCAGCGGCAGCCATCACCGCCTGCCACTCGTACTGGTCTGCCGTCCGGGCTCCAGCATCATCAGGCGGCTTCGCCGCCACAACGAGATCGGCTGCCGAAGCGCCGACATCACTAGCCCGCAATTGCCACCTGCGCCGCAATCGGTAGTTGTCGAAGCACTCACGGTTCGCGTGACTGCTCGGGGGGAGTGTGCCTCACGCACGTGCCCTTACCGGGCGAACTGTCACTTAGGCGACAGGCCCCAAGCGAGTAGAGGCCCTGCCACCACAAGCTTCCTCTACCCCGGCCAGACCCGCATCGACGAACGAAATGTCTCCCGCCGTTGAGGCGGCCGCCTCACCCTGCGCAGCAGCGAGAGTAGTCCCATCCGGTGCTGACCGGCTGCTACAAATGTGCTGTCTTATCGGCCAGAGCGGGCGTCGGACATCAGGCCGCGTTGCCTTCGATCGGATAGGTGATGGTTTTGAGCCGACGCGGGCACGCGGACAGCAACCGCTGCTGGACTTCGCAGCCGGCCACCCTCGCCCAGCTCGTCCGGGTGGCCGGGATCCGCAGGACCGTCGAGGAAGCCGTCCAAGCCGCCAAAGGTCAGGTCGGCTTGGACCAGCACCAGGTCCGCCGCTGTAGCGCCGTGGCAGGACCAGACTTGTTGTATGCAGTCCGACCACTACCCTGAGCATGACGACACGAGGCGGCAATCGGTCGGGACGACAAACTCGGGGGGCAGCGTTGGGAGCACCGGAGTCCAACGCCGGGGACGACTTTCACTTTTGGTGGGCCGCAACGCGCGCGCTCAAACTAATCGAGCCGGGCACTAGCAGCACGCTGATCGTGATCGAGGGCCTAGGCCGTGTAGATGATCCAAACGACGACTACGAGGCAGTTGACGTCGCCGAGTACATCGGTGGAGACAACCTGGACACTGCATCCCGGGTCGTAATGTCCCAGTTGAAGTACAGCACTCGACACGCAGATAAGGCGTGGACGGTCAGCCGTATCTGCGAGAAGAAGACCAAACGTACAGTCGGCGGTAACGCCCAGTCGCCGAGGTCAGTGATCGCGGACCTAGCCGGCATCTACGCCAAACTCCTCACCGAAAAGTTGGCCGAGGAGCTTCGGGACAAGGTGCGGATTAGCCTGGTCAGCAACCAGCCTGGAGATCCGCTACTCCTAGCTGCCGTCGCGGCGGCAGCGGACTGGACAAGGACGTCGCGACCGCCTGGCGCGGGTAAGGCAAAGCTCCTCCAAGCCCTCGACGCGCCGCACTCAGACGCGGTCCAAAAGCTCGCCGAGGCCGTCGGCACCCGACTGGGCAGCAAACAGTTCTGCGACTTCTTGGCAGTGCTCGACCTCTCACAAACAGGCACGCTCAGCCGGACCGCGCTGGCGCGAGGTGTCCTTGCCGGCGCGGCAGAGCTTGTGCCCGGGCGCGGACCGGATTCAGCGCGTCGACTCTTCGACCTTGTGCGTAGGGAGGCCCTGCCGGACTCCCAGCGGTCCGGCATCCGCGCCGAAGACGTGCTCGCAGAGCTTGGCGTAGCCGATCCTCTTGACCTGTATCCGGCGCCTGCCCGTTTGGCGCCCCTGGTCGATCCGCTCCCAGCACCGGGTGCCGAAGTAGTCGTCGACGCGGTGCGAACGCATCCTGGAAGCCTCGTGGTGGCGGCAGGCCCTGCCGGCGTTGGGAAGACGACAGCGCTCCGACAGCTCGCTGACCACTTGCCGCATGGTTCGGTTGTCGTGATATTCGATTGTTACGGCGGCGGCGAGTACCTGAGTTCCGGCGAGGAGCGGCACACCGCGCAGCGGTTTGTGACGCAAGTTGTCAACGACTTGGCGCAGCAATGCGGGACCCCGTTGCTCGTTCATGCGCAGACCTTCGAGGAGGACCTGTGGCGCCGGCTGCGTCGCACTCTTGAAGCTGCCGCCGATGCCCTCGACCCAGGTGCCGTGCTTGTCCTTGCCGTGGATGCTGCTGATAATGCAGCGTTTGCGGCCCAGAGCAGAGGGGACCGAGGGTTCCTACCAGCTCTTCTGGCGCTACCGTTGCCGTCGCACGTAACTATCGTGCTTACTGCCCGAAGCCATCGCGTTGAGTCTCTCGGAGCGTCGGGGGCGGCTCAGGTAGAGCTGGCACCGTTTGACGCGGACACGTCCGCTGCCCACCTTCGTCGATACCGAGCGGACGCGACGGAAGCCGACGCCGCGGAATTCCATGAGCGCACTGAGGGAAACCCCAGAACCCAGTACTACGCGTTGAACCGAGCTGCTGCCGAGAACCTAGATATGCCAGCACTGCTCAAAGCGTGTGCTCGCACGCCAGACGAACTTTTCAAGGAGTTGGTCGACTCGGCCCTTCGGGTGAGCGGCGTGGACGCGGGTGGACAAAAGTGGCTGTCGTTGATGCTGGCGCTCGCCCGGCCAGTGAGCACAGCAACCCTAGCCGCCGCCCTAGGAGTGGATCCAGCCGCTGTCGTGGCGTTCGCGCACGGTTTGACACCCGGCGTCACGGTCACGGACGGCGCAATTCAGTTCCGTGACGAGGACTTCGAGACATACGTGCGGGGCCAGGTCGACCCGGCGAGTGTGATCGCGGCACACGACCAGCTCGCGGACATGTTCCTCACTACTCGGGCCGCTGATGCCGACGCGGCGGCGCACGTCGCCGACCACCTGTACGCCGCCGGCCGGCTCGCCGACGTGCTGCGACTTGCCCTTGATGAGAAATGGCCCGAAGCTATCCCCGACGGCCTGAGGCGTGCAGAAGCTCAGGGCAGACGGCTCGATCTCGCCGCACGCGCCGCCGCCCAGATGACCGACAACGCCGCCGACGCTGTACGCCTTGCGGCACAAGGGTGCGACGCAGCGTCCCAACTCGAAAACCTCTCGTGGCTCGTCGATGCCCGCCTGGACCTGGTAGCGCTCTACGCGGACGTCGACCTGCTGCGCACCTACGTACTGCGTCAAGCCACGCGCACTACCTGGCTGGCACCGGTACACATGCGACTGGCTGCGGCTCTATCGCGCCGCCCGGAGCGGCACGCCGCCGCGCGGGCAGAACTGGAACGCGCGGACGCCTGGCTCCGCCGGTGGAAGGCAAGCCCTCCTGAGGAGACCCGTGACTGGCACATCGATCCGGACGAGGTTGCATGCGCAGCGGAGGCTCTCTACCGCCTGGACGGACCCGCAACCGCCATCGCCCATCTTCGAAGGTGGCGACCCGCGGAATTCGCGCTAGAGGCTGCCGCGGCGTTCGCCGCCCGCGTTGCCGCAGAGGAGGACCCGCAGCAGGTCAAAGATGCGCTCCACCAGTACAAGGTGCCGTTAGCCGCGCAGGCGCCCTTCCTGGCCTACGTAGCATGGCACGAAGCCGCACCTGACCAAGTATGGGTTGATCAGGTTGTAAACGCGGTCATTGCCGTAGACCGGACGGATGAACAGCCATGGCACGGCCGCCTGGTCCAGGTTGCTACGCGTTACGGCAGCCGCGAATCGGCAGTGGCGCTTGCCCGGCACTGGACTCGACCGCTTCCGTCGCGCCGGTGGGGGTTCCGCAGCGGTGACGTTAACGGCGTCGCCGCCCTCCGCGTTCAGGCCATTGCGGCCGCTCTCGAGTCAACCGGTCTAAGCGTTGGTGATCTTCTGCCGGAACGACTAAGACCCGAGAGGGAGGAATCGGCGGAGGGCACCGACCACAAGCCGATCAGCGGGGACGATCCGCATGCTCACGAACGGCGAGAGTGGTCGGAGACAGTCGGACCGCTGGTGCCCGCGGCGGTGCTTGCTGCCCGCGCAGCAATCGGTGAGGTGAGCGCGACTGACGTCGCCTCGTTCGTTGCCGCGGGCCTCGCGGAACGGACTGAAAGGGCAGGGCATCGCTGGTTCGCCTTCGACAGGTCGTATAGAGCTTGGTCTGCCCTCGTCGCTGATGCTGCAGTTGATTCGGCAGCTTCGCTGGATGTGATCGACCGGCTGGCGAACGTGGCGCCAATGCTGCTCCGGGGCGACGCTCCCCATCATTGGCTCGAGTTGGCGGCCGGTCTCGTGGCTCGGAGCGTCCACACCGAGCGGGCCGCGGAGCTCTGTCAGCGAGTTTCCGCCTACATCGCGTCCCACGAGTTTCCGGCGCGCGACCGCCTCGAGCTGCTTGCCCGCGCTGCAGAAATAGCGGGCGTTGTGGAGCCCGAACTTGGACGGCGCCTTTTCGACCAGGCGGTCGATGCCTCAACCGGGATCAACGACGAGGCCGCCCGGATGCTTAGCGTGTACTCCAATCTGGCCGACCGCGCCATCTTCAGCGATGCTGAGCGTCCCGTCGTTGCCGCCCGCCTCGTTGCGGCGGCAGAGGAAGTCGCGCCCTACGTGACTGACAGTGATGTCATCCCGCATGAGGATGTCGCGAGAGCCGCAGGTCGCCTCCACGCCGGCATCGGTCTAGCGGCCGTAAGCCGGTGGGACGACGAGGATCGGATTCGGCTGGCGTCGACATTGCCAGCCGCGCTCACGGGAAGCGTCGATGGCGGTGGTGTCTCGCCTGGGCATGCATTGGCGCTAGATCACATGATTGAAGACGACCAACTCCGCCTGCAGTTTTTGCTCGCCGTCGTTGATCGCCTCCGAGTGGGCGCGGCTGGTACCGCCAAAGCCCGGGTCGCATTGCGCCGCGCCACGGATTGGTTGCGCCAGGCTACGCCTGCCCGTGATCAACCCGCACTCGCTCGACAGCTCCTCAACTGGGCCGTTGAACGTGGTCTTCACGGGAACATCGAGGCCGACCTCATTCCGGTCATCAGGCTCGGTCGCGAGGACGCAGAGCCGGCTGAGGCGTCGTGGGGGCGCGACCTGTCCGACGAGGCTGAGACACTCTTGTCAGACGTGGCGAATCACAGTTGGACGACGCTCGCCAGCGATGTTGCTGCCCTGACAGAGGCATCGGTTTATGGCTCACGGCTGGGCAACTTCATCACCGCGGTCGCCCATGCCACTCCGTCCGCGCAACGAAGCGACGCTCTCACTGCGATTACTCAACTGGTAGACCCCGCTGGTGCCAACACCATCCTCGGAGTCCTCGCCAGCTGCCTGAAGCGGTGGCGCTACTCGTCGGGCATCACTGACTGGGCCAGGGCGATGCTGCCGACATTGCTCACCCGGCACCTACCCGACCTAGCCCTGGGACACGGCACTCCAGCGCTACTCGACCAGCTTCGGGCGTTCGGCAGCGACGCCGACGTCCGCCATGCAGTCCTCGTTGCGCTTCCTGACGCCCGGCCTCAGTTGACTGCCTACGGCTGGCAGAAGATAGCGGCTCTCCTCGGCCAGCTCTGCGGTCCAGCGGACGCCGCCACGGCCGTCAGAAAACTGCTAGCTGACCGGCTGCCCGAGTCGAGAGCGGGAGAAAGGGAGGCAGACGCGGACAGCAACGAGTTGGCCAACTCGCTGCCGCTCTTGCTGTGGAGCGCATTCGGACACCCGCGGCGTGACATCCGATGGCGCGCTGCGCATGCCGCACGTGATCTGCTCACCCGCGCTGACCCGAGTGCAAGTGCCACCATCGCCACAGCCCTCGTCAACTGCCTCGACCGCACGGACGCCGGACCCTATCGAAGCCGCACACTGCACTTCTACCGATTCTCGGCCATCAGCATGCTGCTTACCGCCCTGGTGCGCGTGGCCGCCGAAGCGCCCATCGTCCTCGCTCCGCACCTGCAGGCCTTGATCCGTCACGCGACCAGCCAAGAGCTACCCCACGCCCAAATCCGCGAGCTAGCCCGTCAGGCCGCTTTTTCCGTCGCCGGACCAAACGGTCCGGGCGCCGACATTCTCGGCCGCGCCAACCAGCCCACCTCCTGCCTCGCCCGCCGCAAGGCCGAACGCAGCAATGACAGCCGTCAGCTTGCGGAGAACCGGCGCTACGACTTCGACACCATGGACACCATCCCCTACTGGTACGCACCCCTCGCTCGCGTTTTCGACCTACCAGTTGACAAGATCGCCGAGCGCGCCGAACGATGGATCGTCGACGAATGGGGCCTCGCCAACGACGACTGGTGGAACGACGTGCGCGAGCTACGTGATCAACGTTCGTACCAGCGGACAAACAATGGGCATGGATCGATCCCACCCGAAGAAAATCTGCGCCTCTACCTGGAGTACCACGCCATGCTCGCAGCCGCCGGCGAGCTCATAGATACAGAGCAACCGATGCTCGTCGACTCATGGGACGACCTCCGCGACCCATGGGACAACTGGCTCCACCAGTACCTACCGGCTTCCTCGAGTCACTGGCTGGCCGACTTCCGAAACGGCATTCCCACCGAACCGGACCTGTTCGGTCACGTACCACCGATTGAAGAGTGGGAGAAGCCGGCCGATCCGGAATTCGACCACATACTCGGCCTCGCCGGCGGATGCCTGCCCGGCTCCGTGCCCATCGCCGGGCGGATCAGCCTGCACAGGTCAGGCGCCTATGGTGAAACATACATCCGGAGTGCGCTGGTGGCACCCGCCCACGCAGTAGACCTGCAGCGCGCACTCGCCGCAGCCGAAAACCCGCGGGATTGGAAGCTCCCCGCCGAAGACGAGCATGAGTTCGAGGTAGATCATGACCAATTCGTGCTGCGAGGTTGGTTAACCGAACCAGCCGACTCGTCCGAAACCCTAGAGGAGCATGACCCCTACGCTCAAGGTATCCATCTTGCGCGTCCGCTCCCGGGACGCCAGTTCTGCAGCGTCGTCCACGCCTTCACGGACGGCACAGGACTTACTCTCCGGAGCTCGGGCGGCACCATACTCACTCGCACGGAACAGTGGGCCGACCAGGGCGATGACACGGGTGCCGTCACCTCCGAGGGATACCGCGTGTACGTCGATCGCGAAGCGCTGACGCGATACCTGTGTGACACCGGCATGATGCTCATTTTGGAGGTTCAGATTGGGCGACACCGACGCAACGACCGCACCGGCGGATGGCGCTCTCCCCGCAGCCGTCTCTATCTCGTCGATCCCAGCGGATCAATCACGGCTCGCTGACCCGGTAACGGCGCTCGGCGAACAGATCCTCGCCGAGTTGGGCGGCACGCACACCAACAACACGCTGACTCGCTGGCTCGCACACCACACCGCCGCGCTTCTCCATGCAGCCGAACATGCGCGGAAAACCTCCGAACCCGATGCTGATGCCCGCGCCGCCGATGCCCGCACCGCAATCCTGCAGCTGTGGCAGCACCGCCAGGCTTGGCTGCCTGGCTGGCCCCCGCCTCGTGCTGCTGCGGTTGCACAGCTGCTCAACGAGCTGCCTGATCTTGATGACCCTCAGTTCTATCGCGGCACGACTCTCGCTCAACTCCAGAACCTTCATTACCAGATCCTCGCCGCCCTCGTCGATCTAGCAACCTCCGTGACGGAGGACGTCGAGCAGGGCTGGCTGGAGAGGTTCGGCGAGCACCTCACCGCAGACGAAGCCATGCTGCTAGCGCGGACGGCTGATTCAGGCCGGCGGCTGGGCAGCCTCTTTCGGCTACGCGGCCTGATACGGGGGGTCGGCATCGGGGACGACGACGCCGATGAGGTCGCTGACGACGCGGGGCAGCCTGATATTGCCACGGTCCATCCCCTCGCCCAACTTGTTGACGTCTACCGCAAGATCGTTCTTAACGCTCTTCAGACGCCGAAGTCCCGTGGCGGCGACGAGGTGGTCACCCATGAACCTGTAAGTCCAGACCTGGACGGCCAGGACAACAACTAGTAGTGCTTTGTTAGGTCAGCGCGTCGTTGGTCTCCGTTAGGGCAACCGCCGCCGATCGTGCCGAACTCGGCGCATCGGGTCGTACCTGACCGGATTCCATGGGGCTTGACCATGTACAGGTGATCCAGGGTCTGCGGAAGATCTGCACCTGTCGCACATGATCCTCCTGCAGCGGCAGCGGCTCAGTTCATCGGGGCTAGCTGGAGTGCCTTATCGACGACGGAGGCAATAGGGCCGGCCCGTGGCGTACGGCTGGTGGACGCTGGTGCCCGGGACGCCGCGGTAACGTCGTCGCAGGGTAGTAGGCACTCCGGTCTCCTCGGATAGGTACTGCTCGGTGCTGGTCTCACTCCAGATGAGCCCGCTGCCGGTACCACAGGCCGCCCAGGAACACCGCGACCACGCCGAACACGGCCGAGCCGACGCCGCCAGCGAACCGCACCATCCCCGAGTCGGTCCAAGAGGCGATCAACGCCACCGTGGTCACCACCGCGCACACCACCGCCACCCGGAGCAGCCCACGATCGGAGGGCACCGCCTCCCGGGCGGGTTGCCGCTGCACCAGCAGCGCGTTCGCGTTCGCGTCATCCGCCTCAACCTGGTAGCCGGTCCGCTCCAACACCCGCCGGGAGCGGACCGTCATCTCCGGCTGATCGGCGGTGCCGCAGTAGGCGACGGCGAACGGCTCGGGCCCGTCGGTGCTGCTGTTGGCGCCCTCGACCGCGAAGCCGTTTAGGTGCCGCTCACCGACGTCGCGCAGCCCGGCCCGGCGCAGCACCCGCCGGATCGCCTCCGCGTCACGGTCCCGTGGCGACCACAACGGCCGCAGCCCTCTGCCGTACCCGTACCGAGGCTGCTTCTCATCCATAGCCGTCACCGTACCGACATCCGGCTGCAGGCGCCGTAGCGCCGCAGGCTGAGACGGTGCAGGGGTTGGTCGGTGTGATGCCCTCTGATCGAGGAATGTTGGGCATGGCTCGCCGGAACCGTGCCATGCCTCCTCCTCGTGCTCCTGTCGCGGTCCAGCGCGGGAGGCTCAAATGCTGCGAAGGACACTGGTGGCGTGTGCGTACAGGGGGCGCCGTCGAAGGCGTGCCGGACGTAGCGGCCGGCGGTGCCGGTGGCGTGGCCGAGGATCCGGGCGATCACCGTCTGAGGTACGCCGGCGGCCTCGAGGGCGGTGGCGAGCCTGGTCCGGAGGCTGTGCCCGGCGAGCGTGTCGACCACCTCGGGCGGCTGACCGGTGTCCCGCACGGCTTGCTTCACGGTCTCGGCGACGTACCGGTCGCTCAACGCCGTGGCGCGGACCCGGGCGCCGACGTTGATGCCGGACAGCACCGGGATCACGCCGGTGCGGCGGCGGCCGGGCCGGCGCAGGTGCTCGCGGGAGCGGCGTTATTGTTCCTCGGCTGGATCATCGATACGCCGCGAGTAGACCATTTGCCGGTCGGTGACGTCCTCGGGGATCTCGCGCAGGAAGTCGAAATGAGCGACGTCGTTCTCGTCTGGCGTCAGCCGGGCGCTGCCGTCGGGGAGCTGTTCAATCCGTGCGGAGAGCGGCCGCGCCCTCTGCGCGCCGAGAACATGCCGTGCGGATCCCAGCGACACGGTCAACGGCTCGATGACCATGAACTCATAAACCCCGGCCGGATCGAACTCGGCGGTACCGGTATCGGCGACCTTGAACGGCCGCCAGCGGGCGACCAGCGTACGGCCGCTGATCAGCGACGCCGTCCGCATGATGGTGAGGCGTTCTTGGGTGCTCATGGCCGAGACGTCGGGGATCACCACCGGCATCGTGGTGACGGTTTGGATCGTGTCTAGGTTCTCGACGAAGCGGACGACCACCTCGGGCAGGAGCGGCTCGGCCATCGTCAGTTGCACCATGTCGCTGAAAGGGCCGTAGGCACCGGCGAACTGCAGCGTGTTCGGCGCGGTCAGGGAACCGGCGAACCGGACCGGGCCGAGCACCGCGTTGGCCTCCCGTCCCGCAAGCGCCCCAATCCGGAAGTCGGTGGTGGTGGATCCGTCGGTCGCGATGAGCATCTCCAGGCCCAAGAGGGCGGCGTCGTCCGTCCCGCGTACCCACATCCCGTCGCTGCCGTTCGCCGACTCCGTGCGGAATGCGCACTCCGCCAACGGGGTCCCCGCAGGATTCACGATCCGCAACCGGACCCGGGCCTGCTTTAGCACGTCGGCCGCCGGCGAGAGAAGCACCGTCCCGGCCCGACCTCCGCGACTCAGTCCGCCCGGCATGTCGGCCTCGATCGTCCCGGCAGCCTGCACCGGCTTTCCGAACCTCTGCCAGAGCTCGATGGCCCGCAGATCCTCGGCGGACTGCTCGAAGTCAAAGGTCATGGTCACCGGGATCGGCCGTTCGATCAGTGACTGCGCCGACCGTACGTAGACCTTGAACGTCAGCCACCGCCCGCCCGAGATCTGCTCCTGGGTGGCCGCGACCAGGCCCGGCTCCGGAAGCAGGTCGGTAGGGTTGACGTCCAGGCTGTGGCCGTACCGGAAATGGGGGTCGGTGTCGAGCGCGCGGTCTAGCCGCAGCAGGTGCTCCCGGATCTCGCCCGGCGTGAGCAGCGCGGCCTTGGGTTGCGCATCACCTGCGGCTGCGCCGTCGTTGGCCTGCAGTGGTAAATCCCGCTGCAGGAGCTTGGCCACCTCGGCCACCGCGTCGCGGATACGTTGCTGGCCGCCGTGCAGGTAATAGTCGACGACGTACGGGTAGTCGGCGACGAGACTCTCGCAAGCATTGAGACCCAGCCAGGCAATGGTGCGCCCCGGGGCATCGAGCCATTCACGGATCCGCCCCAACTCGTCGGCCGTGAGAGCAAGGTCGGCGTCGGCTTCCAGCTCAGCGTACGCGGTGGCCGGCATTGCATTGAACCATGTGACGTTGTCCGGGGTTGGGTCCAGCGGCATCACGACGTACCAGTCGTTGAGCGGCAGCCCATGGCGCACGAGGGCGACGAGAGCCCGCCTGAACGACGCCTGGATCTGGCCCTTCTGACCAGAAGTCAGATTCAGGGCGAACTTCTTGATCTGGTAGACGTCCCAAAGCTGCGGATTAGCAGCTACGGGCAGGATCAGGTCGACACCGAAGTCGCCTTGAGCAGGCCGGATTCGCAAGAATCGCCCGTCACGGTTGTAGTACAGGTTTGCCAGTAGCGTCTCGACCTCGTCGCCGCTAAGCGCCGACCACTCCACCCGAGCCATCGTGGCACCCTATCTGCCCCTAGGACTGACCCGCAGAGACGTTGCCGCTAAAGGGAACCAAATATCGCAGTCGCATGCACGCCTCCCTTCGCGGGAAATGACTCGGTGACCCGAGCGACCCCTCACGATGGAGGCCGCCCCGTTCGGGTGGGGCCACGTCAGACCGCCAGCATCAATCTGCCGAGCCGCTCAGCGGTCTTTGTCGCAAGGATGGCGGAGGTGCGCTGCAAGGCGGTCCTGGCGGCGTAGGCGTGCCAGTCTCCAGCGGCCCCGCGTTGCCAGTCCACCGCGCTGCTGATGTCAATGCCCAGACAGCGGGCGAGCAGACCCGCAGGTAGGTCGACGGCGAGTTTGGACCAGGGCGGCGGTGCGGGCGCCGGCCCTCCGCCGGGCGAGGCCCATCGCCCGCGCCGGGCGTGAACACCCCTCACCTTCGCATCATGGGGGAGGGGCGACCGGGTAGGGGCAAAGATCCGCGACAACGAATGCGTGTCCGGCTAGCCAGGTGAAGGATCGCGGAGGCGGCGCCGAATCCACGCTGCGAACGCGCCTGCGCCGATGAACGCGGCGAGGATGGTGATGATCTGAGGCACCGACCATTTCGTGACGTCCAGGGTCATGGTCCAGAGCTTCTTGGCGGTGTACTCCGCCGTTCTCTCCACCGTCAGTTTGATGGTAAAGGTTTCCCGGGTGACCAGTTCCCGGTCCGTCTCCGCGGCGAGGACGAACACCGCGCCTCTCAGCTCGTACGTGCCAGGTTTGCTGGCGCGGACGTTCCACCACCAGGTAGCGGCGTCGGTGGGATCGGTGAGCGGCTGGGCGGACCCCTCAGGATTTAGGTCATCCTTGATCTCGATTTCGGAGTAAGGCGCGGTCAGGATGACTCCGACGCGGCCGCCGGCTGGCACCGTCATGCTGGTCGACGGGCGCCGCGGTGCTGCGCCCACGCTAGCCAGTTCCGCCGGGTAGAGGCATAGCTCGTCATTGTTAGCGGGCCCGCAGATGAGGACCCTTACGGCGAACCACTCAGCGACCTCCTCGGTCCGGTCGGTGGTGACGTGGAGTTCGCCCTTGAACAAGTCCAGGCGGCCGTCCTGCACGGTCGCCTGGTATTGGAGCTGCTCCGACGGCGACCGCTCGGCTTGGGGGGTAGCCGTCGTGGGGGTCGGGGCAGGCCTTGCGGGCGTGCGCAGAACGTCGAAGAAGTCTGCCGCGAGGCCTGCCAAGGCCATCAGCAGCGACAGCGCGACGCCGATACGCGTCCACGAATCTCGACGTTCCGTTCCCTGCGCCGTACCTGCGGGGGTGCCTGCGCGGCGCCGGCTCGCCGACTTGGGGGTTCGACTCCTCATCACTGCCTCCTGACAGCGCGTAACCGGCCCAGTGTGGACTACCCTCGCACGTGATCCACCACCGAGATGTAAAGCAGATGCCGGACGAGACCATCCCTGCGGCGACGTGGCGGGAGGCGAGAGTGAACGACATCGGCACGACGGGCCTCGGCGATGATGGCGGTGTGCGAGACGGTCGACATCCGGCTGGCCCTGGTGCCGGACGCGGACGGTTGGCAGGTACGCCACGGCGAGGTGACGCTGGCCGCAGCGGCCGCGCCCACGGAAGGACGGCGCCGACGCCCGGTCAGCAGACGTCGGCCGGACGCTAGACGCGCCGAAGCACGCAGACGACCTTGCCCAGGATGACCGCGTGTTCGGCGGAGATCACCTCGTAGAATGGATTCCGCGGGACCAACTCGACGCGACCGTCGCAGGTCCGGTAGGCCTTGACCGTCGCCTCTCCCTCGATCATGGCGGCAACGATGTCGCCATTCCCGGCAACTGCCTGCTGGCGCACGATCACGACGTCGCCGTCGCAGATTGCCGCCTCGATCATGGAATCGCCCTTAACCATCAGAGCGAACAACGTGCCGTGCCCTACCAGGGCGCGAGGCAGCGCCAGCTCGTCCTCCACATGTTCCTCAGCGAGGATCGGGGCACCAGCAGCGATAGTGCCAAGCACCGGAACTTTCACACCTGGCTCGTCTGCTTCGTTGGACGCCGCGCCGACCTGCGCCCTGCGGATGTCGACCGCCCTGGACGCGTTTGCCTCACGACGCAGGAGGCCACGCCGTTCCAGCATGTTCAAGTGGTGCGCAACGGACGAGGGGGAGCCAAGCCCGACTGCTGCACCGATCTCGCGCACCGTGGGCGGGTAGCCGTGCTGCTGGATCCAATCGTGTATCACAGTCAGGATGCGTTGCTGCTTGGCACTGATGTGGGGCGGCTCGGCCTCGGCGCCAGCGGTGGTTGTCATTCCAGGACAATACAACCAATTTTAGAACGCGCGTACTAACACGCCCGATACCGGCTCGGGTCCCCTACCCCCTCGGGCTAGCGGCCGGGAGGCGGTGAAGTCGTACCCCAGAGGTGCGTCATGAGGCAGGTGTGGGTGTAGTCGGCGTTTCGCCGATCGTCGTCAGCCACGAACACTTGTTCGGCTGCGGCAGGTTCGTATCCACCAATAACCGCCCGTGCATTGGGTCTGGCCTCGTTCGGGAGATGGAGGCTCGGCTCTACCGTGTGCAGCCAGCCGACCGGCTGCGCAAGGCCCATGGCCTCGACGGTCGCGAGACGAACGACGGCTGCCACCGCCCCCACATCGGAAACGAGTGCGGGAGATGGTGAGATGGCGTTTTCGATTTTGGCAGGCGGCGGAGGCAGTTGATGGCGGACCTAGACACCCTGGTCAATCAGGTATGGAGCCCGGAGACCCGGCGCCTAGCCGGGGAGGCGCTGCGGTGCTACAACACTGGCGCGTTTCGGACCAGCATCGCCGCGACGTGGACCGCCATCACCGCCGACATCATCACGAAGCTGATCGGGCTCGCCGACGACGGCGACTCGACGGCGATCCCGTTCCGCACGGCCGTCACCAACGCCCAGGCACACGGGCTCAACCGCGAAGGCGTCAAAGCCATGCAGGCCATCGAGGCCGACCTGCTCACCGACGCAGAGAAGTTCGAACTGATCGACGCGATCGACGCCCACGAGCTCAGCCGCATCCAGGAGGACCGCAACCTCTGCGTGCATCCGTCCCTGCGGCTGCACGGCGGCACCTACGAGCCCCACGCGGAAGTGGCCCGCGGGCATCTCGTCATCGCGCTTACCGCCCTGCTCACCCATCCACCGACCCAGGGCAGCCGGGCACTCGATGAGTTCAAGAGCTACATCTGCGATTCCAGCTTTTCCCCGACACCGGCGCACCTACAGGCAGCATTCTTCGACCGCGTCCGCTCCGCTGCCCAACGCCGCATCATCCAGCTCGCCGCCAAGAGCGCCCTGCTGGAGCTGGACCCGGGTGGTCTGCTGCCGGCGATCGAGCACGCCGACCGGATGGCGGTCGCGCTGGAGGCGTTCGCTGCCCGCAACCGGGCCCTCGTCCGAGAAGCCGTGACCGGCCAGCGTGACAAGTTCCGCACCATCGACGGCCCGGCCCAGACGCGGGCGCTCATCCGGTTCGCCGACGAGGACTACTTCTGGGACCTCGTCGACGAAGGGCTGGCCAACCGGCTGCAGGACCTGGTCGTGCAGGTCCCCGTCAGCGCACCCGGACAGTTGACCGCAGTACAGGCGATCACAACCTTGGCGCTCGTGCGCAGCCCGCTTGTCCGGGATCGGCTGCCCAAGCTGGAGGCCCACTTTCTCGCCCATAGCTGGTGGGACCAGATGACGGTCGCCGGAGCGCACCCGGACCGGTACTTCGCCGAGCTGATCCCCGGCTATCTGACGCAGGCCGGTGCCTGGCGGGTGGGAGAACAGGTAGGCCAACTTCTCGTCAAGCACGCCCGTTTCCTGACCCTCGACATCCTCAGCGCGGCGCTCACCGCCTGGGTCGAGAACTACCAGTGTCGAACCGCGAACCTGATGGAAACCATCGCCGTCGACCTGTGGAACCAGACTGCCCACCTAGGGCCGGCGCGCATCGAGGCCTTCCAGAACTTCCTAACCCGGGCCCGGGAACACGAAGGCGACACCGCCGCACCCGGCTACTACACCTACCGAGCCTTGGAGCTCGCTCTCACCGCCACCCCATAGTCGCGGCCGCCCCCGCCCCAGGGCTCCACGTGCTCGGCGGTGCACCGTCCTGTCCCACTTGGGTTGATGCACAAGGCTGGGGCCCTCGGGCACGGCGTCGACCGGCATGGCGAGTACCGGCGCGACCGGTCGGCGCAGCGCACGATGTGACCCAACGCGGTCACGAGGCGGCAAGCCGGCGCTGGCTCCGCTTTCGTCTCCGACATCCCCGACGCGGGCGCCGTGCACGTGGTCAACAACTGCGCCGCCGCGTGGTCCGCGGCCGCGCTGGCCCGGCGCCGGGCCGGGCTCACCGCCCGCGCCGACCGCGAACGCTCCTCAACTTCGCATCGTGGGAGATAGGACACCTGGCGGGGGCAAAGATCCGGAACAACGAATGCGACAGGTCAACCTGGCGTTCAATTGGCCATCGGGGCAGGATCGCCCACGTGCTGATCACCTCGATGCCCGGCGTTCACCGGAACAACCTTCGCCAGTCGCTCGTTCACCTACACCAGGCCGTCGTCAACATCCGGGGCGGCGCCACTAACCCAGCAATACACCCGGTCTTCCCCTACCTCGACTGGGCCAACGAGGTTCGACGCCAGCTCGGCACTCAGATCAGCGCCTCGAGCCTCAACGTGCTCGTCCCGCCCGACCGTTACCAGTTGCTCATGTCCGCCGCTGCGTCGCTGTACGGCAAGCCGGACGGCGCCGACATGGTTCTCAACAGTTTGCTCGCGGTCGAGCTCGACGAACGGACGCGCGCCTTTGAGGAGGCCATCGCCGGGCTGGACGACCAGGTCAAGCGGTTCGAGCGCACCGGACGACTAGTCGTGCTCGACAGCAACGTCTACCTCCACCACCCACAAAAGCTGGAGGAGATGGACCTTTCCGAGGCGCTCGGCACCCAGATGGATCGCATCCACATCCTCGTGCCGATGGTTATCGTGGATGAACTCGACGCCCTGAAACAGCACAGCAAGGCCCACAGCCGGTGGCGGGCCGGCTACACCACGGCCGTCCTCGACCGCCATGTCGTTTTGCCTGACGGCTTCGGCGCGCTGATGTCTAAGAACTCTAGCGGTCGCCGCGTGACCTTCCAGATCATGTTGGATCCGCCGGGCCACGTCCGGTTGCCCATTAACGACGATGAGATCGTCGATCGGGTGCTGTCCGTCGAACCCTTCGCAGGCCGGCAGGTCACCATGGTCACATACGACGTCGGCATGAGGAGGCGCGCGAAGGCGGCGGGCCTCGAGGTGGTGAAGCTCGAGCAGGACCTGGGCGAGGAACCAAAGACACCATAATGCCGACCGATGACAAGCCGTCGGCTGATGCAGCCAGGCCACCCAGCTTTGTGGTGTTCGAGGGTGACCACCGCACGGCGTGTCGGTGCTCAGCTGCGCTACAACGGCGGGCGGCGGGCTCAATGAGGTCAGACGCGCAGCCTGGATGCTGACGGTCCAGGAGCCCCCATTGGCGTCCGACTACTAGTGGTGACTGTGGTGTTGGGGTGTCCCTCAAGCTGACATCGGCTAAGCGTTGTGGCCCCGGACGAGTTCGTCCTGGGCTCGGCCGTTCATGACGCACCTGCCCACCGTGTCGACGTTGCTTAGGTAGCCCGTCACGGTAGCCCGAAGGCGCGGATGGATCCGGCCTCGACAATCACCGCGTCGAAGGGGTAGCGAGCGAAGGCTTGGGGCAGGACGAAGTGCGTCCAGAGGTGCCGTTGGTCGGCGAGGCCGATGAAGCTGAAGTCCTGCGCGGACTGGCAGGCGCGATAGAGCCTCGCCGACGCGGAGGAAGCCGCAGGGGCGAGCAGCGTGCCGATCTCCATCAGCTCGGGGGAGTTCAGCAGGATCTCGCGCGGCACGTACGCCCGGACACCGCCGCGACCTCGGCCGGCGTCGAAGCCGAGCTCGATCAGGTCCTTCTCGGCGTACCCGAAGGTGAGCGCCGCCATCTCGCCGAGGTCGAGCGGATGCGGATAGCCAGGATGATCGGCGCTCGACAGAAGACCGCTGACCTTGAAGGACAGCGCCCGTTTCAGGATCGTGCGGATCTCGGCGTCGGTGTAACGCGCGGCATGCGCGGCACGAGCCAGCCGGACCAGTTCCGGCCCCAGCCTTGCCGACCGTCCCATTGCCATCCGGACCGGACGCAGGATCTGCTTCTTCACGTCGTCGTCCGGAATGTCGAAGGCCGAACGTCGGGCGAGTTCGGCGGTGAGCCAGTCGGTCAGCAACGGCACTTCGACGTGTACGGACTCGATGATCCCGGTCAGGGTGAACGCGACGTCGTCGCCGAGCATCGGGACCCAGTCGGCGACGAACAAGTGCCCGGGGCCCTCGCCGGTTTCCGGGCGGGCGATGACGACGGCCGTCATGTCGGCGGCTGGTGGAGGCTCCGGGGCGGAGGCGTTATCGCTGGATTCGTCTCGCAACGGCCCCGATGGCCGATCGAACGGTTGCATCAGCTGGGTAACCTGATCGACGATCTTGTACTTATCCTCGCCACAGGCCAGCGCTAGCACCAGGGCGACCGCGCGGACATCATCCAGGGCAGCGGGCCCACCCCGGGAGATGATCTGGTGGATCACGTCCTTCTTCGGTGAACCGTCGAGGCGGTCATCGCCGGCGATTCGCTTCTCCAGATCCTCCAGCGCGGGCCTGCCTGCTTTCTCGCGCAGATCGTAGAGCAGATCGCGGACATCGCGCTGCGGCCCGGCGTCGAGCTCGGGCCGGGCCAGCTTCCGCGGACGGCGCACCGGGGCGCGATTGGCGGCCGCGGTAGGCGGGCGGGGGACTCGTCGGGACTTGTCGGCATTCATCGCCGACCGATGATGCCCCACCGCCACCAGTCGCGGGCTGCTCGACACTCGTCGGCACTCAGGTCAGCCCTCCCGAGACGGGCCGAATCTGAATTCGCAAGCCGGCGCTGACTCCGCTTTCGTCTCCGACATCCAGGGAGCATCCGATGACCCGATCCCCGCAGCACCCCCATGGTCCCCAGCCACGCCGCACCCAGATCACCCTCGCAGTGATCACCGTCGTCATCGCTAGCGCTACCCGCGCTCTGACCGGCTGGCTCCTCGACCACCTGAGCACCGACAACTGACCGGCCCCCGGGCGGGATCCCGCGCTGTACCGACGGGCTGGCGGGATCCCGCCCTTCTCACTTACGCGTGCAGAGGAGTACGGACCCCCGCAGGCGGCTCCCGGAAATCGACAGCATCGATGCCGTAGAGCCGCCAGTAGCAAATCACCGTGGTCTCGATCAAGCCGCGTGGGTTCGGCATGGTCAGGTTGACGCCGCCGACGTCTCGCCCCTGAGACACCTCAGAGTCTCTAAGAACCATCCCACTCGGGTTCATGGACCAGATTTGGGCCTTCGGGCACGGCGTGGACCGGCGCGGCGAGCATCGGCGCGACGGGTCGGCGCAGCGCGGGGTCCTCCGCCGAGCTGGCCCGGCGCCGGGCGGGGCTCATCGGTCGCGCCGGCTGTGAACGGTCCTCACCTCCCCGTCGTGGGGGAGTGGGCGGAAATAGGGGCGAAGATCCGCGAAGCAAATGCCGACTGCCGGCAAGCCGGAGTGGTCAGGGCACCTGGTTGAGCATCTCGGGCGTTACGGTGACCTCGCCGCGGTTTAGCACGATGTCGGTGAGCCGCTGGTCGAGCCATGCCTCCAGCGGGTCGTAGCCGTTGGCGTACAACCACTTGCGGTATCGAGGTGGAATCTCACCCACCAGGGCGAGTTTGTTGTTCGTCGCCTTTTCCATCAGCCCTTGCAGGTCGGCGGCAAGCTGCTCACCAAGAGCGACATCGCTACCTGTCGCCTTGCGGACGTAGATCGAGGCACCGCTGCCGGGGTGGGTCAGCGCGATCGTCTCATTGGCGGGAATCGGCATGTCCTGTTCGGTCTCGCCGCCGTGCCACGGGCAGTTCTCGCCGACGACGTTAATGCACCAGGCGATGAATTGGGGCGGCGGGATCGCCTCGCTGTCCCAACCCCAGTCGGCCACGCAGCCGCATCTGTGCTTGAGCGGCGTCCACGCGATTTTGGCCGGCAACTGCTTGATACCCAGGTAGGTCATCTCTGGCTCCCTTCGATCCTCGCCGCTCGAGCGGGCGACGTGCGGCAAGTGCAGAGCCTTCCATATCTGGCCTGCCCGATTGAGGATCTCGTCGTGGGAGAGTCCGGGTCAGCGGGTGGGCCGGGCCTGCGTGGGGCGTGATCGCGCTCGCCAGCGTCGGCGGTCGGCGGGGCCGCGGTGGGCCATCCGGTGGCGGGCTTGGTGGCGGCCGGCTATGTGCTGATCGCGCCGTGGCTGCTGGCCGAGGTGCTGGTGGTGGCCGGCTTCATGGTGGTGGTTCGCAGACGCGGCGGACGTCGGGGCCCGGGGCCGGCGAGGGCACGGTTGAGGTGATCGACGCGCTGCGGCGGCTGCTCGACCGCATGCTCGGCCGCTGACGCAGCAGACCCAGGAGAGAGTCGTGACTGTCGGCTGTTTAGGTGCGCTCACGGCGCGGCGTAGCTGGCGACCGCTTCATTCACGATAACGTTCCTTCTCGTGAATGAGATTGAGGCCCGGGAGAGCGCCGACCCAACCACCTTCATCGATCCAAACGAGCAGCTGTCGGAAGCGGCGCGGCGGCGCATCCGCGAGTCGGTGCCCGCGTCGACGCGGCGGGCCTACGCCGGGGACTGGCGCCGCTTCACCCACTGGTGCGACGACCACCAACGATCACACCTGCCGGCCACCGCGGCGACCCTGGCCGAGTACGTCTCGCACCTCGCTGACGAAGGCAAGGCAGCGTCCACGATCGAGCGCGCCATGGCGGCCATCACCGTCGCCCACGCCGCCGCCGACCTCCCGCCGCCCCACACCCGGCCGGCGCGCGCGGTGGTGCGCCGGCACCGCGCCGAGCTCGCGGAAGGTGGCCGAGGAGTACGCAAGGCCAAGGCGCTGACCATTACAGCGCTGCGGGCGATGGTCGACACCCTCGACATCTCCACCCTGGCAGGAGTGCGCGACCGGGCCCTCATCGTGGTCGGTTTCGCGTTGGGTGCCCGGCGCAGCGAACTCGCGGCGCTCAACATCGCCGACCTCGCTTTCACCGACCACGGCCTGCAGATCGCCATCCGACGCTCCAAGACCGACAAGGAATCCGTGGGCCGCAGCACCGCCCTGCCCTACACCTCGCGACCGGCCACCTGCCCCGTGCGCACGATGCAGGCATGGCTGGACGCCCTGGCCGCCCGCAGGGAGACGTCGGGACCGGTGTTCCGTCGCATCGACCGGCACGGCAACCTCGGCCGGGTGCCGCACGGGCGCGGCGAAGCGAGTGGTCGCATCACCGGCCAGGCCGTAGCCATCATCGTCCGCCGCACCGCGCTGCGCGCCGGTTTGGACGCCGCCTCCGCGTTCTCCGGTCACTCCCTGCGCCGCGGGTTCGCCACCGAAACCCATCGGCGGGGCAAGAACCCGCTGCGGATCGCCCGGCACGGCGGGTGGAAGGACGGCTCCGCGACGCTGGCCGGGTACATCGAGGATGCCGACCAGTGGGAGGATAACGCCCTTACTGACGTCGGTCTCTGATGGAGCCGGAGCGGTTCCTGACGATTCCGGATATCCGAACTGGAGTGAGCCGAGATGGGCGCAGAGGAGCTACCGCCGCGCGCCAGGCCACGCTACCGACCGGGGCCAGGTGAGCCATGGCCGGAGCAGCCGACAGCGAAGCGAAGCCCCGGCACGAAGGCCGGCCGGATCGCGGTTGCCGTTGTGTGCGCTCCGTGCATCATCGCGGGCGAGAAGGCGGGCGGCATCGTGGGTGCCGTCCTTGCCCTCCTGATGGTTGCCGCCGTCGTGGCGTACGTCCAGCCGAGTAAAGGACGAAGCGGGCGGCGGTGATGAACACCGAGCTCTGAGCTGACCGTGTATCTCCTCGCGGGTCTTGGCAGGCTCCACGCAGGCGGTCAGACCCATGGCGTCCTTCCATTCTTAAAAGGACTTCTGAGTTTGGAGGCGTTGGTGGCGAGCGCGTGGCGTAGTCGATCTCGGCGCCGCCCTGGTTAAGCGCCTTGACCAACGTCGGACGCATCCGCCTCACAGCTGCGACAGGTGTACCCCAAGGACCAGCGGTGCCCACGTCGGAGGAGCGCGTGGCTCATCTGTGTGCGGCTGAGGACGTCTCAGCGACGCCCGAGCCGACGCCGGATTCCGGCGGCCACGTCAGCGCGCAGGTCGCCGAGCCCGTAGACCTCGGCAGAAGGCTGCTCGACGGCGCGGTTGGCCTCGTGGGCGGCATCGTGCTTGGCGTTGCCGCAGCAGACGTGGTCGGTGACGTAGGGCCTCGCCTTCTTGGTACAGATGCGGTGCGCGCAGACGATGTAGCCGGGCGCTGACTGGGCCTCGAGCCATTCGGCGGGGATGGGCATGGTGTAGATCCTCTCGCGGTGGCTGGTCAGCGACCCACGCGGGCCCGGGGCGTTGATTACGAACGTGCGCGTCGATTAGTTGGCACCAGCTGCGCCGGTCCCGATGTGTTTCTCTGAGATCGCCAGGGGCGAGTGTCGCGCCAGCGGGCGGCAACCAGTCGGACGGCGGCCTTCAAACTCACCGCTCGGCGGCCGTCCGATCTCACCGTAACCACCCAGCGTCGCGGTGCGTCAGGTTCCTGACCGGTGCGGCACTAATCGCTGAACCAGTTGTTCTCGCTGGCGATGTCGGCGAGGGCGGGCAGAGTGGACAGGGCGCTGGACAGGATCACCTGAGCGGTGATGACCACGTCTGGTGGCCATTGCTGGGGTTGCTTGAGGATGCGACTTGCCGTGACGGTGGTGACGGCTCCGACGCGGGCTTCGCTGAGCATGCCTGCGGCGAGGTGCGGCCGGGTGCCGGCCAGCAGCGCTGTTCGTAGCGGCTTGGTGTGGTCAGCCACGACGGACAGGGCAAGGACGGTCACGTCGCTGCGCACCGTGAGCACGTCGCTGACGTTGTTGGCGATGATCCGTAGCAGCTCGGGTTGGGTTGAGTCGAACGCGGTGAGGTGCAGCAGAAGCGCGGTGAGCGCCGAGGGTGTGATCAGCCGGTTGTGCAGCGGCGCATACAGGTCGAGGCGACGGGGCGAGGTGTGAACGGTGAAACGCCGAGCGGTGGCCATCACGGTGGCGATTTCATGGTTTGTGAGTCGGCCCAGGATGGCGTCTATCTGTGGGATGCACGCCTGCACCACCTGCGCTCGGGCGAAGAGAGCAACAGCCAGGATCCACGTACGGACCGCAAGGCGGTCACTGATCTCGGGCTCCCTGTCCAGCCACCATGCGGTGTCGTCGTTGTGGTGGTGCGCTTGGCGCATCCACGCCGCGATGGCGGCTGGAGTAGCGCCAGCGGCGAGCTGAGGCTCGGCCGGCGTCGTGACGGTAAGGCCGTCTGGGGCGGCTAGTACCGCTTCCCGCAGCAGCCAGCTGTCGCCGAACCCGCCGGCGAGCACATTCAGCAGGTGCGCCCAAGCCTCCTCGGTTGCCCAGTCCTCGGTCGATTCTGCGGCCTTCAACTCGGACAGGAGCACCGTGGGGTCACCGATGTGCGGGGTGCTGCGGCGCCGGCGGCGGCGCATGGCCGCTTCGCCGCTGTGGGCGGCGCGGAGAGCTGCGAGTCGCTTCGCGTAGAAGCCGTCCGGGTGGGAGCTGGCGTGGAGCTGCTCAAGGAGGGTTGGACCGTCGCCAGGGCGGCGGTCGTGGCAGTACCCGTCGCCGAGGTCGGCAACGCACGCCTGCGCGAGGGGGCCGCTCTCGACGTCGCTGCCGGCGTCGAGCAAGAGCGGCAGGACAGGCTCTCGGGCGGCGAGGAGGGCTGCGCCGCTGGCGCAGGACAGCACGTGTGCGGCCTGCCAGGTGTTCATCCCTGACAGGGCGCGCAGGTGCGCGGCGGTGCGCAACCAGCTCATGGTCGGCTGACGCATGCCATCGCCCCAGCACCAGCTGTGGGTGCGCTCCGCCGGTTCGTGACGGGATAGCAGCCGACCCAGCGCGTCGCGGTGCGCCTGGTCAGGTTCGGTTTCCAACCGCGAGCGCGCGTACACGGCGATCTGGGCGGCTCCCACACCCGGGGCGAGCACCAGTGGCTTCCCGGTGTCATCAAGCAACCCGTCTTCGGCGAGCACGCAGCCGGGCCCTTCGAGAGCTGCTTCGACCGCGCCGCGCACCGCCACAGCAGTGAAATCCTGGTAGACCCGGTCGCGCAGTAGCTGCACCAGGACGGCGCGGGTCAGCGGAAGGACGTCGAACGGCGCGTTCGCCCGGACCTCTCGAATGGTCGTCGGCAGGCTCTTGATCTCGGCCTCGGACAGCAGACCGACGAAGAAGCGCAGCACGTTCGACCAATAAGGACGCTTCATCATTTCCGCCAGCCGCGCGTCCTTCGTCCCCAGGCCTCGCGGCTGCGCTCCTTCAGCCAGGTGGCAGGCTGCGAAGTACTCCCGCAGAGGCTGCACCTCAAACTCGAAACCCCTGCTGCGCTGCACGAGGCAGACGACCCGCGAGGTGACCGAGGTGAACAGCGCCCCAAGGTTCGGACTAGTCTCGTCGTAGTTACTGAGGAACTCAGCGATCAGTCTCTGCAGATCGTCCAAATCGAGTCTGCCGCTGCTGCTGCCCTGCTCCGCCTGTGTCTGCAGGTGCCAGGCCAGGAACCGGTGCAGCGCCAGCACCAGCCGGCGGTGCTGAGCGACCATCGGCTCCTTGGGTCTCTCCCGGTCGAAGAACACCTCCACGTAGTCCTTGTACAGCTCTGTGCGTTGCTCGGGCAGAATGCTGCGCCGCTGCAGCAAATGCAGCAGGATCGCCATCTGCATGGGGCTGGCCGCCAGCTCCCGAACATGAGGCAGCTCTAGATTGCCGATGAACTGTTTGAGCAGCGCGCTCGTGGCTTCAACGGTCAGGCCAGTCTGCTCGGCCCAGCGTTTGAGGTAGGCCACCTGCAGCCGCTTCGTCAACCGCTGGACCACCAGCTCAGGAAAGGCGGAGCCGAGCTTGAGTGGAGCGGCGGTGGCTCCGGGGCGAGTGGTGATCAGAATGACTATGTCGATGTCCGGACCGTCCCACCGCCGCGCCGTCGTGGCGATCTGCTCCGCGACCCGTTCTCGCAGCCGCAGGTCAGCGACCTCGTCCAGCCCGTCCAGGGCAAGCAAAACCGGTCCGGCGGCGAACACGGCGCCCAGGTCGTCAATGGTGAACGTCTGACCGCCACTGTGCGCGCTGACGTGGGCGGCGAGGTACTCCTCCAAGGGCGCGGCGAGATCTGGCTCCTTTTTGCGCCTCTTGTTGCCACGCGCCAGCCACTCCCCGTAGGCCCGCAGGTCGACGCGAAAAGGTGTTCGGGCTACGTGCGGGTCGTAGCGCTCGTTGCGGTACTCGTGCCGGTCCAGCAGCATGGACCGGTACACCTGAGACACGTATTGCAGCAGGGTGGTCTTCCCCTGCCCAGGACCTCCGATGATCACGGCGTTGCCGCGCCACGCCGGATGCAGCAGCAGCCGCGCTGCACCGGTCTCCCACTGGCCGGTCCGCGGAAGTTCAAGCTCGTCGACTCGGTCGGCATCGACTCCGCTGAACTGCGCCATCAGCCGAAAGGGGACGCTGAAGCTTTCCCGACTTGCCACCTTGACGTCGACGAAGAGCCTATACACCGATGGTCCGAGGAGATCAACCTCGCCGAACCTCACCTGATCATCAACCTCGTACTGATCGAGCAGGTACGCGCGCAGCACGCGATCCCGCCGGCGAGCAGCCTCGGAGTCGTCCCGACCTATCAGGGCCAAGATCTGATCCGCTGGCAGCATCCGAACGAACTTCCGCACCAGGTCAGCAGGGGCGGCGCTCACCTGCGCGTCGACGGTCTCCCGCCACCAGGCTGTGATGCGAATCGACCAAGCCTTCGCGCGGGCCTCAAGCGCCGCATCGAGTTGATCGATGGTGCCTTTGTCCAGGTTCCCCGTGCCACCGACGTTGGTGACCAGGTAGTACTCCCGCGCGCCCCGCCGCGCCAACGCACGGATCTTCTCCGCCTCGCCATCGACGGCGTCGAGCAGCCACTTGACCGGCTTGGTGATCGCCTCCGGTGAAATCGTGAACTTCACCTGATACACGGTCGAGGCGTGCACCGCGTCACGGCCGCCGTCTGCCTTGCCCAGCGGCATGGCCCGCAGGCCCGGTCCCAACGAGTGCGCCAGCAGAGCCTGGATGAGTTGCTGGAACTCCCGATCTCCCAGGTCCTCATATCGATAGCGCATGCGCGCGATCTTCGCACATATGTGCCGACAGGCGGTGCCTGCCGCGCCGCCCCAGCCACACACTGGCCCGGGCTGCAGCGCAGCCCAGGGGAGAGGCCCAGCCTCTTACAAAGCATCAAATCGAAGCCGATAGCCCACCCGCACGACCACTACGCAAGCAGACAGCCCAAGCGAACACCGCGTCGACGAACTGCGACGGGGACTGGAGCTACACCAGATCACTTAGGCCCACGCTGGCTCAACTCTGTGAGAACGCTCGGGGAACGGCTCAGGTTATTGAGAATGGCTCAGGTCAGATGAGAAATGACAGCCGTCGAAGAGATCTGATCGGTTGCCCTCTCCACCCGCAGCCGAACCGCGATTCGATAATGCACATTATGTAAAGTAGCGGGTTCTGGGGGTCCCCTCAGCGTCGTCGGACGGAGGTCAGTCGCGCGTCAGGCCGGGCGGACACGCGTCCTCGTCCGGCCCGACGAGGCGCGCGTTGACCAGCGGGTTGCGTCGCAGGGCGGCGAGTACCGCACCGCTGGCGCCGATGTCGGTCCAGGTGTCGTCCCACAGGGCGGAGACGAGCCAGGAGCGATCCTCGGGAAAGAACAGGTCGGGCAGCGCCCCGTCGCCGCGCAGGTGGCCGGCCCGCCAGGTGAGGGCCTGTTCCGGCCCGGCCTGGACCAACACGTAGGGCCAGGCCCAGTAGAGGGACACCTTCGGGGCGTGTGGGAAGACGACGTCGTGGGCGCCGGTGTCGAGAAAGCCCAGCCACCAGGGCTGATCCGGCGTGCACGTCACCAGTTCGTCGATCACCGCGCGTTCGTGGGCGTCGAAGCCGACCCCGGCGGGCGGGTGGAAGGTGCCGTACGCCTCGAACACCGGCGGGATCGCGGTGGTGACCGAGAGGCCCTGCGTGGTGCGCCCGGTGAGCCAGGCGACGTCGCTGGCGGTGCCGATGCGCCAGGTCCGCCCGTCCTTGTCGACAGTGACGGGGCCGGTCCGGGTCGGGGTGTCACTGGGGTCGTGGGGTGCGGTGACGGCGCTGGGCGTCGCCCATGGGTTCCACCCGGGCCGGTCGGTCGCCCGCCACCGGTGCCCCTCGGGACAGACCCAGCTCATGGGATCGTCTGGATCCCGGTACACGGTGGGTGTGCCGGGTTGACCGCACTCGGGGCAGGTGGCACCGGGTGACGTCATGTCGCGAACGATACGTGTTCCTCGATCAGGGTCAGCCGTGTCCGCACCGGTCCGGCTGGCACCTCGACCAGCTGGTGCCCGTGCTCGTCGTACACCTCCCGGTGCAGGCGGGCGAAGGCCAGCGCGTCGGCGTAGCTGATCTGGCGCGCTGCGGTGTGGCGGATGAAGCCCAGCGGGCTGATCAGGAACACCAGGCGTTGGTAGGTGCGCTCGCGCATGATGCGATCCACTTCGGCGGTCAGCGCCGGGCCGACCGGTCTGCCCAGGTGGCGGGCCAGCGCCACTGTGCACAGGGGCGACCGGTCGTAGAACTGGACCGGCTGACGCGCGTCGGCGCCGACCTGCCGGTGGTGTTGCAGCGCGGCGACGGCGTCGACGAAGTCGGTGTCGTGCCACGGCGTGGCGTACCCCTGGGCCTGTCTCTCGGCGATGAGGTCGGTGGCGGCCTCTCGGACGGTGACGTGTCCCCTGCGCCGCAACGCCTCGATCATGGTTGTCTTGCCGGCGCCGGGCGCTCCCGTGAGGACGTACCGCCGGGGTTCTGGCATCTCCTCCCCCTCTCTCGGCCCCTACCCGGAAACCCGAAAATGCTGCATAATATCCCTTATGCATGACAAACAGGACGAATCGCTCGCGGTGCTGATCGAGGAGTTCCTGACCGCGCGGGCCACCCGCAAGCCCTCCCCGCACACCCTTGCCGCGTACCGCAGGGATCTGCACACGGTCGCGGCGCTGGTCGCGGAAGATGCCACCCCTCCCCTGTCCCTGGACGCGCTGTCGATCACCGACCTCTCCCCCCGGGTGATGCGGGCGGCCTTCGCCCGGTTCGCCGCTCCCCGGGCGGCCGCGTCGGTGCACCGGGCCTGGTCCACCTGGAACAACTTCTTCACCTTCCTGGTCGCTGACGGGTTCGTGGCGGGCAACCCGATGCCGGCGGTCGGGCGACCTCGGGCGCTACTCCCCCAGCCGAAGCCGTTGCGCGGCGCGGACACCCCCGAGGTGTTGCTCGCGTCCGCCGCGCGCGACGACGGTCGGCAACGCGACCCGTGGCCGGAGCGGGATGTGGCGGTGTTGGCGGTGGCGCTCTGCGCCGGGCTGCGGTTGTCGGAGCTGCTGGCGTTGCGGGTCGACTCGCTCGGCGGTCGGCCCGGTGAGCGGCGGGTCGAGGTGGCGGGCAAGGGTGGGCGGCCTCGGGTGGTGCCGATCGAGGCGGATCTGGACCGGGTGCTGCGGGACTACCTGGACAGTCGGGTGCGGCGCTTCGGTTCGCGGTCGGTACGCCCCGACTCGCCGTTTCTGGTGGATCGGCGTGGTGAGCCGTTGCGCCGTGGTGGCCTGCAGTATCTCGTCGAGTCGTGTTACCGGCGGGCCGGCATCGGTGACCGGGTGCCGCGTGGTGCGCGGCTGCACGCGCTGCGGCACACCTTCGCGACCCGGTTGGCGGAGGACGGTGCGAGCGCGGCGGAGATCATGCGGTTGTTGGGGCATGCGTCGTTGGCGTCGTCGCAGACGTACATCGAGGTGACGGCCGGGCAGCAGCGTGACGCGGTCCGGGCCAACCGGACCAACCGTGCGCTGGCGGGTCTGGTGCCGCCCGGGTGAGCGTGGTCAGTGTGCGCGGTGGCCGGTGCCGTCGGCGGTGACGGGCAGTGCGCCGAGGACGGCGTTGATGATGTGGATGCGGGCGTTGGTGGCCTGGTAGTCGGCGCAGACCGTGTCGGCGCGGTCGTCGAGTCGGGCGGTGGGCCCGCTGCGGGTGACGGTGACGGTGACGCCGTCGAGGGTGGTGGCGGTGCCGGCGGTGGTGAGGTCGGTGATCGGGTGGCTTCCGGTGATGAGGTGGGCTTTCAGCAGGGCGCGGAGCTGGTCGGTGTGGTGGGTCATGAGGTCGTCCCAGTTGTCCTCGGAGAACGTGGCGGCGAAGGCGTCGTCGGAGGGCGCCAGGACGGTGACGCCGTCGCCGGTGGGCAGGTCGGTGAGGACGCCGCTGGTACGCACTGCCGCTTCGAACGTGGTGAGGGTGGGGATCCAGCGCAGCGCCTGGTCGACGGGTTGCCCGGCGAGGAAGCTCGGGTTGCCGGGGTCGGTGCCGGTGGGCAGGGCGGCGCAGAGTGGCCCGGTGGGCTGGGGTCCGGTGCTCGCTGGCGCGGCGTTCGTGTGGGGAGTTGCGGGGCTGCCGGTGCAGGCGGCCAGCAGCAGGGTCGGCAGGAGCAGGTTGAGCGTCAGTCGATTCCGCCGAGCGCGGTGCGGTCTGCGGAGTCGTCGGGGGTGTCGCGGTGGGGTGGCGGGGTGCGACACGGCGGCCTCCACGGGTGCGGGGGTAGGTGGTGAGGTGCCGGCGGCGCGGGTGTCGGGCCCGCGCCGCCGGCGTGATGGTTCGCTAGTTGTCGGTCAGAGTGCCGCGCACTGGGTGGTGCGGGGGCCGTGGACGGTGTTGGCGATGCCGAGGTTGGTCGGTGCGGGGTTGTTGCCGGTGCAGCTGAGTGGGCCGCGGATGGTGGTGCCGGCCAGCACTGGCGCGTCGGTGCCGGTGGTGTTGCCGGACAGGTCGACGGGGCCGGCGATGGTGGCGTCGATGATGGAGATCGTGTCGGTGGTGGCGATGCGGACCGGGCCGTTGATGGTGCTGTCGGCGAGGAGGATGCCGGCGGCGCGGGTGGCGGTGAGTGGGCCGCTGATGGTCGTTGCTGTCGTGACGAGCGCCGCGCCGGCCCGGACGGTGACCGGGCCGTTGATGGTGGCGTCGTCGGCGCAGGTGAAGCCGGTGACGGTCAGGGGTCCGTTGCGGCGGCCGGTGAGGGTGGGATAGACGCGTTCGCCGTCGGTCAGCTTCTCCACGCCTTTGCCGTCGAGGAGCAGGGGGATGAGGCCGCGTTCGGGTTGGTTGAGGGGGACGTAGTGGTCGTCGCCGATGGTGATGACCTTCCAGCCGTGGGCGGCGATGCGCTGGGCGACGGTGGTGCCGACGCCGCCGGGTCCGTCGGTGCGGGGGCCGTTGTACTGCGCGTCGGTGAGTTTGTAGGCGCAGGGTGGGTTGTCGAGGATCAGGTCGGCGGGGGGCGCGTCGAGTGGTGGTGGGCTGTCGCCGGGGTGCGGTGCGGGGTGGGCGGGGATGGGGCGGGAGCCGCGGAAGACCAGCCGGCCGGTGTTGGCGGCCTGGGTTTGGATGGCTTCGCTGCGGGCTTTCAGGATGTCGGCGCGGTCGGCGCGGTGGTAGTCGAGGAACTGGTGGAACGTCCACAGGGCGGAGTAGGTCTTGCGGCGTCGGTTGTTTGTGGTGTTGCCCTCGTCGGGGCGGGTCTGGCCGCCGGAGCTGCGCAGTTCCAGCAGGGAGTTGGTGACGTTCTTGAGTCCGAGGGTGTTGCGCAGGATGGTTTCTTCGCTGAGGCCGACGTTGCCGCCGCCTTCGCAGCCGTAGGGGCAGGCCCACCAGCCGGCTTCGGCGCCCTTGGCGTACATGTGGCCTTCGATCATGTCCTGGGACTGGTCGAAGATGGGTTGGGCGACGTTCTGGTGCCGTGGGGGCAGCATCGGCAGGTCACCGGCGCGGGAGTTGCCGAACTCGTGGCCGTCGTAGCCGGCGACGGGTCGGTAGTCGCGGACCATTGTGATGTACGCGGTGGTCTCGGGTTGGCGGATCAGGGAGTAGTCGCGGTTGAGGTCCTGGCCGGTGGAGTTGCCGCGGGTGTTGTTGGCGCGGCCGTCTCCGTTGATGGTGGGGACGATCAGGACGGTGGTGTGGCTGAGCAGGTCGGTGATGCGGGGGTCGGTGCTGAAGGCGAGTTGGCGGGCCATGATGAGGCAGGCTTCGCGGTCGCCGGGTTCGTTGCCGTGCACGTTGCAGTTGATGGCCACGGGTGCGGTGGCGGCGACGGCTTCCGGGGTGGCCGCCGGGGTGGGGTAACCGATGACGAGCATGTTGATGGGTCGGTTCTGTACGGTGCGGCCGAGTTCGACGACGCGTACGCGGTCGCTGAGGGCGTCGATGGCGGCGGTGTAGGCGTACTCGTCGGTGTCGCTGGTGTACTGGGCGGCGTGGGTGGTCTCCCAGCCGGTGCGCAGTTGTTCGCCGGGGGTGGTGGGGTTGCCCCAGGGTGCGGTGGTGGTGGCGGTGACCGGGTCGGAGTAGGGCTGTTCGGTGGTGCCGGTGCGGGCGCGTACCCGCCATTGGAAGGTGTCGCCGGGGTTGTAGCCGGCGTCGGCGAAGGTGGGTGCCTGTTGGTTGATCTGGCGGTTGGGTCGCCAGATGCCGACGATGGTGGGTGTGCCGGTGGGGGTGTTGTCGGTGTCGACGGGGGTGCGTTCGATCTGGTAGTCGGTGGCGCCGTTGACGGGTTGCCAGGCGAGTGTGGTGTATCCGTCGGCCTGGTGGGCGGTGAGGGCGGTGACCTGGTCCGGTGGTGCGGCGCGTTGGGCGTTGGCGGGGGTGGGTGCTGCGGTGGTGAGGGTGACGGTGATGAGGGTGGACACGGCGATGAGGGTGGGTCGCTGGCGTCTCATGTGGCCTCCGACGAGGTGATCGTGGCACGTGTCGACCAGCATGATCGTCGAAGTCCGTCGATGCAATGATCTTGAGGGAATCTTGCGGCTCGGTGGTCCGCTCCCCCGCCGACCCTTGTTCGTTCCGGTCTTCCGCAAGGCGCGGTGTCCGGGGCACGTTGTTGCCCCGGATTTCAGTAAGGCGAGGGCCGAACGGTCGGCGCGGTGGGCCCGCGGTCAGCGGGCGTGGCGCAGGGCCCAGTCGAGGGCGACGTCGGCGATGCGCTGCCAGCCCTGCTGTGCGGGCAGCAGGTGGGCGTACCCCTCGAAGAGCTCGACCTCGGTGAGGGTGTCGCTCTTGTAGTGGGCGGCGTTGGCGCGTTGCACGCTGGGCGGCATGATGTGGTCTTCCGAGCCGGAGATGAACAGCAGCGGCGCGCGCTGGTCGTTGTGGTAGTTCACGGCGATGTCCTGGGGGCCGGGCAGCAGGTTGGCCAGGACGCTGTCCCAGAGGATGCCGCCGGCGGCGGGGATGGCATAGCGCTCGTACAGGGCGCGGGCGGTCTGCTCGTCGAAGGTGTTGGTGAACGCGTAGTTCCACTGCTCGAAGGTGAACCCGACGGCGCGGTGGCGGTTGGCGGGGTTGCGCAGCACCGGGAAGGTGGAGCGCAGCTGCGAGAAGGGGGTCACCTTGACGCCTTCGGTGGGTGCCGAGTTGAGCACGACAGCCGAGGCGCCGTAGCCGCGGTCGAGCAGCACCTGGGTGAACGCCCCACCGGCGGAGTGGCCCATGAGGATGGGTGGCGTGGGTAGCGCGTCGACCACCGCGGACAGGTGCGCGATGATCTGTGGCGCGGTCAGCGTCTCCAGTGGGCTGGGGTCGGCGTTGATTGCCTCGACCTCGCCTTCCAGCCCGGGGTACGTGGGGGTGAGCACCCGGAAGCCCTTGTCCTGGTAGTGGGTGACCCAGTGTTCCCAGCTGCGGGGGGTGACCCAGAACCCGTGGATGAGGACGATCGTGTCCGGCGTGTCGCTCACTGTCAGCTCCCTGTGGTGTCGGCTGTGGCGATGGCGCGACACGTGGTGCCGGCGAGCCCAACCCTAGACATTCGTGAGCCGCGATGTCCGGGTTTCGATCGTGGATCTTCAGCCGAGGTCGACCAGCAGGGGGCGGTGGTCGGAGATGGTGGACGAGGGTGCGGTGACAGCGCGCACGGGTGGGAGCTGGTCGAGGGCGTGCCGGTCGGCGAGGATGTGGTCGAGTTGGACGCGGGGCTGCCCGGACGGGTAGGTGGGGCGTCGGCCCAGGGGGTGCCAGCCGGAGATGAGCCGGGCCGCGCCGGCGGGCAGGTTGAGGTCGCCGAGCAGGACGCGGGGCCCCGGTAGCGCGCGCAGGGCGCGGACGGTCTGCCGTAGTTGGCGGGCGTTCCAGCCGGGCACGAAGGACAGGTGGGTGGCGGCGACGGTGAGGGGGCCGTGCGGGGTGTCCAGGACGGCGGCGAGGACCACGCGGGGTTCGTCGTGCAGCAGGATGAGGCCGCCGCGGGGGCCGGGAACGTAGACCGGTGAGCGCACCGGCGCCGGCTTGAGTCGGGTGACCTGCCAGCTGCGGACGGGGTGTCGGCTGATCAGTCCGATGCCGTAGCAGGGTTCCCCGTGGCCGTCGTCGTCGTGGCGCAGAGGGCGGAACTGTTCGCCGGGGGTGCCGACGACGGCGGCGGCGAAGCGGTGGTGGGGTGCGTCGAGGGCGCGGGCGGCGATGGCGGTGAGGTCGAGGTTGCCGCTGCGGCGTTGGTCGCGGTCGACCTCCTGGAGGGCGAGGACGTCGGCGTCGAGGGCGCCGATGGCGGCGGTGAGTCGGTCGGAGTCGACGAGCCCGTCGGTGAGGGACCGTCCGTGCAGCAGGTTGAAGGTGGCCAGGCGCACTCCTGCACCTTACGTGCCCGTGGCATGGTTGCCGGGTGGTGAAGGTCTTGCTGTGTTCGGTGCTGGTGTTCGTGGCGGTTGGAGCGTTGGGGGTGTGGTTGCGGCGTACGCGGGGTCGGTGAGCGGGTGAGGCTGGCCACTCGGGTGCCCGTTGCGGCGTGTCGGGTGGGAAGAATTGCCGCCCGTGGACGCCGTGACGCTGAGTACTCTGCTGGCTGCCGCCGCGATGGCCGGGTGGGTTGATGCAGTGGTCGGTGGTGGCGGGTTGTTGCTGCTGCCGGCGCTGTTGGTGGCTGCCCCGGGGTTGCCGGTGGCCACCGCGTTGGGCACCAACAAGTTGGCTGCGATCTTCGGGACGGCCACGGCGGCGGCGACGTACGCCCGCAGGACCAAGGTCGACTGGCGGGTGGCGGCTCCGGCGGCGGGGGTCGCGGTGCTCAGCGCGGGGGTGGGTGCGGCGTTGGCCGGGGCGGTGCCGGCGTCGGCGTACCGGCCGGTCGTGCTGGTGGTGCTGGTGTCGGTGGCGGTGTTCGTGCTGCTGCGTCCCCGGATGGGGGTGGTGGCGGTGCCGGCGAGGCGGACCCCGGTGCGGGTGGGCGTGGTGATCGCGGTGGCCGGTGTGGGGATCGCCCTGTACGACGGGTTGATCGGTCCCGGGACCGGCACGTTCCTGGTGTTGGCGTTCACCGCTGTGGTGGGCGCGGACTTCGTGCACGGTTCGGCGATGGCGAAGGTCGTCAACGCGGGGACGAACCTGGGCGCGCTGGTGGTGTTCGGGGTGACCGGGCACGTGTGGTGGCTGTTGGGCGCGGGCATGGCGGTGTGCAACATCGCCGGCGCGGTGCTGGGGGCGCGGATGGCGTTGCGCCGCGGCTCCGGGTTCGTGCGGGTGGTGTTGCTGGTGGTGGTGGTGGCGTTGGTCGCGAAGCTGGGCCACGACCAGTGGGTGAGTTAGCCGCGGCGGCTGGGTGAGTCGAAGCGCCCGGCGCGGATCTCGCGCAGGGCCCGGCGGCGGGTGTCGCCGCGCAGGGTGTCGACGTAGAGCTTCCCGCCCAGGTGGTCGGTCTCGTGTTGCAGGGCGCGGGCCAGGAACCCGCTGCCGGCGATGGTCAGCGGCTCGCCGTGCTGGTCGACGCCGTGGGCGGTGGCGTGCAGGGCCCGCACGGTCGGGAAGTACAGCCCGGGGATGGACAGGCAGCCCTCCTCGTCGTCCTGGAGTTCGTCGGACAGCTCCAGGGTGGGGTTGATGAGGTGGCCGCGGTGCCCGTCGGCGTCGTAGACGAACACCTGGGCGCTGACGCCGATCTGCGGTGCGGCGACGCCGGCGCGGCCGGGGGCGCCGAGCAGGGTGTCCATCAGGTCGGTGACGAGGGCGCGTAGCTCCGCGTCGAAGGTGGTGACCGGTTCGCATCCGGTGCGCAGGACAGGGTCGCCGATGATCCGGATGGGCCGCATGGTCATGAGGTTCAGCGTATCGCTGTGCGGTGCCGCGGTCAGTGCCCGGCCAGTGTGGCGCGGATCGGGCTGGTTTTCGCGGCGGCCTCGGCGACCTCGGCGTGTGCGTCGCTGTCCCAGGTGATGCCGCCGCCGGCCCAGGTGTGCAGCCGCTGACCGTCGGCGGCGGCGGTGCGGATGGTCAGGCCGAGGTCGACGTGGCCCGGGGCGACCCAGCCCAGCGCGCCCATGCTGGCGCCCCGGCCGACGGGTTCGAGGGCGCTGATCTGGGCGAGGGCGGCGAGTTTCGGCGCGCCGGTGACGGAGCCGCCGGGGCAGGTGGCGCGCAGCAGGTCGGCGAGGCCGAGGCCGTCGTCGGCGGTGGCGCGGACTGTCGACTCGGCCTGCCACAGGTCGCACCAGCGGCGGACGGCGAACAGTTCGTCGACGGTGACCGTGCCGGTGCGGGCGATGCGGGCGAGGTCGTTGCGTTCCAGGTCGACGATCATGATGTGTTCGGCGCGTTCCTTGGCGCTGGCGAGCAGTTCGGCGCGGCCGGTGGCGGTGGCCGGGCGGGTGCCCTTGATCGGTCGGGTGATCACCTGCCCGTCGGTGACCTCGACGAGGGTTTCCGGGGAGGCGCAGCCGATGGCCCAGCCGTCGCCGGTGAGGATGCCGCCGTAGCGGGCGCCGGGGAGCGCGCCGAGGCGGCTCAGGGCGGGCAGCGGGTCGCCGGTGTAGGGGGCTGCGGCGTGGCCGACGAGGTTGCTCTGGTAGACGTCGCCGCGGCCGATGGCGGCGCGGACCGCGTCGACGGCGCCGGCGTGCTGGGCGGGGGTCCAGCTCTCGACCCAGTCGCCGAGGCGCCACTGCGGCGGTGGGCCGGGTCGGGTGACCCGGGGGGTGCCGTGCTGGTAGACGACGACGGCGAGGTCGGGCAGGGCCGGTGCGGGTTCGGGTGCCCCGCTGGGTGCGCCGGCCAGCAGCGCCCCGGCGGCGGCGGACAGGTACAGCGCCGCGCCGCAGACCCCGGTGCCGTGCTGGGTGGTGGCGGGTCGGGTCAGGTCGTGCAGGGGCAGGCCGTGCGCGGCGAGGAACTCCTCGGCGAGGGTCGCGGGGTCGCCGCCGTCGCCGCGGGACCAGTGCAGGCGGGCGCGTTCGGTCAGCGCACCTCGGCAGGCGGCCGGCGCGGCGGGTACATCGATCGACGCAGCGGGCCCGCTGTCCGCGGCCCACACGTGTGGGAGCGTTTCCACGCCGTACGGTCCAACCTTCCTCATCCGTTCAGTGGATTTCCCGTGCACCAGGCGGGCACCTGCTCGATGCTGGACACTTTCGCTTGGTACTGTGCGTCACTGGTCATGTGAACCATGACACAGTGCCCCCACAGTCCGGAGAACCCGATGTGCCAGCACCAACCGACCTGCCCCTCCGCTGAAGCCACCGACCGGGAAGCCGCGCGGGTCCTCGCCTGCTTCCGTGAGCAGGGCTGGAGCCTGCTCTGCAACGGTGTCATCGTCTTCGAGGACACCGGCGAGCTGCTTCCCGACGGCAGCAGCATCGCACCGCACCGCGGCCCCGCCCGCCACGCTCTCGTGGCCTAATCGACCACTCAGCGTCACCGTTTAGCCGCCGTCGACTCAGGCTAGTCCCCCGGTAAGGGACGTCCCCGCCCAGGTCGCAGCGGCTGCCGGGGCAGGCCGTACCGCCCGCCCCGGCGCGCCGTCGTCAGTCTCGACCGGCTGCGGCGCCGTCAGTCCTCGAACGCCTCCGGCGACGGGCACGAGCAGACCAGGTTCCGGTCGCCGTACGCGCCGTCGATGCGCCGCACCGGCGGCCAGTACTTCCCGGCCCGGTCCACCCCGGCCGGGTACGCGCCCACCGACCGCGGGTACGCGTGCGACCACTCGTCACCGCTGACCATCGCCGCGGTGTGCGGCGCGTTCGCCAGGGGGTTGTCCCCCGCCGGCCACGCCCCGGAACCCACCTGCTCGATCTCCGCGCGGATCGCGATCATCGCGTCGCAGAACCGGTCCAGCTCAGCCAGGTCCTCGCTCTCGGTCGGCTCCACCATCAGCGTCCCCGCCACCGGGAACGACATCGTGGGCGCGTGGAAGCCGTAGTCGATCAGCCGCTTCGCCACGTCGTCGACGCTCACCCCGGTCGCCTTCGTCAACGGCCGCAGGTCGAGGATGCACTCGTGGGCCACCAGGCCCTTGTTGCCGGCGTACAGCACCGGGAAGTGCCCCCGCAGCCGCGCCGCCACGTAGTTCGCCGCGAGGACCGCCACGCCGGTGGCCCGGGTCAGCCCCTCGGCGCCCATCATCCGCAGGTACGCCCACGGGATCGGCAGGATCCCCGCCGACCCGTACTTCGCCGCCGAGATCGCCGGCGTGGCGTCCACGTGCGCGCCCAGCGGGTCACCGGGCAGGAACGGCGCCAGGTGCGCGCGCACCGCCACCGGGCCCACCCCGGGGCCACCGCCGCCGTGCGGGATGCAGAACGTCTTGTGCAGGTTCAGGTGCGACACGTCGGCGCCGAACTTGCCGGGCTTGGCGAACCCGACCAGGGCGTTGAGGTTCGCCCCGTCGACGTACACCTGCCCACCGGCGTCGTGGACCTTCGCGCACAGCGACGCGATGCCCGTCTCGTACACACCGTGCGTGGACGGGTACGTCACCATGATCGCGGCGAGCGCGTCACGGTGCTTGTCGATCTTCGCGTCCAGGTCCACGAGGTCGACGTTGCCGTTGTCGTCGCAGGCCACCACGACGACCCGCATGCCGGCCATCACCGCCGACGCCGCGTTCGTGCCGTGCGCCGACGACGGGATCAGGCACACGTCGCGGTGCGTCTCACCCCGCGACGCGTGGTACGAGCGGATGGCGAGCAACCCGGCCAGCTCGCCCTGCGAACCGGCGTTGGGTTGCACGCTCACCGCGTCGTAGCCGGTCACCTCGGCCAGCCACGACTCCAACTGACCGATCATCTCCCGGTACCCGACGGTCTGCGCGTCCGGCGCGAACGGGTGGATGTTCGCGAACTCCGCCCAGCTGACCGGCTCCATCTCGGTGGTCGCGTTCAGCTTCATCGTGCACGACCCGAGCGGGATCATGCCCCGGTCCAGGGCGTAGTCGAAGTCCGACAGCCGCCGCAGGTAGCGCAGCATCGCCGTCTCCGAGTGGTGACTGCGGAACACCGGGTGGGTCAGGAAGTCCGAGGTCCGGGTCAGGTCGACCGGCAGAGCCGCCTCCACGTCGCCGTCGAACGCGGGCACCCCGAACGCCGCCCACACCTGCGTCAGGTGCGCGTCGGTGGTGGTCTCGTCGCAGGACACCCCCACCCGGTCGGCGTCGACCAGCCGCAGGTTGACACCGCGGTCCGCGGCGGCGGCCACCACCTCGGCGGCAGCGCCCGGCACCGTCGCGGTGACGGTGTCGAAGAACGCGACGTCCGCGACGTCCACCCCACCGGCGCGCAGACCGGCCGCGAGCCGCGCCGCCATCGCATGGGTACGCGTAGCGATGTCGCGTAGCCCGTCCGGGCCGTGGTAGACGGCGTACATGCCGGCCATCACCGCGAGGAGCACCTGCGCGGTGCAGATGTTGCTGGTCGCCTTCTCCCGCCGGATGTGCTGCTCACGGGTCTGCAACGCCAACCGGTAGGCCGGGTTGCCGTCCGCGTCGCGCGACACCCCGACCAGGCGCCCGGGCAGCATCCGCTCCAGGCCCGAGCGCACCGCCAGGTAACCGGCGTGCGGCCCACCGAAGCCCATCGGTACGCCGAAACGCTGGGTGGTGCCGGCGGCGATGTCCGCGCCGATCTCCCCCGGTGCGCGCAACAGCGTCAACGCCAGCAGGTCCGCCGCGACGGTGACGAGGGCGCCGACGGCGTGTGCGGCCTGCACGAGGCCGGCGTGGTCGCGTACCGCCCCGGACGCCCCCGGGTACTGCAGGTGCAGGCCGAAGAACTCCGCCGGCAACTCGTCGCGTTGCACGTCGAGGACCCGCACGTCGATGCCGAGCGGCACCGCCCGGCTGGTGATCACCGCGATGGTCTGCGGCAGGGCGTCGGCGTCGACGACGTACACGCCGCTCTTGCTCTTGGAGGCCCGCCGCGCCAGGGTCATCGCCTCCGCCGCTGCGGTGCCCTCGTCGAGCATGGAGGCGTTCGCGGTGGCCAACCCGGTCAGGTCGGTGACCATGGTCTGGAAGTTGAGCAGCGCCTCGAGGCGGCCCTGGCTGATCTCCGGCTGGTACGGCGTGTACGCCGTGTACCAGGCCGGGTCTTCGAGGACGTTGCGGCGGATCACCGCCGGGGTGTGCGTGCCGTGGTACCCCAACCCGATCATGGAGACGGCGACGGTGTTACGCGCCGCGAGGGCCCGCAGCTCGGCGATCGTCTCGGCCTCGGTGGCCGGGTCGGGCAGGTCGAGGGTGCCGTGCCAGCGGATCACCTCGGGGATCGCGGCGTCCATCAGCTCGTCGATGGAGCCGTGCCCGACGACCTCCAGCATCCGACGCTCATCGTCGGGACCGGGACCGATGTGACGGGTGGCGAACTGCTCTACGGTCATAGGGGCACTCCCGGGGCGAGGTCGACGTGTCGGCCTCCCCCTCTGTCGCACCCACGCAGGGCACTCCACAGTGCCTGCCCACGAGGTCCTTTTGCCTGAGAGGTTCCGGGGAGGATTTGCCCCTTCGGCGCCGCCCTGCGTGCTGTCGGGCGGTCTCTCCCACGTGGGTGTTACCGGCGTGGTCAACGCTACCAGCGTTGGTGTTTCCGGCGGATGTCCTACCCCCGGGCCGGGTGCCCACCCGGGCTGCGACCCGTCACACCCCCAGCGGCGCCCCGGCGCCGACCCGCCCGGCCAACTGCGGCAGCACCGCGCCCAGCGGCGCGTCGACGCACACTGTGGCGTACCCGTCACCACGTGTCGGCCCCTGGTTGACGATCGCGACCGGGATGCCCCGTTTCGCGGCCCGAATCACGAACCGGCGCCCCGACATCACCGTCAACGACGACCCGAGCACCAGCAACGACCGGGCCTGCTCCACGGCCGCGAAGCACCGCGTCACCCGCTGCGGCGGCACCGTCTCACCGAAGAACACCACGTCCGGTTTCAGCATCCCGGTGCCGCAGATCCCGCAGTCCACCGGCCGAAACGCTGCCACCTGCTCATCAGGGAGATCAACATCACCGTCCGGGTTGACCGCGGCGACGCGGGCCACGAACTCCGGGTTGGCCTCGCGTAACCGCCGGTGAAGCTCCTCCCGGGAGGTCAGGTTGCCGCAGTCCAGGCAGGTCACCTCGTCGAGGCGGCCGTGCAACTCGATCACCGACGGGCTGCCGGCCGCACCGTGCAGACCGTCGACGTTCTGGGTGATCACGGTCTCGACCAGCCCGGCAAGTTGCAGCCCGGCCACCGCCCGGTGCCCGGCGTTGGGCGCCGCGCCCGCGATCAACCGCCAACCCAGGTGGCTCCGCGCCCAGTAACGCCGCCGGGCCAGGGGATCGCCGGTGAACGCCTGGAAGGTCATCGGCGTGTGCCGCCGCGCCACCCCGCTGGGCCCCCGGTAGTCCGGAATTCCCGACTCGGTGGACAGGCCGGCGCCGCTGAGCACCACCACCCCGCCACCGGCCACCAGCGAGGTCAACGCGTCGAAACTCTCCATCACCTCTCCATGCTGCCTCAACCCGTTCACCAACGCCGAGCCCCGCCCCGGGCGGGTGGGCGGCCCCACCCGGCGCAGGGCTCGGCGGCGCAGGCGACGGCTACACCGCGACGACGTCGGCGACGACGCAGGCGATGTTGTCCGGCGCCCCCTCGGCCCGCGCCAACTCGATCAGGCCCCGCACCGTGTCCTCGGGATCGTCAGTCGCGGCCAACGCCGACCCCAGATCGGCCCGGTCGACGACGGCGGACAGCCCGTCGGAGCACAACAGATACCGGTCACCCGGCAACGCGGTACGCAGCGCCAGATCCGCCTCGACCTGCCGGCCGCCACCGAGGGCGCGCACCAGCACCGCGCGCTGCGGATGCGCCGCGGCCTGGTCCCGGTCGAGTCGGCCCTGATCAACCTGGGCCTGCACCCAGGTGTGATCCTGCGTGAGCAGCGACAGCTCACCGCCGCGCAGCAGGTAGGCCCGGGTGTCACCGACGTGCGCCAGCGCCAGCCGGGAACCGCTGAGCAGCAACGCGGTCAGTGTGGTGACCGGCTGGTCGGTGTCGGTGGCCAACGCGTGCACGGCGCTGTCGGCGTCGCTCACCGCACCGGCCAGCAACGTCAGCAGGTCGGCGGCCGGCACGTCGGCGGACGCCAACGGCTTCAGGGCGTCGACGGCGGCGGCGCTGGCGGCCGCCCCGCCGGGCCCCCGCATACCGTCGGCCACGGCGAGCAACCGCCCGCTGGCGTACGCGGTGTCCTCGTTGCTGTCGCGCACCAGCCCGCTGTCACAACCGGCGGCGCAGCGGACGGCAACTGTGGGACTCGGGTCAGACATGGTGGTGCCCCCTTCAGACAGGTGGTCCACGAGGAGGGTCGCCAGCCGGGCGCGCGCCGCGGTGTCGGCGCTGACCTGCCGCCAGTACGCGGTGACCGCCTCAGCCGCCGCCGCGGGCTCCAGGCCGCACACCACCCGGATCGTCGCCAACGGCATACCGAGCCGACGCAACTGGGCGACCAGCCGAGCCACCGGCAGCTGACCCGGGTCGTAGAGCCGGTAACCGGACTCCGGATCGACAGCGGCCGGCACCAGCAGCCCCACCTGGTCGTACAGGCGCAACGCCTTCGGTGTCAGCATCGCCGCCCGGGCGAACGCCCCGATGGTCATCAGCCCCACGTCGGCATCCTCCTCGCACCGGTCACGGCGACCGGCACCCACCAGGCTCAGGGTTACCCGAAGGTCAAGGTCAAGCCGGTGACGCCGGTAGGTTGGGCGCATGCGCGTCGTCATCGCCGGAGGCCACGGCAAGATCGCCCTACTGTTGCAACGCCACCTCGTCGGGCGCGGCGACACCGCCGTCGGCCTCATCCGCAACCCCGAGCAGACCGCGACGCTACGCGCCGCCGGCGCCACCCCCGTCGTCTGCGACCTGGAACACACAGCACTCGAACAGGTTGCCGAGCACCTGCACGGCGCCGACGCGGTCGTCTTCGCCGCTGGTGCGGGCCCCGGCAGCGGCGCCGCCCGCAAGGACACCGTCGACCGGGCCGCCGCCGCGCTGCTCGCCGACGCCGCCACCCGCGCCGGTGTCCACCGCTACCTGCTCGTCTCCTCCATGGGGGTGGACACACCACCCGCTCCCGGCACCGACGACGTGTGGGCGGCGTACCTGCGCGCCAAACGCGCCGCCGAGGACGACCTGCGCCGCCGCGACCTGGCCTGGACGGTGCTGCGACCCGGCCAGCTCACCGACGACCCACCCACCGGGCGGGTCACCCTCACCCCCCACGCCGGCCGTGGCGCGATCAGCCGCACCGACGTCGCGCACGTCCTCGCCGCGCTGCTCGACGAACCGCGCACCACCGGCGCGACACTGGAACTCGTCGACGGGCCCACCCCGATCGCCGAGGCCGTCCGCGCCGCCGCCAGCTGACCACCCGCCGGGGGTCGCCCTCAGCCGCCCGGGCGGTGCGCGGCGACCAACACCGGCCCGCCGGGGACCGTCGGAAAACGCCGAACGTCACCCAACCCGGCCCCCGCCAGCACCTCCGCCATCCGGTCGGCGTCGAACGCGTTGCCGCCGTTGCGCACGGCGTTCCACCGGTTGACGGCCGCCCGCAACGGGTCCCCGGCCGGCGGATTGGTGCCGGCCACCAGCCAGCCACCGGGCCGCAGCGCCTGCACCAGCCGCGGCAACGCGACCGTCAACGTCTGCTGGGGAAGAAACGGCGCCGGCACCCACACCAGGTCGTACCCGCCCGGCTCGGCCACCTCCGCGACGTCCTGACGGCGCAGACTGATCCGGTCCGCGACATCGCCCGCCTCGGCCAGCTCCCCGCCGGCCAGGTCCAACGCCCGTTGCAGCACGTCGATGCCCACCACCGACACCCGGGGCAACGCGCGCGCCAGGGCAACAGCCAACGCCGCCACACCGGTGCCCACGTCCAGCACCCGGGCGTCCGCCGAGTCCAGACGCTCCGCCAGCCCCGCCAGCTCGGGCACCACCCGGTTCGCCAACGCCCGGCCGGTCGCCGCCGACGCCCGACCCTGATGCAGCAACACCTCGTCGTCCACCTGCGCCCAGCCGGCCCCACCACCGCGGGAAGGCTCCTGCGCCGCCGCGGCGACCGCCTGCCGCAGCGAACTCAACCGCGCCTGCACCGCGCTGCGCCCGGTCTGCCCGTCGGCGGGCACCAGCGACGGGTGCGCGACCGGCGCCCCGCCGTCCCAGGACAGCAGACCGGCGGCCTCCAGCACCGCGCTGCGGTGCGGCGACGCCGCGAGGACCTCGGCGAGCGGAGCCGACAGGGCGTCACTCATGGTGCCGACCGCAGCCGCCAACGCCCACGCCGACGCCTCCAACGTGGCCAGCGGGTCCGCTGACCCGCCGGATGGGGACGGTGATACTGACACGACGGCGCCTCTCCCAAGGGGCGGGCCACGGGTCAGCCCCGACTGACCCCTCCGACTATGCCACCGCCGCCAGCGCGTCGGGTGGGGTCCCCGTCAGCGCACCCCACCCGGCCACTCAGCGCTGCTGGTGCCGCGGCAACGCCGACTGACCCACCACGCCACCCGTGAACGGCGCACCCGGGGTCTCCGCCGCGATCCGATCCATCGTGCGCGCCAACTGCTCACTGCCGTCGTCGAGATGCCGCGCCGCCGCCTGCATGTGCGACACCATCATCTCGCCGAAGATCCGCAACGCCTCCCGGGTCGCCACCGTGTCGTCGAAGCTCGGCCCCGCCGCGCTGCGGTACTCCGCCACCGCCCGCTCCGCCTCCTGCTTCGCCTCCGCCTCCGCCGCGTGCAGGTAACTCTCGTACTGCACCCGGGCGTACTCGGCGACCCGACGCGCGTAGTCATGCGCCTGCGCGATGATCTGCTCGGCCTCCCGCTGCGCCGCCGACAGCAGATTCACCTCCCGCGCCGCCGGGACCTTCGCCGCCGCCCCCGTACTCGGAATCACCCCGTGCCGGTGCAACTCCACCCGGTCGTTCAGCCGCTCGTTCTCCGCCCGCAACGTCGCGATCTGCGTCGCCAACAGGTCCAGCTCGTCAGCGACCTGCACCCGGAACCGGTCCACGTCAGCGTTGTCGTAACCACGCCGAGCGAACGACGCCGCGCCGAACTCCCACCGCCGAACCCGATCGGCGGTCATCCGCACCTGCACACCACCGGAAACCTGCACCCCGTCATACCGACTGATCGGCGTCGCACTCACCTGTGCAGACCTCCGTTCGCGACCGCCGGGCTCGCAAGCTCACTCGTCGCGCTCACCTGTGCCCACCTCCCGAAGTGTCACCCGCAGCCGACTGCTGCACCGCCGTCCGCCACGCCGGCCCGTACCACTGCGCGCCCAGGCCCTCGTGGTGCACCTGACCCGCGTGGTAACCCGCCTGCACCAACGTCCGCACCGCGTACGACACCATCTCGTCCGACCCACACACGAACACATGCCGGGACCGCCAGTCACCGTCGGCCAACGCCCGGTCCACCGCCTGCACGAACTCCCCCGGCCGGTGCACGTCGGCACCGACCACGTACGTCACCGTCAACCACGAATACGACGACGCCAACTTGTCGATCGCGTCGCTGTCGTAGAACTCGCTGCGGGACCGGGCCCCCACGTACAGGTCCACCCGCCGACGGGAACCCTCCGCGGCCACCTGCTCCACCAACGCCTTCACCGGCGCCCAGCCGGTACCCGACACCAACAGCAACAGGTCACTGGAGCCCGCCGACCACAACCCCAGCCGATCCCCCACCGGCGCCGCCAGATGGATCCGATCCCCCACCGCCGACCCGTACACCAGCCGCGACGACACCGCGCCACCCGGCGCGGCCCGCACATGCAACTCCAACGTGCCGTCCGCCCGCGGCGCGTTCGCCGGCGAGTAGTACCGCCACGACCGCACCGACGGGTGCGACACACCAATCGACTGACCCGGCGTGAACGGCAACAGGTACTGCGGACGCACCGTCAACACCGCCACGTCGAACGCCCGCCGCTCATGCGCCACGATCTCCGCCACCCACCACGGCGGATTGACCGCCTCAGCGGCCTGCGCGGCCTCCATCATCACCTGGGCGACCAACCCGTACGCGGCAGTCCAGTCCGCAGCCAACTCGTCGGTCCACTGCTCGGCGAGGAAATGCTGCAACGTCGCGACGAGGGCCTCACCGACCGCCGGATAGTGCTCCGCGCGGACCGCGAACTTGCGGTGATCCGCGCCGAGATCCTGCAGGAAACCCACCAGCCGGTCCACCTGGTCCACGTTGGACACGATGTGACCCAACGCGGTCACGAGACGGTCCCGCTGACCGGCCATGTTCGTGGGGAACATCTGCCGCGTCTCGGGATGAGCGAGGAACAACGTCGAGTAGAAGTAGAGCGGCACCTGGTCGCCGTGACCGGCGACCACCGACCAGCTCTGCTTGAGGCGAGCCGCGTCCACGCTCAGGCGCCCGACCTGTTCCCGGCAGCCACCACCTGGCCCTGCACCTGCCCCAGCACTGTCTGCACATCGGCGAGGATGTCCGCCGGCACCCCCAGCTCGGTCAGCGTCACCGTCAGGTGCTCGCCCACCTTCGCGTAGTGCCCCACCGTGATGTTCAACGGCTGGTGCGCCTCGGCCAACCCGCGACCCGTGTACTCGTTCGGGCCACCCAGCACCACAGTCAACATCAACGCCAGATGCCGCCGCTGACCCGCCATGTCCACGTCAGCGAAATAGCCCGCCAACTCCGGGTCCGCGAGCACCTTGTCGTAGAACAGCTCAACCGCTGCCTTGACCGAACTGGCACCGCCAATACGGTCGTAGTGCGAGGCGGGAGCAGTCTCTTCCGTAACCGTCACGGTCGTTCCTTCCGGGGATGAAGGGTCCAGAACCGTGAGGGACCATAGCGTGTCGACCGCCTCCGGTCAGCGCCCCCATATCGGATACCCGACAACACGCCGACACGTTGCGTCACCACTACCGTTGGGTATCTCCACAATGGGCCACCAACACGACACCCACGGTATCCACAGTGGACCGACAAGCCCGACAGAACCCCGCCACCGTCACCGACGGTCGCGAGAAAACAACCGGAAAAAAACCGAAAGACCGAACGGTCAGCCGGCGCGCCGCCGCGCCCGCCGCGCCGCCAACTCGTCACCCACCGGATCCGAGCCCGACGCCACCGCCGGCTCCACGGGACCACTCGTCGCCGGCTCCGCCGGCAGATGCGACAACGACCCCTGGATCTCCTTGAAAGCCCCACCGATCGCGATGCCGAAGACCCCCTGGCCACCCTGCAACAGGTCCACCACCTCCTCCGGAGACCGGCACTCGTACACCGTCGTCCCATCAGAGATGAGCGTGATCCCCGCCAGATCCTCCACACCACGCGACCGCAACGCCTCGATCGCCTTACGGATGTTCTGCAGGGACACCCCCGCATCCAACAACCGCTTCACGACCTTCAACACCACCAGGTCCCGGAACGAATACAACCGCTGCGTCCCCGAACCCGAGGCGTCACGAACGCTCGGCACCACCAGCGTCGTCCGCGCCCAGTAATCCAACTGCCGGTAACTGATGCCCACCGCGTGGCAGGCCGTCACACCCCGGTAGCCAACCGAACCGTCACCCTCAGCCGCCACACCTGGCGACGAGGCACCCGACTCGTCGAACTCTGCACCCGGATCGGAATCCCGCGGCTCGTGCATCCGGACAACCTCCCCGTCAGTGTGGCGACGCATCGTTTCCTCCGACGCGCACCCCTCGACATGGAAACCCTATCGCCACCGTCAGGGGTTACCACGGAGGAGCCGACGCGACACGCCGCGCAGCCACCGAGAAAGATCACCAACCGAGCCCAGGCACACCTCAGCCCGCGAAATCCTCCGGACGCACCTGCTCCAGGAACTCGCGGAACTTCTCCACCTCGTCCTCCTGCTCATCAGGGATAACGATCCCCGCCTCGCTGAGGACCTGCTCCGCACAACGAATCGGCGCACCAACCCGCAACGCCAACGCGATCGAATCGCTCGGCCGCGCCGACACCCGCACCCCATCGCCGATCAACAGATCCGCGTAGAAGACGTTCTCCTTCAGCTCGGTGATCTCCACCGCCTGCAAGGGCGCCTTCAACGCCGCCAACACATCCCGCAGAAGATCATGCGTCAACGGCCGGGCCGGCTTGACCCCCTGCTGCTCATAAGCGATAGCCGTGGCCTCGACCGCGCCGATCCAGATCGGCAAATAGCGGTCCCCCTCGACCTCCCTGAGCAGGACGATCGGCTGGTTGCTGGGCAGCTCCACCCGAACTCCGACCACGCTCAGCTCGCGCACCGCCGCCTCCGTGTCGTTGTCACCTACGCCGCACCGCGCCCTTCCCTGCACCGTACACGGACCGCAACACGGCCGTCCCACGCGCTACAGCACCACGCCCGCGCCGAAAAGGGGTTACCCCGGCAAGCCTACGGCACGCTTCCCGGAAGAGATCTTTCCGCTCAGCCGCCACCCACCGGGCACCCTCACCGACCCAACGTCGACCGCAGCCCCACCCGCACCAACGCGGCGTGCAACTGCTCCGACAACGCCACCAACTCCCGCGCCGTCTCCGCCGCCCGCGCCCGCGCCGCCGGATCACTCTGCCGTGCCAACGGCGCCACCAACTGCTCGAACAAACCGACCTCCCGGTCCGCCGCCGTCCGATAACCCCGCAGGTGCCGCGGCTCCAACCCGTACGCCGCCAACCCCGCCACCGCCGACGCGATGATCAGCGCATCCGCGTCATACCAACCCGGCGGATCCGACACCAGCACACCGAGCCGCTCCAACTCCACCAACGTCGACTCGTCGATTCCACTGCGCGCCACCAGATCCGACCGGCCGAGCCGCACCTGCGACGACTCGGCCGGCTCCGCCAACTCACGACCCGGCACCGCACCATCAGGACCAACCGCCACCAACGCCGGCCGCGAACGCCCCGGCTGCTCACCGGACGAATCCCACTGGGCCAACTGCTCCCGGATCACCCGCAACGGCAGGTACTTGTCCCGCTGCGCGGTCAACACGAACCGCAACCGCGCCACATCGTCCCAGCTGTACTTCCGGTAACCCGCCGCCGTCCGCTGCGGCTCGACCAAACCCTCGGCCTCAAGAAACCGCAGCTTCGAAATCGTGGTATCCGGAAAATCCACCCGCAACTGCCCAAGCACCTCACCGATGCTCATCAGCGGCTCAGACCGAGCCGCCCCGGGTGACATGGAGGCCGCAGGCTCGTTCACCCCCGGCCGGCCTCCTCCTCCGGGCGCGGACCGGCGATGAACACCACCCGGAACTTACCGATCTGGACCTCGTCACCATTACTCAACGTGGCCGCCTCAACCCGCTCACGATTGACGTACGTGCCATTCAGGCTGCCCACGTCCCGCACCGTGAACGTCCCACCATCACGGTGGAACTCCGCGTGCCGACGCGACACCGTCACGTCATCCAGGAAGATGTCACTGTCCGGGTGCCGGCCACTGGTCGTCACATCGTGGTCCAACAAGAACCGGGCACCCGCATTCGGACCTCGACGAACCACCAGCAGCGCCATACCCGGCGGCAACGAACCGGACATCCGGCTCGGCACCACATCGGTATCCGGCCCCTCCAGCACTTCGTCGAGCGAACCGAGATTGAGCGTCGAAGTGACGTCGAGTGGGGGGAACTCGTCGTCTGGCCGCGTCATGGGACCACCTCACGGATCTGTTCGGTCGGCGTCGGGTAATGGCGGGTCTGGCCGCCGGGCACTTGAACACCCGGCGGCTGGCTCCCCGTGCCCGGGAAGGCAATTCCGCAACGCTCAACTATTGGGTTCTCGGTCGACTGGGCGAGCCTAGCCAGCGCCGAAATGCAGGGCAACCGGACGCGCGCAGACATCCCACGCACCGGATCAAGCACACTCAGCCTTCGGTGATCTTCTGATACGCGGCCGCCGTCAGCAACCCATCCGTCGCAGTCGGATCATTCGGCGTGATCTCCACCAACCAACCCTCACCGTACGGATCAGTGTTGATCAGCTCAGGCGTGTCAGCCAACGCGTCGTTGCGCGCCGCCACCGTACCGGCCACCGGCGCGTAGATCTCCGACACACTCTTGGTCGACTCGATCTCACCCAAAGAGTCACCGGCCGCGACCACCGCACCCGCCTCGGGCAACTGCACGTACACGATGTCACCGAGCGCGTCCTGCGCGAAGTGGGTGATGCCGACCCGGACCGAAGCCGTGCCGTCACCCGCCACCCACTCATGTTCGGCGGTGTATCGCAGATCCTCGGGAATCACCAGTCGCGTCCTTCATCCATCGGTGCCCCGGACCACCCGGGTCCGGCGCGGCCGCGCCGGTCAGGAGACCGGACGGGCGTGTTCCAACTTGATCGGCACGTGCAGCGCCGAAACCTCGGCAACCTCACGCTCCCCAAACGTCACGTTACCGCCGTCACCCCGGACCGACGCCACCACCCCACCAGGAATGTTCAACGCCGTACGCATCGTCGCCGGATCACCGATCACCGTGATCGTGTACGGACCCGACAACCGGCGCCCCTCCACCATCAACGACCCGTTGTCATCGAGGAAGTACGTCGACGCGATGATCCGCACCGTCGCCCGATCCCCACCGGAGATCTGCAGCGCCTCAGCGCCCGCACCACGCAACTCCTGCACCGCGTCCAACACCCGGTTCGCCGAGATCGGCTTCAGCCCCGAGTCGAACTGCACAGTCAACCCCGGACCCACCGCCGGCAACGTCCCCGCCAGGATGCCCAACTCGTCCGCCCGCCGCGTCGCCTCATCCAACGCCGCCTGACGACCCTGCTCACCCGACTGCAACTGCCGCTGACTGTCCTCCAGAGCCCTGATGTCCTGCTGCAGGCGGTTCTCCCGCGCATCCAGATCCGACAGGATCCGAACCAGGTCCTCCTGCCGGGTGGCACCCAGCGTCGGGTCCGTCGACGTCGTCTTCAACTGCACGACCAACGTGAACCCCAGCAGCGCCAACAACGCGGCGATCATCACCCCGGCCGCACTCCACCGGGACCGACCAGCCACCACCGGCTCCGCCGACTCGCCCACCGGCTCCGCCGACCCGTCGGAACCCGCGGCCGGCTGCTCACCATCCGCGACCGGCCGCTCCCCCGACCGCGACATCGCGCTCAGATCCACCGTCGCACCATCGTCGACCGGCTCCACACGCGGCTCGGCCGCGGGCTCGCCATCGGCCGGCTCCGCCGGCCCCTGCGGCGCCAACGGGCTCAACTCATCCGGATCCGGCGCATCAGGCCGCGGATCCGGCTCACCCGCCGGCCCACCCGGCCGCACCGGACCCGCCGGCTGCGGCCACCCGGTCCCCGTGTCGGTCTGCTCGTCACTCATCGCAACCCAACCTACGCCCGGAACAGGTGCCGACGGATCGCCGCCACGTTGCCGAAGATACGCACACCCAACACAACGACCACACCGGTGGACAACTGCCCACCCACCCCCAACTGGTCACCCAGATACACGATCAGGCCAGCCACCAGCACGTTCGAAATGAACGACACCACGAACTGCTTGTCGTCGAAGATGCGGTCCAACCGGGCCCGCACCCCACCGAACACCGCGTCCAACGCGGCCACCACCGCGATCGGCAGATACGGCTGCAACGCCGCCGGCACCGTGGGATCAAGCCACACGCCCAGCACCACACCGGCGAGCAACGCCAGCACCGCGATCATCGGCCACCTCCGGAGGGGCTAACAGTCGTCGCCGGACCAGACGACCCGGGACTGCCGGACCGGACACCCGATGCGGAAGGGCTCGGACTGACCGACGGCTTGGCGTAGCGTAGCTGCGGCTCCGGCGCCGCCGGCAGGGTGAGGTCATCCGCCTCCCGCACACCGAACGACAACCCCGTCCCCTGCGCGACCTTCCGCATCAGCGCCGCGTTCCGGCTCTCCTCGAACTCGCGCCGCATCGAACCCGGCCCGATCGCCGACACCTCGTACGGTCCGGTCACCGGCCGGAAATCCACCAGCATCGCCTCACCCGCCGACCGGATCGTCGACGTCGCCGTCAACCGCTGCCCGTTGATGGCGATCGCCTCCGCCCCAGCACTCCACAGCGCGTTCGCCACACCCTGCAGGTCGCTGTAGAGCACCCGCGGCGGCCCAGCGCCGGCACCGGTGACCGCGTCCGCCTTGTCCGGCGCATCCGCCAACCGCACCACGACACCATCACCGCGCACCCGACCCAGCCCGGTGCTCGCCTCCAGGTTGCGCAACCGGGCGGCGGCCGACCCGCTCAACGCCGCGTCCCGCTGCCGACTGACCTCCTCGCGCAGCTGGTCCGCCTGCGTGGACAACCGGTCGGTCTGGCTCTCCCGCTCCTTGATCTGCGCCACCAGACCCGAACGGGCCTGGCTCCGCCCCGGCTCGTCCGCCATCGTCTGTCGGTACGCGACAGCGAACAGGAAACCGAGCATCACCACCACGACCAGGCTCACCGACCGCGCCGGCAAGGCCCGCCAACCGCGCGCCGGAGCGGTCTCCGCCGAGCGCCGACGCGCGGCAGCGGCGTCCGCATACCCCGGATCCAGCGGGTTGCGGAACAACTCGGTGAGGAAATCCGGCGCGTACACCCGGTCCTGGCCGGGTTTTCCCAGCCGCGGCGCGCTCACGCCGCCGCTCCCGGACCGCGCGCCGCGCGCACCAACCGGGCCGCCTGCACGACGTACATCCCGCCGGCCACCCAGTAGAGCACCAGCCCCCACCAGGCCAACGCCCAACCGATGGCGCTCGCCGCCGTCGCCACGTCGGTCGCCGCGCTGGCCAACAGCAGCACCGGGAACGCCGCGAGCAGCAGGAACGTGGCGGTCTTGCCCACGTAGTGCACCGGCGGCGGCCCGTACCCGTAGCGGCGCAGCACGGCCAGCGAGGCCAGCAGGAGCACCTCACGGGCCAGCAGCGCGGCGGTGAACTGCCACGGCACCACCTCCCGCGCGGTGAAGGCGACCAGGGTGGCGAGGATGTAGAGCCGGTCGGCGAGCGGGTCGAGCAGCTCGCCCAGGCGGCTGACCTGGTGCAGGCGGCGGGCGATCCAGCCGTCGACCCAGTCGGTGGTGCCGCCGATGGCCAGCACCACCACCGCAGCAACGTCGGCCCGCGCCACCAGGAACAGGTAGAGGAAGAGTGGCACGCCCAGCAGCCGCCCGAAGCTGATCAGGTTGGGCACTGTGAGGACCTGGTTGCCGGGAGTCTCGGCACCGGTGTCCCGCGGTTGCTCTGCCCGAGCCGGCCGACGCGACACCGATCCTCCTCCACGGCACGCGGGCCCCCCGCCGACGCCGGGCGCGGCTGAGGGTCGTACGCGCTGTCGGGCCGACCAGCGCCGGCTCTCCCCTGCGGCCCCGGTCGGGGCCCCTTCCCCTGATGCGGCCCGCGATCTCGATGATCGCGGGCCGGGTAGGTGCGCTGCCACTATATCGGGCTCCCTCTCCCTGGCCGGGCGCCGCCGCGTGCTGTCGGCGCGGCTGTGCCGCACTGTGGCGTGGATCACCACGCCTAAAGCGTCCTAGGATACTAGTGAAAGGGGGGCGGCGTTCAGGCCGTCTGCACGCGTTCAGGCCGTCTGCACGGCGGGATCGGTCTGCTGCTCGGGCGTCGACGTCGCCGCCCGAGCGAACCCGACCAGCGCCAGCAACAGCTCGTGCTGCATCCGCGCCGGCATCCGGTCCAACACCGCCTGCACCGCGCGCTGCCGCCGCTCGGCCAACTCCCCCAACAGGGTCAGCGCCGCAGCGGTCGGCACCAACCGCACCTCACGCCGGTCACGCGGGTCGGCCACCCGACGCAACAGCCCGGTCGCCTCCAGCCGGTCGCACAGGCGGCTCGCCGACGAGGGCACCACGTCCAGCAACTCCGCCAACCCGTTGACGTTGGTCTCCGGACGACCACTGATCAGCGTGAGCACTCTCAGCTGGGTGGGCGGCACCTGATGCCGGGCCGCGGCCGACTCCAGCACGGCGATCAGCGTCCCGGCGGCCGCGTCGATCGCCGCGGCGAGATCCGCAGGTCGCTCCACCTGATGTCCCCTGCCGTCGTCGCGCTGGTGCCCGCCCGGCAACGCGGCGGCGAATCTCACCCCGTGCCCCGTTCGCGCGGACCGCGCCAGTCCAGACAGACCACGACGGCGTCGTCGCGCAGATCGGAATCCGCGTGATAGGCGTGCAGTTCGCGCATCACCGTACCAACCGCCTCGGCTGGTGGCTGCAGCCGCGTGGCGCGCAGGGAGCGAGCCATCACCCGCTGCCCGTACGGCTCCTGACCGGGCGGCTCGGCGGCCCACACCCCGTCACTGACCACGAAGAGCCGGTCACCCGGTTCGAGTTGCACCTCCTGAAGCTCGTAGCGGGTCTCGGCGAACATGCCCAGCGGCAGTTGCTGATCCAGCTTCATCGGCTCGACAGTGGACCCCCGCATCCGCAACAGATGGGGGGAGCCCGCGTCGACAGCCCGCACCCGGCCGAGGCGAGTGTCCACCTCCAGCAGCAGGGTGGCCACGTACCGGGCGCCCCGGTGTTGGTAGAAGACCGTGTCCGAGGCCAGCTCGGCCTGTTCCACCAGGCCGCCACCGGAGCGACGCGCGTTGCGCATCGCGTTGACGGTGACGGCGGTCAACAGGGACGCCGCAAGCCCACTGCCCTCGCCGTTGAGCACCGTCACTGTGAGACGGTCGCCGTCCAACGACCAGTCAAAGTGGTCGCCGCCGACGGTGTACGCCGGTTCGAGCTGGCCGGCCAGCTCGAACGCGTGGTGGGACACGCCACGACCGGGCAGCAGGTCCCACTGCATCTCGGCGGCCATCGTCAGTCGCTCCCGACGGCGGGCCCGCCGGTAACGGTCCGTCTCCCGGTCCGCCGCGCGCATCGCCACGGCCAGGGCGCCCGCGATGTCCGTGGCCCGACCGGTGACCGTCGCGTTCGGAACTGTCGGAAGCTCGATCAGCAGCACACCCAACCGCTCCCCCCACACAGTCAACGGCAGGTAGAGCCGGCAGGCGCCTTCACCGTCGCGTACCGGCTGCTGGCTGCTGAAGCAGCGCTGCGCCATTGTGTGACAGGCCAGGAAGCCGCCCGCCGGCAGGTCCGGGTCCAGCACCGGCCAGAGGCCGCTGATCCGGTAGTCGGCGACGAACACGTCGGTGCGCAGCGCGCCCATCGAGGACCGGATCGCCCGGTCCGCCGCCTCCGCCAACTGGTCGGGGGGAGCCTCGCGCAACGCGCGCGACACCACGTCCGGCGCGTCTACCATCGTCGTCCTCCCCAGAAGCTTGCTACAGGGCAAGCATCATACGGACGCCGCCGGACGGATGATCGGCGCGGTCAGTCACCCGCGCGGGTCGCGAGCACACCGTGGAACGCGTCGGGCACCCGTGCCGGCGGGCCTTCCGGCCGCCACTCGGCGACCGGGACGATCCCGTCCGTCGTCGGCGCCCACCGACCCAGCAGGGGCGCGAACGCCGCCGGTGGACGCATCCGGAACTGCGGCCCCATCATGGCCAGCGCCTGCGGGTGGCCGGCCAGTTCCTCGGTGTCGAAGTCCACCGCGAGCAGGCTACCCGGGGCCGCGGCAGCGTACAGCTCGTCGAGGGTGCGGGTCAGCGTGGCGTCGTCGAGGAACGCGGCCAGGCCGAGGAAGATCACCCCGACCGGTCGCCGGCCCCAGCCCGGCACGAAACGGTGCAGCTGCGCCGGGTCGACGGTGCCGATGTCCGTCGCGTCGCCGAAGCCGTAGCCGGCCCGGTCGCTGCCGGCGAGGATGCTCTGTCCCAGTCGGATGGTGACCGGGTCGACGTCGGTGTAGAGCACAGTCGCGTCGGTGGCGACCTCGTGCACGTTGCCCATCGTCGGCACCCCGGCGCCGAACACCAGGAACCCGTCCACGCCCTGGGCGGCCATCTCCCGCACCGCCCGGCCCAGGAACGCCCGCAGCTCACGGAACACCGGCGCGCACGGTCCGTACGCCTGCTCGAAGGCGTTCGCGGCGGCCACGTCCACGGGGAAGTGATGCTGCCCGCCGAGCCAAAAGTCGATCATGCGAGCGGTGCTCGGCTGGTCTGGTTCACCCATCGGCGGCGCTCCCTCCCCGGTCGTCGCCAGCGTACCGACCGGGACGCGCTCAGCGGTATCGCGGCGCGAGGCCGCCCCGGCCCGCGATACTGGCCGCGAGCGGAGGTGGGCGGTGAACTCGGCGAACAACGCGGCGGTGGTGGTCGGCGTCGACGGCTCGGAGTCGGCGCTGCGCGCCGTGCGTCTCGCCGCGACCGAGGCGGCACGCCGGCACCGACCGCTGCGGGTCGTGCACGGCTTCATCTGGCCGCTGCTGCACGTACCGGTCTCCCCCGCCCCGGACGCGCCGCCCGGCGGTGGGCTGCGCCACCGGGCCGAGGAACTCGTCGAGGCCGCGGTGCGCGAGGCCGAGGCGACAGTGCCCGGGTTGTCGATCTCCGGCGAGATCATCGACGGTGAGGCCGCCGCGGTGCTGGTGGGCGAGTCCCCCACCGCCGCACTCATCGTGCTCGGCGATCGCGGGTTGGGTGGGTTCTCCGCGCTGCTCGTCGGCTCGGTCGCGGTGCAGGTCGCCGCGTACGCCGACTGCCCGGTGCTGGTCGCGCGCGGCACGCAACGACCCGACGAGCCGGTCCTGGTCGCTGTGGACGGCTCGGACGCCTCCCGCCGGGCGGCGGACTTCGCCGCCGAGACCGCCGTGTCGCTCGGCGTGCCGCTGGTGGCGGTGCACGCCTACCGACACCCCGGCAGCAGCGGTCCGGGCGACATGCAACCCCTGGTCTACGACGAGGCGACGCTGCGCGGCGAGCAGGAGCGGATGCTCGCCGGGTGGCTGACCGGGCTCACCGAGGAGCACAAGGGTCTGCGGTTGACCTGCCAGGTGGTGCACGGCCGACCCGGCACCGTGCTCGCCGAGGCGTCCCGCTCCGCCCAACTGGCGGTCGTCGGTGGGCGTGGGCGCGGCGAGGTGACCGGGTTGCTGCTGGGGTCGGTGAGCCAGTCGATGCTGCACCACGCGCAGTGCCCGGTGGTCGTGGTCCGCGCGCCCCGGTAGCGCCCAGGGGTTGGTCCGCCACCAGACGGGTAGACGGCCGCGGTACGCCCAGCGGACGGTGGGCAGCACCAGGTGCCCAGACCGACGAAGGAGGCAGAGATGCCAGGACCACGGCCGGGCAGTAACGCGTACGACAAGCAGCGCGCGCGGTTGCGCAACGCGATTGACGACTCGGGGCGTCGGGTACCCGACGGCAAGGCCAACCAGGTCGCGAACCGGATCCTCCAGGAGGATCGCGGTCAACGGGGCGTGGTGCGCGGTGAGCGGACGTACGGCCCGAAGAGCGAGCGCGAACCGGGCGACCCGAAGTGAGGACTGTCGACGTGGCCGACGGGGCGATCGCGGGCGCCGTCGGCAGCACAGCGCTGAACGTGGTCAGCTACCTCGACATGGCGCTACGGGGACGGCCGGAGAGCGACGTCCCCGAGGAGACCGTCGACCGGCTGGCCGGGATCGCGCACGTGGACCTGGGGAACGGGGCCCGGGCGGCCAACCGCCGCTCGGGCCTCGGGCCGTTGATCGGTTACGGGCTGGGCGTCGCCGCGGGCGTCGGGTTCGCGCTCTACGCCGGTGGTCGACGTCAGCCGTTGCCGGTGGCCACCGGTCTGCTCGGCGCGGGCGTGATGACAATGACCGACGGGTCGATCACGGTGCTCGGGATCAGCGACCCGCGTACGTGGCGGCGCTCCGACTGGATCTCCGACATCATCCCGCACCTCGCGTACGGACTGGCGGCCGCCGCCACCTGGAACAGGTTGCGGCGGCCGCCAGCCCGCGGTCGCTAGCCCATCGGTCAGCGGGTGTCGCTGTCGTCCTCGGCCACCGTCTCACCGGCCGGGCCGTACGGCGACACCTGCCCCTTGGGCACCGGTCGACCCTGGTCGCCGCGCGACGTGCCACGGTTGCCCGGATGCCCGCCCGGGGCGGGGCCCTTGTTGTCCTGGCTGGTCGCGCCCAGCGCGTTGCGGCGCAACTCTGGCTGCTGCGGGTTCGTCACGGGGTGTCTCCCTCCGGTACGGCAGGCGGCATCGACCGCCTCCACGGTCGGCATACCCGCCTGCCCCGGTGGCATTCCGGCAGCGGTCGGCGGTGCGACGGCTAGCGGGGCATCAAGTGGGTAACCCGACGGCGTGGGCAATGATCGAAGTGTGGTGCGGGTGCTGCTCGACCGGCGTGGCCGCACATACGCGGAGGAGGCCGGCATCCGGCTCTCCGACCGGCCGGGGCCGCTGTATCAGTTGCTGGTGCTGGCCACGCTGCTGAGCACCCGGATCCGCGCGTGCGTGGCGGTGGACGCCGCGCGGGAGCTGTTCGCCGCCGGGTACCGCACCCCGCAGGCCATGGAGGCGGCCAGGTGGCAGGAGCGTGTCGACGCGCTGGGCCGGGGCCACTACCGCCGGTACGACGAGCGGACGGCCACCATGCTCGGCACCGGCGCCCGGCTGTGCCTGGACCGTTGGCACGGCGACCTGCGACGCCTGCACCGGGAGGCCCAGGGCGACCCGGCCGGGCTGCGGCGGCGGCTCACCGAGTTCCCCGGCATCGGCCCCACCGGCGCTGACATCTACCTGCGCGAGGCGCAGACGGTCTGGTCGGACGTGCGCCCGTACGCCGACCGTCGGGCCCTGGCCGGGGCGAAGCGGCTGGGCCTGCCGGGGTCCCCGGACCGCCTCGCCGGCCTCGTCGACGAACCGGACTTCGGCCGGCTCGCGTCAGCGCTGGTACGGGTGGCGCTGGGTGAGGAGTCCGCCGGTGAGGTCGCCCGCGTCGCCGCCCGCTGAGGCGCTCACTTGACCGTCTTGTCCCCCGGGCGGGTCAGGTGCCACACCAGCAGCGCGGCGAGCAACGCCAGGACCACCACCCCGCCGGAGATGCCACTGCCCTCCTCGGGGCTGCGGCCGGCGCTGCCGAAGTAGATCACCGCGAGGCCGGCCAGCACCGTGACGAACGTACGTAACCCTCGGTCCTTCACGTCTGGCACCGTAGGCGGACCGTGTTCCCCGCCTTGTCGATTTGGACCTTTCGTCAGCCTTCTGGGTGACTGCTCAGCGCTCGGTGACGAACCCGCAGAGCCGCACCCGGCGCACCGCCCGGTCGGCGACCTCCACCACCTGCAGGGTCAGCCCGGGCAGCCGCACCGTCTCACCCGCGGAGTCCGGCAGGTGCCGCAGTCGGGCCAGCACCAGACCAGCCACCGTCGTGTAGTCCCGGGACAACGGAAAGCTCAGCCGCACCCCCAGATCGGGCAGGTCGTGCAGCGGGAAGTCGCCGGGCACCAGCAGCGACCCGTCCGGTTCCCGGACGACCCCGCGCACGTCCCGGTCGGTCTCGTCGTACAACTCGCCGACCACCTCGGCCAGCAGGTCCTCCATGGTGACCATGCCGTCGACGCCCCCGTGCTCGTCGACCACCAGGGCCAGTTGCTGATGCTCCTGCCGCAGCTGACGCATGGCGTCGGCGACCGGCAGGGTCACCGGCAGCAGCAGCGGCGCCCGGACCCGCTCACCCACCGGGGCGGTGCCGGCCCGCACCAGGTCGCGGATGTGCACCACCCCGAGCACCTCGTCCAGGCCGCCGGGGCCGGTGACGGGAGCGCGGGACCGCCCGGCGGCGGCGAGCCGCCGGACCCCCTCGTCGGCGGCCAGATCGGCCGGCAGCGTGGTGACCTCCCGCCGGGCCACCAGGATCTCCCGCAGCGTCCGGCCGGCGATGTCGAACGCGCCGGTCAGGATCTCCCGCTGCTGGGCCGACAGGCCGCGCTGGCTGGCCAGCATCTCCCGCAGCTCCTCCTCGGTCATCTCCTCCCGGTTGGCCCGGGGGTCACCGCCGGCGAGCCGCACGACCGCGTCGGTGGCCCGGCTGAGCAGCCACACCGCCGGCCGGGACACCCGAGCCAGCAGATCCAACGGGCCGGCGCTCAGCAGCGCCCAACGCTCGGCCCGCTGCATGGCCAGCCGCTTCGGGGCCAACTCCCCGAGCACCAGCGTGACGAACGTCAGCAGCACTGTCACCAACAGCACCGCGGCGGGACGCGCCGCGCCGCCGAGGAAACCCAACGGACCGACCAGCGGAGAGGCCAACGACACCGCGGCCGCCGCCGAGGCCAGGAACCCCGCCAGGGTGATGCCGAGCTGAATCGTGGCCAGGTAGCGGTTCGGGTCGCGGGACAGCCGCACCAACCGGTCGCCGGCACTGCTGCGCCGGCCCAGCCGCCGCAACTGCCCCTCCCGCAGGGTCACCAGCGCCATCTCACTGCCGGAGAGCGCTGCGTTGACCAGCACCAGCACGGCCACCAACGCCAACTGCCCGAGCTGACCGCCCATCGCGTACCCCCGTCCGCCGCCTGAGGTCACTCAACCGCAGCGGGACACCGCGCGGGCCCGGTTTGCGGGCGCGCCCCGCTCAGTCGACCTCCAGGTCGTCCAGCGAGATGGCGTGGGTCATCAGCCACCGGGCCAGCGCCGACATCCCGAACAGCCACAGCGGCACCGACTCGGTGGGGCCGTTTGTGGCGTAGATGGCGAACCGCAGGTCCGGCGCGCGGTACGCCTCGATCCGCCACTTGTGCTGCCGGTCCCGCCAGACCGCCGAAGGGTCCATGGCGTCACCGTAGGTGACCGTCGCCGACCTCGGGGCCGGTTGGCCGGGCATCGCCGGCTCAGCCCGGCACCACCGTCGTTCCGAACATGATTCGCGCAACGGACACCAGCAGACCAATCCCGACCCCGGCGAGGATCAACCAGCCGACGCCACGCCAGCCCGAGCCCCGGTCGGGGACCGGTGCCGCCGGTGGCCGCCAGAGCTCCCGGTACGTCCAGGCGAGCACTCCCGTACCGAAGGGCAGCAGCCCGATCCAGAACCAGAACCATCGGGTTCCGGCCAACGGTGGCGCTCCGCCGATCAACCGGCCCAGCCAGAGCAGAGGCAACACACCGGCGAGCAGCCCAGCGGTGGTCGTGATCCGGCGCGCCACGTCGCCGCCGGCGTGCCACGGGCCGACGACGGCGGCCAGCCGCGCATCCGGCCCGGCCTGCGCCGACCGGTCCGGCCCATCGGGGTACGACTGCGGGTTGGGCGGTTGGACGGAGGCGTACCGGGTCTGACCGTTGGGCAGCGTCCACGCGATCATCCAGCCCTGCTCTGCGGGCCGCAGATCAGGTCGGCTGCCCCAGTAGGCGTCGTCGTCAGCCCAGCCATTCGCCCGTTGGTAGGTCACCACCCGGCCCGCCGTGAGATCCCGATCGAGCTGGGCTTCGGTCGACTCGCGGGGCTCGACCCACCACGCCAGAGCGGCCCACAGCACCCACAGCACCGGCAGCCCCCACCGCAGCGCCACCGAGACGACGACGCGCCACCGACCACCGAACGGTCGCGACCGGGACGGGGACACCTCGACCATCAGCCCACCGTCGCATCTCGGCGCAAACGTGCCAGCACCGGATCGGTCGCGGCGGTCAACGGTCGGGTTGATCCGGGTCCGTCGGCACTGTGGCGCGTTGGACGCACTCGCGAAGCAGAACACGGCGTCGGGAATGCACGTCGTCGGGTTCCTGGCTGCTGGCCGCATAGACGTTGCTCACGGGTGACCAGGCCATGGACATCGCGATGACCAGGGCCATGATGTCGAACGGGTCACCGCCGCGGATCCGCCCGGCGGCCTGGGCCTCGGCGATCGCCGTGAGCTTGCGATCGTCGTAGTGCTGGTGGGTCTCGACGAGGTGTCCGGCAGGCCGGCGTTCCAGCCGCGTCCAGGTCGCGAGGCGGATGAGGTCGGGACGGCGCAGGTACTCGTCGTAGAGGCGAACGGCCCAGTCCGCGAGATCGTCGGCGTCGATGGGCACGACGTTGGTGATGCGCTCCAGCGAGCTGAGGAAGATCGCGTCGAAGAGTCGTTCCTTGTCCCCGAAGTAGGCGTAGAGCTGGGCCTTGTTGGTGCGGGCGGCCGTCACGATGCGCTCGACGCGTGCCCCGGCGATGCCGTGTTGGGCGAACTCCTCGGTGGCGGCCTCCAGGATGCGCTGGTAGGTCGCGGCGCCTCGCGAGGTCAGGGGCTGCTCCGGCATGCTCCCACCATAACAAAACAGAACGGTTGGTTTGCTTCGGCCCGCCGCCCGACCTAAGCTGCGACAGACCGAACAGTCTGTTTGGAGGAGTCGATCATGCGAAGGACCATTGGCTGGCGAGCGACCGGCCCGACGGCGCTACGCCGTACTCCGATCGAACGCCGTGACCTACGCCCCGACGACATCGCGGTACGGGTCGACTACTGCGGGGTCTGCCACAGCGACCTGCACGCCCTGCAGGACTACGACCAGCACACCGACGCGCCCCTGGTGCCGGGGCACGAATTCACCGGCGTGGTGACCGGCACCGGCCCCGAGGTGACCAGCTTCTCGATCGGCGACAGCGTCGCGGTGGGCAACATCGTCGACTCCTGCGGTGACTGCGCCATGTGCGCGGCCGGACAGGAGAACTTCTGCCACTCCTTCCCCACTCTGACCTACGGCGGCACGGATCGGCAGGACGGCTCGACGACAGTGGGTGGCTTCTCCCGCGAATACGTCGTGCGGAACACGTTCGCCCACCCGCTCCCCGCCGGCCTCGACCCGGCCGCAGCCGCCCCGCTGCTGTGCGCCGGCGTCACCGTCTGGGAGCCCCTGCGTTCCCATCGCGTCGGCCCCGGCAGCCGCGTCGCCGTGGCCGGGCTCGGCGGCCTGGGCCACCTCGCGGTCAAGATGGCCGTGGCACTCGGCGCCACCACGACCGTGATCAGCCGTACCCAGGACAAACGGGACGACGCCCGCCGGCTCGGCGCACACGACTTCGTCGACTCCACCGATCCCCAGCAGATGGCTGCGGCCCGCGACACCTTCGACCTCGTCATCGACACCATCTCCGCACCGCACGACCTCGCCCCGTATCTGAAGCTGGTGGCGATGGACGGCACCCTCAGCCTGCTCGGATACCTGGGTCCGGTGACCGTCGAGACCACCGACCTGCTCGTCGGCCGCAAGAAACTCAGCTCCGCCGGGAGCGGTGGCCGCCGCTCGACAGCTGAGATGCTCCAGTTCTGCGCCGACCACGGCGTCGCCGCCGACATCGAGGTACTCGCGTCGGCGCAGGTGGGCACGGCATTCGACCGCCTCCGGCGAAACGACGTCCGCTACCGCTTCGTGCTGGACATGTCCGACCTGGACTGAAAGCGGCCGGTCAGGTCGCGGCGCTCAGCTGACGACGATGCGTGCGTCGTCGGGCAGCCGGCGGGTAGCGCCCCGCCGGTCCAGCAGCTCCAGCAGGGGCACCGCCACCCGGCGGGTGGTGTCCAACGCCTGCCGGGCCGCGGAAAGGGTGAACGGCTGCGGCAACCCGGCCAACACCCGCACCGCGCCGTCGAGCGCGTCGGGCAGCAGCACCACGTTGTCGGCCAACCGCAGCAGGGCGCCGGCCCGCACCGCGGCGCCGATCTCCCGGGGGCCCAGGCCGAGGTCGACGAGGCGGTCCGCCTCGGGGGCGCGAAACGGCCGGTCGCCGTACTCGGCGCGGACCCGTTGCACGGCCAGGGCCACCGGTGCGGGCAGCGCGTCGGCGCTCGCCGCGCCGACCCGGCCGGAGTGGATCCGCAGCGGCGGCCGGACCAGCGCCTCGACCAGCACCCGGTCGGGCAGGGCAAGACGCTGCCGCAGCGCGTCCACCGGCATCCCGGGTTCCAACGGGTGTTCCCGCGCGTGCCGGGCGACCTCCTCGGTCAGCCGCTCGCCGAGCCACCGCCAGTGCGCGGGGTCGGCCAGCCAGTCGCCGGCCACCGGCTCGGCGAACGCCGGCCGGTCCCGCCCCGGCTCGGCGGGCACCGCGACCCCCATCCGGATCAACGTGCCGGCCCGGATCAGCCGGCGACGACGCAGCTCCCCCGCCAGGTCGGGTCGACCGTCCAACTCGGCGAGGACCTGGGCGCGGGCGGCGGCCGCACCTCGTCGGGCCAGCGGTGGGGGTGCCACGTCCAGCACCCGCACGCCGCCGTTGACGTGGTGGCGGCCCGGGTCCCGTAGCAGCGCCCTGTCACCCACCAGCAACGGCAACGGGCGGGCCAGCCGCAGCCGGACCGTGTCCGGGCCGAGCGGACGCACCCGTACCGGCACCGCCGCCGACCCGACGTGCAGGGTGAGGGTGGCCGGCAGGTCGGCCGCCGCGTCGCCGGCGAGCCGGACGTCGACCAGGTCGGTGTGGTGAAATCGGCCCGGGGTGAGCAACGCGTCGCCCCGGCCGAGCCGGTCGCGGGGCGTACCGCGCAGGTTGACCGCCACCCGGGCGACCGCCGCCGCCTGCGGTCGGGCCTCGCCGAGGGAGTGCAGGCCACGGACGCGGACCGGTTCGTCGGCGCCGGCCAGCTCCAGTTCGTCGCCCACCCGCAGCCGGCCGGCGCCGAGGGTGCCGGTGACGACGGTGCCGCTGCCCCGCACCGTGAAGCTGCGGTCCACCCACAGCCGGACCGGGTCGTCCAGCACCGGCGCGGGCAGTTGGGCGGCGAGCCGGTCCAGGGCCGCCCGCAGCTGCGGCAGGCCGGCGCCGGTCAGACCACTGACCGCCACCGCCGGCACCGCGCCGAGGCTGGTCTCGGCGATCTCGGCGCGGGCACGGGCCGTCGCCGGCCCCGGATCGGCCAGGTCCGCGCGGGTCACCGCCAGCAGGCCGTACGCGACGCCGAGCGCGTCGAGCGCGGCCAGGTGCTCGGCGGACTGCGGCATCCAGCCCTCGTCGGCGGCCACCACGATCAGCGCCGCCGGGACCGGGCCGACCCCGGCGAGCATGTTTGGCACGAACCGCTCGTGCCCGGGTACGTCGACGAAGGCGACGGTGCCGCCGGACGGCAGCGTCGTCCAGGCGAAACCCAGGTCGATGGTCATCCCTCGGCGGCGTTCCTCGGCCCACCGGTCGGGTTCCATCCCGGTCAACGCCCGCACCAGTGTCGACTTGCCGTGGTCGACGTGCCCGGCCGTCGCGACGACGAACACGCTCAGTCCTCCCCGGGTACGCGCAGCACGGCCTCGCGGATCGCCTCATCCGCGTCGGTGGGCACACAGCGCAGGTCGAGCAGGAGCCGGCCGCGCACCACCCGGCCCAAGACCGGCGGGTCTCCCGTGCGCAACGGCGACGCGTACCGCTCGGGCAGGCTCAACGCCCACGAGTCCAACTCCACCCCGGGGGCGCCGCCCCCACCGACCACAGCGACGGCCGGCACCACCTCCGCCTTGCGGCCGTCCGCGCCGAGCCGGTCCCGCAGCCGCTCCACCCGTTCACGCAGGGCACCCGGGTCGGCGTGCAGCGCCGCCCGGGTCGGGGTGTCCGGTTGGTGCACTGTGGCGGCCAGCGCCGCCAGGGTGAGCTTGTCCACCCGCAGCGCCCGCGCCAGTGGGTGGCGACGCAACCGTTCGATCACCTCGACGTCACCCAGCAGCAGCCCCGCCTGCGGCCCACCGAGCAGCTTGTCGCCGCTGGCGGTGACCAGCGCCGCGCCCGCGCGCAGGGTGCTGGCAGCGTCCGGTTCGTCGGACAGCAGCGGGTCCGCGCCGAGCAACCCGGAGCCGATGTCCGCGACCACCGGCACCCCGAGCGTGGCCAGTTGCCGTACCCCGACGGCCGACGTGAAGCCGGTGACCCGGAAGTTCGACGGGTGCACCTTGAGCACGAAGCCGGTCTGCGGGCCGAGCACGGCGGCGTAGTCCGCGACTGTGGTGCGGTTGGTGGTGCCCACCTCGCGCAGCCGCGCGCCGGTGCTCTCCAGCAGGTCGGGCAGGCGGAACCCGTCGCCGATCTCGACCAGCTCACCCCGACTGACCACGATCTCCCGGCCGGCGGCCAACGCGGTGGCGGCCAGCACCAGCGCGGCGGCGCCGTTGTTGACGACGTGCACGGCGCCCGCGTCGGGCACCGCGGCGGCCAGCGCGTCGAGCGCGCCCCGCCCACGACGGGCCCGCCGGCCGGTGACCAGGTCCAACTCGACGTCGGTGTGCCCGGCGGCGGCCACCACAGCGGCGACAGCGGCGGACGACAACGGCGCCCGACCCAGGTTGGTGTGCAGCACGACACCGGTGGCGTTGAGCACCACACGGGGGCCGGGCGTGGGCAACGCCGCGACCGCCGCGTCGCGTACCTCGTCGGGGTTGAGCTCGCCCCGACGGGCGCGGCCCTGCGCGTGGGAGACGATCGCCTTGACCTGCTCCCGGCCGAGAGTCACCGTGGCGGCGGCCAGCACCGGGTCGGCGAGCAGCGTGTCCGTACGGGGCACCCGACGTCGCGGGTCCACCGGGCCGTCGCCCATCACGTCATCTCCTGCAAGCGGTGTGGCGGAGACGGACGGGAATCGAACCCGCCTGGCCCGGGTCCCGGACCACTCCGGTTTTGAAGACCGGGAGGGGCACCAGCCGCCTGAACGCCTCCACCGGACATTCGATCACACCGCGGGCGGCACCGCCCGATCAGCTGGAAGATCCATGGCGGTTCGCCGCGCCTCGACCCGTTCGCGCTGCGGCACCACCGTGTACCGCGGATCGCGGGCCGAGGCGACGCCGCCGTAGAAGATGCCGAACCGGGTCAGCACCGACGCGGCCAGCAGCGCGGTCCCCGAGAGCGCCCCGACCACCCGGCTGCGCCGGCCCAGCAGAGCACCCGCCACTCCGCCGGCGGTCAGCAACCGCCCGGCGCGCAGCAACCGACCCGGCCGACCCAACCGGTAGGGCTCGCTGAGCAGACCGAGTCGGGTCTCCACCCGATGCGCGCCGTACAGCTCCAGGGCCGCGCCGGCCACCGCCATCCGGCGGGCCGGCCCGGCCTGGGCAGGCGGCGCGGCGAGCAGACCCACGCCGGCGCCGCTGGCCAACGCGCTGCCCGCGAAGATCACCGGCAGCTCGGGGTACGCCTCATGCCACGACGGCACCGCAGTGTCGGCCAGCAACACCCCGGTGTACGTGGCCAGCGCCGGCGCGGTGCCGGCGGCGAGCAGCCCAGCGGCGTGCCCGATCGGCGGCAACGCCCGGCCGGCCAGCCCGAGCAGACCGTGCCGGGGCAGCACACCGGCCGCCTCGGCGATCGCGGCGACGCCCGCCGCCGGCCCGTACGCGGTGAGGATCCAGGTCCCCATCGACATCGGCGACGTCGGCTTGGCCACCCGCAGCATGTGGTGGAACCGCGCCGGCCGGCCCAGATCCTTCACCAGGAAGACGGCGCTGGCGCTGACGGCGGCCAACGCGGTGACCCGACCGGCGCGCCGCAACGCGGGCCGCCCGGTGAGCTGCCCGCCCGCGGCCAGCAGCGACGAGCCGGCGGCCAGCCCGCCGGTGAACAGGTACGCGGCGATGTCCCACTTCCAGACCGGCCCCTTCAGAACGGGCCGCCCGTAGTAGGAGGTGAACTCGGCCTCCGGCACCCGGAGTTCCTCGCCGCCGCCGCGCCGCCTGCCCCGCCGGCCCCCGGCTTCGGTGCTCCGCCGCGCCGTCAGGTCGCCCCGGCGGCTACTGGCGGCGGTGCCGCTGCCGTTCGGGTGGTCGCCACCGCTCGTGGCCGCCGCACCGCTCGCGACCTGCGGGCCCCTCGTGGCCGCTGCGCCGCTCGCGGCGTTGCTGCGGTCGTCGCTCAGGGGCGGTTGGTCGGCGCTCAGCGGCGGTCGGTCGGGGCGGTCGGCGCCCTCGGCGGCGAGCCGCTCCCGGAAGCGACGGAACCGGTCGCCCACGGGGCCCGGTGGGGTCATGAGGAACCTCCGACGAACGCGGCGACTGTCGCCGCCGCCATGGCGAGAGCCGCGAGGCCGGCGCGCTTCCACATCTTCGGCAGGTCACGGGTGGTCACGACCGGGTCGGGAGGCAGCCCGTACACCTCGGGTTCGTCCAGGAGCAGGAAGAACGCCCCGTCACCACCCACGCCGTCGTTCGGGTCGTGCCCGTACAGGCGGGCCTCGGGGACCCCCCGCTCGTGCAGCGTCTCCACCCGGGCGGCGGCGCGTTCGCGCAGCTCGTCCAGGGGCCCGTACTGGATCGACTCGGTCGGGCACGCCTGCGCACACGCCGGAGTCATCCCCGCGCCCAACCGGTCGTAGCACAGCGTGCACTTCCAAGCCCGACCGTCGTCCTTACGCTGGTCGATCACCCCGTACGGGCACGCCGAGATGCAGTACCCACACCCGTTGCAGATGTCCTCCTGCACCACCACCGTGCCGAACTCCGTGCGGAACAACGAACCCGTCGGACACACGTCCAGGCAGGCCGCATGGGTGCAGTGCTTGCAGACGTCCGACATCATCAACCACCGGAAATCGGTGCGCTCCTCGACGCCAGTGCCCCGGCCCGGTGGCTGGGCCCCCGGCATCCCCAGGAACTGGGGGCCCGCGTCGACCGGCCGGGCCGCGTCGGCGTCGACCGGCGCACCGAGGACGTCCACCGGCGCGGCGCCATGACCGGCCGGGCGGGGCTGCTCGATGAACGCGACGTGTCGCCACGAGTTCGCTGTCAGGGCTCCGGTGTTGTCGTACGACATGCCGAGCAGGTCCAGGCCACTCTCCGGAACGCCGTTCCACTCCTTGCAGGCGACCTCACAGGCCTTGCAACCGATGCAGACGCTGGTGTCGGTGAAGAAACCCATCCGCGGCGGCGCATTCTCATAGCCCGCCTCGGGTGCCGGATCCAACGGGCCGTACAGGCTGTTCGGGTCAGGAAGCACCGTGCACCGTCCCCTCATCGTCGGTGGTCACGGCCGGAGCGTGCTGGCCCGGGATGATCCCGGCGCGCCGCTGGTAGTCGGCCACCAGCCCGAGCAACGCCGGGCCGGTGGGACGGCGGCCCGGCCGCACGTCGCAGGTGCCGACCTTGCTCTCCTGGATCAGCACGTTCGGGTCCAGGCTGATGCCGAACAGGTCGTTCGCCGAGTCACCGGTGACCAGACCCTCGAAACCGAAGTGGTACGGCAACCACACCTGGTGGATGATCCGACCGTCCACCCGCAACGGGGTGAGCCGGTCGGTCACCAGCACCTTCGCCTCGATCACCGCGCGGCCGCTGACCAGGTGCGCCCAACCCAGATGCGTCAGCCCGACCTCGCCGGCCAGGGCCGGGGACACCTCGACGAACATCTCCGGTTGCAGCTCCGCGAGGGGTGACACCGTCCGGCTCATCGCACCGGCGGTGTGGTGCTCGGTGAGCCGGCTGACGGTGAACACGTACGGGAACACCTGGGCGTGCTCCTGCGGCGGGCTCGGGTTCACCGAGTTCACCGGGTGCGCGTACATCTTGCGGGTCGGGTTGGCCTGCTGACCGTAGAGCGGGTTACGCACCGGCGACTCCACCGGCTCGTAGTGCGTCGGCAGCGGCCCGTCGAGCACACCGCTGGGCGCGTACAGCCAGCCCTTGCCGTCGCCCTGCATGACGAACGGGTCGTCGCCCGCGATGCCCTCCGGCCCGGACGCGCCGGCTGGCGGCCGGTACGACGGTGGTTTGGTCTTCTCGAAGTCCGGCACGTCGTAGCCTGTCCACTCGGACCTCTCCGCGTCCCACCACACGTAACGCTTGCGCTCAGACCACGGGTTGCCGTCCGGGTCGGCGGAGGCACGGTTGTAGAGGATGCGCCGGTTCGCCGGCCACGCCCAACCCCACTCGGCGGCAACCCAGTCCTGTTCGTGCCGGGACTTGCGCCGGGCCGCCTGGTTGACCCCGTCCGCGTACACCCCGCTGTAGATCCAACAACCGATCGCGGTGGAGCCGTCCGCGCGGGCCTCGGCGAAACCGGACAGCGGGCGGCCGGTCGCCACGTCGTACCCGTTGATCTCGCGCAGCACCGCCTCGGCACTCGGCTCCGCGTGCGGGCCGTGCGTGGGGTAGTCCCAGGTGAGGTCGAGCAGCGCCCGGTCGCGCGGCAGCGGCGAGTCGGCCAGCTTCTCCCGCAGTTTGCGGCCCAGGTGATAGAAGAACCACAGCTCGGAGCGGGCGTCGCCCGGCGGCTCGACCGCCTTCTCCCGCCACTGCAACAACCGCTGCGTCTGGGTGAACGTGCCCTCCTTCTCCACATGCGACGCGGCGGGCAGGAAGAACACCTCGGTGCGGCACTCCTGCGGCACGATCTCCCCGGTGGCGACCTCGGGGCCGTTCTGCCAGAACGTCGCGCTCTCGATCATGAACAGGTCCCGGACCACCAGCCAGTCGAGGTTAGCCATGCCGAGACGCTGCGCGCGACCGTGCGCCGAACCGACAGCCGGGTTCTGCCCGAGTAGGAAGTAGCCCTTGATCTTCCCGTCGATCATGTTGAGCACCTGCTGGTACGTGCCGTGATCACCGGTCAGCCTGGGCAGGTAGCCGTAGCAGAAGTCGTTCTCCGGCGTCGCCGCGTCACCCCAGTACGCCTTGAGCAGGCTGGCGGCGAACGACCGCGCGTTACCCCAGAACCCCTTCTGCCCCGGGTGGCGAATGCTGTCCACCCACTCGTCGAAGCTCGGGTGCTCGGCGTGGTGCGGCATCGGCAGATAACCAGGCAACAGGTTGAACAACGTCGGAATGTCGGTCGAGCCCTGGATGCTGGCGTGGCCACGAAGCGCCATCACCCCGCCACCCGGCCGGCCCATGTTGCCCAGCAACAGCTGGATGATCGCGCCGGTGCGGATGTACTGCACACCCACACTGTGCTGCGTCCAACCCACGGAGTAGATCAGCATTCCGGTGCGGTCCCGGCCGGAGTTCGCCGTCCACGCTCGCGCCAACTCCAGGAACTGCGCCTGCGAAATGCCGCAGACCCGCTCCACCATCTCCGGGGTGTAACGGGCGAAGTGTCGCTTGAGGATCTGATAGACGCAGCGCGGGTGCTGCAACGTCTCATCGCGCCGGGTCTGCCCACCCACCGGCGCGCCGTGCGACTCGTGCGCCAAACCCGCGGCGCTGTCCCGCTCCTGGGCGGTGTGCCCACTGCCCGACGAACCCTCGTGCCCCTCGTACTGCCAACTGTCCTGCACGTAGGTGCCGGTCTCCGGATCGAAGCCGGAGAAGAAGCCGTCGCCGTCCTCGGTGTCGCTGAACTCCTCGCTCACGATCGTCGCCGCGTTGGTGTACGCCAGCACGTACTCCCGGAAATCCAACTCGTTGTCCAGGATGTAGCGCACCACCCCACCAAGCAACGCGATGTCAGTGCCCGCCCGGATCGGCAGGTACTCATCCGCGACAGCGCTCGTCCTGGTGAACCGCGGGTCGACGTGGAAGACCTTCGCGCCCTTGCGCTTGGCCTCCATCACCCACTGGAAACCCACCGGGTGTGCCTCAGCCATGTTCGAACCCTGGATGACGATCACGTCAGCGTTGGCGATGTCCTGCTGGAAATCCGTCGCACCGCCACGACCGAAGCTGGCCCCCAGACCGGGGACGGTGGCGGAGTGTCAAATACGGGCCTGGTTCTCGATCTGGAGCGCCCCCATCGCGGTGAACAACTTCTTGATGAGGTAGTTCTCCTCGTTGTCCAGCGTCGCCCCACCCAGACTGGAGATACCCAGCGTCCGGTTGAGCGGTCGACCCTGCGTGTCGACGTCCTCCCAGGTCTGCTCGCGGGCCGCGAGGATCCGGTCGGCGATCATGTCGAGCGCGGTGTCGAGCTCCAGATCCTCCCACTGCGTCGAGTAAGGACGGCGGTAGCGGACAGTGGTCTGCCGCAGCGGACTGGTGACCAGGCTCTTGCTCGCCGAACCCTTCGGGCAGAGCCGACCCCGCGAGATCGGGCTGTCCGGATCACCCTCGATCTGACTGGCCTGCCCGTCCTTCACGAACACCCGCTGACCACAACCCACAGCGCAGTACGGGCAGACGGAGCGCGCCATCGAATCGGCGGTATCGGTGCGGGCGGTGAGCGCGCGGGACCCGTCGGACTTCGCCGCGGCACCCCGGCCCAGCGGGTCCGTGCCGGTGAGCTGGCGATAGACCGGCCAACCCTCGATAAAGGTACGCAGACCCAACCCCGACACCCCCTCCCACGCGAGCGACCCTCTGAAGATAGGTCAACTGAGACAGGTTCGCGAACCCAGGATGCAAGACAGCGCCGCCCCCGGCTGGTGGGCCGGGGGCGGCGCTGGTGTCGGTGTGCAGGTCGCCTCTCGGCGAGTGGCACGACGCGGCTCCAGCCGAACGGTATTCCGCGAAGGCGATATTAGGTGAGGCCCGGGGACACTGAGTCACACCGACACCCTCCACAACCAGCCCGCCCCCGCCATTGTTCCCGCACCCCGCCTTGCCCACCCACCCGATCACCGCCCCACCGTCCGGCTGCCCCGCCACAGCGCCGCCCCGCCGTCGTGCCACACCGCCGCCCGGCCGCCCCCGCCGCCCGGCCGCAACACCGCACCGCCGCACCGCCGTGGTGCCGTGGTGCCGTGGTGCCGTGGTGCCGTGGTGCCGTGGTGCCGTGGTGCCGCGCCGATTGGCCGCAGCCGCTCCACTCCCGCAGCACCGCTGGCTGGCCTCGCCCGGTTGGTAGGTGGCTGGCGTCGGTCGGTGAGTGGGTGGCTGGCATCGGTCGGTGAGTGGGTGGCTGGCATCGGTCGGCGCACCGCCGGCTGGCGTCAGCGGGCGGTGGCATCAACGCCCCGCCGCACCACCAGCGGCGGTCGGCGGCCTCAACACACCGCCGCTCCGCCGGACCGTTCCGCCTCCGGGTCCCATCGCTGCACTCCCGCTCGCCTCACGACCACGAACACTCGCCCTCGCACCGCGCTGCGGCCACAACCCACGAGATCTTGGACAGTTTCCGTTCCGTGGGCGGGCTCAACCGGTGGTTGCAACACCGAGAAGTTGGGTCATCTTCTCACCTGGGGTTGCCCAGCCCAGGGTCATGCGGGGGCGGTCGTTGAG